>JARLIS010000004.1 GCA_031291615.1 Parvibaculum sp.
ATCGGTCGGTCGGCCCATTGCTGCCGCGCTTCGATGGGCCCGCGCGGACGGCCCCCGGCGGCCGCTTCGTTCAACCTGTCGCGCATTTCTTCGTCGGCGAAGAAACGGCGGGCGTCGATCGAGCCCGCCTCTTCGACGCGAAGGCCGAAGAGTTCCAGCACGGCGTTGTTTGCCTGAATGACGCGGTAGTTTGCCGGGTCGATGAGCGCGATGGGCAGCGGTGCGGCGCGGAAGATGCTCTGGAAGTTTTCTTCCGTCGCACGGACGGCGCGCTGCGCTTCGAGACGCACGGCAACCTCGCGCGAGAGCTGTTCGTTCAGTTCCTTCTGGTGCATCAGGGTCAGGAATTCGTTGCGGCGGAGCTTGTTGGCGACCCTCACGGCCTGCGCGCCGACGATATTCGACATGAAGAGCAGCAGCGTAATCAGAGCCAGCGAACGCACCGTGGCCGCCTCGTAGCCGGAGATGACGACGATGAAGGCGACGGTCGAGACCAGAGCCACGGCGATATTGAGTTTGAGCCGGTTCGGAACGCCGAAATAAAAGGCGAAAATGAACAGCACGGCGCTCAGGGCCTGCTCGGCCGGCAACATGCCTCCGGCCGCCACCGAGACCAGGAAGGTGCCGAAGATATAGGCCTGCGCGAAAGTCACGGCGGCATAGAAGCCCTCGCGCCGGGCCGAGTCCGAAAAGAAAAGCTGCGGCACCCGGCTGACCAACGGCGCAAGGCAGCGCAATCCAAGTACCGTGAAGAACGTCCAGGTCGGGCCGAACAGAAAATATTCGAAGATCGCCCAGGCCGTGAACAGATAGACGCCGAGCTGGATCGCCCGCATCCGTTCGATCGTCTCGCCCCAGGTGGCTTCCTGGAAATGCGCTTCAAGATTTGGGTCGGCGAACTCGCCGGACCATAGATAGGCGCGCTCGACCGCACCGGCGGGCGAGGCGCCGGCCGTCATCGTTCGCACGCGCCCAATCGTCAATCTGACCACGAATTCCCCCCTCGCTGGCCGGCGTTCCGCCAGCCAATCGCTGGGGAAACCTTATGGGGCAATCCTTAAACAAATGGCAAAATCGACGGTTTTCCGGGGGCTTTCTTTAGGGAGGGAGCCTCACTATCGTGCCCCGGGAAGCGCCCCCGACAGGGGCGACGGCACCAGGAGGCGGAATTGGCGGCAAACGGCAAGGCGGCGGGCGTCCTTTCGGGCATCCGCGTTCTCGATTTCGGACGATATATCGCCGGGCCCTATTGCGCGGCTCTGCTGGGCGATCTCGGGGCCGAGGTCATCCGCATCGAAAAACGCGAAGGCAGCGAAGACCGCTTCGTCCAGCCCATCGTCCCCGATGCCGGGCCGGGCGAAGGCGGCGAAGGGGCGATGTTCCTGCAAATGAACCGGGGCAAGCTCGGCCTCACCCTCGATCCGATGACGGAAACGGGACGCGGCATCGTCAAGCGGCTGGTGGCGACCGCCGATGTCGTCGTCGCCAATCTGCCGCCTTCGACGCTTGCGGCGATGGGCCTCGACTATGAAAGCCTTGTCGCGGCCAAACCCGACATCATTCTCACCACCGTCTCGGCCTTCGGCCATGGCGGGCCCTATAGCGAACGCACGGGCTTCGATGGCGTCGCGCAGTCGATGGTGGGCGCCGCCTACCTCACCGGGCCCGGCAACGAGCCGGTAAAAAGCTATGCGCCATGGGTCGATTTCGGCACGGCCTCGCTCACCGCCTTCGGAACGCTGGCGGCGCTGATGGAAAGGGCGCGCACGGGGCGCGGGCAGATCGTCGAGGGCGCGCTGCTGTCGACCGCGCTCGCCTACTTCAACTTCCATCTGATCGAACAGCAGTTGCGGCAGACCAATCGCGTCGCTATCGGCAATCGCTCACCCTATGCGGGGCCCGCCGACATTGTGCGCACGAAGGACGGCTGGATTCTCGTGCAGGCCATCGGCATGCCGCTCTTCAAGCGCTGGGCGAAGCTGATGGGCGAGGATCACTGGCTCACCGATCCGCGCTTCAAGGACGATCTGGCGCGGGGCGATAACGGCAAGCTGCTGTCGGAGCGCACATCGAAATGGGCCGCCGAGCGGACGACGGACGAAGCGCTCGCCGCGCTTGAGAAAGCGCGCATTCCGGCCGGGCCCGTCTACACGCCGCAGCAGGCGCTCGACGATCCGCATATCGAGGCGATGGGCTATCTCCAGCCGATCGCCTTTCCGGGGCTGCCCGGCCCCGCGCCCGTCATGGAAACGCCGGTGCGGCTCTCGGCGACGCCGGGCGCGCTTCACGGCCGGGCGCCGCTGCTCGGCGAGCATACGGACAAAATCCTCGCCGAGCTTGGCTATACGCCCGCCGAGATCGCCGGCTTCCGCAAGGAAGGCGTCGTCTGATGGCCGATATATTCGACGATTTCCCGCGCCGGTTTCCACTGGCGCATCTGCCGACGCCGCTTGCCGAGATGAAGCATCTGCGCGCGGCGCTCGGGCCCCACTGCCCTCGCCTCTTCATCAAGCGCGACGATTGCACCGGGCTCGCGGGCGGAGGCAACAAGACGCGTAAGCTCGAATTCCTGATCGGCGAGGCGCTGGCGCAAGGCGCCGACACCATCGTCACCACGGGCGCGCTGCAATCGAACCATGCGCGCCAGACGGCGGCAGCGGCCGTCGCGGCGGGCCTGCGCGCCACTCTCGTTCTCATGGACATGGTCCCTTATGACGGACGGCGCTACAGAAGTTCGGGCAACCGTCTGCTCGACGAAATTCTCGGCGCCGATGTCGTCGTCGTCCCGACGGGAGAGAACCCGGCCGATGTCTTCAAGCGCGTCATGGGCGGGATCGAGACGCGCGGCGGCAAGTCCTATTTCATCCCGGCGGGCGGCTCCAACGCCACGGGTTCGCTCGGCTATGCGGCCGCCTATATCGAGATTGCCGATCAGCTCGCGGCGCTCGGTGTCGCTAGGACGCGCATCGTGCATGCCTCATCGAGCGGCGGCACGCAAGCCGGTCTCGTCGCCGGGCAAGGCTTCCGCGAGAAGGGGCCCGCCGTTCACGGCATCAACGTCTATCGCGCCGATGGCGAGGCGATGGCCGGCGACATTCTGAAACTCGCCGTGGCGACGGCGGCGAAGCTCGGCCTGCCGCCGCCCGGCGCCGACTCCCTTATCCTCGAAGAAGGCTATATGGGCGCGCGCTACGGCATGCCGACGCCGGGCATGGTCGAGGCGGTCGAGCTTGTCGCGCGCACCGAGGCGGTGCTGCTCGATCCGGTCTATACCGGCAAGGCTATGGCCGGCATGATCGATCTCCTTCGGCGCGGGAAGTTCGCGGAGGACGAAACGCTCGTCTTCCTGCATACGGGCGGGACGCCCGGACTGTTCGCCTATGAAGAAGAATTTCTGGGAACGTCGAACTAGGACGCCTGCGCTCCGGCAACCTTGCCTCGCCGGCGCAAGGTGTCGGACAGCGCGATCTCTCCACGCGCGCGGCGGAGGCCGGCGGCGATTTCGAGATAGGCGTTTGCATTGGCCCGTTCGTGGCCCTTGCTGCGGCGGATTTCCTCGATCAAGCCGTCTTCGTAGCTGGCGAGATAGGTTTCGATCTGCTGGCCGACGGTCTTGCAATGCGCCTGGACGCCGATGGATTCCGCAGCCGGGCAAGCGCCTGTGAGAAAACGCATCGCTGCTGTCGCGCGCTCGGCCTGCTCGAAATTCGGCGCCGACGTTACATCGGGACGACGCGGGCCGGATTTGCCGTAACTGCCGATCTGAAACAGCGGAAGCGCGCGGGCCACCTCGTTTTCGAAGCGCGCCATTTCCTCGGCGATCGCCGTCGAAAGGCGGGCGCGGGCCGCCAGAATCCTGTGGCCCCATTCGCTGACGCGGCGAATGTCGATCTCGTGGATGAAGCCTTGCGAGATTTCCGCAAAGCGCGTGACGCGGGCCAGCATGTAGTCGAGATCGGTCTTCTTGCCAGGCCGGCGCACTTCGAAGCACTTGGCGATGTCTTCAAGTTCGCCGAGGAAAATTTCTCCGAGTTCGGCGAGGCCGGAGCGGGCCACGGCGGCGTCATTGCCGAAGCCCGAGAGCTTGCGGGTGAGCCTGAGTATCTGCCAGGGCTTGGCGAGCCGGTTCATGACGCCGAGCGGAACATAGATCGCATGGAGCGGCGCGCTTTCCCGCGCCTCCTCATAGGCTTCGCTCACAAGCGCCGCGAGGCCGTCGTCGAACTCCGCGATCTTCTTGGGAAGACCGAGTTGCAGGGAGAGCATCTGCGGCGCAACGGCAAGCGCCTCGGCCATGACGCGGGCATCTTCGAGACCCGCCTCGCCGCCGAGCCTCTGCTCGAGCTTCTTGCGCTGCGCAACGTCGCGCCGCGCGCCGTCGAGCGCGAGCAGCATCGCGGCGGAACACGAAGCATGCATCACGTTGAGCGTTCCGAAGAGCGCCGCATTGTCGCCGCTCACCGTGTGTTCGGTAATGCGTCCGGCGATGTCGGGCAGCGTGTCGGGCAGCAGATCGGTTTCCAGCCAGGTCCAGACCGGCACGATGGAAGTGCGCGCGATCTGGCGGCGATGCGACGAGGGATCGCGCGCCTCGACGAGAAGGCTTTCAAAGGGCATGCAGAACTGGCGCATCGGCATGGCGGAACCGTTCCGCTTCATGTCCATCCGGCGCAACACCGGCCTCATCGAGGAGAGAATGAGATCGTAGGGAAGACCTGTCGTGCCGCGCAGTCTCTCGCGCTCAAGTCCGGAGACGAGTTTCACCGCGGCCGCAGGCGTGAGCCGCGACAGGAATTCGGAAAGACGTTCGGCGACGGGCTTATCCGTTTTCGTTTCCATTGCCGTGCACAGTTCGTGACGCGGAACCGCTGTCCGACGTCGGCATACCTGCCCGGAATCTAGCGCGGCATACTTAACAATCTGTAGATGGCGGGTCCGGCCGACACCTGCCCCATCCGCATTTTCGATAGGCCAGTCGTTGCCGAAATGCTAAATTTCACTCAGGCGTCGTCATGGGTCGACGGCACCATTCATCCACGACAAGGCAATCGAGACGCTATGGCTACAGGTGTTGTGAAGTGGTTCAACGCCACTAAGGGATACGGATTTATTGCGCCGGAGGACGGTGGAAAGGATGTCTTCGTTCACATCTCCGCCGTCGAAAAGGCCGGGCAGAAATCCCTCAATGAAGGTCAGAAGGTTCAGTACGAGCTGGTCGAGGGACGCAACGGCCGTTTCTCCGCGGAGAATCTGGCTCTCAACTGATCCGGACCCGATGCCCCGGCATTCCGCCCCCCAAAGCAAGACCAAGGCCCTCCCGATAGCGGAGGGCCTTTCATTTCGGGACCGGCATGCAGGCCAAGGGGTCTCTCTTCGTTGGAGCATATCGCCGTCATGCTCTAGCATCGCCACATGATCAGCTCCGCTTCGCTCTTTGCGCGGCTTCGCGCGCTCATCTGGGACACACCGCTCGACGGCGGGCGCGCTCTGCCGCTCTGGCATGTCGCACTTATCGAAACGGGGCGGATCGCCTGGGTCGTCGGGCGCGACATTCTCGACGGGCGGCTCAATCTCCGCGCCATGAGCCTCGTCTACACAACGCTTCTTTCGCTTGTGCCCGCGCTCGCCATCGCCTTCGCCATTTTCCGGGCCTTCGGCTTCGACAGCTATGTGCAGGACATGCTGACGCAGTTTCTGGGACCGCTCGGCGATCAGGGAAGCGACATCACGCGCCGCGTCATGGAATTCGTGCAGCGCGTCAACGCCAACGTGCTCGGCACCGTCGGCCTTGTATTCCTGCTCTACACGGTCGTCTCGATGATCAACAAGGTCGAAGAGGCCTTCAACAATATCTGGCATGTGCAGGCGGCGCGTACGTTCACGCGCCAGTTCACCGAAGTCATCAGCATGGGCGTTCTCGGGCCGATCGTGGTGCTGACCGCGCTCAGCATCATGGCGGGGGCGCTTTCGCATTCCTTCGTCGGCGGGCTCGCCAATATCGCGCCGATCCACTTCGTCCTTGAGCAGATGAACAGGATCGTGCCCTATGCGCTGCTGATCGGCACCTTCACCTTCCTCTATGCCATCATTCCGAACACGCGCGTCCATTTCAGCGCGGCGCTTGTCGGGGCGACGGTGGCGGGCATCGTCTGGGGCGCGACGGGCTGGGCCTTCGCCACCTTCGTCGTCCAGTCGGCGCAGTATGTGGCGATCTATTCCGCCTTTGCCGGCCTCGTCGTCTTCATGATCTGGTTATATGCGGCCTGGCTCATCCTGCTTACCGGCTGCGCCATCGCTTTCTATTTCCAGAACAGGCGCCACCTGTCGCCGGCGATCGGGCTTGCCATGCTGACACCCCGGCAGAGAAACCGCATGGCGGTGCAGGCATTGCTGCTCATTCACGAATCCTTCGAGAAAGGCCGCGTGCCCTGGACGGAGGCGGCGCTCGCCCGCCATCTGCATCTGCCGCTTGAAGGTCTTCTGGAGATCGTCCACGCGCTCCAGTCTGGCGGCTTCGTCACGCTTTCGACCGAAAAACCCCCGCGCCTGTTGCCCAGCCGTCCGGCCGAACTGGTCGGCATCACCGAGGTGCTGGCGGCGGTGCGGCGGCTGGCGGAACCGGGAAGCATCGCGGACAGGTCGCTCGCCCGCGAGCCGCGCGTCGATGCGCTGTTTGCGCGTCTGGCGGAAAGCGAGAAGGCCGTGCTCGACGATGCGACGATCGCCACGCTGCTGGCGGATGGTCATTCCGCCGGGGCCAAGGAAGGCCATGCGGCCGACGCCGCGCCCGCCATGGCCACGCGCGAGCCGCCGCGTTAACGACTTGATTCGTGATCGGGAGAGGGCAAGCTGGCGTTTCGGGCGCTGCCGGCGCGGCGGGCGCGTTGCTTGGCGCTCATGCAAAGGGCCGCACCAATACTGCATTGGGCACCACAGGATGCGGTGTTCGCCAAGAGGTCACACACATTTGCTTGACGCGGCGCGCGACGCACCTCAGGCTGAAGTTCCCTGAGTTCAACAATTGAAAGGAGGTGATCCGATGTCTAACGGTTTGATGACGCCGTTTGCCATCGCCAGCAGCATTTCGATCTCGACAGAGGATCGTGAGGGCAAGCAGGTGAGGTCGGGCACTTCCACGGACCTTGCCGGCTGATTTTCACGCTTCATCGCCCATCGGGCTCAGTTCCCGGCCAGGCGGTTCGAGCGAAATCAAAAGAGCGACAAACGGGTTGGTCCAGCACACGCATTAACAAGCGGACCAAGTCGCAGCCGTTCCAAACTGGCCGCCGCACTGCCCTCGGGCAGCGCGGCGGCTTTTAAGTTTCCGGGGTGAGGCGATGCCGAAGCCTCAGCTGTTCTGAATCTGCCAGCTGCCATCGGGCTGACGGCAGGCCGTGCCATAGGCCTTTTGCGGCTGACCGCCGATATAGACGGTCTGCGTATATTCCCGGCAATAGCCGCCATATTGCGACTGGTAGGTGCGGCCGGGCGAAACGGTGCCGTAATTGCCGCTATCGGGATTGCGCCACTGCACCGGCGCCCCGCTCTCGAAGGAGCGATAGGAGGCCTGGCTCAGATACTGCTGGTCGGCGCGGTCGAGGCTGCGGCCGATATTGTTGCCCACAAGCGCGCCGAGCAGCACGCCCGCGCCCGTCGCCCAGAGACGGCCCGTGCCGCCGCCGATCTGGGAACCGGCAAGGCCGCCTACCACGGCGCCGCCCAGCGTGCCCATGGTCTGTTTCGGGCCGGCGCCGCCATAGCCGCCATAGCCGTTCTGGGCGCAGCCCGCGAGCGAGGCCGCCAGCGCGCCGACAATCGCGATCCGGGAAATGGTCATGTGAATACCCCGAGTTGAAGGTTGATCTCGGAGCGGAGCTTAGGCCGCCGCGCTTGAGCGAGCGCTGAATGTGGCGTTCATCCGGCGTTCATGTTCGGACATTCCCCTGACGGGCATCACGCTCCCGCCGCCGGCAATATGAGCTCGGCCTTCAATCCGCCAAGCGGGGAATCCGCGAGCTTCAGCTCGCCGCCGTAAAGCTCGGCGATTTCGGTGACGATCGAAAGGCCGAGGCCTGAACCCGGCTTCGTCTCGTCGAGCCTGCCGCCGCGCTTCAGCGCCGTCTTGCGCGCCGCTTCCGGCACGCCCGGCCCGTCATCCTCGACGGTGAGCAGGAAGGCGGGCCTCCCCTTTCGCGGTTCGCCGAGCGGCACGGCCTTCAGCACCACGCGCGAAGCGGCCCACTTGCAGGCATTGTCGGTGAGATTGCCCGCCATCTCTTCAAGGTCCTGCGCCTCGCCGCGAAAGCCCAGCAATTCAGGACATTCGACGGCGACCGAAATCCCGCGCTCGACATAAATGCGTTCGAGCGTCCGGGCGAGCCGCGTCAGCGTCTGCGCGACGGGCGTATGCGCGCCGAAGACATTGGCGGAGGCCGCCATGCGGGCGCGGGCGAGATGATGGTCGATCTGCTCGCGCATATTGAGCGCGGCGCGGCTCACCTGTTCGCCGAAAGCGCCGTCATGGGCGCGCGCCTCGTTGGTCAAGACCGACAGCGGCGTTTTCAGCGCATGGGCGAGATTGCCGACATGGGTGCGGGCGCGCTCCAGCACCTCGCGATTGCCTTCGAGCAGCGAATTGATTTCATCGGCCAGCGGCTCGATCTCGACCGGGAATGTTCCATCGAGGCGCGTCGCCTTGCCGGAACGGATCGAGGCGAGCGCGCTTCTGACGCGCTCCAGCGGTTGCAGGCCGAAACGCACCTGAATGAAGAGCGCAACGAGAATGCCGAGGCCAAGGCCGCCAAGCGCCGTGAAGACGGTCGAATTGAAGCTCTGAATATCGGCTTCCATTTCCGCCTTGTCGCCCGCGACCGCGAAGGAGACCGGCACATCGTAGCCCGGCAGCATCAGCCGCCGCTCGGTGACGCGCAGCGATTGGTTCTCCGGCCCGACCGCATCGAAGACGCGCGCGCCCGAGACGTCGCGCTCGGCGTCCTTGCCGGCCGATATGTCCAGCGACTGGTCGAAAAGCGAACGGGAATGCAGGCCGAGACGCTGGGCGATGGGCGCTATCTGCCAGTACCAGCCGGAATAGGCAAAGTCGAAGCGCGTTTCGTTGAGGTCGCGCGTGCGTTCGAGCTGGCCCTTGTCGTTGACGTCGGTTGTGGCGATAAGACTGCCGAGCAGCACGTCGAGGCGGGCGTCGAAGGAGCGTTCGACCGACTGGCGGAAGATCGACGACAGAATGATCCCGCCGGCGACGAGCGCGATGCCGCTCCAGAGCGCCGCGCCCGCGATCAGGCGGAACGCGAGGCTGTCGGTTCTGATCCTGAAGCGTTCAAGCCTCATCTTCGGGCGCCGCGAGCCGGTATCCGAGCCCCCGCACGGTCTCGATCATGTCCTTGCCGAGCTTGCGCCTCAATCTGCCGACGAAGACTTCGATCGTGTTCGAATCGCGGTCGAAATCCTGATCGTAGAGATGCTCGACAAGTTCGGTGCGCGAGATGATGCGGCCCTGATGGTGGATGAGATATTCGATCAGGCGATATTCAAGCGAGGTCAGCTTGATCGCCCTGCCGTTGACGGTGACCCGCGAGGTGCGCGTGTCGACCCGCAAGGGGCCGCATTCAAACTCGCTCGTCGCATGTCCCGTCGAGCGGCGCAGCAGCGCGCGGAGCCGGGCCAGCACCTCCTCCATAAAGAAGGGCTTGGCCACATAGTCGTCGGCGCCCGCGTCGAAGCCCGCCACCTTGTCCGACCAGCGGTCGCGCGCGGTCAGGATCAGCACCGGCATGTTGCGGCCGGCGCGGCGCCATTTCTCAAGCACGGTCACGCCGTCCATCTCGGGCAGGCCGAGATCGAGGACGACAGCGTCGTAAGGCTCGGTGTCGCCGAGGAAGTGTCCCTCCTCGCCGTTCATCGCCTTGTCGACCACATAGCCCGCTTCCTGAAGCGCACTCACCAATTGCCGGTTCAAGTCCGGATCGTCTTCAACGACCAGCAAGCGCAAATTCAGCGTCCCCCTTGTCTGTAGCCGAGCACCCTGCCCGTCGCCGCATCCGCCGAAACCAGCGCAATGCCGTCGCGGGTCATCATCTTGATGAGATAAACCGGCCTGCCGCCGCCGTCGACAAGTTCCGCATCGAGGAGGCGGCCGGGATAACGGCCCTGCACATTGGCGAGCACACGGCCGAGGGGAAGGATCTTGCCCTCGCGGACGGCCTCGCGCGCATGTTCCTGGTCGGAGCGACGTTCGCGGTGGCGCTGCGCGCCTTCGCCCGGATAGGAGTGATAGGCCTGCGGATCGTCGATCTGCCAGCGGGGTTCGGCCGACAGCGTTCCCGCGCCGGCGGCCCAGAAGGCGGCGGCGAGCGTTAACGCGGTGAATGTCGGCTTCCAGCTCATGGCGCCGGTTTAGACCCCTCAGACTGAACCTGCGATGAATGGCAGGTTTCCGGGGAGTTTAAGCTCAGAACCCCGAGAAGGTCACCCATTCCTCCAGAGGGGCGCGGTCGGTGCGGAGCTTGTTGATCGGGGCCGTCTCGTCCATGTAGCCGAGGCCCATGCCGCAGAAGAGCATCAGCTCGTCCGGCATGCCGGTGAATTGGGCAATTGTCTTCGGCCAGATCGCCCAGGCTTCCTGCGCCGCCGTGTGGAGCCCATGCTCTCTCGCCATAAGCATGACCGACTGCACGAACATGCCGAGGTCGGCCCATTGGTCGATGCCCATCTGGCGGTCGATGGCGAAGAACAGCATGACGGGCGCGTCGAAGGCGCGGAAATTGCGGGCGAACTGCATCAGGCGGCCCGTCTTGTCCTCGCGCGCGACGCCGATGGAGGCATACATGTCCTCGCCGCATTTGAAACGGCGCGCCTTGTAGGGGTCCTTCAGGTCCTTCGGGTAGATCGGATATTCCGAGCCCTCGCCGAAAGGCGTCGTCTTCTGCTTCTCGGCGATCAAGGCGAGAAACTCCGCGAGCTTCGCGCCGGTCAGCGCATAGACATGCCAGGGCTGGAGATTGCCGCCGGACGGCGCCCATTTCGCGCCTTCAAGCACCGCGCGCAGGGTCGCTTCCGGCACCGGCTTGTCGAGAAAAGCGCGGCAGGTGATGCGCGTCTTCAGGGCTTCGAGTACGTCCACGTCAGTATCTCCGTTTGTTCGACCACATTACTCGTTCGTCATGGCCCGGCTTGTCCGGGCCATCCACGTCTTCCATTCAATCCGGAGCGGGGAAGACGGGGATGCCCCGCATAAAGCGGGGCATGGCGAGGAAGGAACTAGACCTCATCTTCCCGTCACATAGGGCCAGAGCGCGTCCGCACCGCGCGCGATGGTTTCGCGGCCGAGCCTGTCGGCCCATTCGGCGCCCGAGCCGAATTCCGCCCGCCACGACCAGAGCCGCCGCGTAGCGAAGTGCAGCCCGTGTTCATAGGTAAAGCCAATCGCGCCATGCACCTGATGGGCGATCGAAGTGGCGATGCTCGAGGCATCGTCGGCCCGCACCTTGGCGCATGCGATCTCGAAAGCCGCATAATCGCCGTCGAGCGAGGCGTCGAGCTTCGAACAGGCATGAGCGGCGGCGACGTTGGCGGCGGCGGCTTGCGTCGAGAGAAGCGCGAGCTGCTGCTGGATCGCCTGAAACTTGCCGATGGGCTTTCCGAATTGCGTGCGCTCATTGGCGTATTGCACCGACTGCGCGGTGATCGCGTCGAGCGCGCCCGCCATCTGGCTCGCCCGCACCAGCGCGCCGAGAAGCCGGAGCGCATCGCCCGGCAGTTCGACCCAGCCCGTCTCCACGACGACGCGCTCGAAGGTCAGCGTGTCGCGCGGCTCGCGGGCGACGTTCTCGCTTTCCTCGATGCGCGCATAGTCGAGCGGCGCCAGCACCGCCTCGACGCCCCAGCCGCTTTTGACGAGGGCGACGCCGTGGCTCGCCTTGCGGCCCCATGGCACGCGCACGGCCCTGCCGGAGAGCCGGCCTTCGGACAGCAGGAAGTCGCCTTCCATCACGGTGACGACGCCGTCCGGCATCGCAAGGCCCGCGCGCCCGAGAATGAAACCGGCGAGGATCGTTTCGGCGAGCGGCACGGGAGCCGCATGTTCGCCCGCCGCCTTCAGCACGACAAAGGCGTCGGCCCAGCTTGCGCCCGCGCCTTCCAGCGCCTCGGGCACGAGAATGCGCGTCAGCCCGTTATCGACGAGCTCATCCCACAGCACGACGGGCCATGCGCCTTCTTCCGCGCCCTGAATGGTCGACCGCGTCGCATGCGTGGTCAGCAGGCGGTTGACGCTGTCGGCCAGGATTTTCTGCGTTTCGTTCATGGCGTCACCTCAGGCCCAGACCGCGGGCGATGATGCCGCGCAAAATTTCGCGCGTGCCGCCGCGCAAGGAAAATGACGGCGCCGTCTGCGTGAGGTAGCCGAGCACCTGCGAATAATCGTTGCCGCCGCGCAGCGTCGGCTCGATGCCGAGAAGCTCATGAACCTTCACCGGCAGGTCCTGCTCGAAACCCGTGCCGAGATCCTTCACCACCGAGGCTTCGAGCGCCGGGTTCTCGCCGCGGTCGAGCATGCCCGCGACCGAGAGCGACATCTGCCGCAGCGTCGAAAGATGCGCGACCATGCGGCCGATCTCGCGCGCGCCGTCGACGCCGCCTTTCGTCTGCAATTCGCGGATCGCCTCCTGCAACAGCAGGAATGACGAGAGATAGCGTTCCGGGCCCGAGCGCTCGAAGGCGAGTTCCGCCGTCACCTGCGCCCAGCCCGAGCCCTCGCTGCCCACCAGCATGCCGTCCGGCACGAAAGCGTCCTCGAAGACGACTTCGTTGAAATGCGCATTGCCGGCAAGGTCGCGGATCGGGCGGATGGTGATGCCGGGCGTCTTCAGGTCGACGATGAATTGCGTGAGCCCGTCATGCTTCTTTTCCGGATCGGTGCGGAAAAGTGCGATCATGTAGTGCGCCTTGTGCGCATTCGAGGTCCAGAGCTTGGTGCCGTTGACCTTGTAGCCGCCATCGACCTTCTCGGCTTTGGTTCGCGTCGCGGCGAGATCGGAGCCGGAATCGGGTTCCGACATGCCGATGCAGAAGAAGCATTCGCCCCGCGCCACTTTCGGCAGGATGAGCTGGCGCTGTTCCTCGGTGCCGAAGTTGAGCAGCAGCGGGCCCGATTGCCGGTCGCCGATCCAATGCGCACCGACGGGCGCGCCCGCCGCCAGCATTTCCTCCAGCACGACATAGCGGTCGAAGGCCGAGCGTTCATGCCCGCCATATTTTTTCGGCCAACGCATGCCGATCCAGCCGCGCGCGCCCAGCTTGCGGCTGAACTCGGCGTCGAAGCCCATCCATGTCTGCGCCCGCGTCACCGCCGGAATGTCTTTCAATTCGACGGCGAGAAAGTCGCGCACTTCCTGGCGGAGACCCTTTGTCTCCTCCGGCAATTCGCAAAGATCGAAACGGAAGGCCTGCATTGTCACTTTCCTAAACGACGAGCGCGGTCGTGCCGCTGTCGACGCGGATGTTGAGCGCGGTCATGCCGCCCGCGCGGGGGCTGGCGACGAAGGCGACGACGTCGGCGACTTCCTCGGTCGTCGTCACCTTGCCGGTCAGATTGTTCATGAAAGTTTTCAGCACATGGGGCTCCACCTCGTCCCAGGTCGTGCCCCAGCCCTTTTCGCGGCCCTGCGCGATGAAGCGGTCTTCCACTTCCTTCGTGCGGATGAGGCCGGGGCTGACGATGTTGACGGTGATGCCGGTGCGGGCGAGTTCCTTCGCCAGCGAAATCGTCATCGTGGCGAGCGCGCCCTTCGCCGCATAGTAATGCGGCATGCGCGCGGCGGGCTCGGTCGAGCCGATCGTGCCGAGCATGACGATGCGGCCCCAGCCGCGCTCCTTCATCGCCGGCATGGCGAGGCGCGAGAGGCGCATGGCCGAGAGCACGTTCTTCTCATAGGCCTCGATCCAGTCGGGCGTCTCGGAGCGGGACCATGAGCCCGCATCCGCCGTGCCGTAATTGTTGATGAGAATGTCGATGGGGCCGACCGATTTCACGGCGGCATGGAAAGCGGCGGCGGCGCCTTCATCGGTCGTGATGTCGCCGGCGACGCCATGCGCCTCGCCGCCCGCCTTGACGATCCCGGCGGCGACGGCCTCGGCGGCGGTGAGATCGAAGCCGTGGACGACCGTGCGCGCGCCTTCGCGCGCCATCGTCTCGGCGATGACGCGGCCGGTTCCCCGGTTCGATCCCGTCACCAGAACGGTCTTGCCTTTGAGCTGAAGGTCCATGCTTCCCCGCCGCTGCCGCATCTGAGGTGCGGTTTTCCAGCAGCATATTTGGCGCGGATGCGCGGACACGGCAAGGCGCGTGCGCCCTTGAAGCGGGAAAAAGAAACAGCGGGGAGAGTTACAGGGAAGGCGCGGTCAGAATTCCGCTGCGGCAACCTGATTTGGCGCGGTGCCCCCGGAAAACGTCGTGTCGATCGCGAACATGTCGGGATGCGTCCGCCCCATATGGAAGCCGACGATGAAGACCGCGAGGCAGAGCCCGGTCAGAGCGGTCGCGACCACCAGCGGCCGCTTCGAGCGCCGCGTCTGAAATATCTTCCGCATCATGCCGTCTGCCCGAGCCGGCCGTTCCGGCTCCGTTGGAGAAATCGACACCATACCGTTGGGTGAAATTACCGATTTTCCGCTAACGGAAGATGAATGCGGCGTCCTGAATTGAACCGAAACCGGAAAATCCGCTCCGATCAGGCGCAATGTCGCCCGTCGAAGGCATAAAAAATATGCCGTCCTATCAGCGCTTTCGGCGTCGCTGTCGCGGCCCAGCAGGGTTCCTCCGTATGGAGATGAAAATGCGTCGCCCCGCCCGTCGGATCGTCGATATCGCCCGAAGCGGCAAGGCAGGCCGCCGCCAGCGCCCGGCAGAATTCCCGGTCGGCGAAATCGGCGGCGACGTCCGGGCGCGGGGTTCCGGCCCCGTCCGGCCCGAACCGCTTCATCCGGTTCAGCGCCGCAAAGGCCAGCGCCACCCGCCCCTCCTCCGCCTCGCCCCGCACCTCGTCGCGTATAGCCAGCGCCAGCGCCATCATCTCGGCCAGCGAGGCGGATTTGCGGAAATGAACGGCTTCGGCGGTCATCGGGGCTCCGGATGTAGGCATTTGTTCCTATTTTGTTCTCACGATAGGAATGAGTCAAGCCTAAACCAGCCTGTCATCCCGGCCTTGTGCCGGGACCCAGGGGCGTCGCACTCGGCGCTCCAGAAATCAAATCCTCGTACAAGTCGCGCCATTGAGGGTTCATCTCCTCGATGACGTTGAGCTTCCAAGCCCGCCGCCACCGCTTCATCGTCTTTTCGCGTTGGATGGCGACGTCGACATTCGAGGTGTCCTCGAACCAGACGAGGCGGTTGACGCCATACTTCTTCGTGAAACCCTCGGCCGCGCCGCTCTTGTGTTCGGCGATCCGCCGGACAAGGTCGTTCGTCACGCCAATGTACAGTGTGCCGTTTCGTCCGCTCGCAAGAATGTAAACGTAGTAACTCGACATCCGCAGAAGTCTACGGCTCCTGGGTCCCGGCACAAGGCCGGGATGACAGAACTGGTGTCGGCCCTCACACCCCCGGCCCGGTGATCGCCACATAATGCACTGCGAGCCGCACCTTCCCGCCGGTAAAACTTCCGCCCACGGCTGAAACGCGGAGCGGGGTTGCGCCCCAATAGGTCACGGGCGATCCCGACGGGCCGATGACGGTCGAGCCCGCGCTTGCGCCGATGCCGTTGCCGTAGCGCGTCGCGTCGGCGGCGACGCCGAGGTTCCAGGAGGTTGCACCCGTGATGGACGCAAGCACCCGCCCCGTGACGCCGAGCACGATGGCGCGGTCGGGAATGGCGAAGCTCGTATCGTTGCTGGCGGAGGCCGCAATCGTGTGGTCGCCCTCGACGATGCCGAACGTCGTCGCCGCGCCATGCGGGCTTGTCGCGCCCGCGCCGCCCGGCTCCGCCTGCCAGTTCGCGCCCGACCAATAGACGAATTCGCCCGCGCCCCCGTCCCAGGCGCGCCAGCCGATTTCCGGCGCGAGGAGCGCCCAGGCCCCGTCGCTCCAGACGGCAACCTTGCCGCTCGCGCCCGCCCATGCGCCCGTCGCCAAAGCGCCGACGATGTAGCGCTCGCCATCGGCGGGCGAGGAAGGCGGCGCGGCATGCGTCCTGTCCTTCACCGACAGGTGCACCAGCGCGTCGAGGCGGGCGAGCGCGGCGTTCACCGTCACATGCTTCTGCGCCTGCGCGGCTTCGAGAAAAGGCAATCCCAGATGCGTGGTGTCAGACATGAAGCGTCGCCTCTCTTGCTTGCCCGCGGCCGAAGGCGCGGCTCAATTGCGAAACCCTGACCGTCAGGGTCGTGAAACTCGTCGTGCCGAAATCGGCAATCTGCTGGGTGGCGGCATAGGTCGCGGCCGGCGCGCTCGCGCTCAAGGTACGAATGACGCCGCCGCCCGAAAGAATGTCGATCTCATAGGCTTCCATCTCCTCGCCGAGCGGCACGTCCATGCCTTCCCAGCCGTCGCCGCCCGTTCGCGTGCGCCGCGTCCAGCCGAGCGCGATGTCGCCGCCCGTGACCCGCGCGCCCCTGATATGCACCGGCGAAAAAGGCCGGAGGCCGATGCCCGCGAAGCTCCGCGTCTCGCGCATGTAAGCCGCGTCGTCGAGCGGCTTCGGCGCCGGGCCATAGGCCCAGAGGCGCGGCAGCCCGCGCTCCGCCTCGCCGAGCCCCAGCTCCGCCACCGCGCCGTCGAGCAGCACGAAACGCGCGCCCGCATCGAGCGGCGCGCGCATCGCGCCTTCCGTTCCCGCCTGTCCGCGCAACAGGCCCGAGAGAACATAGGTCGATGGCGCGACGAGCAGCGCCTCGCGGAACTGGATCACTTCAAACGCGCCATCCGGCGTTTCGAGCGCGGCGGCATTCGCGCCGCCCAGCACGGCAAGCGCCTCGGCGCTTGAAAGCGCGCCCGAGACAAGCTCGACGGTGAGCGTCTGGCTCATGTCCCAGCGGCTCGTCGCGCCCGGATATAGCGCCGTCTTCGTCCGGCCCATCGTCGCCTGCCGCGTCACCACGCGGTCGAAGGCGAGGCCGGCGCCCGCATCAGAGCCTTGCGATTTCCAGAAGGCGATGCCGCCCGGCCAGGGATCGGCGGCGACGGCCACGCGCGGCGCATGCGGCGTTTCCGTGCCCGTCAGCAAAGGCAGATCGAGAAAAGCCGCAAGCGGCGCGCCATAGCTCGTCGCCGTTGCGGGCTTCACCGCGCGCAAGGGTGTGGGCGCGGGGCCGTAAAGGCTCGCCTCGCTCGCCGCGCCTTGCGCTTCGCGCGCACCGGCATCGGTGAGCGACGTCAGGCGATATCGCGCCCGGCGTTCCGGCAGGACGAGTTCCACCACGTCGCCCGGATCGAGCGCGAGCAGGCTCGGCGGCAGTTTCATGGCGGCGCGTTCGCGCTCCACCCAGCTTTGTTGCAGCCAGACATCGGCGATGCGCTGCGCCTCTTCCTGCGTCAGCACCATGGGCAGGCTCGTGCTCGCCACGCGCTGGCTGCGCGCAACGAGCCGCCGCGCCTCCACCGCCGCCTGGCGATAATCCGTGCCGCCGTCGATATAGGTGAGCTTGGCGGAAAGCGGCAGCTCGGTTTCCTGTCCGCGCGTCAGCAGAAAGCCCGCCGCGGCGCTTTCGTCTTCGACCGCGAGGTCGGCGGGCGCGAGCGTCGCCGCGGGCGCGCCGCCCAGATGGCGAAAGCGGATCGCGCCGCCCGTTTCCACCGCATCGAAAAAGCGCGCCAGCATCAGCGGCGCCAGCGCGTCGCGCGGGCTCATCAGGCGGTCGATGACGAAGCCCTCGACCGTTCCCGCCAGTTCGCTCGCGTCGAAATCGGCAAAGCCCAGATCCGCCATCATGCGGGCGACCAGCGCGCCGAGCGGTGCGGCGCCCAGCCGTCCGTTCAGCCAATGGCCGTAGCGCCAGTTCTCGCCATCCGCCCAGATGTCGGTGCGGTTCGGAAATGCCGGAAAGGGCCGCGCGTCCCAGGTCCAGAAGAAAATGTCCTGCGCCGCGATCATCGGCCCGCCATAGACGCCCGACAGCGGATTATGCGCGCCGCTCGCGCCCCAATAATCCGTCACCGCCTCGATGAAGGCGCGCTGGATGAAGTCGTCGCGCGTGCCGCTCGAAAAATGCGGCAGCGCGCTTTCCGACGATTTCGGATCGACGAAGACGTTAGGCTGGTTCGTGCCCTTGTCGATGGCGGGGCAGCCCGTTTCCGTCAGCCAGATCGGTTTCGACTGCGGCACCCAGGAAGTCGGCGTCGCGCTTTCCACGCCGCCCGGCCGGTCGTAATGCGCATTCGCCCACCAGGACTTCATGTCCTTCGCGCGCCAGACCCAGGGCTTGCCATAGGCCCCGTCCTCGATCGGCGTGCGGATTTGCGCGGCGCGGTCGGCCTCGCTTGCATAATACCAGTCGAAGTCCTCGCCGCCCGCGATGCGCGATTTCAGATAGTCGATGTCGTAGATCGACCCCGCAAGCGCCGCGTCGAGATGGTCGCCCGTCTTCCGCCAGTCGGTCAGCGGCGCATAGAAATCGATGCCGACAAAATGGATGTTCGCATCCGCCCAGAGCGGATCGAGATGGAAGAAGCGGTCGCCCGTTCCGTCGCCGGGCGCATGGCCGGCATATTCCGACCAGTCCGCCGCATAGGAGATTTTCGTCGCGGGCCCGAGAATCCCCGCGACGTCAGCCGCCAGCGTCTTCAACGCCGTAACCGCCGGATAGGTCGCAGGCCCGCTTCTCACCTGCGTCAGCCCTTTGAGTTCCGAGCCGATGAGAAAAGCGTCGACGCCGCCCGCCGCCGCGCAGAGATGCGCATAATGGAGCACCATGCGCCGATAGGACCATTCCGCGGGCCCGGCATAGCTCACGGCGTCGCCCGACCGGCGAAAGTCGTCCGCCGCCGCGTTGCCGAAGAAGCCCGCGACCTGCGCCGCCGCCGCTTCCGTCTTGTCGGGGGAGCCTGCGCGTCCCGGCGCGGGATCGCAGGTGATGCGGCCGCGCCATGAAAAGGCGGGCTGCGCGCCCGCGCCCGAATAAGGATCGGCGAGCGCATTGCCTTCCGCCACATCCATCATCACGAAGGGATAGAAGACGGTGCGAAGCCCCCGCGCCTTCAGGTCGCGGATCGCGCGGACGACCGACAGGTCCGACGGCGTGCCGCCATAGGCGGGCCGCCCGTCCACCTGGCTGACGAGGCCCGCGCTTTCGCGGCCGATGCCGGACACGCTCCAGCGTTCGGGCAGCGTGATCTTGTGTGCACTCTCGACCCTCGGCGCAATCGCGCAGCGCCCGCATCTCAGATCGTCGCCGAACCAGGAGACGACGAGCGAGGCCGAACGCACATTGGGGCATGTCGCCTGCAACTGGTCGATTGCCGCCTGCCAGTCGGTCGCGGCTTCGGTGCTGTGGGCGTTCGCCGTTCGGCTCGACGCCTCGCTCAGAATGTCGCGCACCGGCGCCGTGTCGTAGACGAACTCGCGTGCGCCCGGAATGATCGTCACGGCTTCGATCGCCGTTTCGACATCGCTCAGGCTGCGAAACACTTCGAATGAAAGCTGCGGCAGACGATTGCCGAAGGGCGCGAGGTCCAGCTCCTCAAAGACGATATAGGCCGTGCCGCGATAGGCGGGCGTTGCGCCCGCCCCTTCCAGCGTCTCGATCAGCGGATCGGCGTCCTGGTCTTCCGCGCCATTGTGCAGCCGCCATGTCACGTCAGCGAGCGACAGCGGCTTGCCGTCCGCCCAGACGCGGCCGATCCGCGTGACGACGCCCTCGCACAGCGCGACGGCGAAGGAAACGCTGTAGCTATATTCCGTGACGCTCGCGCCGCCCCCGCCGCCCTTGCCGCCACCCGACGAGCGCGTCGAAGTATGCTCGCGGAACTCCGTCGCCCAGATCACCTGCCCCGCCAGCCGCGCGCGTCCGTAGACGCGCGGGATCGGCGCGCCTTCGGTCGATGCCATCACGTGAAGGTCGGAAAGCCGCGGGCCCGTCTGGTTCGCGAGCGCCGGCCCGAAGAGCCGCTGATCGACATAGGCGCCCGCCACCGCGCCGACGGCCGAGCCCAGCGCCGCGCCGGAGATCGTTCCGCCCAGCACATTGACGCCGCCGGGCAATAGCGCGCCGCCGACCGCACTGCCAACGGCCGAAAGAAGTATCGTCGCCATGTCAGTTTATTCTCCGGCGTCAGGAAAACTGAACGCATAGACAAGTTTCGCGCGCCACCAGCCCGTCAGCGGCGTCTCGACGACGGCGCGGCCCGAATAAGCATGGATCATCCGGTCACTCGCGCTGAGGATCGCCGCATGTTTCGCTGGCCCCTGCGGCCTCATGCGGAAAAGCACAACGTCGCCCGCCGCCGCGTCCTCCGGCGCAATCTCGATGAGATGCCGCCGCGCGGCTTCCGCCATGGTTTCCTCGCCGCCCGCTTCCGCCCAGTCCGGCGTATAAGACGGCGGCGCTTCGGGCTCATGCCCATAGACATCGCGCCAGACGCCGCGCACGAGGCCCAGGCAATCGGCGCCCGCGCCCCGGCAGCTCGCCTGATGACGGTAAGGCGTACCGATCCACAATCTCGCCGCCGCGACGATTTCGCCGCGCCGTCCGGCCCTGTCTTCAGCCGCCATCCGATCCTCCCGCCTGCGGCGTCGACACGATGAAGTCGTTTCCCGGCATATGCGGGAAGCCGCGAAAATTGAGCGCATTGCCGAATTTCGCGCGGCATGTGCCGAGCTGCTTGTCGCAGCCCGCCGTCACTTCGAATTCATCGCCCGGCGCGATGTCGCGCGGCATGGCCTGCCAGAGTTCAAGCAGAGCGCCCGCCGGCGTCTTCGCATGGAGCTTCACTTCAAGCGCCGCGCCCGCATTCGCGCCGCTCGTGAAGCGCAAGCGCCCGCGCTCGAACCAGCCTTCCGCGAAATCGTCGAGCCCGCTTGCGGTGACGATCCGGTTCTCCGCCGCCTCGACTATGACGCCCGCGCCTTTCAGCGCCGCATCGTCGAGATAGAGGCCGCAGGCGCGGTCGCCGAGATCGGCGTCGCAGGCATATTGGTAAAGCCGCCCCGTCGGCTGGTTGAGCCGATGCGCCAGGCCGCGCAGTTCGGCGGTGAAGCCCGTCGTCCCGCGCGACACCTCGCCGAGATTGCCTTTGCGCAGCAGCACGCGTTGATCCGTCGCCGCCCAGTTGACGCGCCAGATCTCGATATGTGCATCGTCGAAGAGACCCGCCGACAGATCGCTCTCCGACAAGCGCTCCGAAACAAGCGCGCCGAGAATGTCGAGATTGTCGACCGCAAGACCCGACGTGCTTTCAAGCGCGCTCGCGGTAAAGCCCGCCGCCGCTTCATAGGTCACGCCGTCAAAGGCCAGATCGCGATCGTGATCGGTAAAGCCCAGAACGGAGCCATCCGCGCGTGCGAGCTTCCAGCAATGTCAAAGCGTCGTCGCGCCCGTGTCGAGATAGGATTGGAGTTCAGGAGAAATGGTTTTCATTATTAACTCCAGATTCCGTCATGCCCCGGCTTGTCCGGGGCATCCCCGTCTTTCTTTCATATTCGCGAAGGCGTGGATGGCCCGACTAAATCGGGCCATGACGAAATGACGATGCGGAGACGACACGTCGCCTACGCTCTCACCTCGACCACCGGAATGTTCGGTATCGAGCCCGCCTCGAAGGCGCCGAGATTTATTTCCAGAAAATCCGTGTCGAAGCGCACGGGCACATCGAATTCGAAACCCGCCGTCACGCTTGCGCCTGCCGCCGGAATGCACCCCGGCAGAAACGTCACCAGTCCCGTCGCCGCGTCGAGCGAGAAATCCGTGCCCGGCGTTTTCTCCTCGCCGCCGACGGCGATGCGCAACGAGCCCGCCACCGGCTTTGCGATCGTTCGCGCATAGCTCGCGCCGCCCGACGCATAGGTTTTCACAAGCGGGTAATTCGCCCTCGCGCCGTCGCCCGTGCCGAGATGCTGATCGGCGGGCGATACAAGGCCGCCCGGCGCGCAGGATTTCCAGTCCGCGCGGTCCTTCCAGCGAAAGCCGTGGAGTCGTCCGCGCCGCGCCTCGAAGAAGGCGATCAGCTCATGCACATCGTCGAGCGAGCGGAGGCCCTGCCCCGCATTGTAGCGGCGGCGCGAATCCGCCCAGGGGCTGTTCCTCTCCTCGCGGCCTGAGCCCAGCGTCACGATTTCGGTGCGCCGTTCCGGCCCGCCGGTCGAACCGAAGGAAATATCGGTCGGGAAACGGATGTCGTGAAAGCTCATGCTCAAAGATTCCTTCCGCCGCGCGCCGCCGCGCGAGACAGCATGGCGGCGATCTGCGTTTCCGAGCGGCGGAAGCTCTCGGCATCCGTCGCCGTGACGTTGAATGTGATCTGCACCGGCCCGCCGCCGCCCGAGGCGACGCCGAGCCGTCCGTCCGGTCCGCGCTGGAGCGGCAATATGGCTTCCGCGCCCGCCTCGCCGGCAAGGCCCGTTCCACCCTGCAACGGAAAAAGCATCGGGCTTTGCAGCACGCCGCCCTTGGCGAAGGGCTGCACGCGCCCGCCCGCGATCACATTGCCGTCGGCGCTTGCAAAGAGCTGGCCGAGCGAACCCGCCAGCGATCCGCCGAGCGAATTGCCGACCGAACGGATGGCGCTGTTCAGCACCAGGCCCGAAAGATCGAGCGCCAGTTTCCTCAGCGTGTCGGAAAGCGACCTGCCCTTCAGCGCCACATTGTCGAAGGCGCCGGCGAGCGATTGTCCGAAATCCTTGCCGCCCGAGGCGGCGCGGCGATAGTCGCTCGTGACGGATGAAAGCGTGCGCGCCGTCTCGACGCCGAAACTTCTCGTCGCGGCGGCGGCGGCATCCATCGCTGCGGTCAGCGCAGCGGGGTCGTTCGGATCGGTCATGGGAGTTCTCTCTCAGCGATATTCAAATTTTGAAAGGAAGGCCCTCACCCAACCCTCTCCCAGAAGGAGAGGGCTAGAGAGAGTGTGTGTGTCGCTTTTTCGCCCCTCTCCCTTTGGGAGAGGGAGGGGCCCACGCCAAAGGCGTGGGAGGGTGAGGGCCTTCCGCCATCCGCTTACTCCGCGCTCTTCACCTGAAGCCGCGCCTCGACCATGCGGGCGAGATGCGCGCCGTCGAGCCCGAGCGAGGCGACGGCTTCCGGCACATGCTGAAGCGCGTAGTTCGCGGCCCAGGCCACGAGTTCGCTTTTCACCGTCAGCGTCGGAGCGCTCGCCTCCGAAGGTTTCAGCTGCGCCGTCGCATAGGCAATGCCCATGCCGAGCGCCTTGTCGAGAATGACGCCCAGTTCACCGTCGCGCTTCGTTTTCAGGAGCGCGCAAGCCTTCGCGGTCACGAAGGAGGCGAGCGCCGACAGAAGTCCGAGGGCAAGATCGCTGACAAAGGGTTGAATGGAAGCAAAGTCGATGATGTGCATGGATAATGTCCTTTCATGTTGAATGAAGCCGTCGCGCCCGGAGCGGTCAGGCGATGCGATCTGGAAATCTGCCGGCGAGCGCGGACAGTTCCCGCCGCGTCATTGCCGTTATCGAAGCGGAGGCAAGTCCTGCCCCCCTCGCCGCCGCCGCGAGTTCCGGCAGCGTCATGCGCCAGAACTGATCGGGCGGGAGGCGCAGCACGCCGAAGCCGATTTCCATTGCGCGGGCCCAGGGGAATGTCTTCATTCGCCCCCGCCGCCGAAAGTGGCCGTCAGCAGCTCGGCGACGATGGCGATGTAGCCCGCCGCGCCGCCTTCCGCCGTCATGTGCGCCACATCCTCGTCGCTCGCGTCGCTGCCCGCGCCTCTCAGCCCCGCGCCGATGACGCGGATCGCGTCGCGGGCCGAAATGCGGCCCGTTTCGAAGCGCGCGGCGAGCGCCAGCATGTCCTCGCCGCCGAAGGCGTCTTCCAGTTCGGCGAGCGCGCCCAGCGTCAGAACGAGCCTCCGCCGCTCGCCGCCCAGCATGGCGTCGATTTCGCCGCGATGACGATTGGTCAATGCCGCCTCCATGATGGGGCCTCGCCCTTCGAGACGCGGACCTCCGGTCCGCTCCTCAGGGTGAGGATTGAACTCTGAATTGACCCTCACCCTGAGGAGCCGCGAAGCGGTGTCTCGAAGGGCGAGGCCAATGCGCTAAATGCTTTCGAAACTCAGCGCGCCCGCGCTCTCAAGCGACATGTCGAAAGTCACTTCGCCGTCATGTTCGCCCGCATATTCAAGCGCGGTGATCTGGAACGCGCCCGTCACCGTGCCGAAGGAGGGAATGACGATCCGCCAGTTGCGGATCGCACCGTCGAAGAAGAGCTGCCTGACGCTCGCATCCGACGCCTCGTCGCGGAAAATGCCGCGCCCCGTAATGCTTGCCGAACGCACGCCCGCGCCTTCCAGAAGCTCGCGCCAGCGCCCGCTCGAATCCGCATTGGTGATGTCGACGCTGCGCGCATTGAAGGCGAGCGTGCGCGTGCGCAAGCCTGCCACGGTCGCAAAACTTCCCGTTCCGCCCGCGTCGAGTTTGACGAGCAGGTCCTTGCCTTTCTGGGCCGTCATATGTCTCTCTCCTGATGTTCCTCGGTGACGGCGCGGAAGCGGATCGTTCCGCGCCAGGTCGCGCCGTCGGGCTCGCGCCGCGTCTCGGCGTCGAGAAAACGCAGATTGACGAGCGTGAAGCCTTCAAGCTCCAGCTCCGCCTCATGCAGCGCTGCGTTGAGCGCGCCCATGATCGCCTTCGCTTCCGAGCGGCCGCCACCGCGCGAATAGGCGTTGAAGACGAGCCGGTGTTCCGCGCCCCGCGCTTCGCCCGCGCTCCAGTCGCTCACCAGCGCCTCGCCGAGCGTCACATAGGGAAAGGCCGTATCGCCCGGCACATTGTCGTAGATGCGCGCAGCGACAAGTTCGGCAACGGCTTCGTCGGCGGCGAGCCGCACATAGATCGCCTTTTGCAGCGCCAGGTCTGCGTCCATGCTCATGATGCGCGCTCCTCGCAATCGATGGCGAGCCAGCGCCGTTCGCCATCGGGATCGAAAGCGCCGTTGATGTCGAGCCGCTTTCCGCGCCACATGAGGCGCATCTCCGGCTTCACATCGGCGCGAAAGCGGATGACGACGCGGTAAGGCGTCCGCGCCTCGTCGCGCTCGGCGACCGTCGGCTCGCTGCCCTTGAAGGAAGCGACGTCGGCCCAGACGGTCGCAAGCGGCGTCCATCTCACACCCGCGCCGCCCGCCCCGTCCGGCAGGCGTTCGGGCGCTTCAATGGTTACGCGCTCGCGCAGGTTTCCCGGCTTTCGTCTGCTCACGGGTGCAGCCTCCGATAGGGCGCGACGAGGGAGGCGACGGTGAGCGGAACTTCCGATGGCGCATCGCCGAAGGCGACCGGCAAGCGCGCCTCGAACCAATGCGCGACGAGCATTTTTATCGCCTGCTTCAGCGGCGCGGGCACGTCCTCCGCCGCGCCGTAGCCCGCCGTGAAATCGACGGCGATCGCACCGATGCGGCGCGTCGGCGCGGGGAGCCGGCCGAGAGGCGCCAGGCGCGGCGTATCGCCCGCAAGCGCCGTCGCATACAGCGCGGCGTCGAGTTCCCGCGTCTCGCCGCCATTGCCGACGAGCGCCAGGCGCGTCACCTCGCTCACCGGCGCCAGCGGCAGAACAATCTCGCCGTTCGGCCAGCGGTCGAGCAGAAGCCGCCAGCCTTGCGTGACGAAGGCGCGCCGCGTTTCCGCTTCGAGAATGCTGCGCGCCGCCGTGATGAAAGCGGCCAGCAGCGCGTCTTCCTCCATCCCGTCGAGGCGCGGTTGCGCGCGCATCTCGTCGATCGTCACCGGCTCTTCCGCCGGGCCGGAGATCAGCATCAGTGTCATGTGTCGTTCCTGTGCGAGAAAGTGGCTCCGGCCGCGTCCCGCACCGGGGGCGTGCGGAAGGCGGCCGGAGCATGCGTGAAGCCTTCCGTCAGACGGTCGGCTTCACGGCGGCGCGCGAGAGAATGGCGAGCGCCGAAACCGGCGTGCCGTTCGCATGCGTGCCCGTCAGCACAAGCGAGATCCGGCTGTAGCGCGCATTGCCGAGATAGCCGATGCGATATTCCTTCTGCGCTTTCGCCGCGGCGTCGACGGTGGCGAAAATGCCCGCCACCGAAACCGGCCCGCCGCTCACGGACTTCGCGTCCGTCACCGGCGACCAGAGGCTCCCGTCTTCGGAATGTTCGAGCTTCACATCCGTCTTGAGCGCGCCCGACAGCGTGTCGCCGCTCGCGCCGAAGCAGACGACATGTTCGACCGCCTCGAAGCCCTGGCGGTCGACCGGTGCGCCTGCGCGGGCCGCCGTCGTCACCGCCGGGTCGAGCGTCTGGACGGTCTTGATGTTTCTGTGCATGTCTTTCACGGGGTTCTCCTCAAGCCGTTCCGAATTTCAGCAGCTTCAGCGCCTCGAAGTTCTGCACGCCGCCGCCCACGCGCTTCGTCGTGTAGAAGAGGACGTAGGGCTTCGAGCTGTAGGGATCGCGCAGCACGCGCACGCCGATGCGGTCGACGATCAGATAGCCGCGCTTGAAGTCGCCGAAGGCGAGCGCGGTTGCGTCCGACGCGATGGACGGCATGTCTTCCGATTCCGTCACCGGATAGTTGAGCAGCGTCGGCGGCGCGCCGGCGGCGATACCCGGCTGCCAGAGATAGTTCCCCTCCGCGTCCTTGAACTTGCGGATCACCGATTGCGTCGCCCTGTTCATCACGAAGCGCGCATTGGCGCGGTAACCCGCCTTCACCGCATAGATGAGGTCGATCAGCACGTCCGACGCGTTGGACGCGGGAAAGGCCCCCGCATTGCCGGTGACGAGATAGCCGAGCTTGCCGTGGACCCAGCTCGCATTCGCCACCTTGCCGTAGGAGAGAAAGCCGCGCGGGCGGCGGATGCCGTCGCCATTGACGAAGGCGGCGCCTTCCTGCTCGGCAAAGGTCGTCTGCACTTCTTCGGCGAGCCACTGGTCGATGTCGATGGCGCCGTCGTCGAGCAGCGTCGAGGTCGCCGCCGGCATGGCGTAAAGCTCCATCGCCGGGAATTCGATTTCGGAGAGCTGCGGGCCCGCCGTTTCGGCGCGCACTTCCGTCTCGCCGACCCAGCCCGCCGCCGGTCCCTGCGTCGTGAAGGGTTTCTTGTAACTCGCGCCGCTGATCTGGCGGATGCCGGCAATGGCGCGAATGGGCGAAGCGTCGGAAACGATGCGGTCGATCATGCGCTCCGTCTCGGCGGGCACCAGGTAGCCGCCGTCGGGATCGGACTGGGCGGAGAGCGCCTTGGCTTCGAGCGACCGCAGCTCATGCGCCTCGCCCTTCCTTACATAAAGGTCGAAGGCGCGCTTGTGCTCGCGCCGCGCAGGGTCGAGCCGCGGCCGCGCCTCGCCGCCGATCTCGGGCCGGGCGAGCGCCAGCGCCAGCTCGTCCACCGTCTTCTTCTGCCGGTCGAGCGCACGGTTGATGCGATCGACCTTCTCCTCGGTCAGAACGTCGGCGGTGAGCTTCTTCTCGATCTCGTCCAGCCGCTCGTCATTGGCTTCCTTGAAACTCTCGAAAGCGCCCAGGAATTCGTCCAGCGCGTCGCGCACTTCGCGGGCGGCGGGCCGCCCGTCGATGCTTTTCGCCTCGTCGGCGCTTTTCAGCTCAAGCGTCTTCAGCGACGCCCCGATGCGCGGGACGCCTTTATCCATTGCACTCATGTGCTCTCCTTCAGGGTTTGAAAATCAGCGAGGCCACGCGGATCGCCCGCGCCACGCTCGCATTCGTCTCTCGCATCGTCTTGACGGCGCTGATGCGCGCCTCGGGCAGCATCGGAAAGGTGACGACGGAGATTTCCCAGAGGTCCACCTCGATGAGTTTCCGAAGTCCCGTCTTCGCATCGGCCCGCGCCTTGACGACGTGGTAGCCGATGGAAAGCCCGTCGATGGCCCCAGCGCGCATCAGGCTCAGGACCTCGCGCGAGCGGCCGACATCGGGAAGAAGTTTCCCTTCGACGCGCAGGCCGCGCAGGTCCTCCTTCAGCTTCAGCCAGATGCCGATCACTTCATTGGGATCGTGCTGGTAGAGCATCTTGATCCCGCGCGGGCCCCGCTTTGCGAGCGAACCCCGGAACGCGCCCGGCATCACCACATCGCGGCCGAGGTCTTCCGCGCCGAAGAGCGAGGCATAGCCCTCGAAGCTCCCGTCCTCGCGCAAACTCTTCACATCAAACCGCGTCGCCTTGCGCTCGCATGTCCCGCGCTCGTTCACGTTTCCTCCGTATGCCAATAAAAAAGGCGCCCGACGGGGCGCCTGCCTTCAGCCTCAATGCTCCTCGTCACCCCGGCCTTGAGCCGGGGTCCATCTTCCTGCCGCTCAGAATGAAAGATGGATGCCGGGTCAAGCCCGGCATGACGGCGTGGGGGATGCGCCTTCTAGCCCTCTCCCTCTGGGAGAGGGTTGGGTGAGGGCCTTCCTACCTTCCCGCCGCCACCGCCCGGTCCAGCTTCTCCTCGATCCGTAAGCGGAAACTCCGCTATTCTGATTTCCGCCTGGAGCCGCCAACGACCGGAGACCGAGAAATCATGCATCGCAGACTTTTTCTCTCTGCATTTCTGTCCGCCCCCGTTGCAATGACCAATTTGGCCGTCGCGGCCGAGGATGAAGACATATCCATGCTCCTTTGGCGCTCCGCCGACCGCGATCTGGCTACTCGCGAAGTGGCCCTCGCCATGGCCACAATGATCTTCAAAAATATCTATGGCGACCTTGATTTCGAATCCCAGCTTCCCTTGCACATCACCGATGCCGGCGACCGCTGGAACGTAGAAGGAAGTCGGAAGGCAGAGGAACACCTCCCGTCAAAGGGCGAAGCCGCGAAAGGAAGAGTCGAAATTGTGATCCTCAAATCCAATTGTCAGGTCGTCAAATTAACGCAGAAAACTTATCTACCCACGGGTAGCGAGTAGCTTCGGCCTTCAGCCTCAACCCCATTCGTCACCCCGGCCTTGCTTGTCCCGGCGAAAGCCGGGAAGCCGGAGTCCATCTTCCTGCCGTTCAGAAGGAAAGATGGATGCCGGGTCGAGCCCGGCATGACGGCGTGGGGGGATGCGCCTTCTAGCCCTCTCCCTCTGGGAGAGGGTTGGGTGAGGGCCTTCCTACCGTCCGCCCGACACCGCCCGGTCCAGCTTTTCCTCGATCCGCGCCAGCGATGCCCGCATCGCGTTCGACTGTTCTTCGAGCCGCGCCGTGCGCTCGACCAGTTCGTCGGTGCGGGCGGCGCGGGTTTCGAGCGTGGTCAGCCTTTCGGCCGCCGCGCCGGACCAGGTCAGCGCCGCGCCGGTCTGCAGCAGGATGGTGGCGACGAGCGCCACCGGAATGTGCCGGTCGAGTTTCCAGCCCGCATTCTCGCCGAGTTTCATCATCTCCTCCGGGCCTCGCCCTTCGAGACGCGGACCGAAGGTCCGCTCCTCAGGGTGAGGATTGAATTCTGAACTGAATCCTCACCCTGAGGAGCGGAGAAGCCGCGTCTCGAAGGGCGAGGCCCCTGCTCAATCCCCGCGCGGCCCATAGCCCACCGCCGCGCGCTTTTCCTCCTCGCTCAGGAAATCCGCCTTCGACACGCGCGCCCAAAGCGCCTCGCGTTCGGCCGAGAGCGCTTCCACCTGATCGGCGTCGTACCAGAGGCGAAGTCCCTCGCCGTAGCGCGATCCGAGCCAGCGCGTCAGCGCGCGGGCGGTGCGGCCTGCAAGCGGCAGCACGGTCTGCCGCCAGAAGGTGCGGTTCGCCTCCTGATAATTCGAAAACGTGTTGTCGCCCGGAATGCCGAGCAGCATCGGCGGCACGCCGAAGGCGAGTGCGATCTCGCGGGCGGCGGCGCGCTTCGCCTCGATGAAATCCATGTCCTTCGGCGTCAGGCCCATCGCCGTCCAGTCGAGCCCGCCTTCGAGGAGCAGCGGCCTGCCGGCATTGGCCGCGCCCTGATAATTCTCCGACAGTTCGCGCTTCAGCCGGTCGAACTGGTCTTCGGTCAGGTTCCGGTTGCCATCGCCGCCCTTGTAAACGAGCGCGCCCGAAGGCCTTGCCGCATTGTCCAGGAGCGCCTTGTTCCACGCGCCCGCCGCATTGTGAATATCGACAGCGAAAGCCGCCGCCTCCATCGGCGACAGGCCGTAGTGATCGTCGGTCGGGTGGAAGAGCCGCATATGCAGGATCGGCGCAAGTCCCCGCGCCGGATCGTAGGAGAAGCGCGCCGTCCTTCCGTCGACGGAATATTCGTAAGCCTCCGGCCAGCCCGAGCGACCCGGCACCGCCTTCATCCGGTCGGGCCGCAGCACGTAAAGCTCGCGCGGGTCTCCATCCAGTTCGACAAGCTCCATATAGGCGTTGCCCGCGACTTCGAGAAAGCCGTACCAGCTTTCGAAGAAATCCGTGCCGCTTTCATGCGGGTTCGGCCGCTCGATCAGCGACAGCAGCGGATGCGCCGTCAGCTCGCGCGCGCCGTCGTAAAGAAGCCAGGGCACAGATGCCGCCGCTTCAGCGATCATGCGCACGCAGCGGTAGGCGACTGCGTTCCGCTCGAAGCCTTCCCGCGCCAGCGCCCCGAAGTCGCGTGGCGTCCAGACGGCGCGGCCCTGCAACTCCAGCGCGATGAGCGGCCCCGTGCGGCTCGCCTTTTCCTCGGGCCTCGGCTGATGCGGCACGCGCGGGTCGCGCCGCATCAGCGCGGCGAGCCTGCTCCAGGGTCCGGCGATCGTATCGGTCGGCATGGCGATTATTTTCCTCATTCTTTTTCGTCGAACGAAATTTGACCGGCCGCGCGGCGGCTTCGTCACTCCCGCGCCGCGCACCCGCGTGTTAGCGTCCAGCCATGGCGCCGGGGGGCGTCCAGGCGTTCGCGCAGGCGAAGCGGCGGGGAACTCGATGCAAGCGACTGACGTGCTCAAGAAAGAACTGCATGAAGCGGAAGAGCGGTTGCTCGCCGAACTGCGCACCCTGCGCGGAGGCTTGCGCGTGCGCGACCAGGGCGAGAAGGCCGTCGACACGCTGACCGTCGGCCAGAAGATCGCCGATCAGGTCGCCGCCACCATGGGCTCGTGGAAATTCATCATCATCCAATCCGTGATCCTGATTGCCTGGATTGCACTCAACCTCACCGCCTATGTGCGGAACTGGGACCCTTATCCCTTCATCCTGCTCAATCTGGCGCTGTCGTTTCAGGCCGCCTATGCGGCGCCCTTCATCATGATGAGCCAGAACCGCCAGCAGGACATCGACCGCAAGGAGGCCGAGAACGATCATCAGATCAACATCAAGGCCGAACTTGAAATCGAACTTCTGCATCAGAAGATCGACGAGCTGCGCGAGAAGGAAGTCCTGTTCCTCACCCAGGCGATCAGCGATCTGACGGAATTGCTGAAGCGCGAGAAATCCGCAGGCGTTCCTCTATAGCCGTCTCACCTTCGGGCTGCCGCTCTCGCCGTCGAGCATCAGGTCGGTGAGCGCCCAGACCAGCGCGTCCACCCGGTCGGGACTCCTGGTCATGCCCGGCACGAAATCGCACATCTGGTCTTCCAGCTTTGCGAGCGAGCCCAGATGCGAGACGAGGCCGCGTTCGTATAGCGCCGCCACGGGTTCGGCCCGCGCCTGCTTGCCCCGCGTCGCGCGCACCAGTTTCAGCGGCGCCGCCGGCATCACCTGCCGCATGATCGCGGCCACCATCTCGCCGCCCTGATTGACCTCCGCGACGATGCGGTCGGCCTCATGGTCGCGAAAGGCCTTCGCCGCGCGGTTCGCCCAGGCAAGCGGCGTAAGCCCGCCCATAGAGCGGTCGTCGAGCACGAAGCCGCGTCCTTCCGCATCGACGCCCGCGACCACGATGCCGCATTCATCCGCATTCGCGCCGCTCGTCGCCGGCGGATCGACGGCAACAACGATGCGCGCGAGAGCGGGCGCCGCGCGCAGTCGGCCCGCATCGATCACGCCCCGCGACCAGAGCGCGTCCGGATTGTCCTCGATCAGCTCGGCGTCGAGTTCCTGCCGCCCGAGCCGCGTTCCTTCGTAGCGCGTTATCACCGAGCGGAAGAAGGCGGCGGCGAGGTTCGCGCGGTTCGCATAGGTGCTCGCCTTCGTCACCATGCTGGCCTCGTCAGCCAGCAATCGCTTCAATATCGGCGCGGGGCGCGGCGTCGTCGTCACCACCTGGCGGGGGCGCGCGCCGAGCCGCAATCCGAATTGCAGCATGTCCCAGGCGTCTTCGGCATGCCGCCATTTCGCCACCTCGTCGGCCCAGGCGGCGTCGAATTGCGGCCCGCGCAGTCCTTCCGGTTCGGAGGCCGAGAAGGCATGCGCCACCGCCCCGTTCGGCCAGAGCAATCTCTTGCGCGAGGCTTCGTAGCGCGGCCGGTTCCGTCCCAGCGCGCCAAGGCCCGAAGGCCCGTCGATCATCACTTCGCGCACATCGGCGAAAGTTTCGCCGACAAGCGCGATGCGTCCGGCGCGTCCCGCTTCCACTTCGCCGCGCACCCATTCCGCGCCCGCCCGCGTTTTGCCCGCGCCGCGTCCGCCCAGCACCAGCCAGGTCGTCCATTCGCCTTCGGGCGCCAGCTGGTCGGCCCGCGCCCAGAAAGGCCAGTGCTCAAGCAGCCAGGCCGTTTCCCTCGGGGCGAGGCTCGCAAGGAACTCCGCCCGCATTGTCTCCAGCAGCGATCCGAGCGAGGCGGCGCTCAAGTTCGGCGCGCAAGGCCTCTGCATCCTCTGCTGTGTCGCCGGATTTCGGTTCACGTTTCGCCTTCGCGGCCTTGATGTCGTTCAGTTTTTCCAGCGAGCGCACCAGCGTCGACAGACGCCGCGCATCGCGTTCCTTTTCGACGGCGTCGCGCTCATGCGCGATTTCGCCCTCGATCGATTCAATCTCCCGCGCGATCAGGCGCTTCAGCCGCGTCGCGAGGCGAACGGGTTTCAGCGCCGAGCCCATCAGTTCGCTTGCCGGCGCGTCCCGATACTTCGCCGCCGTGCGGGACTGCCAGCCGTTCACGGTCGCATGGCGAATGACCTTCTGCGCGGAGACGCCCGCGAAATCCGCAATGGCGGTCAGAGCGTTCGACCTGTCCTCATAGAGCAGACGGATCGCCGCCCAGTCGGGTCCGGCCTCGTCGGGTTCCGGTTCCGGCGCGACCGGTTTCGCCGCGCGCTTCGGCGCTTTCGCCTTCGGCTTTTTCGCTTTGGGTTTTTTCCCGGCCGGGGCGGATTTCTTCACATGGACCATCAGATGGTTTCGAGCGTTGCGCTTTTTAAGCGGGGAAATCTCTGCGTCCCCGCATTCGTCGCGCCGGACACTCGCCGGCGCGACGGTCATGGGTGAAGACGCAATTGTGGAGATGGACCGAAGATAGGAACGCAGCGCGCCGCTGCCAATTGGGGATATCTCGAAAAGAAGCCCCTCACCCAACCCTCTCCCGGAAGGAGAGGGCTAAGAGGCGCATTCTTCAACCCCTCTCCCTTTGGGAGAGGGAGGGGCCCGCGCCGCAGGCGCGGGAGGGTGAAGGCCTTGGCCTCAGTCGGCCACCAGCTTCGGCCAGCTCACGATGCGGTCGCAAATATCGTCGAAGTCGATTTTCGTCTCGGAGATCACCCGGCCCTTCACCGACATGCCGGCGCGAACCACGCTGTCCGCCTCGCCCGAAACCAGCGGGTGCCACCAGTAAAGGTCCTTGCCCTCCGCGATCAGCCGGTAGGCGCAGGAAGGCGGCATCCAGTTCACCTCCTGGATCACCTTCGGCGTCAGATGCACGCAATCGGGAACGCGCTTCGTCCGCTTCTTGTAGTCGGTGCAGCGGCAGGTGCCGAGATCGAGCAGCTTGCAGGCGGCGTCCGTATATTCGATCGTCTCGGTGTCCTCGTCCTCCAGCTTGACGAGGCAGCATTTCGCGCAGCCGTCGCAAAGGGATTCCCACTCCGCGCGGGTCATCTCCTCCAGCGTCTTCCGCTTCCAGAAAGGTATGTCGTCCATGCCGCAGAAAAAGCCCGTTCGGGCCTTCCGGTCAAGCCCCGTCCCCGATTGAGACACAATTGCGGCGCGTTCGATCCCAATTCCGTCGAAATCCCGGCGCAAAGCCCGGCCATGCTCAGTTTCGCCTTCCCCTTCCGGCGGCATGACGCTTGCGTCGGCGAAGGGTTGCAAGGCAGGGGGAATTAACTTGTCGAACCAGGACGATTACGACTCTGAAGAACCGGCCGCCCCCGAGGATGCGCCGGATGCGGACGCGCTTGCCCGCGCACGGACGCGCCGGCGGCTCAGGCTTGCCGTCCGCCTCAGCTCTTTCGTGCTGACGGCCGGCTTCATCGCGCTTGCCCTTCTCGTCCTCGTCACCATCCCGAAACTCCAGCGCGACATCGAAAGCGGCCCCGCCGTCGCCCTCGCCGTCACCGTGCTCGACGCCGACGGCAGCGAGATCGGTTCGCGCGGCGGCAGCACCGCCCCTATCGTTCCGCTGGCGGAGCTTCCGCCCTATCTCGTCAAGGCCTTCGTCGCCACGGAAGACCGCCGCTTCTATTCCCATTTCGGCATCGACCTGCGCGGCATCGCGCGGGCCGCCTGGGTCAATCTGCGTTCGGGCTCGCTCGTCGAGGGCGGCTCCACCATCACGCAGCAATTGGCGAAGAACCTTTACCTCGACAGCGACCGCACGCTATGGCGCAAGTCGCAGGAGGCGCTGATCGCGCTCTGGCTCGAAAGCCATTACACCAAGGACGAAATTCTCACCATCTATCTGAACCGCGTCTATATGGGCGCCGGCAATTACGGCATCGACGCGGCCGCGCATTATTACTTCGGCAAGAGCGCGCGCGATGTGTCGCTCGCCGAAGCCGCCGTGCTTGCGGGCCTGCCCAAAGCGCCGTCCCGCTTCGCGCCGACGAACGATCTCGCGCTCGCCCAGGCCCGCGCCGGTCAGGTTCTCGACCGCATGGTCGACAATGGCGATCTTACCGCCGCCGAAGTTGCCGACGCCCGCGCGCATCCCGCCCTCGTCGCCGACCGCGACACGCGCGACGGCCCGCAATATTTCGTTGACTGGGTGACCGAGCAGGTTCGCACTCTTCTTCCGGGCGCGCAGGGCCGCGTCACCGTCAAGACGACGCTCGATCCGAAACGTCAGCGCGCGGCCGAAAGCGCGGTGCGCGCGGCGCTTTCCAGCGACGGCGCCAAGCGCGATGTCGGCCAGGGTGCTTTCGTCGCGCTCGGGCGCGACGGCGCGGTGCTCGCCATGGTCGGCGGCAAAAGCTATCTGCAAAGCCAGTTCAACCGCGCGGTGCAGGCCGAGCGCCAGCCGGGTTCGGCCTTCAAGCCCTTCGTCTATCTCGCCGCGCTCGAACAGGGCTTCACGCCTTCCTCCGAAATAGAAGACTCGCCCGTCGCACTCGGCGAATGGGCGCCGCAGAATTCCAACAAGCGCTTCACCGGCACGGTGACGCTGACGGAGGCTCTTGCCCGCTCGATCAACACCGTCGCCGTCAAACTTGCCGAGCGCGTCGGCGTCAAGGCGATTTCCGGCGCCGCCCAGCGGCTCGGCATTTCCTCGCCCGTTCAGGACAACCTGTCGATCGCCCTTGGCAGTTCGGAAGTGAACCTGCTGGAACTCACCTCCGCCTATTCCACCTTCGCGACCGACGGCCGGCGTGTGCTCCCTTATGGCATCAGCGAAATCCAGTCCGCCACGGGCGAAACGCTTTACAAATATGCGCCCGCGCCCGCCCAGCAGGTCACCGACATCGCTCATGCGCGCGACATGACCTATATGCTCCGCCATGTCATTACCTCCGGCACCGGGCTTCGCGCCGATCTCGGCATCCGCGAAGCCGCCGGCAAGACCGGCACCAGCCAGGACAATCGCGACGCCTGGTTCATCGGCTATACCGCCAATGAGACGGCGGGCGTGTGGTTCGGCAATGACGACAATTCGGGCATGAAGAATGTCTCGGGCGGCAATTTCGCCGCCATGGCCTGGCGCAATTACATGCTGGCCTCGCAGGAGGGCGTGCCGGTCGCTGCCCTTCCCGGCGCCGATGCCGAAACGCGCGTCGCCGACCGCGGTGAAAGCAGCGGTCCGATCAAGGGATTCCTGTCCCAGCTTTCCGACCTTTTCTCCGTCGCGCCCCGCGTCGCGCCGCGGGAGACCAATAGCGGCTGGGGTTCGGGCTTCCGGCGCGGCAACGAAAACCTCGCGCCGGGCGGCGGACGGCCGAACTGAGCCTGCCGCCATTGCTTCGCCCCGCGCGATGCGCCATATAGCCGGAGCCCGCAACCAGCCCGGATAGAGACTTGGCCCCGCCCCTTCTTGCCCTTCGCGACATTCGCGTCGCCTTTGCCGATCAGGTGCTGCTCGACGGCGCGTCCTTTTCGCTGGGCGCGGGCGACCGGCTTTGCCTTGTCGGGCGGAACGGCGCGGGCAAGTCGACGCTGCTGCGCATCGCGGCGGGCCTTGTCGAGCCCGAAAGCGGCGAGCGTTTCGTTCAGCCCGGTACGCGCGTTTCCTATCTGCCGCAGATGCCCGATTTCGGCGGCGCGGCCACCGTCATAGATTATGCGACGGCGGCGGGCGCCGAGCGCCACCAGGCCGAGGCCGTGCTCGACGAGCTTCGCCTCGATCCGACGAAGCCGACGGCGACGCTTTCAGGCGGCGAGGCGCGCAAGGCGGCGATTGCCCGCGTGCTCGCCGACGAGCCGGACATTCTGCTCCTCGACGAGCCGACCAATCATCTCGATCTTCCCTCCATCGAATGGCTGGAGGATCGGCTGGCGCAATTTCGCGGCGCGCTCGTTCTCATCAGCCATGACCGGGCGTTCCTGCGCCGCCTCACCGCCGGCTGCCTCTGGGTCGATCGCGGCCAGGTGCGCCGCCTCGACAAGGGCTTCGCCAATTTCGAGGAATGGTCGGAACAGATTCTCGCCGACGAGGAAGTCGTCGCCCACAAGCTCGACCGGCTGATCCTGCAAGAGACGCAATGGTCGCGCGAAGGCATCAGCGCGCGGCGCAAGCGCAATCAGGGCAGGCTCCGCCGGCTCCATTCGCTGCGCGAGGACCGGGCCGAGAAGATCGCGCAGGTCGGCCGGGCGGCGCTCGCCGTCGAAACGGGCGCGGCATCGGGCACGCTCGTCATCGAGGCCGAACACATCGCCAAGAGTTTCGGCGAGCGCGTCATCATCCGCGATTTCTCGACGCGCATCGTTCGCGGCGACAAGATCGGTCTCATCGGTCCGAACGGCGCGGGCAAGACGACGCTGCTGAAAATGCTGATGGGCATGCTTCCGCCCGACAGCGGCAAGATTCGTCTCGGTACGAACCTTACGCCCGTCATCGTCGACCAGTCCCGCGCTTCGCTCGACCCGGAAGCAACGCTCTGGCAAACGCTTTGCGAAGGCGGCGGGGATCAGGTCATGGTCCGCGGGCAGCCGCGCCACGTCGTTTCATATCTGCGCGACTTCCTTTTCCGCGAAAGCCAGGCCCGTCAGCCGATCAAGGCGCTGTCGGGCGGCGAGCAATGCCGGTTGCTGCTTGCGCGCGCGCTCGCCAAGCCGTCGAACCTTCTCGTCCTCGACGAGCCGACCAACGATCTCGACATGGAGACGCTCGATCTGTTGCAGGAGATGCTGGCCGATTACGACGGTACGGTGCTTCTCGTCAGCCATGACCGCGACTTTCTCGATCGCGTCGTCGCCTCCGTCATCGTGCTCGACGGCGAGGGCGGCGCGGAGGAATATCCGGGCGGCTATTCCGACTGGCTGCGTTTCTCGCGCGGCCGGGCGTCGGCCAAGGCGCCGACGAAATCCGCCGCCGCCGCGCCCCGCGCCGATGCAAAACCCGAGCAGCCGCGCGCGGCGACCAAACTCAGCTACAAGGATTCGCGCCTCCTCGAAGAGCTTGGCACCAGGATGCCGAAGCTTCAGGGCGACATTGCGAAGCTCGAAACGCAACTTTCAGATCCCGGCCTCTATGCGCGCAGCCCGACCGAGTTCGCCAAGGTGACCGCCCGCCATCACGCCTTGCGGGCGGAGCTTGAAGCCGCCGAGGAACAGTGGCTCGAACTCGAAATGAAGCGCGAAGCGCTTACCGAGCGCTGATTAACCAAACAAATTCTTTGACCTGCGCGAGGGCGCGCGGTTCGATGCTCCGGTAAACCGGGGGGCGTGCTTGGCGGTCTTTCTCAAATTCACGGCGGCGGCGACCATTGCGGTCGCACTGGGCCTCGGCTCGGCCTATTCGATCCTTCGGGCGGAAGCCCAGCGCGGCGCCGCCAGCGCGACCAGCGAAAACCCTTATGCCCGTGCAGCCTATGCCGCGCGAGACTTCCTTCCCGATGCGAGGCAGCCATGAGAAGCTGGCCCTTCTGGATCGTCGGCACGCTTTCGGCGGCGGGCGCGCTTCATCTGGGCACCGTGCTCGCGCTCGCGCATATTGCCGGCGGCAACTGAGCCCGGCGGGCCGCCCGAATCCGTAGCCCTGCCGCCATCCCGCTGATACGATCACGGCCAAATCGGATCGACTCTCGGGGGCCATCCCATGAACCGCACTCTCCTTATCGGCGGCGCCGTTGCCGCCGTCCTTGTCGCTGTCGTCATTCTGCTTGTGGTCCGGCCGGGTCACAGGTCGGCGGGCGAAGGCGTCGCCATCGTCTTCGCCACCGACTGGAAGGCGCAGGCCGAGCATGGCGGCTTCTATCAGGCGCTCGCCAAGGGCTATTACAAGCAGGCGGGCCTCGACGTCACCATCCAGCAGGGCGGCCCCGGCGTGAACGTGCCGCAATTGCTGGCGACCAATACCGTGCAGTTCGGCATCGGCTCGAACAGCTTCATCCCGATCAACGTCGTCATGGCCAAGGCCGGCTCCAAGGCCGTCATGGCGACCTTCCAGAAAGACCCGCAGGTTCTCATCGCCCATCCGCGGGACGATGTGAAGTCGATCGCCGACATGAAGGGCAAGCCCATCATGGTGTCCGACGCGACGACGACCTCCTTCTGGCCCTGGCTCAAGGCGAAGTACGGTTTCACCGACGCGCAGATCCGCAAGTACACCTTCAACCTCGCGCCCTTCCTCACCGACAAGAACGCCATTCAGGAAGGCTATCTTTCCTCCGAGCCCTACACCGTCGAAAAGGAAGCGAAGTTCAAGCCGCAGGTTTTCCTGCTGTCGGATAACGGCTATCCGGGTTACGCCGCCTTCATCATGGCGACCGACGAGATGATCGCCGATCATCCGGACGTCGTGCAGAAATTCGTCGAGGCAAGCATCAGGGGCTGGGTCGATTATCTTTATGGCGACCCCTCGCCCGCCAATGCGCTCATCAAGCGCGACAATCCCGAAATGACGGACGATCTCATCGCGCATGCCATCGCGACATTGAAGGCGCATGGCGTCGTCGATTCCGGCGACACGGCGACGCTCGGCATCGGCGCGATGACGGATGCGCGCTGGGAAGAATTCTACAATGAAATGTCGGCGGCGGGCGTCTTCCCCAAAGGCATCGACGTCCACAGCGCCTATACGCTGGAATTCGTCAACCATGGCGTCGGCAACGATCTGAAGAAAGAGCTGACGGCCAACAAGCCCTGATATAAACGCGTCAAACGATGCTGAGCCTCATGACCCCCGACAGCCGGCAATCCCTCGTCTCCCTCTCCGGCGTCGCCAAGACCTATGGCAGCGGCACGCTGGCGCTTGAGGGCGTGAGCACGGAGATCGCGCGGGGCTCCTTCGTGTCGCTGGTCGGGCCGTCCGGCTGCGGCAAGAGCACGCTGCTCCGCATTATCGCCGGCCTCATCGAGCCGAGCGCGGGAAAGATTTCCTGGCCGCTCAATGGCGGCGCGCGGCCCGCCGATATCGGCTTCGTCTTTCAGGATGCGACGCTGATGCCCTGGGCGCGCGTCTTTGAAAATGTCTATCTGCCGCTGAAGCTCAAGGGCGTGTCGCGGAAAGATGCGGAGGCCCGCGTCGGCGAGGCGCTTCAGCGCGTCGGCCTTTCCGATTTCGCCGCCGCCTATCCGCGCGAACTTTCCGGCGGCATGAAGATGCGCGTCTCCATTGCGCGCGCGCTCGTCACCGAGCCGCCGGTTCTGCTGATGGACGAACCCTTCGCGGCGCTCGACGAGTTCACGCGCGAAAAGCTCGACGATGATCTGCTGGAGCTTTGGCGCGGCCAGAACTGGACCGTCATCTTCGTCACGCACAGCGTTTACGAATCCGTCTATCTCTCCGAGCGCGTGCTCGTCATGGGCGCGCGGCCCGGCCGCGTGCTTCAGGACATTCACATCGACGCGCCATTCCCGCGCGGCCGCGCCTTCCGCGAATCCACCGGCTATGTCGCGCGCTGCGCCGAGGTGTCGGCGGCGCTCAGGGAAGGAGCGGAGGCGTGATGGAAGACAGCCGCGCCTATCGCATTTTCCTGCCGCTCGCCGTCGGCATCGCCTTCCTCCTTCTCTGGGAGGGGCTGGTGCGCCACTACGCGGTGCCGGAATTCGTGCTGCCCGCGCCGAGCCGCATCGCGCAAAGCCTCGTCGATAATTTCGGTTCGCTGATGGGCTCGCTGATGGTGACGCTGAAGGTGACCATCCTCGCCTTTCTGCTGGCGGTCGTCGGCGGCGTCGGGCTCGCCATCGTCTTTTCGCAGAGCCGCGCCATCGAGGGCGCGCTCTTTCCCTATGCGGTGATCTTGCAGGTGACGCCCGTCGTTTCCATCGCGCCGCTCATTCTCATCTGGGTCGGCTTCGACCGGGTGGAGCTGGCGCTTCTCATCATCGCCTGGATCGTCGCCTTCTTTCCGATCCTGTCGAATACGACGCTCGGCCTGCGCTCCGCCGACCACAATCTGCGCGATCTCTTCCGGCTCTATGGCGCAAGCCGCTGGCAGGTGCTGAGCGAGTTGCTGCTGCCCTCCGCCCTTCCCTACATGCTGGGCGGCATGAAGATTTCGGGCGGGCTTGCGCTCATCGGGGCCGTCGTCGCCGAATTCGTCGCCGGCTCCGGCGCATCGACCGGGCTTGCCTGGCGGATCATTGAGGCCGGGAACCGGCTCGACATTCCGAAAATGTTCGCCGCCCTTCTCCTCCTGTCGGCGCTGGGCATCACCATCTTTTTCGCCCTGTCATGGCTCGAACACACGCTGTTGAAGCGCTGGCACGAGAGCGCGCTCAGGCGCGAGGCGTAGCGGACCCGAAGAATGGCGGAAATCTGCCGAAAATTCATATTACACACTTAAATGTAGTGTATTATATATTTTTACAGTCCGGTTGACGCGCTTTCCAAAAAACTCCATGTTACCCGCAGATTAGGCGGGGTTTCGGACCCTTGCCCGCGCCGCATTTTGCGGGCGCGCCCAGCATCAACAGGAGAGTTTCTTGGCCCAGCATTCGCGCAAAGGGGCGCAGGTTCAGGCCGTCACGGCGAACCGGCTCACCGACGGGGTCGTGGTCTATCTCACGCCGCAGAACGGCTGGTCGCCTTCGCTCCAGGACGCCGAGATCGCCGAGGGCAAGGAAGCGGCGGAGGCTCTGCTCGCCCGCGGCCAGACTTTTTTCGAGCCTGGAAACTTCGTCCTCGATGTCTATCTCTTCGAGGTCGAGCGAACGGAAGCCGGCATTCGCGCCGCGAGCGTTCGCGAAACCATTCGCCAGGCCGGACCGACCGTCCGCGTCGATCTCGGCAAGCAGGCCGAACTTGAAGGCGTTCACGCCTAAGCATCACCGCTTACAGGAAAACCCGCATGTATCGTTACGACGAGTTCGACCTCAAGCTGGTGAACGAGCGTGTTGCGCAGTTTCGCGGCCAGGTCGCGCGCCGCCTCGCCGGCGAATTGTCGGAAGACGAGTTCAAGCCGCTCCGCCTGATGAACGGCGTCTATCTCCAGCTTCACGCCTATATGCTGCGGATCGCCATTCCCTACGGCACGCTTTCCTCGCGCCAGGTGCGCAAGCTCGCCCATATCGCGCGCGTCTACGACAAGGGCTACGGCCATTTCACGACGCGCCAGAACCTGCAACTCAACTGGCCGGCGCTGAAGGACATTCCCGCCGTGCTCGACGAGCTGGCATCGGTCGAGATGCATTGCATCCAGACCTCCGGCAATTGCATCCGCAACACGACATCCGATCACTATGCGGGATCGGCGCCGGGCGAGCTTGAAGATCCGCGCGTCGTCTGCGAGATCATCCGCCAGTGGTCGACCTTCCATCCGGAATTTTCGTTCCTGCCGCGCAAGTTCAAGATCGCCGTATCGGCGACGGAGCACGACCGCGCCGCCATTCGCGTCCACGACATCGGCGTGCAGGTGGTGAAGAACGCGACCGGCGAACTCGGCTATGAAGTCTGGGTCGGCGGCGGTCTCGGCCGCACGCCCATCATCGGCAAGAAGGTCGGCGACTTCGTGCCGCGCGCCGATCTGCTCTCCTATCTCGAAGCCGTGCTCCGCGTCTACAACATGTCCGGGCGTCGCGACTATCTCTACAAGTCGGGAATCACGTTCCTCGTCCATGAAATCGGCGCGGAAGAAATGAAGCGTCTGGTCGAGGAAGAGTTCGAGGAAATCCGCAAGACCGGCGCCTTGCAGCTTCCGCAGGAGGAAGTGGACCGCATCCAGAAGTATTTCGCGCCGCCCGCCTATGAAACGCTTTCCGACGCCGCGCCCGAGATCGACGCGCTGGCGGCGAAGGAAAAGAATTTCGCGGACTGGCTGAAGACGAATGTCGCCCAGCACAAGGTGCCGGGCTATGCCATCGTCAACATCTCGCTGAAGCCCATCGGCAAGACGCCCGGCGATTGCTCGTCGGAACAGATGGAAGCCGTCGCCGACATCGCCGAGAAGTTCGCCTTCTCGGAAGTCCGGGTCGCGCATGAGCAGAACCTGACGCTCGCCAATGTGCGCAAGAAGGATCTCTACGAGGTCTGGAAGGCGCTCGATGCGAGCGAGCTTGCGACGCCCAATGTCGGCCTCATCACCGACCAGATCGCCTGCCCCGGCCTCGACTATTGCAACCTCGCCAATGCGCGTTCGATCCCCATCGCGCAGCGCATTTCCGAGCGTTTCAAGGATGTCGACCTTCAGCAGAAGATCGGGCGGCTGCACATCAACACGTCGGGCTGCATCAATGCCTGCGGCCACCACCATGTCGGCCATATCGGCATTCTCGGCGTCGACAAGAAGGGCGTCGAATATTATCAGGTGACGCTCGGCGGCGCGGCCGACGAGACGGCCGCCGTCGGCGAGATCGTCGGGCCCGCCTTCACCGAAGGCGAAATCGTCGATGCGGTCGACACCATCGTCAAAACCTATCTCGACATTCGCAAGGACGGCGAAATCCTGCTCGACACCTATCGCCGCGTCGGCCTGCAGCCGTTCAAGGAGAAGCTCTATGCAGCTCATTAAGAACGGCGCCTTCATCGCCGACGTCTGGACGCATGTCGCGGACGAAGACGAGCTGCCCGACGGTCCCGCCATCGTCAGCCTTCAGCGCTGGCAGAAGGAACAGAATGCGCTCGTCGCCCGCGGCAAGCCGCTCGGCATCCGCCTGAAAAGCGGAGAGGCGCCCTCGCTCATCGCCGCCGATCTCGACAAGTTCGACGTCGTCGCGCTGGAGTTCCCGGCCTATCGCAACGGCCGCGCTTATTCCTATGCCCGGCTGCTGCGCGAGCGCTACGGCTACAAGGGCGAAGTGCGTGCGGTCGGCGCGGTGCTGCGCGACCAGTTCTATTTCCTCGTCCGCGTCGGCTTCGACGCGCTCGAAGTGCGCGACAACATCACGCCGGAAATCTGGAAAGAGTCGGTGGGCGTTTTCACCAACGACTACCAGCCGTCGAGTGACGGCAAGCCGAGCGTGATGTCGCTGCGGCACCGGCTCGCCGCCCACGCGTCGGCCCGCAACGCGGGCTGACGAAGGTTCAGCCTTTCGTCGGGCCGACCTTGAGGTCGCTCACAATCACACTATGCGCAAGCGCATTGCGGTCCATCAGCAATAGCTGGGCGTTCATGCGGGCGATGGCGCCTTCAAGCGTCGCCAGGCGTTCCTCCGCCGGCGCGTCGCGCCGCGCGCGGTCGAGCGCCGTGCGATAGGCGGCAAAGCGCGCCGCCAGCGCATTCCCGGTGCCGTCGATCAGGCGGCCGTTCTCCGCGATGCGGGCGCGAACGCCTGCCGACACATCCGGCGCGGCGTAAGGCGCAATCGCCCGCGCGCGCGCCGCGTCGGCGGCAACGACCGCCTGCGAGACTTCGACGAAGCGTTCCATCGCGGCCGTGTCGGCATCGACATCGGCGGCGATCGCATTGACCAGCGCCTCGCCGCTCGCCGGCATGCGCGCGCGAAGCCGGTCGTAGTAACTCGCGCCGGGCGCGAGAGCGCTCGCGGCGATCACATTCGTCAATCCGAAATAGCGGTCGCTTTCGGGCGCGGGACGGCTTGCGGCGAGGTTCGCCGCCATGCCGCGCAGGTCCGTTTCCGGCACCGTCATCGGCAGGGCGGGTTCGCCGATTGCCGTCGAAGAGGCGGTCGCGGCGAAGCGGTCGAGGAGGCTCGGCTGCGCATAGCCGAAATCGGGCGCCTGCGCGCAGGCGGCAAGCGCCATCGCGCCAAGGAGGCTCGCGATCTTCCAGCCGATTATCCGTCCAGGCCGTTCCATGCGGGAACCCGCCATCCGTTAAGGGTCGGCCAGACTAACCGCCAGATGGTGAAGCCCGGGTAAAGCGGCCCCAGACAACAAAGCCCGGCGCTCTTTCGAGCACCGGGCCTTTACGCAACAGGACTAGCGATAGTTAGACGCGGACCGAAATCAGGCGGCGCGGAGCTTCTCGAACGCGTCGGTGAACTTTTCGGCGTAGGGGCTCACGGCCTCGCGCACGGCCGAGACGGCGAGTTCGTTGATCTCGCGGGCGGCGTCGAGGTTGCGCTTGAAGGCGGCGCGAACGAATTCGTTCTGGAGTTCGACGGCGGTGCGGATGTTGCCGGACTTCAGCACGGCCTTCGCCGTTTCAACGGTTTCTTCGAAATTGGTGCGCGCGAGTTCGGTGATGATGCCCTGCGCGAGTTCGACCGGGGTCTTCTTCGGGGCGGCCTTCGCCTTCTTCGCGGCGGCGGGCTTCGCTTTGGCGGTCTTTTTGGTCTTCGAGGCCTTCGGGGCCGAGGTCGTTTCCGTCATGTCCATCTCCTGTCTGGCGTTGAGCGCTGTGCTCTTGGGCACTGCGTTGCACAAGCCTTAGGTTCAGGTTTGTGCGCTGCACAATGAGATAGAGAGCAGCCGCCGTAGCGTCAAGGAAATTTTGTGCATTGCACAAAAACCCGTCACATCCCGGCTCATACAAGCGAAAATCTGTTTATTGCAAAAGGAGTTAGGTCCAGTTGCGGCGCGGTGCCGCAGATCAGGTCGGCCAGCGCCGCCGCGCTTCCCGCGCCGAGAGTCCAGCCCAGCGACCCATGCCCGGTGTTGAGGTAGAGGTTCGTGAATCGCCCCCCTTGCCCAATTATTGGGCTGCCGTCTGAACTCATAGGACGCAGTCCCGTCCAGTATTCCGCCCGGTCGGCGGCTTCGCCCAGTTGCGGCATGAGATCGAGCGCGGCGTCGAGCACGGAGCGCGCGCGCGGCATTTCGATGTCGGTGTCGTAGCCGCAGACCTCCGCCGTCCCCGCGATGCGGATGCGCTCGCCGAGGCGGCTGACGACGATCTTGCGCGCCTCGTCCGTCATGCTGACGGTCGGCGCATTGCCGGTCGCCGGCAGCGTCACCGAATAGCCCTTGAGCGGATAGACGGGAATGCGCAAGCCCGCGAGCCGCGCCAGCGCCGCCGTGCCGACGCCTGCCGCCAGCACCACGGCATCGGCTGGGAAGACGAAGGACTTCGTTCTGACGCCCACGATCCTGTCGCCTTCCGCCTCGAAGCGCGTCACCTCCGCGCCGCCGACAAAGGCGACGCCCGCCTTCATCAGCCTGTCGGCCAGCGCACGGGTGAAAAGATGCGCATCGCCGCTCGCATCGCTCGGGCAATAGACGCCGCCGGCGATTTCGCCCTTCTGGAGAGCGGCGGCGAGCGCGGGCTCCACATCGACGCATTCGCGCGCCGAGAGCAGGCTCTGGTCGAGCCCCGCCGCCCGCATCACACGCACGCCTTCCGCCGCGCCTTCCAGCGAATGGGCATGACGGAAAATCTGCATGATGCCGCTGCGGCGCTCGTCGAAGCGGATGGGCGCGCCCTTCGCCTCATAGTCGGCGGCGATCGCCGCCATGCGCGCCCGCGTCAGCAGCGCGAGGCCGAGATTCGGCAGCACGCGCTCGGCACGCGCAGAGGCGCGGCAGCGCATCAGAAAGCGCAGCAGCCATATCCATTGTTCGGGATCGGCCTTGAGCCGCAGCCGGAACGGCGCGTCGGCGCGACCGAGCCAACGCAGCACCAGCCCCGGCACTTCGGGCCCCGCCCAGGGCGCAACCTCGCCCGCGCCGAGCTGACCGCCATTGGCGAAGCTCGTTTCGAGCCCCGCGCCTTCGCGGCGGTCGACAAGCGTGACCTCGTGGCCGCGTTCGGCCAATTCATATGCTGTGGTGACGCCGACGATCCCGGCGCCGACGACGACGATCTTCAAGACACGACCTCCGGGGCATCCGCACTCTACGCCGGACCATACCCGTCATGGAAGCGCGACGCGGCTTGGGCCATACTGCGGCGGCCGCGACCCTTCGACCCGGAGTTCTTAGATGCCCGACAGCCTTTGGCCTTTCGTTCCCTCGCCCCGCTTCGTCGACGTGACCCATGCCGAGGGCCGCACGCTCTTCACACGCGACGGCGGCACGATCCTCGATGCGACGGGCGGCGCCATCGTTTCCAATATCGGCCATGGGCGGCGGGAAGTGGCGGAGGCCTGCGCGGCGGCGATGGTGTCTATGTCCTATGCGGTGCCGCCCTTCGTCACGCCTGAGCGCACGCGCCTCGTCGAGCGGCTGCGCCGCCACTGGCTGCCGCCGCATCTCACCCGCGTCTGGCTCGCAAGCGGGGGTTCGGAAGCGGCGGATGCGGCCTGCAAGCTCGCGATCCAGCATTTCCACGCCAAGGGCGAGACGAGCCGGACGAAAATCATCGGCCGCGAGATTTCCTATCACGGCACCACGGCGCTGACGCTGGCCGTCGGCGGCCATGTCGCGCGCAAGGCCGGCTATGAAAGCGTCATGCCCGACATGCCGCATGCGCCGACGCCCTATGCGCTGCGCTCTCCGCTCGGCCGCAACCATCCCGATTTCGACATCGCCGTCGCCAAGGGCCTCGAAGAGGTCATTCTGCGCGAAGGGCCGGAGACGATCGCCGCCTTCATCTGCGAGCCGATCAACGGCTCCTCGGGCGGCGCCATCATGCCGGGCCCGCGCTACTGGCCGCTGGTGCAGGAGATCTGCCGCCGCCACGGCGTGCTCATCATCACCGACGAGGTGATGACCGGCTTCGGGCGCACCGGCAAGCGTTTCGCCGCCGAGCATTTCGGCGTCGAAGCCGACATCATGGTGTCGGGCAAGGGGCTTGCCGGCGGCTATGCGCCGATCTGCGGCGTCTTCGCCACCGACGCCGTTGTCGCGCCGCTTGCGCCGAAGGGCATCGGGCCGATGTTCTACACCTATAGCGGCCATCCCGGCGCCTGCGCCGCCGCCGACAAGGTTCTTGAAATCATGGAGCGCGAGGATCTCGTCGCGCGCTCGGCGGAAAAAGGCGAAGCGCTTCGCGCCCGTCTCGAAGCCGCGCTCGGCCAGCATGCCAATGTCGCCGAAATTCGCGGGCGTGGCCTTTTCTTCGGGCTCGAAATCGTCAAGGACCGCGACACGCTGGAACAATTCCCGCTTGAGACCGGCATGACGCAGCGCGTGGTCGGCGCGGGTCTCGCGCAAGGCGTCTTCTTTTATGCGGGCGGCACCGGCGCGGTGCGCGACATCATCTGCGTCGGTCCTGCCTTCACGGTCGAGGACGGAGAACTCGACCGTATCGCCGAAACGCTGAAGCGCGCCATCGACAAGGCGGTCGAAGGCGCGAAGGCATAAGGGGACCGATCCGGTTCCCGATTGGAGAGAGCATGAAAAAGCCCGACCTCTCGATCACGCGCCGCAACATTCTCGGCGGCGCGATGACGGCCACGCTCATCGTCGCGGGCGGCGTCATCTGGCGCGCGGAGCAGCGCGGCCTGTTCGGCCCCGCGCCCGAAGACGCCTACGCGCCCTGGGACCTCTGGAACGCAACCGAGATCAAGGGCACGCCGATGGCGCTCGCGGCGGCCGGCATTCTCGCCGCCAATCCGCACGACACGCAGCCCTGGATTTTCCATGTCGCCGAGGACCGGATCGAGCTTTACGCCGACACCTCGCGCAATCTCGGCGCCTTCGATCCCTATTTGCGCGAAATGCATATCGGGCTTGGCTGCGCGGTCGAGAACATGATGCAGGCGGCGGGGCCGAACGGCTATTCGGCGAACGTCGAATTTGCGCCGGGTTCGCTCCTCGCCCTGACCGATCGCGCCGGCCATGCGCTCGCCGCGACACTGACGCTCGCCAAACTCTCCGCGCCGCTCGACGGCGATGCGCTCTATAACGCGATCCCGAAGCGGCATACCAACCGCTTTCCCTATGACCGCGCAAAGCCCCTGCCCGCTTCGGCCAAGATGATCCTTGCCGACACCGCCGAGGAAGACGGCGTGAAGCTCTTCACCTTCGAGGAGGGAGACGACCGCAAGCGCTTCGACGCCGCCGTCGTCACGGCGACGGAAGAGATCGTCGCCGACAAGGAGATGGACGAGGCGAGCGGGCGCTGGATGCGCGAAACGCCGCACGAGATCGACGAGCATCGGGACGGATTGAATTTCGACACGGCGGGACTTTCGCCTTTCATCACGCTTGCGGCGAAACTTCTGCCCTCGCTGCCGCCCGAGCAGAGCCACAAGGCCTGGCTCGCGCAGACGCGGGACAGCCAGTTGCCGACGGCGCCGCTTGTCGGCTTCATTGCGGTGAAGGATCGCTACGACCGCGCGCAGTCGCTCGGCGTCGGCCGCGCCTGGCAGCGGATGCAGCTCACGGCCGCCTCGCTCGGTTTCGTCATGCAGCCGATCAACCAGCCGGTCGAGACGGTCGATCGCGAGAAGCAGCTCGGCAAGGAAGCAAAGTCCGAAGCGCGGCTCGCGGACATCACCGGCGCGCCGGAATGGCAGCCGACCTTCGCCTTCCGCGCCGGCTTCCCGACGCGCGAAGCGCCGCGCAGTCCGCGCCGGGCGCTGAAGGATGTGACGGTTTAGGGCGGAGACTGACGCCATGCTTCGAGACGCCGCTTCGCGGCTCCTCAGGATGAGGCCGGCCAGAAAATCATCCTCATGCTGAGGAGGCCGCGCCAGTGGCCGTCTCGAAGCATGGCTGCGTCAAGCCGCCTGGGCCGCCACGCGTTCGCGCGTCGCGGTGAAGCGGACATGCGGCCATTTTTCCGCCGTGTAGCCGAGTTCCCAATTGCTCTTGGCAAGGAAGACCGGCGCGCCGTCGCGGTCTTCGGCCATGTTGCCGCGATGGGCGTCGAGGAAGCGCTTGAGTTCGGCCGGGTCTTCCGCCGACACCCAGCGGGCGGTTTCGAAGGGCGCCTGTTCGAAGCCGACCTTGATCTCGTATTCGCTTTCGATGCGGGCGGCGAGCACTTCGAGCTGCAGGCGGCCGACGACGCCGACGATCCAGCTCGCGCCGATCTGCGGCTTGAAGACCTGCGTCACGCCTTCTTCGGCGAGACTTTCGAGCGCGCGGCGCATGTGTTTTGCCTTCATCGGATCGTCGAGGCGGACGCGCTGGAGGATTTCCGGCGCGAAGTTCGGAATGCCGGTGAAGGTCATTTCCTCGCCCTCGGTCAGCGTGTCGCCGACGCGGATGGTGCCGTGGTTCGGAATGCCGATAATGTCGCCGGCATAGGCTTCGTCCACCAGCTCGCGGTCCTGAGCGAAGAAGAGCGTCGGATTGTGGATGCCGATGGTCTTGCCCGAGCCCGAGACGCGCAGGCGCATGCCGCGCTTGAACTTGCCCGAGCAGATGCGCATGAAGGCGATGCGATCGCGGTGGTTGGCGTCCATGTTCGCCTGCACCTTGAAGACGAAGCCGGAGACCTTGGGCTCGTCCGGCTGCACCAGCCGCGCGGACGAAGGCTGCGGGCGGGGCGACGGCGCGAAGCGGACGACGGCGTCGAGCAGCTCGCGCACGCCGAGCTTGCGGAGCGCGCTGCCGAAATAAACCGGCGTCAGATGGCCCGCGCGATAGGCGTCGAGATCGAAGGCGGGCGAGCCTTCGCGGGCGAGCTGCATTTCCTCGCGGAAGGCGGCGAGTTCTTCCGCGCTCATGTGGTTGGCGATTTCATTGCCGGAAAGCCGCGTCGCTTCCTTGCCCTCGCTCATGCGATCATAGGGAATGAAGCGGTCATGCTCGGGATCGAAGACGCCGCGCAGGAGCCCGCCCATGCCAGCCGGCCACATCATCGGCGCGGTGTCGAGCGCGAGCTTCGAGGCGATCTCGTCCATCAGGTCGAAGGGGCTCACGCCTTCGCGGTCGATCTTGTTGATGAAGGTGATGATCGGCACGTCGCGCAGGCGGCAGACCTCGAAGAGCTTCAGCGTCTGCGTCTCGATGCCCTTGGCGGCGTCGATGACCATGATGGCGCTGTCGGCGGCGGTCAGCGTGCGGTAGGTGTCTTCGGAGAAGTCTTCGTGGCCGGGCGTGTCCAGCAGATTGCAGGTGATGCCTTCATAGGCGAAGGTCATGACGGCGGAGGAGACCGAGATGCCGCGTTCCTGCTCGATCTTCATCCAGTCGGAGCGCGCGCGCCGGCTGTCGCCGCGGGCCTTGACCTGTCCGGCAAGGTGGATCGCGCCGCCCATCAGCAGCAGGTTTTCGGTCAGCGTCGTCTTGCCCGCGTCGGGATGCGAGATAATGGCGAAAGTCCGCCGTTTGCGCACCTCGTCGGCGCCGCCTGAGCGGGGGTCCGTCGTGCTCACTCTATAGGTCTCCAGTGTCGATTTGGCGCGGACCCTACTCCAAGAGGCCGGACCTGTCATCCGGCGCGACAAGATGCCCGGATGCGGAGCGGACAGCGCCGGGGCAGAGTCCGGGCATCAGAATTTGCATCGAAAGACCGAAACCATGACCACCGCCCGCGACGTTGCAGAGCCCCATTTCGAAGCCGCCATGGCCGAGGCAAGAGAAAAACAGCTTTCCTCCGATGCCGTCGCCCGCATTTTCTTCGAAGGCATCCTGCGGGTCTGGCGCGAGACGCGCACGCCGGAGGATATTCGCGCCGAACTCATCGAGGCGGCCGATCATCTCGACCCGGACGAAGATTTCATGTTCATGCGCCCGTGACCTGCGGGCGTTTTCGGGCCTCGCCCTGAGGAGCCGCGCAGCGGCGTCTCGAAGGGCGAGGCCCCCTATCCCACGGGTTCTTGCAGAAAGTTCCGCCCCTCGCGGTCCTCGATCTCGACCACCCAGAGGTCGGGATCGAATTTCCGCTGTCTCTCTATATAGGCGTCGGCGTCCGGCTCCGGCACGGGCGCGGGGCCGGTTCCCGCCATCCAGATCAATGCGCCTTCGCCCGAGCGGGCGGGCGTGAAGACCTGTGCCGTGCGGTCAAGGCGGTTGACCTTGACCAACACAACACCCGATGTCGCATCGCCCCGGCGCACGACCATGGCGGCCGCGCCGGCCACTTCGCAGCGGCGGATCAAGGCTTTCACCCAGATTTCGGCCTTCAGCCGGGGAGCAGTTTCCATCGGTTGTCGTCCTCGGCCTTTCGATTCCATAACACAAGCTATTCCATTTTAACGCTTTTATGGCTTTGCCGAAGCGGCCGCATGGCCCTAGAATTGCAAACAAGCCGTTAATGCCGGGGACCGACCCGTTTTCGGACGACGCTGTTTTATGGGCGCGCCGTCCGGGCGTCGGCGTCGCCAGACGGGCATTCGGGGTATGCGTTCAGGAGGGAATTCCATGTCGAGTGATCGGAGCTGGCGCGTCGGCGCGCCGCAGGCTGACTTGAAACGCGGCGCAGGCCTTCTCATCGCCCTTACCCTGCTTGCCGGTTGCACCGTCGTTCAGGGCGACACCGCCGCTCTCGACAATATGAAGTCCACCACTCCCGCGGCCTCATCGAGCGCGCCCGCCGCCGCAAGCGCGGCGTCCAGCGACGCACTCAGCACCGGCAGCCTCGCGGATGAGAGCTATGCCAGCGCCGGCATTCCGATCCCCATGATTTCACCGCGCCATCTCCGCGTGCGCGTCGCCTCGACCGATCCTCGCGCGGGCATCAGCGCCCTTTCGGGCGTCTCCATGCCCCAGCTTGCCGGCGTCTATCTGAAGTATGACGACGCGCTCAAGGTTGCCGAGGCAAGCCGCCTCAACACGCCGAAGGAAGTGCGCCGCGTGCTGAAGACCTTGCGCTACAACGAACCGGAAACGCTTGCCGAAGGCTGGTATGCGGCTCGCGCCATGTCGGCGGCGGACAATGCGCAATTCGCCCAGGGCGTGCGCAACGAAGTTCGCGTCAAGGGCAAGGATGTCGTCCTCGCCTCGCTCAACGAGCCGAATTATGTGCTTCGCCTGCCGGGCGCGGGTTCCGCCGTCACGGCCGTCATGGCGTCGGTCTCCTCGGAGAACGACCGGATGGTGGCGCTGAAGCAGCGCTTCCTCGACACGGCCTACAAGTTCCAGAAGCAGAAATGGGGCATGACGGAGCCGCTCGAAACGGTGAAGGCCGCCGATGCGGGCAAGCCCTCCGTCTCGTCTTCCTTCAAGGCGGCGCTTGCCGAACTTTCTCCGGTGACGCCCGCGCAAGCCTATTCGACGACGGTGATGACGAAGATCCTCGCCCAGGCCGCGCGCCAGATCGCTTCGACGCCGATGACGCAGGTGGCCTTGCAGAACGACGAAACCTCGTCCTGCCTCAACTGGGCGCGGCTCAATCTCGACCAGTGCATCGCGGCGGCTCACTTCCCCTCCGAGGAAGCCTGGTGCACGGGCACGCATGCGATCGACGAAGTCCGCAGCTGCTGGGCCTCCGCCCTGCCGACGACGCCGGCGCAGTAAAACCGCCTTCTCCCTTTACGGAAAACCCCCGCCGGCGGATGCGCCTTGCGGGGGTTTTTCATTTCAGGCGCGGAATCCCGCGGCAGTGTGGACAATTTGAGCTAAGTCTGAATCGCATTTGAGGAAAATTTGGCTCGAATTTTCCATGTATTTTCGTCTATTTTTCCGTGTATTTGAATAAATACTATAGTATTTAATGTACCTATACATAAGCATATTCAGTATTTATCGGCTCACACAAGCAATATGGAGGCATTTTATCTTTCATTTTAAGACAGATGCAGGAGACCTGGCCTAGCTTCGCGCCATGAGATGCGAAAAGGAGCCATCCCCATGTCGTTTATACTGAGAGCCGCGTTCTGGCTCACGGTGCTCGCCTTCCTGCTGCCGGCGGCGGGCTATGAAATCTCGCCGACAAAGGCCAGAGCCCAGGGCGGAGCGACGTCGGCCGCCTATGTCACGGGCGAGGAAACGGCCTCGGCTCCTCCCGATATCGACGCCGGCGAAATGCTGACGCTGGCGGCAAAGTCGGCCCAGGACGTGATGGGTTTTTGCGGACGAAATCCGGCCGTCTGCGAACGCGGACACGCCGTCGTCGCGCATGTCGCCCGGCAGTCCGCCTATTACGGCGGCCAGCTTCTGCTCTGGCTGACCGAGAAAGCCAAGGAACAGCAAAAAGACGCGGAGACGGCTTCCGCCATCGCGCCGCCCCGCCCCACTCACCAAGCCCGCCTCGCGGGCGCCTGATCCGTCGGCCGAAGTAGCCCCCATCCTGAGCTCTGAGGCATGACCTGACGCCGCCCCGCGAAAGCCGGGCGGCGTCCTTTTCATGCGGGCATCCACCACGCCCTCGATTCACTTGTCTATTCCGGCTCCGCTCGCTATGTCCTCTTTGAGAACGAGAAGGCGGAACCCATGAGCATCGAAGACCTGATCGAGGATTTTTCGTTCCTCGACGACTGGGAAGAGCGCTACCGCTATGTCATCGAACTCGGCAAGACGCTCGAGCCGCTGAGCGACGAGGAACATTCGCCCGCGAACAAGGTCGAGGGCTGCGTGAGCCAGGTCTGGCTCGTCACCGAGGCCAGGAAAGGCGAAGACGGCGGCACGCGCCTTGTCTTTCGCGGCGACAGCGACGCCTTTATCGTCCGCGGACTGATCGCCATTCTCCTGCGCATCTATTCGGGCCGGACGCCGGCCGAGATCGACGCGATCGAGGCGCGGCCCATATTCGAGAAGCTCGGCCTCAACGAACATCTGAGCCCGCAGAGATCGAACGGCCTCTATTCGATGGTCGGCCGCGTCAAGGCCGATGCGAAGGCGCAGCTCGCTGCCCTCGCCCGGGGCTGAGGCCCCACACGGCTCATTTTCCTTTCGCCGCGTAATGCGCCGCCAGCCGGTCGAGCGCGATCTGGAGCACGATCTTGGCGGAGCGTTGCGGCCAGCCGAAGCGGCGCTCGGATTCTTCCAGGCCGCGCGCATGGCAGCATACCTCAACGAGAATGTCCGAGAGGCCGGGGCCGACGGCGTGGAGCGCGCGGGCGAGGCGTTCGCGCGCGGCAAGCGCCCTGTCCGACACATCAGAGGGATCGCGCAGCTTGCGCCCGCCGCCGCCGGGCGCGAGCGCCAGCGACCAGTCCGTGGTGACGCGCGGGCTCATCCGCGCCAGCGAGAAATCGCGGCGAAGCTTCTCTCCCGCATCGAATGCATGTTCGTTGACAAGCGGTTTTCCGTCCGGGCCCTTGCGGCGGCGGAGCCAGTCGAGCGAGGTTTCGGCCTCGTTCACCGCCACGGGCACGAGTTTGCCGTCGACGGCGACGAGGCGGCGGCCCTGCATCTGATGCTGGGCGCGGAACGGATCGCTTTCGGCTTCGAGGCGGCGCCAATAGGCAAGGCCCGTTTCGCTCGGGTGCCACACGTCGCCGGCCGGTTGCCGCGCGGCGCGGACGAAATCGCGATGCTCGAAGGCGGACCACAGGCGCGCTTCGACATGCGCGACCGGGCGGCGCCAGCGGTTGCGGGCGATGAAGAGGCCCATGACGCCGCCCGCGTCGGGTGCGGCGAAACTTTGCGGCTCGGCAAAACGGCGGAACACGCGGCGCACTTCGCGTTCGACTTCATGCTCGGATACGAGGCTCATCGGCGTCCTCTTACTGAATGTTTCCGGAGAGGGGCTTTGCGCGGACGGCGCGTTCGAGGCGGTCGAGCATCAGGTCGAATTTCGGGTCGTCGCGCCGGTCCTCGATGTAGCGGCAGGCATGGGCCGCCGTCGTCCGGTCGCGGCCGAAATGCCGACCGACCGCCGACAGGCTGAAGCCGAAGGCGACATGGGTGAGATACATCGCAACCTGCCGGGCGAAGGCGACCGGCGCGCGGCGGCGCGTCGGCGCCCGCAATTCGGCGACGGGAACGGAGAGGGCCCGGGCGATCGTCTCCTGCGTCAGGGCCACCTGGGCCGCCCTTTCGAGCTCGCGGCGGACGCGCCTGTCGACCCTGGTCAGCCTCATCAAAACTATCGGTGCAGCCTCCGCCCGCCTCGGCCGCCCGCCACTCAACATCAGCATTGCACCCTCCCTGATCTGGACTTGACGAAATATAATTGGAACGTTACGAGAACAAACGACGTTCCCGAACAAAAAGTTACGCCTTACGTAAGTGGTGGGGATAAATTCCCGTAAAATCCTCAATAAACCCCCTTGAAGGGAGGTGACCTTTGAGAACGCGGATCAGGCACTACCGCAAAATGCGGCGGCTTACGCAGGCTGACCTTGCGGCAATCATCGGAACGACGGCCGCAACCGTTTCGCGTCTTGAAACGGCCGACATGACGGTCTCCATGGACTGGCTGAAGCGGTTCGCTGACGTTTTCAAAGTCCAGATCGCCGATCTGATCGACGAGGCCAGGACGAACGGCGTGCCTTGCGTCGGCGCGATCGGCCGGGACGGCCTGCTCGAAACGCAGGGCTTCAGCGAAGAGACGGCGGTGACGTTCGAGCCGCCTGCCCGCCATCCCATCGCATTGCGCATACGTGAAAATGTCGGCGCCTATTGCGCCGGCGATATCGTCATCGCCGACCGGCTGGCGCCGGAAGATGCCTCGCGCGCGCTGGGGCGCGATTGCATCGTCGAGGTGCATGGGGAAGGAAGCGGCTTCGGCCGCTTCGTGTCATCGGTCGATGGACACTTCCTGCTGGTGCCGCCGGAACCGGGCGCTCAGGCGCGGCCGCTGGCGACGCCGGACTGGATCGCGCCCGTCGTCATGCTGATCCGGTATTTGTAAGGACGCGGGATGTCAGCTCCCCTTGCAGGTGACCTTGACGTTCTGCGCACCGCCGGCCGCGCCGCCGCATTGTTCGCCGGGGAAACACATGGCCTGCGGCACGCCGGTGAAGGAGAAGGCGATATAGGCATCGCCCTTGTTCGCTTCGACGGTGCCGGTGAGATCGTAATGGCGCGCCTCGCCCGGCGCGAGGGTGACGATGTCGCCGACGGCGGGCTCCGACAGCGGAATATAATGCTCGCCGTCGAAAGTCAGGCTGGCGCGGCCGCCCGTCTCGACATCGCAGGCGGCGTGAAAATCGGAGCTTTCGCTGGCGCTCGATACGATCGGGAACTGGGCCGTCTCGCCCTGCTTTATGAGCTTCGTTCCGCCCTCGATCTTCGCGGGCGCGCCGGCGGCGACGGGGCCGGCGGCCAGCATGGCAAGGGCGAACCCGGCAATCGCATTGGCAAACAGCGTTCTTGAAAAGGTCATCGACGTCTCCCGGCACCCCCGCAGGGCTCATTGTGCAGCGAGAGGCGGGATCTCTTCAAGCGATGCGAAGATTGGCGCGGCTCGCAAGCGCATGCGCCTTTTCCGACTGAAGGAAGGCATCGTGTCCGAGCACCATGACGATGCGGCCTTCGGCGTCGATGAGCGGCAGGCGCAGCCAGAACTGGAAGACATGCGGCTGGTTCCACGGCGTCAGCGGCACGACGCCTTGCGCGGGACGTCCGGCCTCGATCACTTCGCGATAGGCCGTTTCCCAATAGGCGCGCTGGTCGCCGAGGTCGAAATCGCCGACACGGCGGCCCGTCGTCTCGACGCCGTAATATTCGCGCAGCCGGGTTCCGGCGAGGCGCACGCGCAGGTTCAGCGGGCCGTCGCCCAGAATGTCGAGAAGGCTCAGCGAAGGGAGCAGCGCCTTGAGTTCAGCGGGCTGAATATCGGCGCGCATGGGGAAGCGGCCATCGGCGCACTTCCGGCGCCAATAGTCATAAAGCTCGCGCTGCTCGGGAATGATGAGCTGAGCTCTGATCGCTTGCTCGAATGTGGTCAGGATCGCCCCCTCAGGCCCGCGCGGACGCGCGAATCACTTCAGACGATCATGAATCCACGAGCGGTGCATTGCAAGCGCGGGAGACGGCAGGCGGCGCGCTACTTCGAGCCGCGACGGCGCGGGCGGCCCTTCTGGCCGAGGCCCATCTTCTTGGCAAGCTTGGAGCGCGCCTGGGCATAGTTGGGCGCGACCATCGGGTAGTCGCGCGGCAGGTTCCATTTGTCGCGGTATTCGTCAGGGTCGAGATCGTAATGCGTGCGCAGGTGGCGCTTCAGCGACTTGAATTTCTTCCCATCCTCAAGGCAGATCAGATAATCGGGCGTGATCGACTTGCGAACGGAGATCGCGGGCTCCTGCTTTTCCGCCGCTTTGGCGGCGCCGCTGGCGATTTGTGTCAGAGCGTCGAAAACCTGATGAATGAGACCGGCGAGATCGGACTGCGCCACGCTGTTATGACTGACGAAAGCGGAAACAATATCCGCCGTCATGTCGATGATCTCTGCCTTGTCGCTCATATCTTCCTTTCCGACTTTCGCCCGGCCAGCCGGACACACAACTAAACTGGCGAATATTTGGATTAACCTGACCCCTCGGGCGAGCTTATATCAATAGACAATTTTCCCTTCAATAGTCGCCGAACTCACACAAAGACTACTATAGATTGCACAAATAATCGGCTGGCGAATCAAAATAGAATTTTATCGGCCCGAAAAAGAGGCGATAGAAGAATTTCACGCCTCGCCGGACATGCCGCAGAGCGACCATCCGCGCCTTGGCGCGGGGGCGAGGCTTCGCGCATAATGCGCCACTTTCAATGCGGAGCCCTCAAGGCATGTTTCTCAGGGACATCTGGTACTTTGCGTTACCCGGCGAAACGCTGAAACGCGGGGCGATGGTTCACAAGGTGCTGCTCGGCGAGCCGCTTGTGATCGGGCGCGACGAGGCGGGCGAGGTATTCGCCTTGCGCGATATTTGTCCGCATCGCGGCGTGCCGCTGTCGGCGGGCGTCCTCCTCGATGCGAAGTCGAGCGGCTGCGGCGCGGCCACCGTCGAATGTCCCTATCACGGCTGGAAGTTCCGGACGGACGGGCATTGCGCGGAGATCCCGTCGCTGGTGCCGGGCCAGGATGTCGAGGTGTCGCGCATTCGCGTGCGGCGATATCCCGTGCGCGAGGTCAACGGCAACCTCTGGGTCTATATGGCCGACGAGAAGCGGGCCGATCTCGCGCCGACGCATGAGCCGCCGGCGATGCCGGGATTTGACGGGCGGACGGCCAATATCCGCGAGACGATGATTTTTTCCTGCCATGTCGATCACGCCGTGATCGGCCTGATGGACCCGGCGCATGGGCCCTTCGTGCATCGCGCCTGGTGGTGGCGGACGCGCAAATCCATTCACGAAAAATCGAAGGCCTTCGCGCCGAGCGAGCTCGGCTTCGCCATGGTCGAGCACAAGCCGTCGAGCAATTCGGCCGCCTACAAGATTCTCGGCGGCGCGCCGACGACCGAAATCTCCTTCCGGCTTCCGGGCATTCGCATCGAGCAGATCAAGGCGGGGCGGAACAGGCTTGTCGGCCTTACCAGCGTCACGCCCATCGACGAGACGACGACGGAGATAACGCAGTCCTTCTACTGGACCATGCCGTTCCTCTCGGCGATCAAGCCCATTGCGCGCCACTTCATGCGCGCCTTTCTCGCGCAGGATCGCGACATGGTCGATTTGCAGCAACAGGGCCTGCGCTTCGACCCGCGGCTGATGCTCATCAACGACGCCGATGTGCAGGCGAAGTGGTATCAGCGCCTCAAAAGCGAATGGCAGGACGCGATCGAACAGGGTCGACCCTTCGCAAATCCGGTGAAGCCGGCGACGCTGCGCTGGCGGAGCTAGGCTTTCGCCTTCGCGCCCGCCTCCTTGAACCGCTCGCCGAGAAAGAGCGCCACCTTGCGCATGGCGGCATCCCCCTCCTCCAGCATCTGGTAAAAGGCGTGCCAGACGTGGAACATGCGGTCCCAGACTTCGAGGCGCACATCGACGCCGGCGGCGCGGGCACGCTCGGCCAAAATCCGCGCATCGTGCAGCAGCACTTCCTCGCTGCCGACATGAATGAGCAGCGGCGGCAATCCGGCGAGGTCGGCGAAATTGGGCGAGGCGAGCGGATCGCGCGGATCGGCGCCCGCGAGATAGAGGCGCGCCATCTCCCTGATGCCGGCGGGCGCAATCATCGGATCCGAGGCTTCGCGCGTCACATAGGTTTCGGTGTCGCAGGTGAGATCGCTCCACGGGCTGATGAGGATCGCGCCCGCAGGCATCGGCAAAGCCTGATCGCGCGCGGCGATCATTGTCGCCGCCGTGAGGCCGCCGCCCGCCGAATCGCCGCCGAAGGCGATGGCGTTCGGCGCGTGGCCGCGATCGAGCAGCCAGCGATAGGCCTTCACGCCATCGGTCACGGCCGCGGGAAACGGGCGTTCCGGCGCCAGCGCATATTCGACGCTGAGGACGCGCGCATTTGTGAGGCGCGCAAGTTCGCCCGAGATGTGGCGGTGCGACAGCGCCGAGCCGATGACATAGCCGCCGCCGTGAAAATAAAGCAGCACGGGGCCCGTGGTCGATGAAGAGGATGCGCCGCCCGGCAGCATCCATTCGGCCTTGAGGCCGCCGAGATCCGCCGCTTCGATTGCGATGCCCGCCGGCACGGGAAAAACCTTCGTGTTCTGATCCATGACGACACGACGTTCGGCAAGCGGAACATCGCTGCGGCGACCGCGCGCCCTCAGAAGCGCGATCACTTCGTCGACGGTCTTGTAGGGCCTCTGCCGGTCGGTGGACATTCGCCTCTCCCTATGGTTCGATCTTTTGCGAGGCCATCATGACTCGGCCCGGAAGCTATGCAAGCGCGCGCGATGTTGTGCGCGTTCAATAAAAGCGGCGTGCCGACGAAATTTCTGCACCTCCCGCCCGAATCGGGTATCTGACGGCCATGCGGCGGATAGAGCCTGACAACAAAGACAAAGAACATCAGCGCATTACAGGCGCGAACGGCAAGGCGCTGTTCGTTCTGGTGCCTGTGGACGAGTATGAGTCGCTGACGCAGACGGCAGAGGCCGCGCGCGAATTGCGCCGCGCGGGCGCGGCGCTGAGCGACCGGCTCGGCGGCACCGGCGGCGTGCCCGCAAGCGTCGCGCACCGAATCGCCGATGGCGAGAATCCGATTCGCGTCTGGCGCGAGGCGCGCGGGCTGAAGGCCGTGGCGCTGGCGCGGGCGGCGGGAATCAGCCCCGCCTATCTTTCCGAAATCGAGACGGGCAAAAAAGACGGCACGTTCCGCACGGTCGCCGCGATCGCGCGCGTGCTCAACGTGTCGCTCGACGATCTCGCGCCGCCGGCCGATGACGACGGACGGCGCGCGCGCGAGCGGAGCGCTCTCGTCGAAGGCGTGAGGGCGCAGGTGCGCATGCTGGTCGATCTCGTCACGGGGCCCGCGGACTTCAACACGGCGGCGGTGCGCCGCGCGGTGACGACGCTGGCGGGCGACGCCGTGGCGCTCAAGGCGAATGGCGGCGAGCCCTGGCTCGACGATGTTCTGGGCGGCGTGCGCGCCGTGCTCGACCTTGTGGACAAGGCCGAAAGCGACATCATCGACACGGCCAATCAGGCGCAACGGCAACTCGAAGCCATCGTCACGCGGCCGGGCTTCATGCCCTCGGCGGAAATCGCCCGGGGTTCGCCGGATGCGGATATGGATGCGGGCGACGAAGACCTGTTCGAACCGTCCGCCGCCAGCGCGGCGGAGTGAGCGTCAGATTTCCGGCAGCGAGGTGAACTGAGCCTCGGAGGAAATCGTCCAGTCCCAGCAATGCAGCACATGATCGGCGCGGTCGGTGGAGATCGCATCGAAGACCGATGTGATCCTTTCGAGATCGGCGCGGGCGGGCAGACCGGCGGAGCGAATTTCGGCGGCGGCGACGATCAGATCGCCGAATTCCTTGCGCGTGAGGCCGACCGCCTTGCCGAACACGGCGAGCGGCTCGCCGCCGAAATCGCCGATGATGCGGTGGGCCGTCTCGGGGCGGATGCGCGCGCCTTCCGCCATCGTCGCGGCGAAGGCTTCGCTCTCCTTCATGCCGGCGAGATTGATGAGCCGCGTCAGCGCCGCCTTGTCGAGGGCGACGGGCGGGCGGACAAGCGCAAGCGCGACAAGCAGCGTCTCATCGGTTCCGGCGGCGCCAAACCCCGCCTCCAGAATGTCGCCGAGCGCAGCATGCATCATCCGCCGCTCGATGGAGAAACGGGACAGAATTTCCACGCGACCGGCCGACGGCATCCACCAGAACATCAATTGGGCGAGACGCACGGTGAGTTCCGGCCGGGCGAGAAGCAGCGGCTGGAAATCCGGCTCGCTGGCGCTCCGGCGGACGAGCGCCTCGAGCGAGCGCGCCGAAATTTCCGCGGCTGGGTTCGCAAGCACCAGGCAGATAGCGGCGGGCCCGGCATATTCGACAAGCGCGTCGGTGACGGCGGCGGGAAGCGCCCTGCGCGCGGCAATCGCCATGTGATGTCCGGCGCCGAATTCGCGGACGATCTGCGCAAGGTCGGTCGGCTGAAGGCCGAGGCTCGAGCGCAAGACCGGCCCGGCGATTTCGATGTCGTCGCGGGCGAGCGCAAGCGTCAATTCGCGCGGACCTTCGGGAAGCTGGGCAATGCGCGCGGCGAGGCGGCGGCGGCCGGCTTCGTCGAGCCGCGACAAGGCTGTGGCGATGACGGTGTCGACGAGGCCGCGTTCCTGCGGCGTCATGCGCCCCGGCGGCAACACAGCCATGTCCGCAAGCCGGCGCAACAGCATGTCGCGATCGGCCGCAGAAGACGGCGCGCCGAAGCCCGTCGTCATATTCGCCTGATTTCCACCTGAGGCCATCTGCCCGGAGCCTGTTTTCGTGCAGCCTGCATCAGAGCATCCGCGACGTTAAAACCTCGTAAACTATAGAAGTGGCGCGGCGGGCGGCCGCTCCGCTATGCTGCGCCCGTGTTTCTCGGGTCCAGGGAGTTCCGGCATGGCCAACCGTTTCAGCAGAACCGCGGCAATCGGCCTAATTTGCGGCCTGATCCTCGCGCTTGGCGGCTGCGGCACGCTTTTCGGCGAGAGCAAATATGCCGACGATCCGCTCTACAAGACCGGCTATTCCGACGGTTGCGCGTCGGGCACGTCCTATGTGCCGGGCGATCCCTCGACCGTCCGCCGCGACCCGAACCTTTACGGCACGATGAAGGCCTATCGCGCCGGCTGGAAGGCCGGGTTCAATTCCTGCCGCGTCAACACCGCCACCGAACCCGGCGCGGGCGCAGACGGGCTGGCCGGACGGCGGAACGGGCCGAGCGGCTACTGATCTTCACGGCTCGCATTCAGGGGAGAGAAAATGCGGTTCATCCTTGGACTGATCATATTGTTCGCCGTGCTCATCGTAGCGACGCCCGTGATCAAATACGGCACCACCGATCCGTGCCGGATGCTGGCGAAGGACATCGCGCGCGAGAGCTATGCCAAGGTCGCCAACGCCGTCGGCGCCGATCCCGACAAGACGCCGGAAGCGGCCGAGAGCACGGCGCGCATGGTGACGAGCCAGTATTCGGAAGGCACCTGCATTTCAAAGCTGAAGGACCGCTGGCTCGGCATCGGCGACAGCGCCGCCCAATAGCTTCCGGCGCTCAGACCGCGCGCGCGTCCGAAGGGTCCGGCGCATGGGTGTCCGAGGGGTCGGCCAGTTCGCGCCAGACGACGCCGGCAATGTCCTGAACGAGACCGCCGCCGCCGATTTCCGAGGGTAGCCGGAAGCCGGGCGCTCCCTTGCCGTCGAGAAGCGCGCGCGCCAGCAGCAGCGCCGCATCGGCCGTGTAGAGGGGAGCCGCCGGCGTTTCGAGCCGGGCGCGTTTCGTCCTGCCCTCCGGCGTCCGCGCCTCGCCCCAGACGGCCGAACGTGCACGCGCCAGCTCCGCATCGGTCGGCCCTTCGCGGCGGCGCGCCAGACGCCGTTCCAGCGCCTTCAATCGCCAGCCGCGACGAAACATATATCGCGCAAGGCTCGCGCCCTTGACGATGCGCAACAAGGCGGGCGGCAGAACCTCATAGGATTCGATCGTGGTGTAGGGTCCGCGCCGCCGGGAAACGACTCCGTCGCCGCGCCATGGCGCAAGCGCCGCCTGTTCGATGCCGGCGCCGAAGTCGACATCGACGGTGCGGCTCGCCGGCATGGCGGCGACCGTGTTTCCGGTCCTGACGGTTTCGCCCGGCACGCGCAACGCCGCGATCAGGGCGCGGGCTTCGCTGCGCGTCAACGGCCCGTGCTTCATGGCGATGGTCAAGGCGGTTGCGCCCGGCAGCAGCAGCGCAAGCCGGGCGGCCATCGCATCGGCAAGCGCCAGATCGAAGCATGCGCCGGGCGCGACGGTGATGCCGGCGGATGCGGCGGCAGCGTCTTGCGCCATCAGCGCCGCGACGTCGCGGCCCTCGCTCGACAGGTCGAGATAATGGGTGCCCGTCGCGAGGCAGGCTTCGACAAGGGCGGGCGAGGTTCGGACAAAGGGCGTCGATGCATTGACGAGGACGGCGACATCGTCGAGCGCGGCGGCGATGCGGGCGGGGTTGCCGAGGCCGAAGGTGCGCGGCTCGACGGCGCCCGGGTGAATCTTCGACTGCGCATTGGCATGCGCGGCGACGCCCGCGATCTCGCGGCCCGCGCCGATATGGGCAAGCCCGCTCGCCGCGGCGCGGCGGGACATCAGCGCGCCCTCGAATTCATCGACCCCGTAGATCAGCAATCGCGACTTCATGCCTTCTCCGCCATCTCCTTCGGGGGAGGCCTTTACGCCAGGCTTCCCCTTCCCCATTTCGATGGTCCATTGTCGGGAGCCTTGGAGGGAGACCCAGGAATGAACCGTTCGAAGCGGGGCGCGGCGCTGCTCCTAATCAACGCCGCCTTAATCATGTTGTCCAGCACGGGCGGCCCCGCCGCTGCCGGTCACCGTATTTCTACCGGCCAAGACCTTTATGAAGCGTGCAAGGCGCTGGCGGATTTCGCCCTGAACCCGGTCGGCGAGACGCCGAGGCCCGGCATCTACTGCCGGCAATATATCGCGGGCTATTTCGCCTCGATGAAATATGTGCATGACGACAACGACGCCCAGAGGGCGCTCGGCCTGCCGCTCTATTCATATGACTGCATGAAGATCGCGGGTCCGCACACCTATGATCAGTTGGCGAACGATATATTGCATCAGGCCGAATGGCAGCCCGCGCTGCTCGCCGGGCCCGCCATCCGCCTCGCCCAGGTCGCCTTCGGCTCCAAGCCGCCTTGCTGACCCGTCAGGATTTCGCCCGCTCGTTCCAATGGGAGGAGCGGCCGTGAAAATCCATACGCCCCAACAGCTTTTCCTCGCCCGAAGGCCAGAGCGTGAGGCGGATGCCCGCCGAGCCCGGCACCTCGTCCGGTTCGGCGCGCAACCAGGCAAAGGGCGCGGTCTTCGTCGCGGCGGCGCCCGCCTTCGCCACCACGGCCTCGATGCGGCGCCTGGTGTCCTGCGGCAGATATTGCCAGACGATCGTGTGAAAGAGGACTCTCGTCACGCCCGCCTCTCCGGGTACGGATAGTTGTCTCTCGACCCATTCCGCGGCGTCAGCTTTCTCCGCGACGAAGCCGCGCTTCGCGGCCTCGGCAAGCGCCGCTTCGAGGCGTTGCTTCCGCTCAAGCTGGTCGGCCCAGACGTAGGAGAGGAGACGCTCGCGGTCGTCGGGGCTCGATGGATCGAGCGGGTTGAGATCGCAGGCCTGCCGGTTGCGGACAAAGAGAGGCGCTGTCAGGGGCGGCATGGGCCCCTCCCAGCTCGAAACGATCCTGACACGCGCATCGGGCCTGCCCCAGCGGGCTTCGCCCAGCTCATAGGCATAGCCGTCGAAGCCGAGATTGAGGCCGGCGCTCGAACCGATTTCATAGAGATCGAGCGGCAGGCCCGTTTCCTCGGCAATCGTCAGGCAGCCGCCGAGCACGGCGTTGGAGCGCGACACTTCATTTGTCTGCGGCGCGCTCGAAAGATAATCCGCAAGAAATTCGTCGTGACCGGAGAGCGCCGCCTCGATGCCCGACCATAGCGCCTCGTCCGACACTGCGGCGGGCGGGTAGACCGCCGTCAGCGCCGGACAGCGGCCCGAGCGGCTGAGGGCGTGCAGGCCGCCCGCCGCCCGCAAGGCAAGCGCGTCATGCGTCGCATTGCCGGGCCAGTTCAATATCCGCCTGCCGAAGCGCGTTTCGGGCGGAAGGCGTTCGGCGAGCAGCGTGCAGACACTCGCCGTGAAGGGCGATCCGAGCGCGTTGCAGTAGAGGGCCTGCAAGCGGAAATTGTCGAGGGGGCTCTCCGTCATGTTCGTCACGCCGCCGCGTCGTCGGGCCAGACGCCGATATAGGCCGACTGCGGACGAATGAGACGGCCGACACGCTCCTGCTCCATCACATGCGCGGTCCAGCCGACGGCGCGCGACAGGGCGAAGACCGCCGTCACCGCCGAACGCGGAATGCCGAGCGCCTCCAGCAACACGGCCGTGTAATATTCCATGTTGGTGTCGAGGCGCTGGTTGGGCTTTGCCTCGCGCAATGCGATCAGCGCCGCCTTTTCCACCTCGCGGGCGAAGCGCACGCGCTCATTGCCGTTGGTGAGCAGCGTCACCGCCTTGTTGAAGACCTCGGCGCGCGGGTCGCGGACCTTGTAGACGCGGTGGCCGAAGCCCATCAGCCGCTCGCCCTTGGCGATCTCCGTGCGAAGCCAGGGCATGATGTTCTCGCGCGTGCCGATGTCGTCCAGCATGTCGAGCACGGGGCCCGGCGCGCCGCCATGCAGTGGTCCCTTGAGGGCGCAGAGCGCGCCGACGACGGCGGAGATCGTGCCCGCCCTTGTCGAGGCGATGACGCGGGCCGTGAAGGTCGAGGCGTTCATGCCGTGGTCGGTGACCGTGGAGAGATAGGCGTTGAGCGCCGTCACCTCCGCCTCGCTTGCGGGCGCGTTCCGCATCATGCGCAGGAAGTCGGCTGCGTGGCCGTGATGGGCGACGGGCGCGACGGCGGCTTCGCCCCGCTCGCGGCGGACGAGCGCCGCAACGAAGACGGGGATCGCGCCCACGGCCCGGATATGGGCGGGAAGCGCGCCTTCGTCCGGCAGCAGCGAGAGGCCGGCGCGCAGGCCTTCCGTCACCGTGAGGCCCCTCGTCGAACTGAGGAGCGAGGGCACGAGGGCGAAGGCGTCGACGCGGGCGGCGCCCAGGTCGCGGCGCACATCCTCCTCGGCGGGCGCCGGGTCGAGACCGGCGGTGCGCCAGAGCAGCGCCGCCGTCGCCTCGAAATCATGCGTGGCAATCAACGTCTCAACGTCATAGCCGGCGATGACCAGCCGGCCCGCCTCGCCGTCGACATGGCTCAGGGCCGTTTCGGCCGCGACGACCTGATCGAGACCGGCGGCGCTGGCGCGCTTCAGAACATTGCTCTCGGACATGGGACACCTCGTAAACATGCGGCGGCCGGAAAAGTCCGCCTGAGGGAGAAGGTGGTCCTCGCTTGCAATATCGTCAATCTTGATTAAGCTAATCAATGTTAGACAAGGAGTCGGCCATGGTTCGCGAACGTCCAGTTGCGGGGACGGAAAGCCTCTATCTCTCCGCCAAGGAAGCCGCCGCAGAACTCGGCGTCAGCCTGGCCACACTCTACGCCTATGTGAGCCGGGACATGATCCGCTCCGAGCCGGTGCCGGACAGCCGGGCGCGGCGCTACCGGGCGGAAGATGTGAGGGCGCTGAAGCAGCGCCGCGCCGGGGCGCCCGCAACCGTGCAGGCGCCCGACCCTCGCGCGGCGATCAGCTTCGGTGGCGCGCCGGTTCTCGATTCCGCCATCACGCTCATCGCCGACGGAAAGCTCCACTACCGGGGTTCGGATGCGACGCTGCTCGCGCGCAATTCGAGCCTCGAACAGGTGGCGGCGCTCATCTGGGGTTGCCGCGACGTGCAGCCCTTCACGCGCGACGCCGTGCCCGTCATGACGCCGGCGCTCAAGGAGCTTGCGCGCGAGCTGGCGCAAATGCCGCGCATCGAGCGCTGTCTCACCATGCTGCCCATTGCCGGGCTCGACGATCCGGCCGTCTACAACATGACCGATCGCGGGCTTGCCGCCACCGGCGCGCGGCTGCTGCGCTTCGTCGTCGGCGTCATCTCGGGCGTACCGCCTTCGGCGGAGCCCGCCCATGACGTGCTCGCCCGCGCGCTGACCATGGGCGACCGGCGCGCGGCGGGGCTCATCCGCGCGGCGCTGGTGCTGTGCGCCGATCATGAACTCAACGCCTCCGCCTTCACCGTGCGCTGCGTCGCGGGCACGGGCGCAACGCTCTATGCCGCCGTGCAGGCCGGCATCTGCGCCGCGCAGGGCCCCCGCCACGGCGCCTTCACCAACCGCGTCGAGAGTTTCCTCACCGACATGGCGCATCGGCAAGACCTCGAAGATGCGGTGCTTCAGCGCCTGCGCAACGGCGATCTCGTGCCGGGCTTCGGCCACCCGCTTTATCCGGATGGCGACCCGCGCGCGGCGGCGCTGCTGAAGCTGATGGCGGAGACCCATGGCGACGATCCGGCCTTCTTGAGGTCGCAACGCATCATCGACGTGATGACGGATGCGGGCGGCGTCAAACCCAACATAGACTTCGCCATCGGCGCGATGGGTGCGACCTTGCGGATGTTGCCGGGCGGTGGGCTTTCCGTTTTCGTGCTCGGACGTACGGCGGGCTGGATCGGGCACGCGATCGAACAATATCGCTCGGGCCAGATGATCCGGCCGAGGGCGCGCTATATCGGGGAGGCACCAAGATGACGGGCAGAACGGCGTTGATTGCGGGCGCGACGGGACTTGTCGGCGGCCATTTGCTCAAGCGGCTCCTCGCCTCGCCGGACTATGACCGCGTCGTCGCGGTGACGCGCAAGCCGCTCGGGCTCGCGCATCCGAAGCTCCGCGAGATCGTTTCCGATTTCGACGCGCTGGAAAACATCGTCGCCTCGTCCGGCGAAAAGGCGGACGACGCCTTCTGCGCGCTCGGGACCACCATCAGGATCGCGGGCAGCCAGGAGGCGTTTCGCCGCGTCGATTACGACTATGTCGTCGGCTTTGCCCGGGCGGCGAAGAAAGCGGGCGCGGCGCGCTTCCTTCTCGTTTCCGCCGTCGGCTCCAGCGCCAGCTCGACCATCTTCTATTCGCGCGTGAAGGGCGAGGCGGAGGAAGCAATCTCGGCGATGCATTTTCCGGCGTTCCACATCTTCCGGCCCGGCGTCCTTCTCGGCGAGCGCAAGGAAAAGCGCCCCACCGAAGCCGTGCTGATGGCGCTGACGCCTTTTCTCAACACGCTGATGCATGGTCCGGCCGCCGCCTATCGCGGCATTTCCGCCGATACGGTCGCGGCCAGCATGATCGCGGCGGCGGCGCTCGGCGTGCCGGGTCGGCATGTGCACACCTATCGCTCCATGACGATGCTTTCGCGGCGCTAGGGCGCGCTGTCAGGCGACTTCCGCCGTCGGGCGGCGGACGACGCGCGCGGGCGGCAGGAAGGCGCGGACGCATGTGCCCTTGCCCAGTTCGCTTTCAAGTACGAGCCGGCCGCCATGCGCTTCCACCATCGCCTTGGTCAATGGCAGGCCGAGGCCCGTTCCGGCGCGGGTGCGGGTGAAGGAGTTTTCGACCTGCTCGAAGGGTTCCAGCACGCGATCGAGCTTGTCGGCCGGAATGCCGATGCCGGTATCGGACACAGCCACTTCGAAGCCGCCGTCAGGCAGCTCACGCGCCGATAACGTGACCTCGCCGCCCGCCGGCGTGAACTTGATCGCATTGGACAGCAGGTTCACGAGCACGCGGCGCATCTGCTGCTCGTCGGCGCGGATGCAGGGAAGATTGTCCGGCAGCAAAACCTTCACCTTCACCCGCGCAGTCGAGGCCGACTGGCGCAACATGCGCAACACCTCGTCGCCGATTTCCGCCGGATGAATGACCGCCTCATGGAGATCGAAGCGGCCCGCCTCGATCTTCGCCATGTCGAGCAATTCATTGATCATGCCGAGGAGATGCACCCCGCTGCCGTGAATGTCGTGAGCATATTCGAGATAGCGCGGCGGCTCGATGGGGCCGAAAAGCTCCATGCGAATGAGGTCGGCAAAGCCGATGATGGCGTTGAGCGGGGTGCGCAACTCATGGCTCATGCCCGCCAGAAACTGCGTCTTGCTTTCGCTGGCGGCTTCGGCGCGCTTGCGCTGCTGCTCCAGCTCCTCGGCGCGGCGCGCGGTGATTTCGGCCATGACGCGCATCAGCGTCGCCGCCGAACCGAGGCCGAGATAGCGCCCGCGCTCCTCGACGATGAAACCTTGCAGCGGCGAGCTTTCATGCGCGGCAAGCAGGCTCGCATTGATTTCGTCGCATGTCGCATCCGCGTCCACGATGACGGGATGCTCGCCCATCAGCGCCGTGACGGGCTGGCGGCCGTAAATCTCCCGGCCATACATGCGGACGTAAACGAGCATGAAGTCGAGCCGGTTCACGAGGCCGATCGCCCTGCCCCCATCGACCACCGGAACGTTCAGCAGATCGCCCGCGGATAAGAGCCGCTCGAAAACTTCGGCGCAGGGCACATGAGGCAGGAAGGGTTCGACCGGCTTGGCGAGATCGCGGGCGGTGATCGACATGAAGCACTCTGAACTGTTTGCCGGAGCGGAGGCAGGCGGGACGCGCCACCCTTATCGCCGCGCGGCGCTTAACGGATGCTGAAATCCGCGGTTTCCCGCCTGCCTGTCAAAAAAATTTCATATCCGGGCCGGGGAGCGGGGGCGCGAGCGGTCGACATGGTATGGTTCGCATCCCGAACCAAACAGCGATTCAAGAATCGGGGCGTGCGGAGGAGTTTCAGATGACGGCGCAGGAGGGGGTTGCCGCCACGGCCGACGGCAATGACGCGACCGCCCGGGCGGCGCGCGGCGAAAGGCTGCGTCTTTATCTCGGCGGCCAGGCAAGCTGGTATGTGAGCCTCGGCATCCAGTTCGTCATCTTCCCCTTTCTCGTAACGCAGGTGCTGCACGAACCCGCATCCCGCCTCGGCATCGCGCAGATGTCGCTGATGGCGCCGTCGCTCGCCTTCATGCTGCTCGGCGGCACAACGGCCGATCACGGCGATGTGCGGCGCATTCTCATCCGCGTGCATCTGCTCGCCGCCTTGCCGCCGCTGGCGCTCGCCGCCGTCTATCTGAGCGGGCATCTGAGCTACGGTTTTCTCATCGCCTATGCGCTCGCCATGGGCACGCTGGGCGCCTTCGCCATGCCCGCGCGGGATTCGGCGCTGACGCGCATCGCGGAAACCGGCATCCAGCAGGCGGTGACGCTTGCCATGGGCACGCAGATGGGCGGCCAGCTCGTCGGCATGCTGTTTGCCGCCTGCGCCGCCATCGTCGGCGCGCCGGGGCTGCTGTTCTTCCAGTTTGCGATGCTGCTCGGCGGATGCTGGGCGACGACGAAGCTACAACCGCTGCCCCCCGCCCATACCGGCTCCGGCGAAAGCCGCTTCGCGCAGATCCTCGACGGCATCGCCACGGCGCGGGCGCATACCATCGCCTTTGCGGTGATCGGGCTCAATTTCGCGGTCGGGCTTTTCTATGTCGGCAGCTTCATGGTCGTGCTGCCGCTGATGGTGCGCGACGTCTATCACAGCACCGTCAGCGAATTCGCGGTCAAGTTCGCGCTCATCAATATCAGCTTCTGGGGCGGCACCATTCTCGCCACCGTGGCGCTGCTGAAGATCGGCCATATCGTGCGGCGCGGGCGCGTGATGATGGGCGCGATCACCTCCGGCCTCGTCATTCTGACGCTGCTGTCGCTGACCATGCCCTTCCCCGTTCTCTGCCTTCTCTGCTGCCTCTGGGGCGTCGGCGCGGGCACGACCATGACGATGGGGCGCACGATCGTGCAGCTCGCCGCGCCGCCGAGCCACCGGGCGCGGGTGCTGGCGCTGTATCAGCTCGGCTTTTCCGGCGGCGCGCCCATCGGCTCGCTCATCATGGGATTCCTGGTCGGCGGGCTCGGCATCCATGCAGCCGTGCTCGTGCCCGCCGGCGTCATGGCGGTCATTCTCGTCCTTCTCTTCCTCTCGCCGATCTGGCACTACCGCGCGGAGGAAGCCTGAGCTTGGACATGCGTGACATCAACGACGAGACGACGAGCCCCCGCGCCGACCTCGGCTGGTACATGGGCGGGATATGGCTCTATTTCATTTCGGCCGGCATTCAGGGCGTGATCTTTCCCTGGATCATCACCATCGTGCTGCATGAAAGCTCGGCCCGCGTCGGCATCGCGCAGATGATGATGATGCTGCCCATGCTGATCTTCACGCTTTTCGGCGGGGCGCTTGCCGACCGGATGGAGCTTCGCCGCCATCTCATGCGGCTGCAACTGATCCAGACCATTCCGCCGCTGGCGCTTGCCGCGCTCATACATTTCGGCTTCCTCACCTATCACCTGATGCTCGGCTTCGGCGTGGTGCTCGGCATTCTCGGGGCCTATGTCATGCCGACGCGCGACGCCATGCTGACGCGCGTCGCCATTTCGAGCATCAGGGGCAATATCCAGCGCGCGGTCGCGCTCGCCATGAGCGGGCAGTTTCTGGGCCAGGTGGCGGGCTTTCTCGTCGGCGGCACAGCCATGATCGCCGGCGCGCCGTCACTCTTCGTGTTGCAAAGCGTGCTGCTGGCCTGCGCGGCCTATACGACGTCGCGGCTTTCGCCCGCACCGGCGAGCGAGCGCGCGGGCGTCCGACCCTCGCAGTTCGCCGATATCAAGGAGGGGCTCGTCTTCCTCTGGCGGAGCGACCGATTGCGCCCCGTGGTGACGCTGATGCTTTTTTCCGGCGTCCTCTTCATGGGCGTCTTCATGGTGCTTTTCCCGATCCTCATCCGCGACGTCTATCACGGCAGTTCGCCCGAGATCGCGCTCATCAACATGTGCTTCTTTGGCGGCATCGGGCTCTCGTCATTCACCTTGAGCCGCTTCCGGCCGATCCGGCGGCAAGGCCGCGCAATCATGCTCGCCATGTGCACGGGGTCGAGCGTGATGGTGCTCATCCATTTCAACCCGCCCGTCTATGTCGTCGATTTCCTGGCGCTGTGCTGGGGGCTTGCGGGCGGCGTTTCGATGACGCAATCGCGCGCGATCATGCAGGAGACGGCGACGCATGAAATGCGGGCGCGGCTCATCTCCGCGTTCCAGCTCGGCTCGATGGGCGGCGGCCCCATCGGCGCGCTGATGACCGGCTATCTGATCGCCTGGCTCGGCCCGCTCGATGCGGTGCTGGTGCCTGTCGCGCTGATGGTGGTGCTGTGGCTGTCGATGTTCTTCTTCACGCCGCTCTGGCAACTCGAAGCGCCGCGACCGGGGCAATGAAAAAGGGCGGACATGAAGTCCGCCCTTCTTGCGAAGAGGAAGATGGATCCCCCGATCAAGTCGGGGGATGACGAAAAAGGGCGGGCATAAGGTCCGCCCTTTTCCGTCACTTGTATTCGCGCTTGGGCCACCAGGGGAAGAAGGACGGCATGTCCTTCGAAACCTTGTCGGGATATTTCGCCGGGCGCTTTTCGAGGAAGGAGACGACGCCTTCCTTCGCATCCTGGGTGCGGCCGCGCGCATAGATGGCGCGGCTGTCGATCTTGTGGGCTTCCATCGGGTGGTCGGCGCCGGCCATGCGCCAGATCATCTGGCGGGTCAGCGCGACGGAGACCTGCGCCGTGTTGTCGGCGATCTCGCGGGCGATGGCGCGGGCGGCGGGCAGCAGGTCCTCGGGCTTGTGGATCGAACGGATGAGGCGGCCGTTCAGGGCTTCCTCGGCGCCGAAGACGCGGCCCGTATAGGTCCATTCGAGCGCCTGGCTGATGCCGACGACGCGCGGCAGGAACCAGCTCGAACAGGCTTCCGGCACGATGCCGCGGCGGGCGAAGACGAAGCCGAACTTCGCCGTCTCCGAGGCGAGGCGGATATCCATCGCAAGCTGCATGGTGACGCCGATGCCGACCGCCGGTCCGTTGACCGCGGCGATGACGGGTTTCAGGCTTTCGTAGATGCGCAGCGTCAGGCGGCCACCGCCGTCGCGCACGGCCTCGTTGCTCCAGTCGATGGAGCCGTCGGCCTTGACCGGATTGCCCGCCTTGTCGGGGCGGTCGGTGCGTTCGGCATAGTCGAAAGTCTTGGCGCCCGCCGAAAGGTCGGCGCCGGCGCAGAAGGCGCGGCCTTCGCCGGTGACGATGACGGCGCGGACATTGTCGTCGGCATCCGAGCGGTCGAAGGCGTCGATCAGCTCGGCCATCATTTCGCCGGTGAAGGCGTTCAGCTTGTCGGGACGGTTCAGCGTAATGGTCAGAATCCCGTCGGCGACATCGTATTTGATCGTTTCATATGCCATTTCGTCTCTCCCTGATTGTGGCATTTTGCCTGTATACGCGGCCGGAACCATCCGACGCCGTTGCGTCAACTTTGGCGAGTTGACGCCGCGGCTTTCTTGCGCTGTGTTGGCGTCAAATCGGGCCCGGCGAATGTGCCTGGCAGAGATATAACAGCGGCCCCACAGAAAAGCGAAGTCCCCCCGGACGGAACGCTTCGAGCGCCGGCAGTACATTTTGGGAGACGTACCGATGCATCCTCATATCCACGCCAAGACCTCGCCCGACAAGCCCGCCTATATCATGGCGGCGACGGGCGAGACCGTGACCTTCAAGGAACTCGACGAGAGGTCGAACCAGCTCGCGCATCTCTTTCGCGCGGCGGGCCTGAAGGCGGGCGACTCGATCGCGATCTTCATGGACAACAATGTCCGCTATTTCGAAATCTGCTGGGCGGCGCAGCGCGCTGGACTCTACTTCACGGCCATTTCCTCGCGGCTCACGGCCGGCGAAATCGCCTATATCGCGGCGGATTGTGGCGCGCGGATGTTCTTCACCTCGAAGGCACTCGAAACCGTTGCGGCCGAGCTCATCTCGGGCAACCACCTTCCCAAGGTCGAGCGGAAGTTCATGGTCGGCGGGACGATCCCCGGTTACGAGTCCTATGAAGACGCCCGCGCGAAATTTCCGACGACGCCCATCGCCGATCAGGCGGCCGGCACCGACATGCTCTATTCGTCGGGCACGACGGGCAGGCCCAAGGGCGTCAAGCATCCGCTGACCGGCGGCGCCTTCGACGAGGCGACCGCGCTGATGGGGCTCGCCGCCATTCTCTACGGCATGGACGACAAGACGATCTATCTCTCGCCCGCGCCGCTCTATCACGCCGCACCTCTGCGCTGGTCGATGTCGGCGCAGCGGCTCGGCGGCACGGTCGTCGTCATGGAGCATTTCGACGCCGAGGAAGCGCTGAAGCTCATCCAGAAATACAAGGTCACGCACAGCCAGTGGGTGCCGACCATGTTCGTCCGCATGCTGAAAATGCCGGAGGAAGTGCGCAAGAAATACGACGTCTCGTCGCTGAAAGTCGCGATCCACGCCGCCGCGCCCTGCCCCGTTCCCGTCAAGGAACAGATGATCGCCTGGTGGGGCCCGGTGATCTATGAATATTACGCCGGCAGCGAAGGCAACGGCTTCACCGCGCTCAATTCGGAAGAATGGCTGGCGCATAAGGGTTCGGTCGGCAAGCCGCTGAATGCAATCGCGCATATCTGCGACGACGAAGGCAACGAGCTGCCCGTCGGCGAAGCGGGCACGATCTATTTCGAGAGCGACGCGAAGTTCGAGTATCACAACGATCCGAAGAAGACGCAGGAGTCGCGCCATCCCGCCCATCCGAACTGGTCGACGCTGGGCGATATCGGCAAGGTGGATGCGGAGGGCTATCTCTATCTCACCGACCGCAAGGCCTTCATGATCATCTCGGGCGGCGTCAACATCTACCCGCAAGAGGCCGAGAACCTGCTCGTCATGCATCCGAAGGTGGCGGACGTCGCCGTCATCGGCGTGCCGAACGAGGATTTCGGCGAAGAGGTGAAGGCGGTCGTGCAGCCCGTCGACTGGAAAGATGCCGGGCCCGCTTTCGAGGCTGAGCTGCTGGAGTTCTGCAAGAGCCAGCTTTCGGCGATCAAGTGCCCGCGCTCCATCGACTTCGAGGAGGAGTTGCCGCGCCATCCGACCGGCAAGCTCTACAAGCGCCTCATCCGCGACCGCTATTGGGGCAATCGCGACTCCAAGATCGTCTGACGCGCCTTACGACTCAGCCGCGCGGATGCTAGGTTTGCCTTCTCACTACATGGAGAAGCAGGCATGACATCCGCGCGTCTGGCGATCATTGCGACCGGCGTTGCCGCCGCACTCGGATTCCTTCTCGCTTCCGGCGCCGGCAATCCGGCAAGAGCGGACGAGGTTTCGACCTATGGCGGACGGTGCAACAACAAGGAAGGCGCGGGCCGGGAGTTTCGCCAGGACTACTATGTCTATTTCGACACCAATTCGAGCCGCATCCGGGCCGACGATCTGAAGAAGATCGAATATGTCTACGGGATTGCGACCGGCCATCAGGCGCAGCAGATCTGCCTTTACGGGAAGGCCAGCAAGATCGGCGACGAGGCGGCGAACCAGCGGCTGTCGCGCAAGCGCGCGGCGAATGTCGCCCATGCGCTCGAAAATCTCGGCTGGCCGCATTCGCGCATCCGCATCATTCCGGAGGGCGAAGCCTGGGGCTGGCTCGAAGAGGCGCTGACGTCGGATTCGGAGGATGACCGCCGGGTTCGCATCCGCCTGTCACAATAGGCGCGTTTCCAGCCGTTTAATTCCGATTGGCGGGCCGGGCGCGGGCGGCTAACGTGAACCCAACGAAGCCCGGCCAAGCGGGCTTCCCGAGACAATTCCATAAGCCGAACGGGAGAAAGCGGATGCGCACATTCAACACCGTCGCCGAATACATTGCCGAGAAGGGCAAGGAAATCGGCGTCAGCGACTGGGTCCAGATCGATCAGGACCGGATCAACAAATTCGCCGACGCAACGGGCGACCATCAGTGGATCCATATCGACCCGGAGCGGACCAAGCGCGAGCTCGGCATGCCGACCATTGCGCATGGCTATCTCACGCTGTCGCTGCTCCCCTTCCTCATGGGCAAGATCAGCACGATCAAGAGTGCGACGCGCGGCATCAATTACGGCTCCAATCAGGTGCGCTTCGTCAACATGGTGCCGGTCGGCTCCAAGGTGCGCGCCCGCGTGGTGCTGAAGGATGCGCAGCCGAAGTCCGGCGGCTACCAGCTCACCAATGAAGTGACGATGGAGATCGAAGGCCAGGAGCGCCCGGCCATGGTCGCCGAAACGCTGAGCCTCGTTTTCGAATAAGAAGTTGCCCTCGCCCCCTCGCGCTCGCGGCGCGGGGGGCGAGACCTTCCCTGCGCCATTCTCCGGAGGCTGACATGTCCGACAAGCCGCATGCGAAGATCGTCAAGAGCGATGCCGAATGGCGGGCCGAACTCAGCCGCGAGCAATATGAGGTGGCGCGGAACGGCGGCACCGAGCGGGCCTTCACCGGTCCGTGGTGGGACGAGCACAGGCCCGGCACTTATTTCTGCGTCTGCTGCGGTACGCCGCTTTTCCGCTCGGAAACGAAGTTCGACAGCGGCACCGGCTGGCCGAGCTTCTTCGCGCCGATGGAGCGCGAGGCCGTCGGCAGCCAGGAAGACAATTCGCATGGCATGCGCCGCATCGAGGCGCGCTGTGCCACCTGCGAGGCGCATCTCGGCCATGTCTTTCCCGACGGTCCACGCCCGACCGGCCTTCGCTACTGCATGAACGGCACCGCGCTCGACTTCAAGCCCGACGAACAGGACAATCCGTAACCCGCGCCGGAGCTTCCGGCCGCAACCCGAGTTTTCATGACCATCACCCCGCCGCCGCACGCGCCGAAGGCCGAGGCGCGGCCGCAAACCGATACGCATCACGGCATCACCCGCCGCGACGATTATGCCTGGCTGCGCGATCCGAACTGGCGCGAGGTGATGCGCGACCCCGATGCGCTTTCGGCCGATATACGTGCCTATCTCGAAGCCGAGAATGCCTATACCGAAGCGGCGATGGCGCCACTCGAAGCCTTGCGCGAAACGCTGTTCGCCGAGATGAAGGGCCGCATCAAGGAAGAAGACGCTTCCGTGCCCTCTCCCGACGGGCCCTTTTCCTATTTCACGCGCTATGCGCAGGGCTCGCAATATCCGATCTTCTGCCGCCGCAACATGGGCGGCATCGACGAGACGCTGCTCGACTGCAACAAGGAAGCGGGAGAGGCCGAATATTTCCGCATCGGCGATGTCGATCATGCGCCGACGCATCATTTTCTCGCCTGGTCGGCCGACCGCTCGGGCTCGGAATTCTTCAGCTTGCGCATCCGCAATCTCGTGACCGGCGAAGACCTGGCCGACGAAGTGCCGGACACTTCGCCGGGCATCGCCTGGGATGCGGCGGGGGAAAGTTTCCTCTATGTCCGGCTCGACGAGGAGCACCGGCCGCTCAAGGTCTTTCGTCATGTCGTCGGCACGGATGCGGCGGAAGACGCGCTCGTCTATGAGGAGAAGGACACCGGCTTTTATGTCGGCGTCGGCAAGACGCAGAGCGGGCGCTTTCTCGTCATCGACATTCACGATCACCAGACAAGCGAGCTGCACCTCATTCCGGCATCGGCGCCGGAAACGCCGCCGAAGCTCGTCGCGCCGCGCGAACATGGCGTCGAATACGATATCGACGACGACGCGGATCGCGAGCGTTTCCTCATTCTCACCAATGCCGACGGGGCGGAAGATTTCAAGATTGCCGAAGCGCCCGTCGATGCGCCGGGCCGGACAAACTGGCGCGATCTCGTGCCCCACAGGCCGGGTTCGCTGATCCTCTCGCATGTCGCCTATCGCGACCATCACGCGCGGCTCGAACGGCGCGACGGCCTCGCGCGCATCGTTATCCGCGCGCTCGCAAGCGGCGCGGAACACGAAATATCCTTCGACGAGGAAGCCTACGACCTCAATCTTTCATCGGGCTATGAATACGACACGGCGCGGACGCGCTTTTCCTACAACTCGATGACGACGCCGTCGGAAGTCTACGACTACGACATGGGCACGCAGGAAAAGACATTCCGCAAGCGGCAGGAAGTGCCGTCGGGCCACAATCCGCCCGACTACGTGACGCGGCGCATTTTCGCCACGGCGCAGGACGGCGAGCGCGTGCCGGTGTCGCTGCTCTACCGCAAGACCACGCCGCTCGACGGCAGCGCGCCCTGCCTGCTCTATGGCTACGGCTCCTATGGCATCAGCATTCCCTCGTCCTTCTCGGTGACGGCGCTGTCGCTTGTCGATCGCGGCTTCGTCTATGCCATCGCGCATATTCGCGGCGGCAAGGAAAAGGGCTATCGCTGGTATACGGACGGCAAGGGACTGAAGAAGCGCAACACCTTCACCGACTTCATTGCGGCGGGCGAGCATCTGGCGAAGGAAGGCTTCACCGCGCGCGGCAATATCGTCGCGCAGGGCGGAAGCGCCGGCGGCATGCTGATGGGCGCGGTCGCCAATATGGCACCCGCGCTCTTCAACGGCATCGTCGCCGAAGTGCCCTTCGTCGACGTGCTGGCAACGATGCTCGACGCCTCGCTGCCGTTGACGCCGCCCGAATGGCACGAATGGGGAAACCCCATCGAGAGCGAGGAGGCCTATCGCTACATGGCATCCTACTCGCCCTACGATAATGTCGCCGCACAGGCCTATCCGCATATCTTCGCGCTGGGCGGCCTCACCGATCCGCGCGTCACCTATTGGGAACCGGCGAAATGGGCGGCAAAGCTCCGCGCGCTCAGGACCGACGACAGGCTCACCATGCTGCGCATCAATATGGGCGCAGGACATGGCGGCGCGCCGGGCCGTTTCGAGCGGCTGAAGGAAGTTGCGCTCGTCTTTTCCTTCGCGCTTGCCATTAGCGGACGGGCGTAAATCAAAGCCCCGCAAAAGCAGTGGGGCCGCGCTCCCTCCCCGGAGACGCGGCCCTTTCCCCGCGTCAGCCCTTGTAGGGCGCGCAGGTTGCCTTGTGGCGGATGGCGTCGAGCGCCGGGAACGCTTCGGGGCTTTCGACGACGCGACGCACCAGAACGAGGCCCCTCGCCGTCGGCGCCGTGACGACATCGACGCCTGAGGGTACATTTGCGGGAGAAGGCGCGCCGGGTCCGACCACGATTATGTCGAGATCCTTGCCGGCGGCATCGCGATCTTTGCGGACGAAGTAATTATCGGTCCTGGCCGAATAGAGCGCGACCGATGTGTAGGGCGCAGTCAACGGCACCGTGACCCGCACCGGCCCCTTGGAGAGATCGAGCACGCAGGTCGAATAGGCGAGATCGGGGCTCGGCCGGACAATGGTCCGCGCCGCCGCGGTTGCGAGCGGCGGGGACACGAAGGCGTTCTTCGTATCCGTTCCGATCTTCGACATGACGCGCGACATGACGATGTCGGGCAGCGCGCGCATGGCGGCGACATGAACGATACCGGCCACCAGCGCAACGCCGAGAATGAAGAGGATGGGTCGCTTCATTTGCAGCCCTCCTTCACGATCGAGGGCAGGGTCGCATTGGCGGGCGCGGCATAGACCGAGGCGTCGGGATTGTAGAAGCGCGCCGTCATGTCGAAGCTCTCGCCGCGTTTCACCGGCAGCCAGTTTCCGTCCTGCCGGTCGGCCGAGACGCGGACGATATAGTGGCCATCAGCTTCGCGTTTCACCGTGGTCTTGGAGAAGGAATAGATGCCCGCATCGTTCGGAAGCAGGTAGCTGTCGGGCCCATAGGGCGTCACGCTCCACCAGCGGGCGGCAAGGTCGCGCCCCTCGACGATATAGGTGCAATCGCCCGAAAGCGGCGCGCCGGCGTCGTCGGTGCTTGCCGTGTAGTAAAGCGTTTCCTTCTTGTCGAGCGCGAGCAGGCCGAACAGCGCGACACGGGCGCGGGTATACATGTCTGCATCCATGCTGCCGGCCCCGAGGCTCGCCTTCCATGGGCCGACAGAAATGCTGTCACCCGAATTGCCGCTTCTCAGCGCCAGAAAGGCGGAGCCGAGCCCGAGCACAAGTCCGAAGACGAGAATGCCGGCCCAATAGGCGAATGCCCTCATGCGATCCTTCCCAAAATTCTCAGTACGGCCTGTCGCCGATGATCGTCGCGCGCTCCATGCGCCGCACAGCTGGCCAATAGTCCGACGCGGCATAGTGCTGGCAGGCGCGATTGTCCCAGAAGGCGATCGAATTCACCGCCCAGCGGAAGCGGCACTGATACTCGGGGATCGCGGCCTGCGCGTAAAGGTGCTTGAGAAGTTCCGCGGAACGCTTCGGGTCCATGCCGACGATGTGCTGCGTGAAGGCCGCGTTGACATAGATGCCCTTGCGGCCCGTCTCGGGATGGGTACGGATGACCGGATGCTCCGCCTTCGGATAGAGCTTTTCATAGGCCGCGATTTCTTCATCCGTGCTGCCGCGCTTGCGCAGCATCGTGCGGAAATGGGCGAAGTCGTGGATGGCCGTCTTGCCTTCCACTTCGGCCTTCACCTCGTCGGAGAGGCCTTCATAGGCCGCATACATGTCGGAAAAGAGCGTGTCTCCGCCCACGTCCGGTATCTCGATCGCGCGGAGGACGGAGCCGAGCGAAGGTTCAAGCCGCCAGGTCACGTCACTGTGCCACGTATTCTCCCTGCCCGGATGATCGCGGTCATGCGTCAGCGCGATGAGCTCGGGGTATCCCGGTTTGCAGGGCACGAAGGGATGCACCTCCAGCTCGCCGAAGCACCGGGCGAAGGCGATGTGTTGCTCGGTGGTGATGTCCTGATCGCGGAAGAAGACGACTTTCCAATCGAGCAGCGTCCGGTGCAGCGCCGCGAGCGTCGCGTCGTCGAGCGGCTTTGCAAGATCGACCCCGAAAATCTCGGCGCCGATGGTCGGCGTCAGGGGCTTTACGGTGAAATGGGCCAAAGCGGCCGCGACATTCTCTTTGCTGACGTTCTGGTTCATTGGGGCATCTCCTCCCGGGCCGTCTCGCCCATTGGCGAAAGGCTAGACCCGGCGCGAGAGCCACGGACATGGCTAAGTTTGCACGTTCCGCAATACGGAATTATAGTGCCGCATGGCCGCAGACCCGGACAAACCCTCTACCGTCGAGCCCGTCACGCGCGCGTTTCAGATTCTCGAAGCGCTCAATCAGCAGACGGTGACGACGCTCGCCGCGCTGCATAACAAGACCGGCCTGCCCAAGCCGACGCTGGTGCGCCTGCTCGATACGCTGATCGCCGCGGGCTATGTGCAACGCATATCGCGGGCGACGGGGTACAGCCTTGCCGAGCGCGTGTTGCGGCTTTCGGGCGGCTTCCGCCATTCCGACCGCGTGGTGGAAGCGTCTCGGCCGTTCCTCACCGCGCTTACCGCCCAGCACAAATGGTCGGTCGGGCTCGCCACGACCGATGGCGACGCGATGATCATCCGTACCGGGACGCGGCATGAGAGCCCCTTCAGCACAGATCCGAATTATACCGGGCAGCGTCTGCCCATGCTGATCTCGGCGCTCGGGCGGGCCTATCTCGCCTTCTGCGCCGAGGAAGAGCGCGAGGCGATACTCTCTCTCCTGCGCAATTCGTCGGCGCGGAGCAATGCCATGGCGCGGGACGAAGGCGCCATCTCCCGGCTGCTCGCGAATATACGCAAGCGGGGTTTTGCGAACGCAATTCCCGTGCGCAACGACCCGATGAGGGGGATCGCCGTGCCGGTCATGGAGAACGGCCACGCCGTCGCCTCGATCACCATGCGCTACTTCGCCTCGATGATGAGCGAGGACGAAGCGGCGCGCCGCTACCTTGCCTCGATGCAGGATGCGGCGGCGGCGATCGCGGCGACGCTGGCCGTCGCGCCCGGCGACTAGAGCCGCGCGATCGACACGCCGACCTTGCCCGGCAGGTCCGCCTTGACGTGGATGCTCTGGTTGCGCTCGTCGCGGATCACGCTGCCGCCTTCAACCTCGACGGTGAAGCCGTTCGGATATTGCAGGCGCGGCACGAAGATTTCCGCATCGCCCTCGCCCGCCGCCTCATAGACGAAACGGAAGGCGCCCGTCTCGCGCTTGAATTTCATCTTGAGAGGCCGACCGCCGACCATGCGCGCATAGGGCCTGACGAAGCCTTCGAGCGCGCGGCCGCCGCTGTTGATGTCGTTGGGCGATGAACGCTGGTCGATGGAATAGATCGACAGGTCTTCCTGGTTCCAGCCGTCGCCGACCGCCTGATCGTTGCGGTTGGAGGCGGTGTAGTTCCAATGCGTCGAAGAGATGAGCAGCTTGTCGAGCGCGTTGTACATGAGGTCGAGCGCAATGACGTGCTTCTCCCAGGGCTTCGTCCCGTGGTCGCCGGCGGCCCAAGCCTTGTAGGCGGCGGCCTGATCGAGATCGAAGGGGATGCCGAATTCGCCGATCAATGTCGGCGCGCCGGTATTGGCGTTCAGCGTCTTCGCGTTTTCCTTGATGAAGGCGAGCTGCTTTGTATAGGCCTCCTCAATGGCTTCGGCGCCTTCGAGCACGCGGCCGGAATAGGGGTTCACCCATGTCGGGAAATTGAACTGCTTGGTGCCGAGCGTGACGATGTCGTACCAGTGGCTCGCATTGACCGTGCGCTCCGGCGTGTCGGCCGGAAAGCCATGGGCGAAGCCTTCGCCGGGATCGAGCTCGGCAAAGAGCAGCCAGTCCGCATTAACCGCGCGAACGCGCTCGGCGACGCGGCGGAAGAACGGTCCCATGAAGTCCTTTTCCATCGAAACGGCCCGGCCGTCGCGGCGGCGGAAGAAGTCTTCATCCAGCGCCTCGATATCGCCGGCCTTGAGGCGGTAGGCGCCTGCCCGCTCGAAGGGGCATTCGGCGCCTTTGAGCCAGATGGAAACGCCGTCGGGATTGACCCGCTCATCGCCCACAGGCACGACGCGCATGACCTTGCGGTCGATGGCGAGGTTGGGAATGTCGCGTGTAAGACCGCGCGCGACCGCAAAACCGTCGAGGACAGACCAGGCAAGCCCCGGCCGCGGGTTGCTCCGGTCGAGTTCGCTTTTCGCAAGATGGCGATAGCTCAGCGTCTTGCCGACATAGCCCGAGCCCGGTTCGTTCAGCGAGTCGAAGCCGATGACGTTCGGCAGGTCCCTGACGCGGCGGGCGACGGCTTCCATCGCGCCGATATAATGGTCCTGCAGATAGTCCTGCACATTGACGCCGTCGATCCTGAAGTCGGGGCAGAAAGCGCGGCCCGCGAAGAAGAAGGTCCACATCAGGCCGTTGGCGGGATAGCGGTAGTTCTGCGACCAGGTCATGGTCGGATAGCGGTCTTCCTGCCGGCCGCCGCGCGCGAAATCATACTTGTACTGCATGACGTTGGCGGCGCCTGCGGCGTGGAACTTCGTGAAGTCGAGGCCCACCGCCTCGAAGGTCCAGCCTGGCGCGCCATCGCCGCCGGTCATGCGGCTCCAGACGTCCTGATGGAAATCGACGAAGACATAGAGGCCGAAATGGGCGGCGCGGCGGCAAATCTCGGCGAAGTAGTCGAGATATGCTTCGTCATACTGGCGAGGGCCCGCATGTTCGACCGCTTCCCAGGTCGTCAGCAGGCGGAGGCAGTTGAAGCCCCAGGCCTTCAGGCGTTCGAAATGCTCCTCGGCCTCGGCCAGCGGAAAGGGGCGGCCGATGAATGAAACCGTTCGGTGGTCGGAGAAATCGGTGGGAAGGTTGGTGTGCCCGTTCGGGGTGTAGGGCATCTTGCAGTCGCCGCCGAGATTGACCCCGCGCAGGATCCGCGCGCAGCCATCCTTGTCCCTGAACCACTCACCGTCGATCGTCAGCCTCGGCAAAGCCATGACATCCTCCCCGTTTTCGTTGGGGAAAGCATAGCGGCAGTGAAATGGATTTGCACATCGAAGCGAGGCAGGGCAAAATTTATCCCATGAAAACGGAAAATAAAAAATACGAGCCGAGCCTCGCTTCTCTCAACACGCACCAGATTCCCGGTTGGTATGACGACGCCAAATTCGGCATTTTCATCCATTGGGGCCTTTTCGCCATACCGGGATTTGCTTCGTCCTATGGAAGCATAGGCGAGGTCTTCGCCCAGAAATACGACACGGCCGTCGCGCTGACGCCTTATACTGAATGGTATGAGAACGCGATCAAGGTGCCCGAAAGCGACAGCGCCAAGCACCATGCGGAAGTCTATGGCAATGCGCCATACGAGGATTTCCGCGCGCCCTTCCTGAAAGGGCTCGAACAATGGGACCCGAAGGCCTGGGCGCGGCTCTTCAAGCAGGCCGGCGCCAAATATGTCGTGCTCGTCACCAAGCATCATGACGGCTACAGCCTCTGGCCGACCGAAGTTCCGCATCCGAAAAAGCGCGGCTGGCATACGACGCGCGACATTGTCGGCGAGCTCGGCGACGCTGTGCGGGCCGAGGGTCTCGAATATGGCCTCTATTATTCGGGCGGCATCGACTGGTCGTTCAACACTGAACCCTTGCGCACGCTGGGCGACTTCACGGGCTCGACGCCCGGCGGGGCCTATCCGGCCTATGCGGTGGCGCAGGTGAAGGAGCTGATCGACCGCTACAAACCGGCCGTGCTCTGGAACGACATTTCATGGCCGACGCCGCTCAGCGGGCTGATGAAGACGGTCGCCTATTATTACAATACGGTGCCTGAAGGCGTCACCAACGACCGCTGGATGCCCGTCTCCTGGAAGACCAAACTCCTGCGCTTCAAGTTCATCCGCCGCCGCTTCGACAAGAAGGTGAAGGAGATCATGCAGAGCCGCGGGCCGCAGAAGGGCATCATTCCGCCGGAGCCGCCGCATTACGATTTCCGCACGCCCGAATATACGACCTTCCCCGATGTGCAGAAGCGCAAGTGGGAAGCGACACGCGGCATGTCGCACTCCTTCGGCTATAATCGCCGCGACAAGGACGAAGACTATCTTCCGGTCGATGAGATCGTGCGCGGTTTCGTCGATGCCGTGTCGAAGAACGGCAACCTCCTCCTCAATGTCGGTCCGCGCGGCGAAGATGCGCAGATTCCGGGCGAGCAGGTTTCGCGCCTTCTCGGCTTCGGCGCGTGGCTGGAGAAGAACGGCGAGGCGATCTACGGAACGCGGCCGCATACACATGCCGAAGGCAAGACCGCCGACGGACACGACGTCCGCTATACGCGCAAGGGCGAGACGCTTTACGCGATCGTGCTGGACGCGCCGACAAGCGGAGAGATCACCATTCTCGATCTCGCGCCGGAAGACGGTGCCAGCGTCGCGCTGCTCGGTCACGGGAACGTGGCATGGCGGCGCGCGGGCAACGGCATCGCGATTTCGCTGCCGCCATCGCTCGCCCCCTCGCCTGCGATTTCGTTCTCGATCACGCCCTTCCGGGCGTAAGGAGAATGGCCGCGCTCGTCGCACTTCCGCCGCAACCGGCCGGCACGCCATGGCCGACAAAGTCGTGGCCGGTGGGCGACATTCCGAAGGATGCCGACCGCGCGAGGCTTGGGCAGCTGGTCGATCACGCCTTTGCGGCGGAAGCGCCGGCCGATCTGGGCGAGACGCATGCGCTGGTCATCGTGCAAGGCGGGCGGCTCATTCACGAACGCTACTGGACGGGCTTCGGGCCGGACAAGACCTGCCCCTCATGGTCGAAGGCCAAGAGCATCACGCAGGCGCTTGTCGGCATTCTTGTCGGCGACGGCAAGCTCGACATTCACGCGCCGGCCGACGTGCCTGAGTGGCGCGAAACACCCGGCGATCCGCGCGCGGCGATCACGCTCGATCTTCTGCTCCGCATGTCGAGCGGGCTCGCCTTCCGCGAAGATTATGTGGAGGCGCAGGTCTCCGACGTGATCGAAATGCTCTTCGGCAAGGGCAAGGCGGATGTCGGCCATTTCGCCGCCTCCTTCCCGCTGGAGCATGAGCCCGGCCGCTTCTGGTCCTATTCGAGCGGCACGACGAACATCATTTCCCGTATTGCGGCGCGCGCCGCCGGCGTTTCGGGCGCGGATTTCGAGGCCTTCATGCGCCGCCGTCTGCTCGATCCCATCGGCATGACGAGCGCGCAACCGAAATTCGACGAGGCAGGCACCTTCATCGGTTCGTCCTTCTGCTATGCAACGCCGCGCGATTTCGCCCGCTTCGGGCTTCTTTATCTGCGCGACGGTGTGTGGGACGGGCAGCGGCTTCTGCCGGAAGGCTGGGTCGATTATGCGCGCAGGCCGACATGGCAGCAGCCGACCGACAGCGGGCCTTATGGCGCGCATTGGTGGATCGGGATGGGTGGCCCCGGCTCCTTCTCGGCCAATGGATTTGAGGGCCAGTTCACGCTCGTCCTTCCCGATCTCGACATGGTGATCGTGCGCCATGGCAAGACGCCGGCCGACAGAAGCGACAATGTGAAGGCATGGCTGCGCAACATCGCCGATTGTTTCCGGACTGCGAGCCTGTAGACTTCCCGCCGCACAGGCAGGGAGACGCCCCGATCCATGGGAAGCATTGTCCGGTTTCCGAGCGACCTCGTTACCGAACATGACCGCCGTCGGCTTCGTTCCGCGGCGGAGGGCAGCATTTTCGATCTCGAATTCCGCAAAAACGAGCAGGATGTGATCGCGCCATACCTTGTGCGCTGCGGACATATGAGGCCAAGCTACCGGCTGAGGAAAACCGGCGAGGGATGGGAAGCGATCGAATTCGGGGCTGAGCAGAGCGGCATCGTCGCCGCGCGGGCACGACGGCCGGAAGACCTGTTCCGCGACCTCGGCGCCCATCCCGAGCCATGACATGAAATTCAAAACGAAAACGAAGCTAAAGGGAGAAGCCGCATGAACGTCGTCAACAAATTCGCTAGGCCGGAAGACATGGGCATGAGCTCGGCCCGGCTTGCCGCCATTCCGGATTTCATGGGCTCCTATATCGATCGCGGCAAACTTGCGGGGCTTTCCACACTCGTCTCGCGGCATGGCGAGATCGTGCATTTCGAAAGCATCGGCCAGCGCGACCGCGAGTTGAAGCTGCCGATGGAGCGTGATTCCATTTTCCGCATCTATTCGATGTCGAAGCCGATCACCAGCCTCGCGCTGATGATGCTGTTCGAGGAAGGCCACTTCCAGCTCAACCACGAAGTCTTCCGCTATATTCCGGAATTCAAGAAGCTCCGCGTCTGGGCCGGCGGCACCAATGCGCAATGGGTGACGAAGGAGCCGGCGCGGCCGATGACGATCCGCGATCTGCTGACGCATACGTCGGGCCTCACCTACGGTTTCATGAACATGCACCCGATCGACCGTATGTATCGCCATGCGGGCATCGGCGGCGCAGCGACAAGCGGCATGACGCTGAAGGACATGATGGCGAAGCTTGCGGATATTCCGCTGCTGTTCTCGCCGGGCGAGGCCTGGAACTATTCGGTCGCAACCGACGTTTGCGGCTATCTCGTGGAAGTGCTGTCCGGCCAGCCCTTCGACGAATTCCTTCAGTCGCGCATTTTCGGGCCGCTCGGCATGGTCGATACCGGCTTCTTCGTGCCGGAGCACAAGCTCAACCGTTTCACGGCGAATTACGAGAAGAACCCGCAGACCCGTGAGACGCGCCTTGTCGACAAGAGCGACGCGTCGAGCACCTATGCGCGGCCCAATCCCTTCCTCTCCGGCGGCGGCGGTCTCGTCTCGACCATGACGGACTATTGGCGCTTCTGCCAGATGATCCTCAATGGCGGCGAGTTCGAAGGCGTGCGCCTCGTTTCGCGCAAGACCATCGAGTTCATGTCGTCGAACCACCTGCCCGGCGGGCGGACGATGAAGGAAATGAGCCTGTCGAGCTTCGGCGAGCTTGCCGCCGACGGCGCGGGCTTCGGCCTCGGCTTCCAGGTCATCCTCGATCCCGCCGAGGCGCAGTCCATCGGCTCTCCCGGCAATCTGTCCTGGGGCGGCGCGGCGTCGACCTATTTCTGGATCGATCCGGAGGAAGACCTCGTCGCAATCCTGATGACGCAGCTGATGCCGTCGAGCACCTATCCGCTCAGGCCGCAATTGCAGCAGCTCGTCTATGCGGCGATCGAGGATTAATTCATTGCGTCCATTGTGACGCCTTGGGCACTTCCGGGAATTTACGTCATGGCCGGGCTCGTCCCGGCCATCGGCGTCTTCCCTTGAAGCGCATTGCGTGAGAAGACGTGGATGCGCGGATCAAGCCCGCGCATGACGGAACCTTGGCAATGCCCCTCTGGATCCCCCTCACCATCGCCGCAGCGTTTCTGCAAAACCTGCGCTCGACGTTTCAGAAGCAGCTCACGGGCAATCTCAGCGCGATTGCGGCCACTTATGTGCGCTTCGCCTTCGGCTTGCCCGTCGCCGTCGTCTATGTCTGGGGCCTGCATAAAGTCGGCGGATACGACCTCCCCACCTTCAATCATCTGTTCCTTTTCTACTGCGTCGTCGGCGGCGTCGCGCAGATCATCGGCACCGCGCTTCTCGTCGCGCTGTTCGCCTATCGGAATTTTGCCGTGGGCACGACCTATTCCAAGACGGAGACGGTGCAGGCGGCGCTGTTCGGCATCATCGTGCTTGGCGATCATCCGAGCCTCGGCGCGGGCATCGCCATCATCGTCAGCCTTGCAGGCGTTATCGCGATCTCCATGGCGAAATCGCATCTCACGCTCGCCAACTTCGGGCGTTCGCTCCGCGAGCGGCCGACGCTGATGGGGATCGGCACGGGCGCGGGCTTCGGCATTTCGGCGGTGTGCTATCGCGCCGCCTCGCTCTCGCTCGACCGGCCCGATTTCCTGATGCCCGCCGCCTTCACGCTCGTCACGGTGCTCGTGTTCCAGACCGTCGTGATGACGCTATGGCTCGCATGGCGCGAGCCTGCGCAGCTTGCCGCGACGGCGCGGAACTGGAAAGTGAGCTCGCTGGTCGGCATTTCGGGCGCGCTCGCCTCGATGGGCTGGTTCACCGCCATGACCATCGAGAACGCGGCCTATGTGCGCGCGCTCGGCCAGATCGAGCTCGTCTTCACCTTCGCCTCGTCGCATTTCCTCTTTCGGGAAAAGACGGAGCGGCTGGAGCTTGCCGGCATCGCGCTGGTGATCGGCGGATTGCTGATCCTGCTGTTCGCACGCTAGCGCGGCCGGTCGCCCGCCACCGTCGTGCGGTGCATCACGCGCAGATATCCGTCATAGCCGCCATCGGCGAAGTGGAGCGTGCAGCGGTTGTCCCACATGGTCAGCATGTTCTCGCGCCATTTGTGGCGATAGACGAAATCCTCCTTCGTCATGTGCGCGTAAAGGAAGCCGAGAATGGCAGCGGATTCTTCCGGCGTCATGCCTTCGATGCCGACGGTATAGACGGGGCTCACATAGAGCGCCTTCCGGCCCGTCACGGGATGCACGCGCACCAGCGGATGCGGATAGGTCTTGTCGGCCTCGGGGCTGACGATGATCTGCATGGTGCGGTCGCCCTTCTGCGCCTGCTCCTGCGCGAAGAGACCCTTGGTGCCATAGGGAAGTGCGGCGGAATGGACGGCGACGAGCCCGTCCAGCATACGCTTCATCACATCGGAAAGCGCGTCATAGGCGCGGGTGCAATCGGCATAGAGCGTGTCGCCGCCGACGGGCGGCGTCACCTTGGAGTGGAGCAGCGTCGCGGCGGGCGGCTCGGCCTGAAAGCTCCAGTCGGAATGCCAGCCCGCGCCGAAATTACGCGCCTTCTCGTCGGGCTCGCGGCGGAGTTCCAGAATATGCGGGCGGCCTTCCATCGGCTTGATGAAGGGATCGACGCCGAAGGGTCCGATCCGGAGCGTGAAGGCTTCGAGCTCGTCATGCGTCAGCGGCTGGTCGGGAAACCAGACGACGGCATGATCGGCCCAGGCCTGCTTCACGGCGGCAAGCGTTGCCGGCGGCAGGGGATGCGAAAGATCGAGCCCGGTGATCTCAGCACCGAAGCCCGAGGGATTGGGCTTCACATGGATGGGCGCGCTCGCACGTACGGCCTGCGACATGGCTTCCTCCTCGATAGCCGGCGATCCGGCATTTCCTCTTTGTCGCCGCAGTGTGGCACGAGCCGATTATCGAGAAAACATACTCAGGCGAGCGCGCAGCCGCCAATCGTAATCCTGTGCAGCAGGCGGCGCTCGCCATGATAGTCGTTCACCGCATAGTGCCAGGTCGCACGATTGTCCCAGAAGGCGACCGATCCGTCGTGCCACTGGAAACGGCAGGTGAATTCCGGCTTGACCGCATGCGCAAAGAGAAAGTCGAGGAGCGGCTTGCTTTCCGCTTCCGTCCAGCCTTCGAAATGCGTTGTGAAGCCGGGATTGACGTAGAGCGATTTGCGTCCGCTCAGCGGATGCGTGATGACGACGGGATGGACCGCCTCTCCCACCAGGCTCTCGCCCTTGAAGCCGCCAGCCTGATCGCTGTTCTTGTAGAAGCCCGCCGCACCGAAGGCCATCGCGTTCGAATGAACGGCCCTCATCGTCGATAGGGTGTTCTTCAGCCCGACGGACAGCGCGTCATAGGCGGCATACATATTCGAGAAAAGCGTATCGCCGCCATCGGCGGGCAATTCGCGCGCGACGAGAATCGAGCCCATGGCAGGCTCCGGATCGTAGGAATGATCGGTATGCCAGCCGCCGCCTATATTTGTTTTCTGTTCCTTTTCCTTCCGCACTTCGGCGATTTCCGGATACTGACCGTTGGCGGGGAAGAACCTGTTGATGTCGATCTCGCCCCATCGACGCGCAAAGGCAATGTGATCTTCCGGCGTAATTTTCTGATCCCGGAAAAAGATCACGCCGTGATCCACATAGGCCTGCCTGACGAGTTCCATGTCGCTGTTGGACAGGCGCGCAATATCGACGCCCAGCACTTCCACGCCGCAACCCGCTGTCAGTTTCCGCAAAACCGTTGTCGCCATTTCAGTCTCCTCCCCGAGAACTTCATTGCGACCGAGCCTAACTGCCCGAAAGGACTAGATTGTAACAATCGTTACAATTATAGTTTTCCGATGACCCCAAGCCTGCAAGGCCGTATCGACGATGCTTTATGCCGCAACGGATGGTTCCGCCGCCGCCCGGCGGAGCTTCGCGGGCGGATGGTCAAATACGCTCAGGTCGGAACCGTGGAGGCGGGACGCTGGCTCTACGACCAGGGCGACGAGGCGCATGGGCTTTACGGCGTTCTGAGCGGTTCCGTCACCACATATGTCACGCTGGAAAATGGCCAGAACGTGCCGATCAACATTTCCGGCCCCGGCGCGATTTTCGGCTATGCCGCGCAGGTGCTTGGCGGCCGTCGCGTGACATCGGCGGTCGCTCGCGAGCGATCGGAGATCATTTTCATTCCTCAGCGCGCGCTCGCCTCCATCGCGCATGACTTGCCGTCGCTCTGGCTTCATTTCGCGGAACTGGCGACGGAACAGCTTTCCTGGGCGGCGAAGATAATCGCCGAACGCACCAGTCTTCCTCCCGCCGCCTGTCTCGCATCCCGGCTCCATGCCTATGGGATCGCATGGGGCGCGACCGATGGGAGCATCGCCTTGCCGATCCGTCAGGACGAGCTCGCCGACATGACCGGCTTTTCGCGCAAGACGATCAACAAAATCCTGCGCGATTTCGAGACGCAGGGCCTCGTTGCTCTCGGCTATCGCGAAATCACGATCCGCGACTTGCCCGGGCTGATGCGCGAGGCCCTTCGCGGCGACCGCCAATGAAAAAGCCCGCGCCGTTTGGGGCGCGGGCTCAATCTGGATTGGAAAACCTTATTCGGCGGCGCGGGCGGCGACGAGGCCGGCCATGCGGTCGAGGCGATTTTTGATGATCGCTTCGGCTTCCGCGACGATGCGGGTGACGAGGTCCTTGCAGGTCGGGATGTCGTGGATGAGGCCCTGCACCATGCCGGCCGACCAGATGCCGTAATCGGGATCGCCCGCTTCGTAGACGACGCGGCCGCGCGCGCCGGCGACGAGATGGGCGATGTCCTCGATCTTCGCGCCGCCCTTTTTCTCGATGGCGACGACTTCCTGGCTCACCGCATTGCGCGCGACGCGGGCCGTGTTGTGCAGCGTGCGGAAGATGAGGTCGGTGGCGCGCTCGTCATTGGCGACGATCTGTTCCTTCACCTTCTGATGGATCGGGCTTTCGACCGTGCACATGAAGCGCGTGCCCATGGTGACGCCTTCGGCGCCGAGCGCCAGCGCGGCGACGAGACCGCGCGCGTCGCCGAAACCGCCCGACGCGATCATCGGGATCTTGATCTTGTCGGCGGCGGCCGGAATGAGGATCAGGCCCGGAATGTCGTCTTCGCCGGGATGGCCCGCGCATTCAAAGCCGTCGATCGAAATGGCGTCGACGCCCATGCGCTCGGCGGAGGCGGCGTGGCGGACGGCGGTGCATTTGTGAATGACCTTGATGCCGTGCTTCTTGAAGTCGTCGACATGTTCCTGCGGCTTGTAGCCGGCGGTTTCGACGACCTTGATGCCGCTTTCGATGATCGCCTGGCGATATTCGGCATAGGGCGGCGGCTTCAGCGCCGGCAGGATCGTCAGATTGACGCCGAAAGTCTTGTCGGTCATCTCGCGGCACTTCGCGATTTCCTTCACGAGGTCTTCCGGCGTCGGCTGCGTCAGCGCCGTGATGAAGCCGAGCGCGCCAGCATTGGCGACCGCCGAGACGAGCGACGCGCGCCCGACCCACTGCATGCCGCCCTGAACGATCGGATGCTCGACGCCGAACATCTCGGTAAATCTGGTCTTGAGCACGCGTGTCTCTCCCCTGAATAAAGGCTCTATGGCCCAATGGCTGTTTCAGCGTTTGTAGCAGAAAAGCCCCTGTTTTGGCACGGCGCAACAGCGATTTGGGCCTTCCCCAGCGTTCCGTTGCGTCAGCCAAGCGCTTGAATTTGCGCGCAAATGGGCCCATTTTCCGGACAGCAACAAGCAAGGGGATGTTCAGCAGTGAACAGCGAAGCGGGCATGAGCCTGGGCGGAGCGGGCTGGGACGCCTTCCGCATTTTTCTGGCCGTGGCGGAAACGCAAAGTCTTTCGGCGGCGGGCCGGAAGCTCGGCCTCAGCCATGCCACCGTCGGCCGCCATGTCGCGGCGCTGGAGAAACAACTCGGGGCGAAGCTCTTCATCCGCGAGCCGATCGGCTATGCGCTCACGGCGGCGGGCGAGCGGTTGCGGGCGGAAGTCGAGCCCATGGCGACGGCGGCGGAACGCGCGGCGAGCGCCGCCCTTGCCGATGACGGCACGCCGCGCGGCACGGTGCGCATTTCGACCGCGCCGGGCATAGCGGGCCATTGGCTCGTGCCGCATGTGCCGGGCTTTCATGCGGAGTATCCCGGGCTCGAACTTGAATTCGTCACCGAGTCCTGGCCCGCCAGCGTACGCCGCCGCGAGGCCGACATCGTCATCCGGCTCTACGGTCCGGGCGAGGAAAACCTGATCGGACGCAAGATCGGCCGTCTCGGCGTCGGCTTCTATGCCTCGAAGGATTACGCGGCGAAATTCGGCCTGCCCTCGCGGCGCGAGGAATGGGCCGAGCATACGATCCTCGGTTTCGCAGGCTCGTCGGCGCATCAGGAGTTGTCGCGCTGGAGCGCGCATGTGACGCGAAACGCGCCGAGCTTCATCCGCTTCTCCTCGCAGACCGATACGGTGCATGCGGTGCGCTCGGGCATCGGCATTGCGGCGCTCACCTGCCTCACCGGCGACCGCTATCCGGAGCTTCTGCGCATCTCGCCCGAAAAGCTCTACAGCGCCACCGACATATGGCTGCTCGCCCATCCCGATCTCAAGGATACGCCGCCTGTGCGCGCGACCATGGACTTCCTGACCGCCAAGGCCAAGGCGGACCGGACCAAGCTTGCCGGGCGCTGAACGGGGCTGAACAGGGCTTGAGCGCAGAAAGACAGACATGGCGCCGCCATTCCGCGCCATATTTTGCAACGAACACATTTCAGGGAGAGCTACCGATGCCGCTGACCGCCAATCTCAAGAACCGGCTTGAACTGCCCGTCATCGGTTCACCGCTCTTCATCGTTTCGGGGCCGGAGCTCGTCATCGCGCAATGCAAGGCGGGCATCGTCGGCTCGTTTCCGGCGCTCAATGCGCGGCCCGCGCATGTGCTCGAGGAATGGATCCGGCGGATCAAGGGCGAGCTTGGCGAGTATCAGGCAAAGCACCCGGAAAAGAAGGTCGCGCCCTTTGCCGTCAACCAGATCTGCCATGCCTCGAACGACCGGCTGATGCATGACATCGACGTCTGCACGAAGATGGAGGTGCCCGTCATCATCACCTCACTTCGTCCGCCTGCGGAGGTTGTGACGGCGGCGCATTCCTATGGCGGCGTCGTCTTCCACGACGTCATCAACGTGAAGCACGCCAAGAAGGCCGCCGAGCAAGGCGTCGACGGCCTCATTCTCGTCTGCGCCGGCGCGGGCGGGCACGCGGGCACGCTCTCGCCCTTCGCGTTGGTGCGCGAGGTGAAGCAGTGGTTCAACGGCACGGTGATCCTGTCGGGGGCGCTCTCGGACGGCTGGGGCATCGCCTCGGCGCTCGCGCTGGGCGCGGACCTTGCCTATATGGGCACGCGCTTCGTCGCGACGGCGGAAGCCAATGCCGAGCAGGCCTACAAGCAGCATCTCATCGACTATGCCGCCGACGACATCGTCTACACGAACCTCTTCACGGGCGTTCACGGCAACTATCTTGCGCCGTCGGTTGCCGCCGCCGGTCTCGATCCCGCGAACCTGCCCGAAGCCGACAAGTCGAAGATGAATTTCGGCTCGGGCGGCAACATGAAGCAGAAGGCGTGGAAGGACATCTGGGGTTCGGGTCAGGGCATCGGCCAGATCAAGGATGCGCCGCCGGTCGCCGAACTCATCGACCGGCTGAAGCGTGAATATGTTCAGGCCTGCCGCGAATTCGCCGAGCGGATGCCCGCGGAAGCGCTTGCCTCGCTGAAGGCCGCGGCAGCGGAGTAACCTGCCCCCCCATCATGATCGGAGCAGTTGTTAAGCATATCGCTCATCGCAGCCCAACAGCCCGCCGATGCCTATATTCGCCTATTCACTCGAATTAGGCCTATGATGATGGTGCCGTCGACACCGGGGGGGAACGATGGGCATCTCAGCGAACTTCGATTCCTGTGCGAAGAACATACACAGTCAGAATGGCGAAGACGGCATTCTTCGTGAAATCTTCGCACGCCTCAAGATCGACAAGGGCATTTTCTGCGAATTTGGCGCCTGGGATGGAAAGCATCTCAGCAATACCTATGCTCTCTTCGAGCAGGGCTGGGGCGGTTGGTATATCGAGGGCGACGCTCGTCGCTACGAAGACCTGGTCCACAATATTGTAAGCCCGCACGTCGAGAACATTCGAGCCTTCGTCGCGACCGAAGGTGCGCGTTCGCTCGACAACCTGCTGCGGCAAAGCAACCTCTTCGCAAGCGGGGTGTGCAGAGCGTTGGACCTGTTGTCCATCGACATCGATTCCGACGATCTCGCCATCTGGAAATCGATCAAGGAGTTTAGATCCAAGGTTGTCGTGATCGAATACAATCCGACGATCCCCATAGACGTATATTTCCAGAACCCTCCGGGGCGTACATTTGGAAATTCGGCGCGGTCGATCTTCGAATTTGCCCGATCGCAGTCCTACGCTCTCGTTGCAGCGACCGGCAGCAATCTGATTTTCGTCGACCAGACCCTGCCAGATTTTCCCTTTGTCGCGCTCGACATCTCCGATCCTGCCCTGCCCCTCGGACAGCGCTATTTCTTTGGAATGGACGGTACGCTGATCATGCAGGCGGTCGGCAAATCCGCCGTTATGTCCGCCCTCGAAATTTTGCGCGTGCCCTGGAACAATGCCCGGTTCGGCCAGCCGGTGGACAAATTGTTCCGACACTACGACCCAGGAAAGCGGACGCGAACGATCGGCCGAATCTGGTCCTACTTCAAATTATTCATCACGAAGCCAGGCGCGATGATGCTACGCGTGCTGGACTTCTCGAAGGGCCCCTAGCCCCGGCGTTCTCAGGGCCGGGAAGCGTGGGCCCAAAGAAGCGCCGAAGACCGTTTCAGTGGCCAAATCCCAGCAGTATCAGAACGAAAAGTCCGGTCGTGGTGATGGTGCTTGTCAGCGCACACAGCGTGCGGTCGAAGCGCGCCTTGAATTCATATGGCACGTTCATCATGCCCTCCCTTGCAGGCTGCCGGCGGGAAGCGCGGCGGCGGATGAGTTGACGGCGTTCAGGCAGCCGAGACCGATCAGCGTCTCGCGCAGCATCTTTTCCGTCGGCGTGTGGGGCTCTTCGCCGAGGAGGGCGACGAGCTTGCGGTTGTCGAGCTTCACGGGCTTCTTCCAGAGGTAGCGCATTTCCAGCATCTCCCGGAACGTCTCTACGAATGGCGCGAGCAGGTAGATCGCCGGCCAGGGGAAGCGGCGGATCGGCGCCTTGGGCATGCCCGCCGCGCGGCGCGTGGCCTCGGCAATTTCGACGCCCTTGTCGAACCAGTGACCGCCGAAATGGAACGTGTCGAATGGCGCGAGATCCGCTTCGCGCTCGACCAGGCGGGCGACCGTTTCGCCGAGATCGGGCAGATAGGCCCAGGCATGACCGACCTTGCGCGCGCCGGGATAGGTGACGGAACGGAGAGGCTTGCCCGGCTTCACGAGGCCTTGGCCGAACCAGTTGTTGCCGCCGCGCGCGCCGATGAAATCGCCGGCGCGGAGGATGAGCACGCGGAGGCCTTCCCTGTCCGACGCTTCCTTCAAGCGCGCTTCCATCGCCACGCGGATCGCGCCCTTGCGCGTCAGCGGGTGCTGGGGCGAGGTCTCGCCGATGAGCGGGAAGCTGTCGGGCCCGTAATTGTAGACGGTGCCGGGGAGAACCAGGCGCGCGTTGGCCGCCTTGGCCGCCGCGATGGAGCTTTCGAGCATCGGCAGGGCCGTGCCCTTCCAGTTGCGGTAGCCGGGCGGGTTCGCGGCATGGACGACGAGGGAGACGTCCTTTGCGGCGGCGATGACGTCGGCAGGCTTCATAGCGTCGCCCTTCACCCATTCGATGGGTCCGAGGCTTGCGCAATTGCGGGCGGCGGTTTCCGGCTTGCGGTTGATCGCGCGGACGCGCCAGCCATGGGCCATCAGGGCGAGCGCCGTGTCGCCGCCAAAGCCGCCTGTCGCGCCGATGATGAGTGCCGTGCGGGTCATGTCTGGTCCTCCGGTTCCAATCTGATGGTCGAAAGATCGTCTATTCGTTTCCGAATATGAATTGCCTTTAATCGGCTATCCGTTATACGATTTCGTATGAACCAGACTCAGCCCGGATGGGAGCTCTACCGGTCTTTCCTCGCCGTGGTGAAGGAAGGCAGCCTGTCGGGCGCGGCGCGCGCGCTGGCGCTGACCCAGCCCACCATCGGCCGCCATATCGACGCGCTGGAGGAGGCGCTGGGCGTCTCGCTGTTCACCCGCTCGCAAGGGGGCCTCGCCCCGACCGAGGGGGCGCTGGCGCTTGTTCCCCATGCCGAGGCCATGGCGAGCGCGGCCGAGGCCCTGCGGCGCGCGGCTTCGGGCGAGGCCGAGGAAGATCGGGGCACGGTTCGTATCACCGCGAGCGAGATGATCGGCACGGAAGTTCTGCCGCCGATGCTGACCTCCTTTCACGAGGCGCATCCGCGCGTCGCGGTCGAGCTGATGCTGTCGAACCGCACCGAGGATCTGCTTCAGCGCGAGGCCGACATAGCCATCCGCATGTTCAGGCCTACGCAAGGCGCGCTCGTCGCCAAAAAGCTCGGCACCGTCGGCATCGGACTTCACGCGCATCGGCGCTATATCGCGGCGCATGGCAAGCCCGAGACGATCGAGGACATTCAGAAACATCCCGTCATCGGTTTCGACCGCGAACCGTCGGTACGGCGATTGAAGAATTTCGGCCTCGAGTTGAATCGCGAACTCTTCGCTTTCCGCTGCGACGACGACGTGGCGCAATTCGCGGCGCTCAAGGCCGGCTTCGGCCTCGGCATGTGCCAGTTCGGACTGGCGAAACAATATCCCGATCTCGTCCCGCTGCTGCCCGATCTTGTCCGCTTCGATCTCGACGTCTGGGTCGTCATGCATGAAGACCTGAAATCGAGCCTCAGGATGCGGCTGATGTTCGACCATCTGGTGGAGCATCTGGGAGCTTATGTGAATTCGTCAAAGTCCTGAGGTGGGGGCCGGGGCCTCGCCCTTCGAGACGCGCTTCCGCGAAGCGCTCCTCAGGGTGAGGGTTATTTTCTGAGCAAGACCCTCACCCTGAGGAGCGGGCACAGCCCGCGTCTCGAAGGGCGAGGCCAAAGAGTCGCCACGCCGCCGTCGCCCTGCTATATGAGCGGCCAAATTCCGATTTCCGCGAGGTCAGTCATGTCCGAAGCCGCCGCCAAGTCCGCGCCCAAGGCCGGCAACGCCAATCCGCCGCTAGCGCCTTTCAACTGGCAGGACCCGCTGCTGCTCGAAAGCCAGCTTACCGAGGAAGAGAGACTGGTCCGGGACAGCGCCCGCGCCTTCGCCGAGGAGCGCCTCTTCACCCGCGTGAAAGAAGCCAACCGCCACGAAATCTTCCACCGCGAAATCATGAACGAGATGGGCGCGCAGGGATTGCTTGGGCCAACGCTGCCCGAGAAATACGGCTGCGCCGGGCTCTCCTATGTCTGCTACGGATTGGCCGCGCGCGAAGTGGAGCGCGTCGACTCCGGCTACCGCTCGGCGATGAGCGTGCAGTCCTCGCTCGTCATGCATCCGATCTATGCCTATGGCTCGGAAGCGCAGCGCGAGAAGTTCCTGCCCAAGCTCGCCACCGGCGAATGGGTCGGCTGCTTCGGATTGACCGAGCCCGACCACGGCTCCGATCCGGGCTCGATGAAGACGCGGGCGAAGAAGGTCGATGGCGGCTATATCCTCAACGGCGCGAAGATGTGGATCACCAATGCGCCTATCTCCGACCTTGCCGTGGTCTGGGCGAAGACCGATGACGACGTGATCCGCGGCTTCATCGTCGAACGCGCCTTCAAGGGTTTCTCGACGCCGAAGATCGAAGGCAAGTTCTCGCTCCGCGCTTCGGTGACGGGCGAAATTTCGTTGCAGGATGTTTTCGTGCCGGAGGAAAACCTGCTGCCGAATGTGCGCGGGCTTGCAGGCCCCTTCGGCTGCCTCAACCGCGCGCGCTACGGCATCGCCTGGGGCGCGATGGGCGCGGCGGAATTCTGCTGGCATGCGGCGCGGCAGTATACGCTCGACCGCAAGCAGTTCGGCCGGCCGCTCGCCGCCAACCAGCTCATCCAGAAGAAGCTCGCCGACATGCAGACCGAGATCACGCTCGGGCTTCAGGGCTGCCTCCAGCTCGGGCGCATGTTCGATGCGGGCACGGCGGCGCCCGCCTCCATCTCGCTGATGAAGCGCAATAATTGCGGCAAGGCCCTTGATATCGCCCGCGTCGCGCGCGACATGCATGGCGGAAACGGGGTCTCGGACGAGTACCACGTGATCCGCCACGTGATGAACCTCGAGGCGGTGAACACCTATGAGGGCACGCATGACGTTCATGCGCTGATCCTCGGCCGCGAGATGACGGGGATACAGGCTTTCTTCTGAGCGGGGATCGCCGGGGCCTTCGCCCTTCGAGACGCGGCCCTTCGGACCGCTCCTCAGGACGAGGGTCAAGTTCTGAATTGCTCCTCACCCTGAGGAGGCGCATAAGCGCCGTCTCGAAGGGCGAGGCCCGGACAGGAATGGCGACATGAGCCAGGCGACTGCGAGCATCGAAAACAGTCCGGCACGCAACACGGCTTTCGCCGTGCTCATTGCCTTGAGCTTCAGCCACTTCCTCAACGATATGATGCAGTCGCTGCTGCCCGCCATCTATCCGATGCTGAAGACCACCTATTCGCTCGACTTCGGACAGATCGGCCTCATCACCTTCGTCTTTCAGGTAACCGCCTCGCTGCTGCAACCTCTCGTCGGCTATTACACCGACAGGAAGCCGCAGCCTTATTCGCTGTCCATCGGCATGGGCTTCACGCTGACGGGCCTCGCGCTGCTTTCGGTCGCGTCGAGCTTTCCGGTCATCCTGATTGCGGCGGCGCTGGTCGGCACGGGTTCTTCCGTCTTCCATCCCGAATCCTCGCGCGTCGCGCGCATGGCGTCGGGCGGACGGCACGGTTTCGCGCAGTCGATCTTTCAGGTCGGCGGCAATGCGGGCTCGGCCGTCGGCCCTCTGCTCGCCGCTTTCATCGTCATCAATCGCGGTCAGGCGAGCGTCGCCTGGTTTTCCATCGCCGCGATGCTCGGCATGATCTTGCTGTGGAATGTCGGCGGCTGGTACAAGCGCCATGTCGCGGCCAATCCGCCCGCACCCAAGGGCAGCATCACGCGGTCGCAGGGCCTGACGCGGCGCAAGGTCAACACCTCCATCGGCATCCTGCTCGCGCTCATCTTCTCGAAGTATTTCTACCTCGCGAGCCTCACCAGCTATTACACCTTCTACCTGATCGACAAGTTCCACACGCCGGTGCAGACGGCGCAGGTGCATCTCTTCATTTTCCTCGGCGCGGTGGCGGCGGGAACGATCATCGGCGGACCGCTCGGCGACCGCTTCGGGCGCAAATATGTGATCTGGGGTTCGATCCTCGGCGTGCTGCCTTTCACGCTGATGCTGCCGCATGCCAACCTGTTCTGGACGGGCGTGCTGACGGTTCCCATCGGCCTCATCCTCGCTTCGGCATTTCCGGCGATCATCGTCTATGCGCAGGAGCTTGTGCCGGGCCGCGTCGGCACCGTTGCCGGTCTCTTCTTCGGCTTCGCCTTCGGCATGGGCGGGCTTGGCGCGGCAGTGCTGGGCGAACTCGCCGACATGACGAGCATCGGCTTCGTCTACAGCGTCTGCGCCTTCCTGCCCTTGATCGGGCTGCTCGCCGTATTCCTGCCCGACCTCGAAAGATACATGCCAGCCAAAACCGCCTGAGGGCGCATCAGCGCCGGCGCAGCACCGCAATCCAGGCATAGCCGCGATAGAGCGCGCGGATGTCGAGGTCCGCGCCATGGACTTGCGCGATCTTCGCCAGCGTTTCGCGGAGATCGGCGCGGGGGCTGACATGGAACATGCCGAGCCACTTGAACAGCAATGTGCGGAACCAGCCCGGCAGGCGTTCCTGCTGGCCGAAATCGACAATGTGGAGACTGCCGCCCGGCGCGAGATTGCGCATGGCCTGTTCGACGGCGGCGCGCCAGTCGGGGATCATCGACAGCGTGTAGGACATGAAGATGCGGTCGAAGCTCGTCACGCCGAAAGCGCGGGCGGGATCGAAGTCGGTTGCATCGCCCTGCGCGAGGCTGAGGCGCTGCTCGAGCCGGGCGCGATGGGCGGCGGAGCGGGCGCTTGCCAGCATTTCCGACGAGATGTCCATGCCGAAAATCTGGGAGAGCGGATAGGCATGCGCGGTCGCAACGAGATTGCGGCCTGTGCCGCATCCCACTTCCAGCACCCGGTCGCGGGCGCCGAGACGGAGGCCCGCGATCAGGCGGTCGCGGCCGAGCAGGTAGTAGGCGCGCGTGAGATCATAAATATGGCGCTGGTTGCGGTAGACGCGATCCATCAGCGCCGAATGGCCGGCATCGGCGAGCGTCATCTCAGCCCTCGAATGTGTAGAGGTGGAAGCCGCCATAGATCGAGGAGCGATCGCGCGCCGTCCAGTCGCGGGACGCATCTTCATGGTAGCGCCAGCGGGCGAGGATTTCGGGCGCGAGGCGGCCGGGCAAAAGGCTCGGCTCGGCGGCAGTGCGGAAGATGACGCGGGCGCCGGGGCGCGCGGTGCGGGTGATTTCGCGCCAGAGGTCGTTCAACTGCGCGTCCGTCATCCAGTCCTGGGCGTCGAGGAGAACGTAGCGATCGGCGCTCGCCGCGCTTTCGCCTTGCAGAAATTCGGTGAAGCCGCGATTGAGCACCTGAACACGGTCGGTGCTGGCCTGCAATGCCGCAAAGTTCCGATGTTGGAGATAGGGCGGCAGCGCGGCGTCGGCGTCCGGCGCATAGGCGCGGCCGAAGGCCTGCCAGGCGAAATAGTTCCTGCCGATCTCGAAGCCGCAGGCGAGACGTTCCAGCCGCTCGCGCAGCACCTCGTGCATCGGCCTGCCGCCGGCGAGCTTTTCATATTGCGCGGGCGGGATGCCGAGGCCGTAGAGCGAGGACGGCTTGTCGACAACCCAGCGGACGAGGCCCTTGTCGAACAGGGGCGCGAGTTTCGCATCGAAGAAGGCGCGCTGTTCGGCAAGCGAGCGGGCCTTCAGCAGCGGCTCGAAGGTAACGCCGAACATGCGGGCGGCGATATGCGCCCAGCCGATGAAGTGGCCGAGCAGGCCATGACGATAGAAGCCGCGCGAGAACAGCGTGATGCGGCGGCGGAGGGAAATCGAACGCCGCTCCCAGTAGCCGCGCGTCGTCTCGTCCAGCCGGTCGCGCAGGAACATGCGGTAGGCGACGACATTTTCGCGGGCGTTGGCGCGGGCGAAAAAACGGTGAAAGTGCGAATAACCGGGCAGATGGGCGGCGCCTGCGAGCTTCAACTTCGTCAGCGCGACATGGGCGGGGTTCAGGTCGACCGCCGTGATACGGGCGGGACCGGCGGCGAGGTAGGACATGACATTGCAGCCGCCGGACGCGATGGCGACCACATGGCTTTCAGGCGTCAGCGCCATCGCCTCAAGGTCGATTTCCGGGTCTTCCCAGATTTGCGGATAGACAAGACCGGTGAAGAGCGCGGTGAACAGGCGTTCCGTCAGCCCCGCCCTCGAGACCGCCTTGTGCTGGTGCACCGCCTCTTTCAGACGGCGGTGGCGTCGTTCGACGGCGATGGCGGCCTGATCGGTCAAGGGTCTCTCCTGTTGAAAGCCGGGCGCTCGCGACTCGGAACCCGGTCTACCCAACCCCGCAGGTACATCCGATCCATGACGCCGCCGTGAAACTTTGACGGCAATTGTGACAATGCGGGCACAGAGCCTCCATAAAGAGGCGGCGGCGGAGGGCGCGGCTTCCGAATCGGAGGCGACGGCGTATAGTCCATTCATCCGATTCAAAAAGCCGGACGCAGCGCCGCCCCCAAATGACGGGGTGGCGAGGAAACCCGGTTTCCTGCGCCAAAATGGCGTGTTTCTTTTGCGCGCTTTCCGCGCGCGGGCCCGGCCTGATCCAGATGGATATCGCGCGCAATAAAAACGCAGACCGCAACCCTTTGTGGCGGCTTCTCCCTCTCGTGCACCGCAATCCCTGGCGGTTCTGGGGCGGGATGTCGCTCATCAATCTCGGGCGGCTGCTCGAAGCCTTCATGCCGCTGGCGCTGAAAATGGGCATCGACCGCATGGCGGCGGGCGACGGGCGGCTTGCATTCCCGGCGCTCGCCATTCTCGGCCTCATGGTCGCCCGCTATATCGCCTTCAACTTCGGGCGGCGCTATGTGCGCGAGGTCGGCGTCGAGGTCGCCTTCGAACTCAGGCAGCGGCTCTACTGGCATCTCGAACTGATGGGGCCTCGCTTCTTTGCGGGGTATACGACGGGCGACCTGATGGCGCGCGCGATCAACGACATTTCGCTGATCCGCCAGATGATCGGCCTCGGCACGAGGCTTCTGTTCGTGCTCGGATTTTCGGGCATCATCGCCTTCGTCTTCATGCTGCATCAGTCGGTGTCGCTGACGCTGCTGCTGTTGCCGGCGCTCCCCTTCTTCGCCGTTTTCGGCTGGGTGCTCGCGGCGAAAATATTCAACCAGTCGACCATCGTGCAGGAAGGCTTTTCCAACCTTTCGGCGCAGGTGCAGGAAAACCTGAACGGCATCCGCACGATCCAGACGCATGCGCAGGAAGCGCATGAAATACGCCGCTTCGAGGACACGTCGAGCCATTATGCGCGCGACTACTACAGGCTGATGTTCTTCAATTCGGCGCTCAACGCCTGGATGCTGGCGATCACGGGCTTCACGACGCTGCTCATTGTCGGCTTCGGCGGGGCGCAGGTCGTTTCCGGCGAAATCAGCGTCGGCACCTTCACCGCCTTCATCTTCTATCTCGGCATGATGCTCTCGCCGGTGAAGGAAGGCGGCGTGATGGTGACGCTGTTCCAGCGCGGCGGATCGGCGGCGGCGCGCATTTTCGAGATACTCGACCACGAGCCCGAAATCCGCGATGCGCCGGACGCCGCACCGCTCGACAGGATCGGCGGGGCCATCACCATTCGCCATCTCTCCTATCGCCATGCGGGCCGCAGCCATGAACGCGAAGGCGGCTGGCCGGCGCTCGACGATGTGTCGCTGGAAATCAAATCCGGCGAGATGATCGCCATTCTCGGCCGCGTCGGCTCCGGCAAGTCGACGCTGCTTCGCCTCATCGTGCGCCTGCTCGATCCCGCGCCGGGCTCGATCTATCTCGACGACCGCGACATTCGCATGTTGCCGCTGGCGCAGGTGCGTTCGCAAGTGACGCTCGTGCCGCAGGACCCGTTCCTCTTTGCGACCCGGCTCGGGCACAATATCGCCTATGACAATCCCGAGCGGCCGACGGAAGAGGTCTGGCGGGCGGCGGAATCGGCCGATCTCGAAACCACCATTCGCCGCTTTCCGAACCGGCTCGAAACGCAGGTCGGCGAGCGCGGCGTCACGCTGTCCGGCGGGCAGAAGCAGCGCGCGAGCCTTGCCCGCGGCCTCATCCGCGAAACGCCTGTGCTGCTGCTGGACGATTGCTTCTCCTCGGTCGATACCGAGACGGAAGAGTTTATCCTGTCGCGGCTGAAAACGCTGCGCCAGGGGCGCACGACGCTGATGGTTTCACATCGCGTTTCGACCGCCCGCCACGCCGACCGCATCCTCGTGCTCGACAAGGGCCGCGTGGCCGAGATCGGCACTCATCAGGAATTGCTGGCCAAGCGCGGTCTTTATGCGGCGCTCGAACGCGCGCAAGGCAGGCGGGACGAGCTGACCCAGGCTCTCGTCGCGGAGGGCGCGGTCGCCGAAGGGAGCCAATCATGAACGCGCCCCTGAAGGATAAGACCACGAAGGACTATTCCGTTTTCGAGGACGATATCGACGTCCGCAATTTCGACATGCGCCTCATCCTCAGGCTGACGCATTGGATCGCGCCCTATCGCGCGCAGATGCTAGGCGCGGTCGCGCTCGTTCTGCTTGCGGCGAGCGCCGCCGTGCTTGCGCCCGTTGTCGTCAGCCGCGTCGTCGTGGATGGCATTCTGCTGCCGACCGCGGACGCCGCCGCACCCGATTTCGGCCAGAAGGCGCTTGCCCATTGGCTCGACGGCGTGACGGGGCTTCACCCGCTCGTCGTCGCCTGCGGGCTCTATGCGCTGTGGACGGCGCTCTGGGCACTTTTCGGCCATGGGTTCCGCATTATGCTCGCACGCGCGGTGCTGCGCGGCCTGCGCGATCTGCGGCGCGATCTCTTCGCCCATCTCGAGCGCCTGCCTTCGACCTTCTACGACCGCGTCGCCGTCGGACGGGTGATGACGCGCCTCACGAACGACATCGAAACGCTGTTCGAACTGCTGGCGGGCTTCGGCGTGCTGCTCGGCGAATTCGTGCCTTTCTTCGTCGCCGTGACGATCATGCTCGCGCTCAACCCGACGCTCACTTTCGAGCTGCTGGCGCTGCTGCCGCTGGCGGCACTCGCCACCTTCATCTTCCGGGTCGTGTCGCGCACGGTTTACCGAGGCATTCGATCATCGGTCTCGCGGCTCAACGAAAATCTTCAGGAAAATCTGTCCGGCATAGAGGTCGTTCAGCTCTATGGCCGCGAACAGATCAATTACGACCGCTACACGGCCATCAACCGGGAGAACCGACACAAGGAAAACCGCGCGGTTGCCATCGAGAGCTATTACGGTCCGGCCATGGACAGCATGGCCTTCCTCGCCATGGCGACGATCATCTGGTTCGGCGGGCACCATGTATTGAGCGGAGCTGCAAGCCTTGGCAGCGTTATTCTCTTTGCGCAATTCGCCGACATGCTGTTCCGTCCCATCGTTGCGATGGGCGAGCAATGGAATGTCGTTTTCCGCGCCATGGCGAGCTGCGAGCGCATTTTCCAGGCGCTCGACTGGGACGAGGCGTTGAAGGAGCCCGCGCATCCGACACCGCTGCCTGCCGACCTCAAGGGCAAGGTCGAGTTCCGGCATCTCGATTTCGGCTATGTGCCGGGGTCGCCGATCCTCAAGGATGTGAGCTTCACCATCGCGCCGGGCGAGAAAGTAGCGATCGTCGGACCGACGGGTTCGGGCAAGACAAGCCTCATCAGGCTTCTCTGCCGCTTCTACGATGTGCCCGCCGGCACGATCCTGCTCGACGGCATCGACATCATGGAGGTCGCGCCGTCGGAAATCCGCCGCCGCGTCGGCGTCGTTCTTCAGGACTTCCATATTTTCTCGGGCAGCGTCTACGATAATATCGCGCTCGGGAATCCGAACATCACGCGGGCCGATGCCGAGCGGGCGGCGAAGCTCGTTCATGCCGATCCCTTCATCTCGGCGTTGCCGCAAGGCTACGAGACGCCGCTGACGGAACGCGGGCGCAACCTCAGCCACGGGCAGCGACAGCTTCTCGCCTTTGCGCGCGTGCTGGCCATGAACCCCGAAGTGCTGATCCTCGACGAGGCGACGGCGAGCATCGACACCGAGACCGAGCTTGTCATTCAGGACGCGCTGGCGAAACTCACCGAGGGGCGCACCTCCATCATCATCGCGCATCGCCTGCAAACTATCCGCGAGGCGCACAGGATCGTCGTATTGACGCAGGGCGAGGTGCGCGAGATCGGAACCCATGCCGAGCTTATCGCCAGGGGCGGCGTCTACAAGACGCTCTACGAACTTCAGGTTCAGGACGTGAAGGCCGAAACGGCGTCCTAGAGACCGAGGACGATTTCGACCACGCGCGCATGCTGCTCGTCGGTCATGTGACCGAAGACCGGCAAGCGCAGCAAACCATCGCCGATCTGGTCGGTATTCTTCATCGAACCGGCGACGCGGCCGAAGCGCTGGCCGCCGGGCGAGGAGTGGAGCGGCACGTAGTGCGAGGGCGCGCCGATGCCCGCCTCAACGAGCCTGCCGCGCGCGCGCGCCTGCGAGGCGGCGTCCGGGAAAACGAGATAGTAGATATGACCGTTATGGCTGCATGACTGGGGCACGGTCGGGCGGCGGAACTTTCCCGCGCGCTCCATATCCTCGAAGGCGTGGTGATAGGCGGTCCAGAGCGCGACGCGCCGCGCATTGATCTTGTCCGCGCGTTCGAGTTGCGCCAGCAGAAGCGCGGCGACGATTTCGCTCGGCAGATAGGACGAGCCCTTGTCGACCCAGGTGTATTTGTCGACCTCGCCGCGCAGGAAGCGCGAACGGTTCGTGCCCTTCTCGCGGATGATCTCGGCCCGCTCGGCAAAATCCGGCCGGTTGACGAAGAGCGCCCCGCCCTCGCCCGACACGACATTCTTGCTGGCGTGAAAGCTGAGCGCGCCCAGATCGCCCATGGTGCCGAGCGCCCTGCCCTTGTAGGTCGCGCCAAGTCCCTGCGCCGCATCCTCGACCACGGCGAGACCCTTCGCCTTGGCTATGTCCAGAATGGTGTCCATCTCGCAGGAGACGCCCGCATAGTGGACTGGCGCAATCGCCTTCGTCTTCGGTGTGATGGCCTGTTCGATCAACGCCTCGTCCATGTTGACCGTATCGGCGCGCACGTCGATGAAGACGGGGACGCCCCCGCGCAGCACGAAGGCATTTGCCGTGCTGACGAAGGTGTAGGACGGCATGATGATCTCGTCGCCGGGCGCGATGTCGAGAAGCAGCGCCGAGATTTCGAGCGCCGCCGTGCAGGAATGCGTAAGGAGCGCCTTTCGGGCATTGGCCGTCTTCTCAAGCTCTGCATGGCAAGCCTTGGTGAACCTGCCATCGCCCGAAAGATGGGCGTCCTGCAAAGCTTCCAGCAGATAACGCTGCTCATTCCCGTCGAGCGAGGGCTTGGAATAAGGGATGGTCACCGACAAGTCTCCTCAGGGGCGCTAAATGAACTTCGGGCTCTCATCATATAGAGAATTGAGCCTATCGACGGCTTGTTAGCACGAAAATTACTCCAGCCACCACCACGCAGCGAGGTCGCTCAAAGCAAGACGCGGGAACGGCGCTCCGCAATTTTCACCCAAAGTATGTCGGGCGATTTTGTGCTTCCCGGAACCACGGCAGAGCAGGCCCACTCAGCCTTCATTTATTCGTACGCGAACATTTTTCATAAACTTTGCCGCGTCGGGTCCGGTGTTGAACAACAGATCAAGAATGGAAACGCGGTGAAGGAACTCGCCGTTGAGTTGCGGATATTCCGGGTATCCGGAATAGTCGATATACTCAAGCACGATATTCTCCCTTTCGAACCTGTCGGCGTCGATGTACTCCCTCGCCGAAGGCCCACTCAGATAGTGTGTGGCGCCGGCCGCTTTGCAAAGAGCCAAGAGACGGTCCGTCTTGTTTCCGTCGACCTCGTAGTCCATCGACCATGTGATAGCCGTTTCTATTCCCAAACATTTGCAAATCGCGGTCATAAACGCAAAATTGCTGTTTGAGAGCATGATCTCATCGGAGCCGAGATAGAGATCCTGAAAGAGTTCCTCATAGAATGAGAAGTATTGCGCCTTGGCGTAGTTCGCGCGAAGACTGCGCCAATGGTTCTGCCGCCATGAGGGATCTCCAATTCTGGTCTCGCAGATTTTCTGGAGATAGCGGCCTTTGACTTCCACCGGGATTGTCAGCCATTGCTCGCCTTGCGGCGTCTTGATCAGGTTACGGTTGCGCCAATCCCTGCGCGTGTACTGGGTATCGTCATAAAGAATAAATTCGTCGACGGCCGCAATGATGTCGAAATAGCCCTTCCAGGGGATGTAGTTGGACTGGACGATGGCGATCTTTTTCATTTCGGGCAACCTGTCGGCTACTGACTCTGGAAATCGCGACACAACCGGATTCTAATTCGAGACGACGTCCTATTCGACGTTCAGCGCTCGCCGTTCACCCCGATGGGTATCTTTTCATTCGCCAAGACAATCCATCCAGGCGCGGAGTTTTCAGGCGCCTGCGTGTAGCCGCGTTTTTTCAACGCCGCCGACAACAGGCGACCGACCGAGTTTCCGGCCTCATGAAACACATTCGGCGAATCCGGGCCGTCTATCGCAACTATCGCCGTTCCCCGACTTGCGACACCCTCTGCGAAAGCCTCAATTCTTTCGTTCGTCACGAGGGAAAAGCCGCTTTCCTGAATGGCGACGTCGCCGGGCGCCAATAGAGTCGCGAGATATGGCTGACCGGTCACGGCAAGGATTTCCCGTCCGGGTGCGGGTTTCAGCAAAGCCAGGCGCAGCATGTGATCCCTGCTGGCATTCGCCCACTGTGCCGGCCCGTTGACGCCTTCCAGAGCGACCTTAGGGTCACTATGTTCCCGAATCTGACCGACAAGCATGTCTTTGTAGAAATTCAAACTGCGATGAACGCCCTCATCGGCCACGCAAAAGAAGAGCGAGAGAGCGAGGATCGACGGCCAAGCGGACAGCCGCCAGAATTTCCCAGCCTGTACTTTAGATGCAAAGAAAATCAGCACAATCAGCAGAAGGGCGTCGAATATCCAGTAATTCTTGTCCGGCCTTCTGACGAAATAGGCTCCCCAAGCCAGGATCATTCCGGATGCCAGAAAAGCAATGCGGTCGATCTGGGGAACTGCCCCGGAGAAAAACTTCGGCCCCACGTAAATGATGGTGAAGACCGACGATGAAAACGCCGCAAGGCCCACGAAAGTCCACGGGATTTTCGAGCTCGTGAGATTCTGACCGGCCAGCCCCGATGCAAATCGAATGGTCTTCGCCAGGTCGTAGCCGCAGAGTGCCTTGACCAACCAATCTCCCGCAAGAAAAACGATGGCCAGAAGCGCCAGCCAAATCGCCGCCCGAAGCGATATGTCCCAATCGATTTTGCGATCGAGGAGAATGCCCGCCGTAAATCCGATGACGGCGACAACTCCGACATCGGGCGCAAAGCACAAGCCGATGAAGGCCAGAATCGCGGCCAGGGCTTGCGCGGGCAGGCCCACGCGCACAGGCGCCCAAGCGAAAAATCCAAACAACAGCAAGAAGGGAACATATCGCGTCGCCGACATGGTCGGATAAAGCGTCCAGACCTGCTTCGTCGTCACAAGCGGTGGAACGAGCATGGCGAGACCGAGGAAAAAAATGATCCCGGCCCACTCCTCGATTCCGCTTATTTTTCTGAATTTGACGAGGCACGCTCCCCATAAAACCAGGAACGCGAGGTTGAAGCCCCAGGTCATGTCGTAAGCCAGGGCGTAACCGGGCGCGAATCCGAGTTGACGGAGCCAGGAATAGACAGCCGCGGCCCCTATTCCGTAAGCGTCGATTGCCTTGTCGCCAACCAGCCTGCCTTTCAGCAGTGACTCGCCCGTTCCTGCGAAGTCCAGATACACGTGGGAGTCCGAGAGATAAAGCAAGTCGCCCGTTCTTGCGCCAAACTCGTCTCTGAAAAACGAAATCGCGACGACAATAGCAGCCAGAATCAGAAGAATTGGCGCTATGGAAGGTTGCCGTACTTGCCGCAGTTTTTCCGAAACGCGCATCAGAAACGCGTTGGTCGGTCCGACGTGGATTGACTTTTCAGAAGGTACGAATATCGACGGGCTTGGCGCCGGAGCGACAAATCGCAGCCCAAATGCGGAGGCGACTGTCAGCACCGCCGTCAGTGAAATCGCTGCGAGCAAAGCCCAGGTCTGTGGGCGCCCGTCGATCGGCTGAAGAAGCGCCAGCGGCTCATCGAGTGCGGCAATGTCGAGCGGATGCAAAAAGTAGGGCAACAGAAAATAGGCGGCGAAGAAAACCACCACCACAGTCACGGCTTTGGCCATTGAGTCAGCAATATCCATAATCACGATCTCTGACTCTTGTCTCTTGTCGAACTGCGTCAAATTTTTGCAATAACGGCGGCAACCCGGAATCGCATTTATCGACGCCCCACGATACACGGGGACCCCAACGGAATGCCAAACGGATTCAGACAACCAAATATCGGAAAATACTGCGATGAAAGCCAATGCAACATCGCCGCGTACGAGCGTAGAAACCGCCCCGTGACGCCGTGCGCCTTAACCCCCACTTCGCGCCCCCAGCCGATCAATTTCGAACAATTTCACACTGATCCATCAACCGTATTTCTGTTTACAGAGTTTTTTCAAAAGATGCACGGTATGCGCAGAGTAACGAACGACAAGCGGTCGTGTTGTCGCGCCAGATCGGCCGAACGCCAGTCCCTCAGCTCTCCAGCGCGCGCTTCAGTTTGCGGATGATGACGCCGCGGGCGCGGTCGTCGGCGGCGGCTTCGATGCGTGCGTTTATGTCGAGGATCAGGTTCGACATGTCGTTGTGCCAATCCAGCGAAACCACGGCCTCGGGCGCGAGCCGACGGCGATGCGACACGTCGATCAATGTCGGCAGGGGCGTCGTCAGATCATATATATCGTCGAGAAGCGGGACGAATACCTTTGCCGCCGGCACTATGTGCCCCGCCACGCGCGCGGACAAAGCGGCGAGCGCCTGCTCTTCGCCATGGACCAGAAAAATGCCGCGCTCGATCGGATTGCGCGCAGCGATCCAGCGCCCGAGTTCGGCCGCGTCGGCATGGCCTGAATATTCCTCGAAGTCGCGGATATGCGCCGCGACCCTGACTTCCTCGCCCTGGATGCGCACGGACCTGGCGCCGTCGCGGAGGAAGCGTCCGAGCGTGCCCTGCGCCTGAAAGCCCGCCAGCAGGACGGTCGCATTCTTCTGCCAGAGCCAGCGTTTGAGATGGTGTCTTATGCGCCCGGCATCGCACATGCCGCTGCCCGCGATGATGATGTGGAAGCCGGTGAAATTCGCAATGGCCTTGCTCTCGGCGACGGTCTCGGTGGTGCGCAATTGCGCCGAGCGCAGCAGCCGGTTCAGATCGAGCTTCGGGTCGAGGCTCGCCGAATCCTGACGGAAGACTTCGGTAGCGCGGATCGCAAGTGGCGAGTCGAGGAAGATCGGAGCCGCCGGAATATCGCCGCGTTCCATCAGATAGACGAGGTCGACGATCAATTCCTGCGTTCGCTCGACCGCGAAAGCCGGAATGAGGACGGGCCCGTTCATCGCATGAGCGGCGCGCACCTCCGAGGCGAGATGTTCCCGGCGCAGCTCCGGAGTGATCGGCGGCCGTTCGGTGCCGCCATAGGTCGACTCCGACAGCACATAGTCGAAGCCGCCCGGCGCCACAGGATTCTGTTGCAGCAAACTCGCGTCGGGCCCGATATCGCCCGAGGCCAATATCCGCAAGGGCTTGCCGTCTGTTCCCGCTCCGGCGAATTCGAGTTCGATCGAGGCCGAGCCCAATATGTGACCGGCATTCCAGAAGCGCGCCCGCACGCCGGGCATGGCCTCGAACCATGACTCATAATCGACTGCCTGAAAGGCGGTCAGCGAGGCGATTGCGTCGGCCTGCGTGTAGATCGGCTTCACCTCGGGGCGTCCGCGCGCCGCGTTGCGCCGATTGAGCGTCAGGACTTCCGATTCCTGGATGTTGCCGGAATCGGGGAGCATCCAGGAACACAAGTCGATGGTGCCGCGCGTGGCCATGATGCGACCGCGGAACCCCGCGCCCACGAGTTTGGGCAGCAAACCGCTGTGGTCGATATGCGCATGGGTGAGGAGAACCGTGTCGATTTCGGCGGGGTTGAACGGAAAGACGCCGTAGTTGAGCGCCTTCAGCGTCTTCTGGCCCTGGAACATGCCGCAATCGACCAGCAGGCTGCCGGCCTCGGTTTTGAACAAATGGCAGGAGCCGGTGACGGTGTGGGCCGCGCCGCAAAACTGAATCGTTACGCTCATTGAGCCGCCCCCGAGACTTCCCGATGCAGGGCATCGGCAAGGATTGCATCAAGCGCGATCGCGTTGGTCGGATGCGGCACGCTGCTGGTTGAACGAATGGACCGGATGCCGACGCGCCTGAACTTGGCGACCAACTCCGGCGGAAAGAGAGCATGGGTGACGATGGCGTCAATGTTGCCGGCGCCTGCCGCAGTCAGCGCTCCGGCGCAGGTCATCAGCGTGCCGCCCGAGGAGACGATGTCATCGACGAGCAGCACCGGCCTGCCGGCGAAAATCTTTGGATCGGAAAATTCAATTTCCACCGAGAGGTCGCCGTTGCGCGTCTTGCGGGCGACCGAATAATCAAGGCCAACGCGGCGCGCGAGGTCTTCGACCCAGGGCGCGGATTCGGCATCGGGCCCGATCACCACCGTCGCCGGGTCAATACCGGTTGTCCGGAGAAAGTCGGCGATTGCCGGCATGGCGGAGAAGTCTTCCGCCTCTATGCCGGGAAAGACGTCCGCAATTTTTTTTGTCCGATGCAAATGGGCATCGACCGTGATGACCCGGTCGACCGCGGCGGCGAGCAACGGACCGACGACTTTCTGGCTGATCGCCTCGCCTTCATGAAAGGCCGCGTCCTGTCGCATGTAGCAGAGGTAGGGCGCGACCAGCACCAGCCGCCTTGCGCCGCCCCGCCGCAATGCTTCGGCGGCGAACAGGATCGCCAGCAGCTTGTCGTTCGGCCTGTCGAGCGGGGCGTATAGAATTGTCGTTTCCGCCGCAGGCCCCACGGCGACGCGCAATTCACCGTCCGGGAAGCGATGCATGTCGATCGGATATGCGGGCACACCAAGCCGTTCCGCCAGCCGCATCGCATCGGCGGCGGCTGACGGCAGAAACTGGAGAGCGGCGGCGATCAAAGCGCACCCCCGTCATGCGGTGAGCGCGACGCCACGACATAACCGCTATCGAGTTCGGCGGCGGCGCGCGCCAGATCGAATTCAGAGGCTTCAAAGGCGTGAATGCGATAGATGGGCTCCCCCTTGTCGACGCGGTCGCCGATCTTCTTGAAGATGCGGATGCCGGCGCCCTTGTCGATGGGCGCACCGGCGGTTCGGGCCAGTCGGTTGAGACGCAGGCAGTCTATCGTCTGAACCACACCGTCATTCGCCGCCCTTATGTCGGCGGTCAGATTTCCGAGTTCGGCCCGGTGGCCCGAGGGGCCCTGCGCTTCGATGATCTTTTGCATCTGCTTGAGCGCGGCGCCGCTGTCGAGCAGCTCCTGCGCGCGCCGATAGCCGGCCCCGCCTCGCAGATCGGGATCGTATTCGAGCAGATGGGCGGCGAGCCGCAGCGACTTTTCGCGCAGATCGACCGGCGCCGCCGCGTCGTTCGCCAATACGGCCATGACGTCCTGGGCTTCGAGCACGGGACCGATGCCGTTGCCGATGGGCTGACGCCCGTCCGTTGTGATGACCTCGACGGCGATGCCGAACTGATCGCCGACGAATTCGAACAATTTGCGCAGCCTCATCGCATCGACGGCGGATTGCACCTTGGCCGCCGGTCCGACCGGAATGTCGATCAGCAAATGGGTAGCGCCCGCCGCGATTTTTTTCGACATGATCGAGGCCACCATCTGCTCGCGCGTATCGAGGCTGAGCGGCCGCTCGACAGAGATGAGGATGTCGTCGGCGGGCGAGAGATTGACATGCCCGCCCCAGACGAGACAGCCGTGGCATGTGCGCACGACCTCCTTCATCTCGTCGACCGTGAGATCGACGCGAGCGAGGACTTCCATTGTGTCGGCCGTACCGGCCGGCGAGGTGATGGCGCGCGAGGATGTTTTCGGGATCGTCATGCCATGCGCGGCGACAATCGGGACCACGACCATCGAAGTGCGGTTGCCGGGAATGCCGCCGATGCAATGCTTGTCGGCGACGACGGGCGCGTCCCAGGCGAGCTGCGTGCCCGCCTGCGCCATGGCCCGCGCCAGCGCGAGCAATTCGTCGCTGGTCATGTAGCTGGCGGAGCCGACGAGAAACGCCGCGATCTCCATGTCGGAATAGCGGTAGTGAGCGATGTCGTCGACGATCGCGGTGATCTCGGCGGCATTGAGCGCGCGGCCCTGAATCTTGGCGCGAACGGCATCGAGACTGTCGGGAGGCGGCGCGGGCGTGATGGTGACGAGACTTCCGGCAGGCTCGGCGAAGCGGCGGAAGGCGGGATCGGCAAGGCCTATTTCGTCGGGATCGACCAATCCGTCATTGGTGAGAACCAGCGTCGCCAGCATGACCTTCGCGTTGCACCGAAGCTCGACGCGGCTGAAGCCGCTGAAAACCTCGGGCCTCAAGGCCGTGGACCGGCGCGAGATCACCACGAGATTTTCCCGGCCGGTATCGAGATTGACCCGGCGTATCTTCAATTGCGGTCGCGGCGCGTCCGTAGAACTCATTCCAAAAATCCCCGGTCGATATTCCCAGCGAATGATGGCGTCGATCCGCGCCTATCTCATTGATGCAAATCACAATGAACCTCACCCGGCTTCGATGGCCCGGCGAAAGGCGGATCGAGCTTCCGAGGCCGCCGGCGCGGGACGGGATCGGTTCAGTGCGAAAAGGCCCCGCAGAGTCCGGGAGTTTTGGCTGGGGCGGGAGGGTTCCCAGCCTATTGCCTACCGCTTTGAATCAATTCGACATTTTCCAGCAAGAACCGTTTAACTGTGCCACAGGTTTGTGTCGCAGTCCAATCCGAGGCATGCCAGCGCCTAAATAATTGCCGCAAAACAAATCCGCCAGCAGCGCCCATAACTTCGACGCGCCAGAGACAAAGAAAATTAATAATTTGAATCAAATCAGCCAATAATCCGTATGAAGACGGTATCTCCAACTTCACCATCTTCGCAGATTGCCGGGCGTCAGAAAATTCGAGCCATATCCAAATGAGAGGGGCAATCAAGCCCTTCGACAATGCCACTTGGAGTGCCCAAATGACCCCAAACGCAAACCTGAACGACAATGGCCACTTGGGTGGAGGAGTGCCCTTTCTCCGGCAACTACAGAAGTTGCCGACGCCAACAGGTTTGAAGCCTGCGCCCGTCGCAACAGCCGTTGCGTCGCAACGGGTCGTCAATTCTGTTTCGGGCCGTATTTTTGAACGAGTTCGGGAGATAGGGATTTGGCTGTTCTGATAATGAATTTTTCTGGCCTCAGATTTGTGCGCCAAAAACGAGGGAAGAGAACGGCAAAAAAAGATGCGTCCTGTCGCATTGCGATGACGCATTTGCCAGCAGCGAGGGGGTCAAGATTTTGACCCGCAGCAACATCCAATACATCTTCCGTTGCTCGAATAACCTCGTCAGGAGCAAACAGCCAGAGCCTTCGGAATTTAATAAGAGAAGCAGCAATTCCTTCCTTATCCAACCCTCCGTCTGTGAAGGCGTCGAGCCTGTCGAGAATTTCCTGATACTGGGCGACGCGCTTATCCTGCCGCTCCCACGCCCGCTGATATATCCACGCCAAAGACGCAATCGTCGCGCCAACCGCAATCCCCCAAAAATCCATTCCCGCCTCCTCCAGTTCTATCCAGCCCAAGACTTTAATTTTTCCGGCTCACTGCGCGGTCAAACCGCGAACTTCCGATACTGCGTCAAGAATTTTATCCAGCGTCGCACTGCGAAGCCCTTGAGCCGATGCTCGACGCACCAATTCGGAGACAACAAGCGGAGATTTTTTCGCGTCTTTTTTACGAACGCCGTATTCGGCGCTTATTTCCGTTAGAAGAATTTCATACTGCTCACCAATCTCCGCCGCTAGCGTCTCCTCAAGATTATCTCGATGGCACGCAAAATTCCCACGAACAAGCGTCTCAGGTTCGGCCGCCCCCGATGGGTCTTCTTCAAATAATCGCATTAGCGCGGCGTTTATTTCGGGGCCTTTGTCTGGCTTATTTTCGTCAAGGTCCCAAATCGTGTAAGCAGGTATTGAAAGCTGCCGAAGAATCGCAACCACTTTGTCGATGTTTCCTTTGCCTCCAACCGAAATGAGTGCCCACCCAAATGCCTCGAAATCCATACCGCGAGTCTCCGCAGCGGCCTTAAGCGCGGCAAGGTCGCTCTCGCCTTCCGCTACGACCGCAGCATCAGCAAACAAAGCCTCGCAAACATTCGGCGTGATAATATGGAGACGCGTGCGCAAGCCATCGGCAGTGTAGGCACCCAAAGGCTTATCCCAAGCCTTCTCAAGTATTCTCGCCACCTCATCAAGCGAGACACCCACTACCTCTACAATCCGCCCACTACCTTCATCTCTAGAGCGTCTTACCAAACGAACCTCATCACAACGCTCCATCTTCACAAATAAGGGAGCGTGCGTCGCAAACATAACTTGAGTTTTCAGCGCAACTCCCGGCACGGTGCCGTCCGCAAGCGCTACGAGTGTTCGGGCGAGGTGTCTCTGTTTAGAAGGGTGCTGGTAAAGTTCTGGCTCTTCTATCGCTAGAATCATATTGGGCAATTGGCTCTCAGCCAAGGCGGCATCGCCTGCCGCTTCCCCCGATTGCTCCGCGCCGCTTTCCGTCTCAGAGCCGCGCGCCGCCGCCGCGAGATGTTGTAGAAGCGTGAGAATCAAAGCGCGCTGGAGGCCGTGCCCACAACGTTCTGGCCTCGACCGAAAACCGTCGTCGTCAAGTTCCATATCTGCTTTTGGCAAAGGAACCGTAAGGTCCGCCGCTGCTTGCCAATTCAACACAATGCCAGCGTCTTGGTATAGCTGTTTAAGTGTCCTCGTTAGCTCTTGGGAAAGACCGTCCAACTCGGTTAAGTTATCCTCGTTGACCAATTCGCGGTATCTTTCGCGAACCTGTAGCTGGAAATTCAGGATATCGGGGCGTTGCGACGCTGCGGCGCGAACCACCAAATCCATCAACCGCGCGACCACAGCGTCCTTATTATCCACCGTGTCGCTGGCAACATCTCGGACAGCAGGCACGAATACAAGGTTCGTGTGTTTTACCAAATTGCCACGACCAACATTCTGGAAACCGAAGAACTGGCCATCGTCGAGACTCCACACGCACTGGTCAGGGTGTTTCTGTTCCCATTCCCTCAGTGCGGCATCCACTTCGTCAGCTCGGGTCTGTCTTATGAGGTCGGAGAACAATGGGTCTCCAAGGAGGTCGTTATATCTAGCGGTTTTTTCACGCGCTGGAAGCGCGCGAAGTGCTTCAAATCCCGGATAACGAAGTGCTGACCCGTAATACCGACCATCATCCCTCCCTGAACCAGCGAAGACTCTAACGACGCGAAGTTCATCTTCACGCATTTTGCTGCCGAACAATTCCCTCTCCGCGGCATTTAGGTCGCCAAAAATCATCTCAATTTCGATTGGCACAGCGGTCGAACGGCCATAAAAATCGTCAGCCGAAGGTTTTTTAGTTGGCTCGTAGAAAAGCTGCAGTGCCTTCAAAATGGTGCTTTTACCAGCCCCATTAGCTCCGATAAGCGCAGTGTGATTAGAAAAAGAGATTGTCGCTTCTTTGACTGCGCCATAATTTCGAAGCGTAATTCCGCGAACAATCATCTTATCCCCACTATTTTTCTGTTTTTTCAAATACCGAATAGGCCAACGACTAAAAACAAACGCAGTCTCAATTCAAAAATTCGTTTGGCAACCTCGCCCGCCAATCGCTCATCAACACCAAATCGCACTCGACGGTGGTTTTTCCCTTTTGAACCAACTCAAGTTTTCCGGCTGGTGTCATTTTCTCAAACCGATAACTGTCCGACACGAGTTTCAGGAGCGCCTTCTTGTATTCCGTATCGGGATTGCCTGACAGGTGCTCGCCCTTCATTTCAAGAACGACGAGCCGGTTGCTTTTATCGCCGTGCTGTAATGCGAATATGAGGTCGGGATAGACTTTGTCCTTGCGCCAGCCCTGAAGAGAAAATTGACCTGCGCGCGCCACATTGCGGTGCCACCATTTCAAAGCCGCTTCGCCGTCGAGATACACGGCAACATCGCGTTCGTCCTGACTGCTGAAGTCCGCTTCATAAATGGGCGCGAAAAGACTGCGTTCGATGGGGTTATCATCCTTCCGGCGAAGCGTGCGACCTCCCTCCGGTTGGTCTGTCTCGACGAAGTGAGGCATTCGCCAATTGTGATGGTCTGTCCGCAAGCGAATTTGAATGCGCCCTGCTTCGACCGCAGCCCGGAACACATCTTCCGCCAAATCATCCCGCTGCTTTGCTAAATCAGTGCGCAGCAATTCCATTATGAGGCCCGACTGCGCGCCAAGCATTGCGTCATCGAAGCCGTGCTTGCGAAGCGCCTTTTCGAGACGGGCAACAATCTCGCGCCCAACCCAAGGATTTGGCACAATGTCGGAAATCATCCGCACCAAATAGACTGGGTCGAAGCGCTGGGCCTCGGCAATATGTCCAGCGTCCTCTGACATAATGCGCTCGCTCCCGGTGTCGGAGAGCCTAATCCGCTTCATCTGCGTTTCGGGCACTTGCGCGTTGGCCGGAATCAGAGCGGCTAGTTTCGCAACATTAAGCTTGGTCCAATCGACTTGAAACACAACATCCTGCTCATAGTCGAGCGGACGAATATTCGAGCAGGTCGATGAGCGGTTTAAGGTCTTTAGCCTCATAGCCCTTAAAATAATCGTCCGTCGTGCCGTTCGTGTGTCCCTGATGTCCCATCACCCTACGCAGCATTACGGGGTCCGCCTCCAACTTGCGTTCGATGAATGTATCGAAGGTATGTCGTAGCGCGTGAAAGTCTCGCAAATGCTGAGTCTGCCCCACCACATCGCGCCTATATATTCCAAACCACTTGCTCAAAGTGTCGGTATATTTCCCCGAACGATTCCGATATCCGAACTCCTCGAAGAGTCTCCGATGGCCAGCGCGTTCCGCCGCCTCTTTAAACTCAATGAAACCAATGCGAATGAGCTCATCGTGAAGAGGAATGAGCCGCGAAGCATTTGCGGTTTTGTATTTTCGCTCTTTATCTTCTTGGAGGTCTAGATACCAAACGCCTTCGTGCTCCCGAATATCGCTCGCGCGAAGTGTTAGGGCCTCGTCGGCACGAAGCCCGGCGAAAATAGCCAAGAGCGGACACCAGAACTTTCCGTCCTCGACGACAATCTTTCCTGAAAGGTGGCGTCGATTCTCGCTTCGACTTCCCATCCATAGCGGCGAAGAGAAAAGGGCCTCCAGTTGGTCCGGTTCCCACGCTTGGCGAGTGGGCTTCCCTTGCTTTCGCCTTTTTATCTCTTTCTTCGTTGCCCGTAGTTTGTCAAAGGGATTGCCCCCCGGATAGCATCCGCTGCTGTGCTCCCATTCGAACACACCGCTCACCATCGATAACGCCGCATTGATTGTGTTCGGGTCCAGCCGTTCGACGAATTTCTCTGCCTCTTCGCGCCGGTATTTTATTTTCTCAAACTCGATTTGCTTTCTGTTCTTATCCGAGAGCAGCGAGCCAATTTCATCTGCGCGCGCCACGCACTCGTGCGGCGACAGCCCTATGTATATTGATTTCCCGTGAAGACGAGGAAGTCTTTCAAGTGTTTCTCTAAACCGCAGGGCATCCGTGCGCTGTATTTGCGCAAAAGGTATGTCGCCCACGATTCGAACAAAGAGATTAGCCTTGCCGGGATTTTTGTAGGCTGAGTTCTCTCCCCAGTCGCCCTTCGCAACCTTGGATTCGGCATACACCTTGTATACCTCGCTGAAAGGCTTCATCGCGAAGTCAGAAACGAATGTGTCGATGGGGGCCAGAGGAACGCCAGCATTAAGGCCAAAGGGTGGAACCACAGGACGATAAACACCGTGCTCGCGCTCGGCATCATATTCGTTCGCAGACGCGATGGTTGCCAACGCCATACGCAGAAGGATTCTTTGCTTTTCCTCTGATTGCGGCATTCCAAGATTTATCTCGGACAGACGGCGCTCTACGATGTCGCGGGCGTGGTCGAGCATATTGAACTCAAGAGATGTCTTCCAAGCGTCAGCCTCGGCGTCGGGGCCGGGGTTCGCGTCGTCGCTTTCGTCCTGCTCGATAACCCAAGGCGAGTAGCCTTGCGGGCGTGCGATACGGTTCTGCTCACCGCTTGTCAGTATGTCGCTGAAAACGCCAAGGAGGAGTCGGTCGATATCTGTCTGCGATGGTTCGCGCCGCTTCGCCATCAATGAAACCCGAAGTGTGAGGTCATCAAAAGCGACCGCAACACGATGAGCGAGCCGTCGCGCCTGTTCCGGGTCTTTGGTGCGTAGAGACCGGCAGAAATGTGTGCGACAGGCAAACCGCGCCAAGGCGTGAGGCAATCGCCGCCGCAAATAGTAGATTCCATCACGCTTAATAATGTGTAAGTGCGCCGCCACTGAACCAACTCCGGTTGCGGCCTGTGGCACAGGTTTGTGCGACACAGGCGGAAACACCGGAAAATCCGTTGTTGGTTCAATGGGTAAGATTGGCTGGGGCGGGAGGATTCGAACCTCCGTATGACGGAATCAAAATCCGTTGCCTTACCACTTGGCGACGCCCCAGCAGGAGCCGTGAGGTGCGTAGCCTCCCTGCGAAACGGGGCGGAAGATAGCTGCATCGGCGGGGGGGTGCAACCGCCCGGAATTCCACCGAATCCCGGCTCTTTTCTGCCCTTGCAGGGTTATCGCCCTGAGGCTATAACGCCGCCTCGGATTGGATACGGAGTGTGGCGCAGTCTGGTAGCGCACCTCGTTCGGGACGAGGGGGTCGGAGGTTCGAATCCTCTCACTCCGACCAATCTGGCCTCATTTCCCGCCTCATCGACGTCTCCCGCGCGCTGCAAGGCCGGCGGCCGACGCCGATTTGACACCTTCCCTTCTCTCCCTATTATGCGCGCTGCTTGATGGTTCCCGAGGCGCGGCGACGCGGCCAAGGGAGGCAAGAGGGAACAGGGTGAGGCGCATCTTTCACGCAAAGACGCCGATGCCCTGGCTGCCCCCGCAACTGTAAGCGGCGAGGCTTCGTTCCACAAAGCCACTGTCGCCCGTGTCTTCGACGACGCGAGCGACGGGAAGGCGGAACAAGGCCGGTGACCCGTGAGCCAGGAGACCTGCCCTCAAGCGCGTCATCTGCCGGTGGCCGGGGTGTGCCAGCGGGGCGGTTTGTCCGCATCGGTGACGCGACAGGTCTCGCGTGCCCTTGCGGAACGTTCCTCCCGCGATCGACATCCGGCCCTGCCGCGCCCCGATTCTCGCGGAGCATTCCCGCCTTGCCTGTCTTTCCCCGCTACCGGTCCTTGCGGCCGGGGTTGGCCGCGAAAGACACCAGGGGGTTCTTCATGAACATCTCAACACGCCGGAGGCAAGCCCGCGCGGCGGCCTTCGGAACGGCTTCCATCCTTGCGCTATTTGCCGCCTATCCGGCGCTTGCCGACACGGCGCCGCTCGCACCTGAAATTCTGGTCACGGCGGGCGCGGAACCCGTGCCGACCAAGGAGGTTGCGAGCTCCTACACGGTCATCACGGCAAAGGACATCGAGGCGCATCAGTACCGCACGCTGCCGGAAGCGCTCCGCCAGGTGCCGGGCATGACCGTCATCCAGTCGGGCGGCACGGGAACCAACGCCTCCATCTTCATGCGCGGCACCAATTCCAACCAAACGCTGGTGCTGCTCAACGGGCAGCCGATCAGCGATCCGTCCACGCCGACCGGCGCGTTCAACCTCGCCGACTTCATGCTCGACAATGTCGAACGCATCGAAGTGGTGCGCGGCCCGCAAAGCGCCGTCTATGGCAGTCAGGCAATCGGCGGCGTCATCAACATCATCACCAAGAAGGGTGCGGCGACGCCCACCACCACGGCGCGCATCGAGGCGGGCACGCTCGGCACGCTCAATACCAGCGTCACCTCGGGCGGCAGCATCGACAAGACCAACTATTTCTTCTCGCTCAACCGGCAAGCGACCGACGGCAGCGACATCACGCCGTCGCGGCTCAGATTCGGCCTTCAGGAAGAAAAGGACAGCAACGAGAATTACAATCTCTCTGCGCGCTTCGACGGAAAGCTCAACGAATATCTGACCGGCTCTCTCTTCGCGCAGTTCGGCCAGAACAGGGTGGATCTCGACGAAGGCGGCAGCGACCCGTCCTTCAATTCGATCTATGAAGATCTCTACAATCACTCGCGCACGCGCAAGTTTTTCGTCTCCGGCGACATCGCCGGGCGCTTCGCCGACGGAAGCTGGCGGCCGAAATTCTCTCTCTCCTACTTCCAGTCGAAGACGAATACGGTCGACTATCCGGATACGGCGCTGCCCAACTATACCGAAGACATCAACAACAACAGCGAGCGGCTGAACGCCGATTTCGACAACGCCATCGACATTGCGCCGTCGAATGTGTTGTCGCTGGGCGCCAATTTCACGCGCGAGGAATATGCATCGAGCGGGTTCCAGGATTTCGGCGGCGGCAGCGTTCTCTATCCGGTGTCCTCGGCCCACACGCATGCCTTCGCGCTCACGGCATCCGATCACCAGACTTTCGGCGAGAGATTCTTCGCCACCGTCAGCATGCGCTACGACATGCCGGACGCCTTCGGGAACCAGCTGACCTATACGCTGGCGCCCGGCTATTACATCCCGGAAACGGATACCCGGCTGACGGCGAGCTACGGCACGGGCTTCAAGACGCCTTCGCTCTATCAGCGCTTCGGCTATTCGATTTTCCAGAGCCCGTTCCCGCCGCCCTCGGTCTATACCGGCAACCCGAATCTCAAGCCCGAGAAGAGTCGCGGCTGGGAGATCGGCATCGAGCAGGGCGTCGGCGACAAGGCGAGCGTCGGGGCGACCTGGTTCGACAACCACATCAAGGACGTCATCGAAATCGTATATCCGAATTCGCCCGTCAACTACGATTCCACGACGGTCAACGGGCCGTCCTTCGAAGCGCATGGCCTGGAGGCATTCATCGCCCTGCAACCTTTCGCCTCGGTGACGACACGCGTCGACTACACCTACACGGTCGTCGAAGCCGACCAGTTCTCTGGCACGCTGACCCGGCGGCCGCGTCATCAGATCAATGTCGATGCGACGTGGCGGATCGACGACGCCACCAACCTTTCGAGCGATCTCCTGTGGGTCGATCCCTATCGCGACATTCGTCGCGACGCTTTCGGCACGGTCTATGTCGCGCCGCCCGCCTACACCAATCTCAGCATCTCGGCTTCGCATGAAATCGCCAAGGGCATATCCCTGACGGGCCGGGTGACGAATGCGCTCGACGTTCAGTATGAACCCGCCAACGGTTTTCAGGCCCCGCGGATAGAAGGCCTGGCGGGTATCGTCGTCACCTTCTGACGCATCGACAAATGGCAGGGCGCGGGAGCCGCACAGGCACCCGCGCCCTTTCCTTTTTCATTTTCCGGTGAAATTCGCCGCGCGCTTCTCGACGAAATGCGCAACGCCTTCCTTGAAGTCGGCGGAGGAAAAGCTCTTCTGCATTTCCGCGTCGCCAACGGCCAACGCCTCGTTGAAATCCTGGAAGAGCGCCTTCCAGACCTGCGCCTTCATCACGGCCATGGAACGCGGGCTGGTCGTTTCGGCAAGCGTCTTTGCATAGTCCATGACGGCGCCCATGAAGTTCGCCTGATCGAAGACCTTGTTGACGAGCCCCATGCGCTCGGCTTCCTGCGCCGTCGCCTTGCGCGACGACAAGAGCAGGTCCATGGCGTTGGCCGGGCCGACAAGGCGCGGCAGAAGCCAGGAGATGCCATGCTCGGCGATGAGGCCGCGGCTTGCAAAGGCGGTCGTGAATTTCGCATCGGAGCCGGCAAAGCGCATATCGGCGTAGAGCGCGACGACGAGACCGAGACCGGCGGCGGGCCCATTGATCGCGGCAATGATCGGCTTCTTCACCTGCATCAGATAGCCGAAGCGGCCACCGTAATGCGGGCTCACGTCGGGCCCGAGGCCGCTGTTGAAGTCGAAGGTTTCGTCGCGCGCCGCCTTTGCCAGTTCGCGGTCTTCCCAATTGCTCGCGGGCTTGATGCTCTGCAAGAGGTTCATGTCCGCGCCGGCGCAGAAGCCGCGCCCCGCCCCGGTCAGAACGATGACGCGCACGGCCTCATCCTTCACGGCAGCGGCGATCGCCTGCTTGAGACTCTTTTCCATCGCCGCCGTCCAGGCGTTGAGCTTGTCAGGCCGGCTTAAAGTGACGAGGCCGACGCGGCCCTTCACCTCATAGATCAGATCTTCGTACCCAGTCATGCGATCGCCTCCCGTTCGGTGTTGTTACTGGCCCGCGCCGCCGGATTGCTCGGCCTGCTTCTTGGCATATTTTTCCTTGGCGTCGGCCAGGGCTTCCTTGCAGGGCTGCGAGAGCGAGCTTTCATTCTGCATCAGGCATTTGATAATGCGCCCGCCGCCAGGCTCCACGCTCTTGCAGTAGCGTTCATAGTCCGGCTTGCAGGCCGTGCGCGCGTCGGCCGCATAGGCCACGCCTCCCAGCTGCAATGCTCCAACCGCCGCAAGCGCGACGATCAATTTCATTGTCCTCATGGTCTTCCTCCGAAAATGCCGGTTGATTGCAAAGCGGCTTGTTGCCGACCCGTAGACCGGGCTTTTCCGGCGTCCCTCGCCCGCCAGTCTGCTGCGGCACCGGCGTCGCCGCAATGGGGACATTGGGCCCGGAGATAAAAAAGCAGGCTATAGGGGGAAGGTAAAAGCAGCGCCAATCTGCTAGCCTCGGGCCCTTCACCTCTATCGCGGACAACGAACATGACCTTGCCCGAAAAGGGAACCGACTGGGAAAGCCTGAAGCGCGAAATGGAAAAGCGCGGGGCGAACGACGTCAAATGGCGTGACGGCAAGACCGCCGTCTATGTCTTCAATGCCGGACCCGATGTCGAACGCGTCCAGAAGGAGGCCTATGCGCTCTTCCAGTCGGAGAACGGCCTTGGGCCCATGGCCTTTCCGAGTCTGAAGCGGATGGAAGACGAAGTCGTCGCGAACGGCCTTGCGCTTCTCCACGCGCCGGAAGGCGCGGCGGGCAACATCACCTCGGGCGGCACGGACTCCATCACCATGGCGATGAAGACCGCGCGCGATTTCGCGCGGGCCGAGAAAGGCGTGAAGGGCCAGGTCAATATCGTTCTCCCCTATTCCGCCCATCCGGCCTTCGACAAGGCGGCCAAGGTCATGGAAATTGAAGTGCGGCGCGTCGCCGTCGGCGCCGATTATCTTGCCGATGTCGAGGCGATGGCGAAGGCCGCCGACGACAAGACGATCATGATCGCGGGTTCCGCGCCCTGCTTTCCCTATGGCCTCATCGATCCGATCGCGAAGCTCGGCGCGCTGGCGCAGGCGCGCGGGCTGTGGCTGCATGTGGACGCCTGCGTCGGCGGCTATATCGCGCCCTTCGTGCGGATGAACGGCGGCGGCATTCCGCCATTCGATTTCGAGGTTGCGGGCGTTTCGTCCATGTCGGCCGACCTGCACAAATACGGATATTGCGCAAAGGGCGCGTCCACCGTTCTCTTCCGGTCGGAAGCCCTGCGCGCCCATATGATTTTCGACAGCAATGATTGGCCGGGCGGGCGCATGGTGACGCCGACGCTTGCGGGCACGCGGCCCGGAGGCGCCATCGCGGCGGCCTGGGCGGTGATGAACTTCCTCGGCGTCGAAGGCTATCGCGCGAAGCACGCCCAAGTGACGGATGCGCGCGAGAAAATCGAAGCCGGCGTGAAGGCGCTCGGCTTCAGCGTCATCGGCAAGCCGCAGCTTGGCCTCATCGCCTTCACGCGCAACGACATCGACTGCATGGCGATCTGGGGCAAGCTCTTCGAGCGCGGCTGGTTCACGAGCCTTACCACGGAGCCCAAGGGCCTTCACCTGATGCTGTCGCCTTTCCACCTGCAAGTGGCGGACACCTATCTCGCCGATCTCGCCTGGGCGGTCGACGAGGTGAAGGCCGGAACAAAGGGCGCGGCGCGCGAAGCGCGCTACAGCTAGCGCGAAAATCCCGCGATGGAATTTTGGCGTCAGTGAAAGAGGAAATAGATCAGGATCAGCAGCGGGATCGGGATGCCGAGCACCCAGAGCAGAATATAACGCATGGTCTTCCTCCCGTTCGGAGCGGAGAACAGGGAGCCCGCCCCTCGGGCGGGCTCCCGGCACTCACAAGCAACCCAATTCATAGAGCCGGCAAAAGCCGTCAGTCGTTGCCTGTCGCCTTGTCGATCGAGCGACCGGCCTTTTCCGCAGGTCCGGGCGGATCGATTGCGTCTTTGACCTTCTGACCGGCGTCATCGAGCTTTTCGCCTGCCTTTTCCGCCGGCCCCTTGTCGTCGCATGCGGCGAGCGCGCCGCCCATGAGCGGGAGCACCACGAACAGGCCGATGATTGATTTGCGTAGCATGAGAACCTCCTTGGTCTGGCAGTGAAGCGGCGAACGTCAAAGCACGCCGAGGACGACGAGAATGAGCAGCACGATCAACACCGTGCCGAGACCGCTTGAGGGGTAATAGCCCCAGCCGGCACTGTATGGCCATGTCGGCAAGGCGCCGATCACGAGAAGAATGAGAAGAATCAAAATGAGCAGGCGCATTGTCACCTCCCGGAAACGAAGAAAATCGAATTGAATGCGGGAGCCAGAACACGACTCCCATAACGCGTGGAGAGGCGGATGTTCCGGGTACGATGTGTCGAGAATGCGTCGGTGATGTGGCCCTGATATGGTGATCGCGGCCCATCTCGTGTGTGCCAATGCGGATCAATCAGGACCGTGAGTAATTCTACTCACGAAAGATGTGTGCGCCGTCAGGCGGCCCAGAAGCTCGGACGCGCCGTGTGGTCGAGATCGCTGCGAATGAAACGCAGCCAGGCCTTGCGGTCCTCGCGGCGCTCATCGAGGAAGGCCAGCATTTCGGCATCGAGCGCGCCGCGGCCGTCGGCGAGCTGCGGCAGGGTGAAGTCCGGCGTCTCGTTCATCTCGACGATCGTGGCGCCGCCCTCGACGGGCGCAATGTCCCATCCGATCAGCGGAACGTCCTTCATCACCCGCGCGCCTTCGAGCGCGGCGGTCACGACTTCCTGCCAGTTCGGCACGACGCGCCCCAGCAACGATACGCCCGTATCGGGATGATGCGTATGCTCGCGCAGATCCACGCCTTTGCCGCTGACGACGCGGATGATTTCTCCCTTGTCCCGGTCGAGAGCGGCAAGCAGATTTCCGCCGCGCCAGTAGTTGTCGGCGATGTTGCCGCCCGCCGGAATTTTCCAGCAGGCGCGGAACACCTTCGGGCCCGACTTCGTCAGCAGCGTCACGACGCGCACCGTCGCAATCCGGTCGCCGCATATTTCGCGGACTTCGGGATGAGGCGTCAGGCGCTTCTGAAAGAGGTAGCCGCCGCCAAAATGCTTGGCGACTTCGGCAACGAATGTCGGCAGAGCGATGCGTCGTCCGTCTGCGCCGATCAGCGTGTCGCTCGATGCGTCATAGCCATCGAGGCTCACTGCACCCAGACTCTGAAATCCGGCAAGCGGCTTGCCAAAGAGCGGAAAGGCGGCGCTGACCAGAAAGTTTCTCAGATCGTCCACGCTTGCGAGCAGGCCGTCGGAGGCGACGCCTGCTTCGGTGCAGAAGAGCGCCCGGGTTGCGGCGGCCTTCAGGCCGAAAGCGGAGAGCAAGGCATTTGCCGCGATCTTGTTCTGTACGAGCCCATGAAGCTCGGTGCGGAAATTGGCGGTGGCGAAAATTTTGCGCATGGCGGCAAAGCCGACAAAGGCCTTGCGATCCGCGGCGCCGTAACGCGAGCGATCGAACAGGCGCAGGGCGATGTACTCGTCGAAAGTGAGCTTGCCCGGCCCGAACATGGTCTTGAGGACGTCCGCGATCAGCGCGCCGTAGGAGCCGCCGAAGCCCTCCGCTGCCTTACGCAGGGTCTCGTTGAGAACCGTCGCGGAATTGGGCCGCTCGACGTCGATCACGCCGCCTTGCGGAAGTTCCTCGCCCGAAGCCAGCGTCTGGGTCATGTGAGCCGCGCCTTGCGCCAAAAAGTGAAAGATGTTGCGGGCGCAAGGATCGCATTTCCTGGTTAATCATCTCTTGAAGCCGGGAGGGGTTTGGCTGCTAGACTTGGCAAAACAATTGAGTTTCTGGGAGGAAACGGAATTATGGCCAGCATTATGCGGTCGGGCGGGCGCGTGGCGGAGGTTGCGGCGCTTGGCGAGCGCGCAGCGCGCGCCGCATCGGGCTTTGCATCGCTCGGAATCGGGGCGGGAGATGTCGTCGCCGTCTATCTCAGGAACGACTTCGCTTTTTTCGAGGCTTCGATCGCGGCGGGGCTCGTCGGCGCCTATTCGACGCCGGTCAACTGGCACAACTCGCCGGATGAGGCGGCCTACATATTTTCCAATTCGGGCGCCAAGGCGATCGTCATTCACGCCGACCTCTATCATGCGATTGCGCGCGCCATTCCGAAGGATGTTCCGGTCTTCATCGTCGAAACGCCGCCGGAAATCCTGTCCTCTTACGGATTGTCCGCGGAGGCGGCGAGGCTTCCGGCCGGGGTGCCGCTCTGGAGCGAATGGCTGTCCGGCTTCCCGCCCAAGGCGCAGGGCCCGGACGCCGCACCGGGCTCGATGATCTATACCTCGGGCACGACGGGCCATCCCAAGGGCGTCCGCCGCAACCAGCCGACGCAGTCGCAGATCGAGGCGCAGATGCGCGGCATCGGCACGGTGATGGGCTTCAACGAGAAGTTCGGTCCGCCCGACAAGATCGTCACCGTGATGACGGGGCCGATGTACCACTCCGCGCCCAACGCCTATGGCCTCACCGCCTTCAAGCTCGGCGCGAACGTCATTCTCGAACCGCGCTTCGATCCGGAAGAGCTGCTCGCGATGATCGAAAAGTACAAGGTCACGCATCTCCACATGGTGCCGACCATGTTCGTGCGCCTGCTGAAGCTGCCCGAGGAGGTGAAGCGCAAATACGACCTCTCCTCGCTTCGCTTCGTCGTTCACGCGGCCGCGCCCTGCCCCGTGCATGTGAAGCAGGCGATGATCGAATGGTGGGGCCCGATCATCAACGAATATTACGGCGCGACCGAGACGGGCGCCGTCGTCTTCTGCACCTCGGAGGAGTGGCTGAAGCATCCGGGCACCGTCGGCAAGGCGCTGCCCAATGCGCGCGTCACGGTGATCGACGACAATGGCGTCGAGGTTGCACAAGGCGCGACGGGCGAAGTGGTCGCGCGGCAGGTCGACATCGCCGACTTCACCTATCACGGCGACGACGAGAAGCGCCGCCGCGCGGAAAAGGCGGGGCTCATCTCGCCCGGCGATATCGGCTATCTCGACGCCGACGGCTATCTCTATCTCTGCGACCGCGCCAAGGACATGATCATCTCCGGCGGCGTCAATATCTACCCGGCCGAGATCGAGGCGGAGCTCCACAAGATGCCAGGCGTCGGCGATTGCGCCGTCTTCGGCATTCCGGACGAGGAGTTCGGCGAACAGATCTGCGCCATTGTGCAGAAGCAGCCGGGCGCGTCCTTCGCCGAGGCCGATGTGCGCGCATTCCTGCGCGAACGCATCGCGGGCTACAAGGTGCCGAAGCGCGTCGAGTTTCGCAGCGAATTGCCGCGCGAAGACTCAGGCAAGATCTTCAAGCGCAAGCTGCGCGAGCCCTTCTGGGAAGCAGCGGGGCGGCGGATTTAGGCAGGCGACGGAGGGCGGCGAGCCGCCCTCCTTATTGCGGAAAACCTGTGGGGACCGTCTCAAACCGACTCACGGGATCATTGAATTTATTGACCTTCTTTGAGCTCCGCAGACTCGCTTCACAGATTCATCGTGATTCAAATCGACCGCGCACTGGCTCGAATGATTCAATTTCTCCAGGTGGTCGATTTGATTTCATAAGGTTTCGCGCGCCTGCTCTGGATTTTCGGCACAAGAAATCCTGAGTCCGCATTCCAATGAGATTGCTCAAAGGCTGACGGCCACCGGCTGTTAGTCGACGGCCTTGCCGCTCACCCTATTCTCAATGACCCCGATGCCTGCGACCTCGCATCGAACGACGTCCCCCGGCGCCAGAAAGCGGGGCGGGTCCATCCCGATTCCGACTCCTTCGGGCGTGCCCGTGGCAATCAGATCGCCGGGCTCGAGCGTGAAGGCGGTCGAGAGATAGGCAATCTGGTCGCGGATCTTATGCAGCATGAAGCGGGTATTTGAACGCTGCCGCACCTCGCCATTGACCCGACACTCCAGGTCAAGCGCCTGCGGGTCCGGTATCTCATCCGCCGTCACGATCCAAGGCCCGATTGGTCCATGGGTGTCGAAGGACTTTCCCATCGTGAACGTCGGCGAGTGCCGCTGCCAGTCTCGCGCCGACACATCATTGGCGACGAAGTATCCGAATATATGCGAGAGCGCGTTCTCCGTACTCACATTCCTGGCGCGCTCTCCAATGACGACGCCGAGTTCGACTTCGTAATCCAGTTCGCGCGTCACGCCCGGTTCAATCGGGTCGAACGGCCCGGTTATGCAGGTTGTCTGTTTGTTGAACCAGACCTGATGCTGGGAACCCGGAATTCCCAGCTTGGCGGCCTCCTCGACGTGCTTCTGGTAATTCATGCCGATAGCCAGATATTTGCCGGGCTTCGGCACGGGTGCGAGCAGTCGTATATCTACGAGGCGCTTGTGAGGCTCGGTTGCGTCGCTCGTCGCGCGGACGGCATTGAGGACCTCATGTCCACCCCGGACGATCTGGAGAATGTCGGTGATCGGCATGCCGCATTCCAGAAGGTCGACGACGCCGCTCCCCTTCACAACGCCCACGCGCGGCCCGGCGCCCGCATCGAAGTTCGCAATCTTCATGTCTTGGATTCCTTGATTGGCGCCGCAGAGAAGGCGCCCGTGCGCCGCAACGTCGTCACTCGCAATCAACCGCGGGTTCATAGTTGGTAGCGAAGTCATCAGGCGGCGGCGGCCCCCAGAGATACATTGCATCTTCCGGCGCGTGGTCCCCTGCCGGCCAATCGCAGTCCGCCGGAATGAAGTCGATGTCCGCCGAGTATTCGCAATAGCTCCCCCACGGGTCACGAACATAATAGAAGTAGTTTGCACCGAGCACGTGCCGACCCAACCCCCAGCCGGCGGCGTATCCACCGCGCGCCGCCTGCGCCGCCCCCAGACCGATCTCCTGGACCGAGCCCACATCCCAGCTCACGTGATGCAGCCCTCGATGATCGGACGCGACAAGGGCAAGCAAGTGGTGGTCGCTTCCATGCGCGCCATGAAGAAATGCAACGCCGTCACCGCTGCGGTCCGACAGGCGCAGTCCCAGAGCCGACACATAGAACTCGATGGCGTCAGGGATCGATGAGGTAAAGATCGCGACATGCGACAAGCGTCGAGGAGAGACAGGCGGGGCCTTCGAATTCGGAATGGCGCCAGACACTCCCGGCGCGGTCGATGCCGCCGTAAAGGCACTTTTCTCATTTGGAGAACGCTTGCCTGCGACCCGGAGGTTGATGGGGAGCTTGTCAAATCCGGCAATCCACCATCCCCCGGGCTCGGCTCCGGGCGGCGCCTCGATCGGCTTGACGCCCGCCGAAAGAAGCTTGTCGGCAATAGCCGGTTCATCATCTTCAAATATCCCGAAGCTCAGATAGCTCAACCGCTTCGCGGGCCCTTCCGATATTACGCCCCAGCGGTGAGGGTCGTGGTGAGTGGAAAGAGTGAGCCTGGCCCGCTCGGAGCGAACGCTGAGGCCGAACTGTTCATAAAAGCGTTGAGCAACATTCATATCCGGGACCAAGAGCCCGAAGTGATCGATCGAATGCACCCCGATGGAACCTGGGCGCCGACCCGAGACAGTCTGTGTCATAATTTCTGTTTCCCACCGCTCACCGCAAACGGTCATCCCGGAACTTGTCCGGGTTGTGCCCGTCACACCGCCATGCTGGGCTCAAGTCCACAGAGGATCCGGCCATAGAGTTCATAGTTGCTCGCGGAGTTGGCCATCGCGTGCATGTTGGCGACGCGAAGATCCTGCCAGATCCGGCTCAATCTGTTGTCGGCCCGTGCAAACGAGCCGCCCCCCGCCGAAGCCAGCAGATCAACGCCCTCCCAAAGGAGCTGGCCCGCGATGCCGGTGTAGAGCCGTGTCTTTGCACGTTCGGCGAACGGCATGAACTCGCCCTTCTCCGCCCAGGCATCCACCTCGGCGCAACATTTGGCGACCATGAGTTGCGCCGCCTCAATGCGACCGCTGGCCTCGCCGAGCTGGAGGTGGGTGACCGCCGCCTCGGCCTGTTTGTCATGGTGCGTCAACAGTATCTTGCGCGACGGGATCTGGGAGAGAACTTCCTCCAGCATCGCCTGCCCAAGTCCAACTGTCGCAAACTTCAGAATGATTGCATCCAGTGGATTGAACGCACATCTGTAGAGGGCCTGGTCCTGGAACCCACCTTTGTAGTCGCCACCTATGCAGGCAAAGGTGTCGACGATCCGTTCCCAGGGAACGAATACGTCTTCGACAGTCACCGATGAACTTCCGCTTCCGCGCAGTCCGATCGTATTCCAGTCATTGAGGATCTTGCAGTCCTCGATCGGCATGAGGGCGAGGCTGGGGCGGACGAAGTCTCCCTTCTCATCCGGAAGCAGCACGCCCAGCAGATTCCAGTGAGCGAGATGAACACCGGAATTGAAGGGCCAGAATCCTTTTTCAATGATGATCCCGCCATCCACCAAACGGACGGACGAGCCCTTTCCCGGACTGAACACGCCGGCGACCCGGGCGTTGGGCCGCGAAAAGACTTCATCCGAGACGGCCTTCGGAAATGCCGCCGCGACCGTCCAGTTCCCCGTGTTCACAAGGGCGACGGCCCAGGCGACTCCCCCATCGCCTCGACCCAGTTCGCAGTTCACCTCCATCCACTCTGACAGGCTGACCTGATGGCCTCCGTAGGCGCGCGGCGTCGTCATCGAAAGGAAGCCTGCTTCTTCGAGTTCCTCGGCAAGCGCGGGCGAAACCCGCGCGAGCCGGTCAGACTCCGCCTGCCCGTCACGGAGCCTTGGAACAAAGGCTTTCGCCCGAGCTGCCAATTCGAGAGCCTGCGGCTTTGGAGTCTGGGGAATCGCGTTCATCGCCAACCTCATAATATACATTTTGTATCTTATGATCTTTTATGCTCGGTTGAAGACCGAGTCAAGCACCGGCGTCGATCCATATAAGTGCTGTATTTTGGCTAATTTATTGACGAGATGACACGGCCGCGCCATTGGGACACCTTTTTTCCACACGACGTATCGTCTATTATGAAAAGAATTAGGGCCGCAGTGATTGCAAGCCCGATTGGACATACTGTGCGCCTTGAGAGATTGAGAATTGACCGGGAGGACGACAGCCGTGCTGGAGGTGAAGGACGACCATCGCGTCCGTGTGGCTCGCGAGCGACGCGACCGAATGCACCAGCGGCTGCTGAACGCCGTCATGACGAAGTACGGAGAGTTTCCCGACTACGGCGTGCCCCCCGTCGAGGACATCTGCAAGGCTGCCGATGTGTCCCGGGCGACATTCTACAAACACTTCAGTTCGGTCGAAGAGGCTATAGACCTTCTCGGTCAGCAGTTGATGGACGAGATGTTCAACAGTCTCGAACAGATTTCCGCGAACAGACAGGAACCATTGCTACGCCTGACCGCGGGCATCCAGATATTCCTGATGCGGACCGTGACCGACCCCATGTGGGCAGCGTTCGTCTCAAGGACGGGCTACCTCAGTCGGGAGACTGATCTGCTGAAAGGACTGGTGAATGACATTCGCATGGCTCAGATCGAAGGATCCATTCACATCAGGAACGTCGATTCCGCGGTGAGCATTGTGGTCGGCTCGCTGATGGAGGCAATCCGGCACATCCATCGCACGGGCCATCGCAGCCGCGACTATGTCGAAAACCTGACGATCATGATCCTTCAGTCGCTGGGCGTCTCGCCGGAGGCGGCGCCGAATATCGTCCGTGATCGGTCGATCTATATCCGGGGGCTCGCGCCAGACTGCCTGGACTGGTGGCAAGACCCGTGGACCTGACAATGCCGCAGATCAGGGCTGCCGGCGGCGTCAAATTTTCGCTGATCACTCAAGCGCTTTGCTGCCGGGGCGAAATTTGGCGCCAGCCTGATTAGAACAGATCAAAATTTGAATTGCCTTGAGCTGGGAAACGAGTCGGAATCGTCCAGGCTCCACACAAGCGCGACATAATGTTGCGCTGCAATAAAACACAAACTGACTTCTTGTCATTTTGTGCGACGCAGCATATTTTGTTGTTCAACGGAAAGAAAACGAGCGCCGAAGGCGCCGGGCCTTCGGGAGGCTGCGACAAGACGGGTTGAGTGTAACCCTCTGATTCCGAAGGAATAATGTCATGGCCACCACGCACCGGATCGCCCCGCACGCCGCCGCTACCGGCAAGGAGTTCCTTGCCGGCCTGGCCGTCAAAGCCGAGCGCCTCCGCGCCGGCGCCGCTATCGCCGCCAAGGGGTTCAATCTGGCCGAAGCGGTCGCGGCTGGAGGTTACGCAGCCATCGCCATCTACAGCCTCGCCCTGATCGTCAACTTCGTCCTGGCCTATTGAGCCAGCGAGCTTCAGGCGGCCGCAGGGCGCTTCCTGCCCGCCGGGGCTCCTATGAATTGCGGAAAGCCTCCCCCTTGCGGGAGGCTTTTTCGGCGATATATACTAAGCACTGCTTATTACATGTAGTCCTGATAAACAGCCTTGCTTTGTAAGCCATGTCCCTCCCCCGCGACCCAGGAAACGGCATCGGATTCCTCATCGGCGACTCCTCGCGGATGCTCCGGCGCATTTTCAACGAACGCATCACGCCGCTTGGGATGACGCAGGCGCAATGGCGCGCCCTTGTCCACCTGTCGCGCAACGAGGGTCTCAATCAGGTCGGCCTTGCCGATCTGCTGGAAGTTCAGCCGATCACCGCCGCGCGGCTCATCGACAAGCTCGTCGCCGCGGGACTTGTCGAGCGCCGTCCCGATCCGAACGACCGGCGCGCGCAGCGTCTCTTTCTCACTCAGCAGGCCGCGCCGATGCTGGCGCAGATCTGGGAAATCGCCGACGAAATCTATGACGAAGTTCTCGCCGGCCTCGATGCAGACAATCGCGACGCGCTCGCCGCTCTGCTCGGCCGCATGCGCTCCAATCTCACCACAATGATGCTGGACCCCGCGCCTCTACCGCGCGTTCCGGCCGAGGCCATATCCAAATAGTAAGCGAGTCTGAAACATCATGTCGCTAGCCTTCGCACCTTCCATCGACGCCGTGCGCGACACCGCGCGGCGCGTCATCAACGACCGGGCGCTGCTGCGTTCCGTGCTGATGATCGGCGTGCCCGCGCTCGTGTTGCTCGTCCTCGCCTATTTCTATCTGGTGAGCGGGCGCTATGTGAGCACCGACAACGCCTATGCAAAAGCCGACATGGTGTCGGTGAGCCCGGATGTGGGCGGGCGCATCGTCGCCGTCTACGTTAAGCAGAACGAAGCGGTGAAGGCGGGCGCTCCGATCTTCCAGATCGACCCTGCACCCTACAAGCTCGCGCTGGCGGAATCGGATGCGCAGCTCATGGCAGCCATGAGCAATGTGAAGTCGATGAAGGCCAAATACGAGATGACGGTCGCGCAACTCGCGCTGGCGCAATCGAACATCGACTACTACGACCGCAACTACAAGCGCCAGTCGGCGCTGGCCAAGCGCGATTTCGCCAGCCAGTCGGCGCTCGACACCGCGCGGCACAATTACGACACCGCCGTGCAGCTCGGCGATGTGCTGAAGCAGAGCATCGGCCAGATGGCCGCCTCGCTCGACGACAAGCCTCTGGCGCCGCCCGAGGAGCATTCGGCCTATATGCAGGCCAAGGCCTCGCGCGACAACGCCGCGCTCAATCTCGAACGCACCACGGTGCGCGCGCCTTTCGACGGCGTGCTCGGCAAGCAGCCGCAGGTCGGCGACAATGTCGCGCCCGGCGTCCCCGTCGTCAGCATCGTTTCCAACACGAATGTCTGGATCGAGGCGAACTTCAAGGAGACGGACCTCACCAACGTCCATCCTGGCCAGTCGGCGACGATCGATATCGACACCTATCCCGGCCACCACTGGAAGGCCTGCGTTCTCAGCATTTCGCAAGCGACGGGTTCGGAGTTCTCGGTCATGCCGGCGCAGAACGCGACGGGCAACTGGGTGAAGGTCGTGCAGCGCATACCCGTGCGCATCGCTCTCGTGCCCCAGGACGGCGACCCGATCGTCCGGGCCGGCATGAGCGTCGAGGCTGAAATCGACACGCATTCCGGCGCCAGCGCCTGCCCGCCGGCCGGCAAGACGCCATGACAACGCGCGCGCAGCGCGGCATCATCACCGGCTCCATCATGCTGGCGACGGTGATGCAGACGCTCGACTCGACGATCGCCAACGTCGCCCTGCCGCATATGCAGGGCAGCATGGCGGCGACGCAGGACCAGATCGCCTGGGTGCTGACCTCCTACATTATCGCCGCCGCCATCGCGACGCCGGCGACCGGCTTTCTCTCGGTGCGTTTCGGCCGCAAAAGGCTTCTCGCCATTTCAGTCGTCGGCTTCACCGTCACCTCGATGCTATGCGGCGCGGCGCAATCTCTCGACCAGATCGTGATTTTCCGCCTCGCGCAGGGTGCATGCGGCGCGGCCTTCGTGCCCCTGTCGCAGGCGATCATGCTCGACATGTACACGATGGAGCAGCGCGGCAAGATGATGGCGCTGTGGGGCGTCGGCGTGATGGTCGGGCCGATCGTCGGACCGGCGCTCGGCGGCTACCTGACCGACGCCTATAGCTGGCGCTGGGTCTTCTACATCAACGTGCCGTTCGGCATCCTCGCCTTCATGGGCATCATGTCGGCCATGTCGGAAGGCGCGCTCGACAAGGTGCGGCGCTTCGACTGGCTCGGCTTCACCTTCCTCAGCCTCGCCATAGGCTCGATGCAGCTCATGCTCGACCGGGGCAACATCAAGGACTGGTTTTCGGCGAACGAGATCGTCGTCGAAGGTCTCATCGCCGCCTTTGCGCTCTATCTCTTTATCGTCCATTCGATGACCGCCAAGCGGCCCTTCATCGACCTGCATCTTTTCAAGGACCGCAATCTTCTCGTCGGTCTCGTCCTCATGTTCACGGTCGGCCTCGTCCTTTATGCGACGATGGCCCTGTTGCCGCCCTATCTCGAAACGCTGATGGACTATCCGGTCGTGACGACGGGCCTCGTGCTCGCACCGCGCGGCATCGGCACCATGGCCGCGATGGTTCTCGCGGGCCGCATCATCAACCGTGTCGACATGCGTTTGCTCATTTCATTTGGATTGGCGCTCGCCGCTTTCTCGCTCTGGGAAATGACGCGCTTCAATCTCGATATCAGCGAGCGCACGATCATCACCACGGGTGTCGTGCAGGGCTTCGGGCTCGGCTTCATCTTCGCGCCGCTGACGACGATTTCCTTCGCCACGCTTGCGCCGCATCTCCGGACCGACGGCACAGCCTTTTACAGCCTGTTGCGAAACGTCGGATCGAGCGTCGGCATTTCGACGGCGGAGGCGCTGGTTGCGACGCTGACGCAGATCAATCATGCGCAGCTCGCCTCGCGCATGGACCCGACAAATCCCATATTCAGGCCGGAGGCGATGCCGCGCGGTTTCGGCCTCGACACCCCGCTCGGGCTCGCATTGATGAACGGCGAGATCACGCGGCAGGCAGCCGCCATCGCCTATCTCGACGATTTCCGCGTGATGATGTTCATGACCATTCTCGTCATCCCGCTCGTCTATCTGATGCGGGCTCCCAAGATGGGCGCCATGGGCGCGGCGCCGAGCAAGGACGAGCCGGTCCACGTCATGGATTGAAACCCGCGCGGCTCCGCGCCATGTTGGGGGCGTAGGAGACAAGGGGAGTGTCATGGCCGTCCAGATACCGTATGTGCGCGAGATCGAGTTTGAATATGGCGCAGCCGACCAGGTTTCGCCGCTGATCCGGCGCGTCGTGGCGGAGAACCCCTCGGCCTTCACCTACAAGGGCACCGGCACCTATATCATCGGCCGGGGCAAGGTCGCCGTGATCGATCCGGGCCCAATGATCGACGCCCATGTCGAGGCGTTGATGCGCGCTCTGAAGGGCGAGACGGTGACGCATATTCTCATCACCCATACCCATTCCGACCATTCGCCCGCCGCCGCGCCGCTGAAGAAACTCACCGGCGCGAAGACCTATGGCTACGGGCCGCACGGGTCCGGCCATAAGGGCGAAGACCTCAAGGTCGAGGAAGACGGCGACATGGGCTTCGTGCCGGATGTCGAAGTCCGTCATGGCGACATCATCCAGGGCGAAGGCTGGACTGTCGAATGCGTCTATACGCCCGGCCATACCTCAAACCATATGTGCTTTGCCTTGCGCGAGGAGAAGGCGCTTTTCACCGGCGATCATGTGATGGGCTGGTCGACAAGCGTCGTGAGCCCGCCGGACGGCAACATGCGGGAATATATGGCGTCGCTACGTCTGCTGCTTCAGCGCGACGATGAGATCTACTGGCCGACGCATGGGCCCGCCATCACCGACACCAAGCCCTTCGTCCGCGCCTTCATCGCCCATCGCGAGGAGCGCGAGGCGCAGATCATCGAGCAGATCAAGGCCGGCCGCACGCATATCAAGGACATGGTGCCGGAAATGTACGCGGCGGTGGACAAGCGGCTTCATCCGGCAGCTGCGCGCTCGGTCTTCGCTCATGTTTCAGGCATGGTCGAGGACGGCCGCCTTGTGACCGGCGGCGCGCCAAGGCTCGATGCGGAGTACCGGCTCGCCTAGCTCGCGGGCGCGGCGAGTTTCGTTTTCAGCGCTGCAAGATAGGCGCGGATGCGGGCGGCGTTGACGCCGAGGTCGCTCATGCCGATGCGCGAGACGGAGCGAACGTCGACGGCGGCGCCGCCGTTCTTCTCGGTGATGCGGATCGCGATGTCGTCCTTGAAATGGATGAGCTTCGTCGTCGCCGTGGCTTCGATGAGGCCCGTTTCCGGCGTCTCGGCGACAACGTCCCAGCCCATGTCCCGCGCCGTCGCGGCCGCCGCCTCGAAGACCTTGCCGGGCTGCTCCGCGACATCAAGTGTCGCGATGTCGGGATAGGCCGTCTTCTGCAAATCGGCGAGATCGGGCGGCGTCGAACGGTCGAGCGAGTTCGGCGCTTTCGTATCTTCGCGGATCTTGGCGATGGCGACGAATTGCGGCGGGTTGGCGAGATCGGTCGTGATGTCGTGGATGCGCGGCACCTTCGAACCCTTGACCATTGTCGTTGCAACAGGCGTTGCGGCCGAGAGGCCGATGACAAGGCCCAGGACGGCGACGAGCGTGCCCGTGCGGCTGCCGACCAGCGTCACGACAATGCCGATCAGCGAAATGAGCGCCGCAAGCAGGCCTACCAGCGCGGACAGGGCGATGCCGGCAATGGCGATTTTGGAGGGTATGACCTCGAAATGGGCGAGGGCGATCACGACGGCAACGATTGCAATCGCAACGACGCCTAAGCGCAGGCCCCAGGCGGCGAACCGCGAGCGTTCGTTCATCTTCTTCTCCCCCGTCATTTGTGTCGGCGCCGTTTTGGCGCCGCCTACTCCGCCGCGGTTGCGGTCGGCAGCTTGTAGCTCTTGAACTTCTCGCGCAGCGCCAGCTTCTGGATCTTGCCGGTTGCCGTGTGCGGAATCTCGTCGATGAAGGCCACATCGTCCGGCATCCACCATTTGGCGATCTTGCCGTCCATATAGTGGAGGATCTCTTCCTTCGTGGCGCTCTGGCCTTCCTTCAGCACGACGATCAGCAGCGGGCGCTCATCCCATTTCGGATGGGCGATACCGATGACGGCGGCTTCCGCGACCTTCGGATGGCCGACGGCGAGGTTCTCGATCTCGATGGAGGAAATCCATTCGCCGCCCGACTTGATCACGTCTTTCGCGCGATCCGTGATCTGCATGTAGCCGCTCTCGTCGATGGTGGCGACGTCGCCGGTGTCGAACCAGCCGTCCTTGTCGAGGATGTTGCCGCCCTCGCCTTTCAGATAGGCGCCGGCAATGGCGGGGCCCCGGACCATCAGGTGACCGAAGGCCTTGCCGTCGGAGGGCAGCTCCTTGCCGTCATCGTCGGTGATCTTCATTTCGACGGTGTAGATCGCCCGGCCCTGTTTCACTTTCACGTCGATCTGCTTTTCGAGCGGCAGGTCTGCCATGTCGCCCTTCAGCGCGCCGAGCGTGCCCATAGGCGACATTTCGGTCATGCCCCAGGCATGGAACACCTTCACGTCATATTTCTTCTCGAAGATTTCGATCATGGAGCGCGGCGCGGCGGAGCCGCCAATGACCACGCGGTCGAGCTTCGGCAGCATGGCGCCGGTCTTTTCGAGATATTGCAGCAGCATCAGCCAGACGGTCGGCACGGCGGCCGTCACCGTCACCTGCTCCTTGTCGAGAAGCTCGTAAATGCTCTGGCCGTCCATATTGGCGCCGGGCATGACGATCTTCGCGCCGACAGCGGGCGCCGCAAAGGCGATGCCCCAGGCATTGGCGTGGAACATGGGCACCACGGGCAAGATCGTGTCAGAGGACTTCAAACCCAGCGCGTCGCCCATATTGGCGGCCATGGAGTGGAGCACGTTGGAGCGGTGCGAATAGAGCACGCCTTTCGGATTGCCGGTCGTGCCGGAGGTATAGCAAAGGCCGCAGGCCGCGTTCTCGTCGACCTCGGCCCATTTGAATTCGCCGTTCTCCGCCTCGACGATCTCCTCGAAGCAGAGCGCGCCCTTGAGTTTCGTCGCCGGCATATGCGCGCGGTCGGTCATCACCACATAGGCTTTGACGTTCGGCAGCTTGTCCTGAATGGCCTCGAGGATCGGCACGAAGGTCAGATCGACGAAGATCACTTTGTCGTCGGCGTGATTGACGATGTAGACGAGCTGCTCGGCGAAGAGGCGCGGGTTGAGCGTATGACAGACGGCGCCCATTCCCATGATGCCGTACCAGGCTTCCATGTGGCGGCCGGTGTTCCAGGCCATGGTGGCGACGACGTCGCCCTCCTTGATGCCGAGCCGGGTCAGCGCCTGCGCCACCTTGCGGGCGCGCAGATGGATCGCCTTGTAGGTCGTCCGCACGATCGGCCCTTCGACCGACCGCGTGACGACTTCGCGCTCGCCGTGAAACCGCGCCGCGTGGTCGATGATCGACGATACGCGCAACGGCCAATTCTGCATCAATCCCTTCATGGGTCTCCCTCTCGGCCCTGTCCATCCCCGCGCCGCCCTTCTTTCGGGGGCCATGCGCTTTTCGGGCAGTCTAAAGGCTTAAGGATGGGCGGACAACTTGTCCCGGCCGCCGGAAAAACCCGAGAATTCTTGCCACGGCGGGCCTTCCGGCCGCTATCCTGAAGGCAAAGCATCACAAAGAATTGAGGAACGCCGCCCATGACCGCGTTGCACTTCCGATCCGCCAGCGAACTCGTTCGCATGATCCAGCGCCGCGAAACGAGCTCGCGCGAGCTTCTGGAGCATTTCATCTCACGGGTGGAGCTTCACAATCCGAAGGTGAATGCGGTGGTTGCCAAGGATTTCGACCGGGCGCGGAAAAAGGCGAAGGCCGCCGACGAGGCGCTGGCGCGCGGCGAATATCTCGGGCCGCTGCACGGGCTGCCCATGACGATCAAGGACGCCTTCGAGGTCGGGGGCATCGTCACCACGGGCGGCGCGCCGCAATATGCCGATCATGTACCGGTACGCAGCGCCGCGGCGGTCGAGCGGATCGAGGCGGCGGGCGCCATCGTTTTCGGCAAGACCAACGTGCCCTTCATGTCGGGCGACCTGCAAACCTATAACGACGTCTACGGAACGACGAACAATCCCTGGAACCTCGCCTGCGGCCCCGGCGGCTCGTCGGGCGGTTCGGCGGCCGCGCTCGCCGCCGGCCTCACGGCGCTTGAGTTCGGAAGCGATATCGGCGGCTCCATCCGCACGCCTGCGCATCTCTGCGGCGTCTTCGGTCACAAGACGACATTCGGCGTCATTCCGAAACGCGGCCATGTCAGTCCGCCGCCCGGCGCGCTGCGCGAAGGCGATCTCACTGTGGCAGGCCCGCTCGGCCGCAGCGCCGAAGACCTCGACCTTCTTCTCGGCATCACGGCGGGGCCCGATTGGAGCCTGTCGTCGGGCTGGCGCGTCGACCTGCCCGCGCCGCGGGCGCGTTCGCCGAAGGAGCTTCGCGTCGCCGTCTGGATCGACGATCCCTTCTGCGAGATCGACGCCGAAAGCGCCGCGCTGATGAAGAACGCGGCCAAGGCGCTCGAAGATGCGGGCGCTCATGTCGACTGGCATGCGCGCCCCGAATTTACGCTCGCCGAGTCCACCGAAATCTATCTCGTGCTTCTCCATTCCTGCATCGGCGCGGGCTTTCCGCAATCGCTTCGGGACCGCTTCATGGAGGCGAAGAAGAAGCTCGCGCCCGGCGACAAGAGCCATGCGGCGCTGCAAATGATCGGCGGCACGATCAGCTATGCCGACCGCATGATCTGGGAGGAAAGGCAGGCGCAGCTTCGCGCCAAATGGGCCGATTTCTTCAAAGGATACGACGTCGTTCTCGCGCCCGTTCTGATGCGCCCCGCCTTCCCGCACGATCACCGCTCGAACTGGCATCAGCGGACGCTCACCGTGAACGGCAAGGAGCGCGAATATATGGACGTGCTCATCTGGGCGGGCCCCGCCGTCGTCTCCTACCTGCCGGGCACGTCCGCCCCTGTCGGCGTGACGAAGGAAGGGCTCCCGGTCGGCATCCAGATCATCGGCCCGCATATGGGCGACCGCACGACGATTGCGGTGGCGGGGATGCTCGAGGAGATTCTCGGTGGGTTCAAGGCGCCGCCGGGCTATTGACACATACTTTGACAGCGGGGGCCGCCGCTCCCATATTACGCCCAATCCGAACATGTCGTCCTTCAAGGAGCGTCCTATGACGAGCTTGAGCAATGCCGCCGTCCGCGATGTCGAGACGGTGATCCACCCCTATACGAACCTCGACGCCTTCCGCGCGGCGGGCCCGATGATCATCGAGCGCGGCGAAGGCATTCACGTGTGGGACGCGGACGGGCGCAAATATATCGAAGGCCTTGCGGGCCTCTGGTGCACCTCGCTCGGTTATAGCGAGCCGGAACTCATCGAGGCGGCGACGGAGCAGCTTCGGCAATTGCCTTTCAGCCATGTCTTCGGCGGCAAGAGCCATGAGCGCGCGGCGGAAGTCGCCGAGAAGCTTAAGGCCATCGCGCCGCACAAGGCGTCGAAGATCCTCTTCTGCGGCTCGGGTTCGGAAGCGAACGACCAGCAGGTGAAGCTCGTCTGGTACTACAACAATGCGCTGGGCCGGACGAAGAAGAAGAAATTCATCGCGCGGCAGCGCGGCTATCACGGCGTCACGGTCGCCTCGGCGAGCCTCACCGGCCTCACCCCGAACCATCGCGATTTCGACCTGCCGCTTTCCTTCGCGCGCCACACCGACTGCCCGCATTATTATCGCTATGCGGAGCCGGGCGAGACCGAAGACGAGTTCACGACGCGGCTCGCCGCCAATCTCGAAAAGATGATCATCGAGGAAGACCCCGATACGGTCGCGGCCTTCATCGCCGAGCCCATCATGGGCGCGGGCGGCGTCATCGTTCCGCCGGAAGGGTACTTCCAGAAAATCCAGGCGGTGCTTTCGAAATACGACATCTATTTCATCGCCGATGAAGTCATTTGCGGCTTCGGCCGCACCGGCAACATGTTCGGCAGCCAGACCTTCGGCATCAAGCCGGACTCGATCTCGGTCGCCAAGGCGTTGTCGTCGGCCTATGTGCCCATCGCCGCCGTCACCATCGGCGAGGAGATGTATCAGGCGATGCTGGACGAGAGCAAAAAGATCGGCACCTTCGGCCATGGCTTCACCTATACCGCGCATCCGGTCGCGGCGGCGGTGGCGGCAAAGACGCTCGAAATCTACGAGAAGCGCAACATCGTCGGCCATGTGCGCTCGGTCGCGCCGCGCTTCGAGGCCCGCGTCGCAAAGCTCGCAGAGCACCCGCTGGTCGGCCATGCGCGGGCCAAGGGCCTTATCGGCGCGCTCGAACTCGTCGCCGACAAGGCGTCGAAGCGGAGTTTCGATGCGAAGGCCGGCATAGGCGCCGCCGTCCAGAAGGCGGCCGAAAAGAACGGCCTCATCGTCCGCGCGCTTGGCGGCGACATTATCGCCTTCTGCCCGCCTCTCATCGTCAAGGAAGCCGATGTGGACGATATTTTCGACCGCGCCGAACGCGCGCTCGACGAGACGGAGGCCTGGGTGACCAAGGAAGGCCTCAGGACCGCCTGATCGCCATGAGGGAAATCCGCTATCAGCTCATCTTCGAGGGAAAGGTGTCGCCCGAGGACGACATGGGGTCCGTCATGCGCGTCGAGACGCGTGCGCGTTTCGGCGGCGATGTCGATCCCGTCTTCTCGACCGGCGCGCCGCAGGCGGTGCTTGAGGCGCGCGTCGAGCCGGATGAATTCGGCGGCTTCCGGGAGGAAGGCTCCATCATATTCGGCGGTGGCACGATCGCCTATGTGAGCGAGGGCGAGGGCCGGATCGGCGACAGTCCCAACCCCGCCGCGCAGCAGGGCCACGTCGTCCGCCGCATCGAAGGCGGCACGGGCGCTTTCGAAGGCGCTTCGGGGATCATCGTTTCGGCTTTCACGGTCGGCGAAGACGCGATGATGCGGGACAGTCAGAGCGCGGTGATTTTTATCGCGTGAGCCCGCTCAAACGTGCTGGCCGCCGTTGATGTGGATTTCGGCGCCGTTGACGTAGCTCGATTGATCCGTGCACAGAAAATAAATCGTGCGGGCGACTTCCTCGGGCGTGCCGAGGCGGCGCATCGGGATTTCGGCGACGATCTTTTCCGTGCCGGGCGAGAGAATGGCCGTGTCGATCTCGCCGGGCGCGATGGCGTTGACGCGGATGCCGAGACGGCCGAAGTCGGAGGCCATTTCGCGGGTGAGCGCGGCAAGCGCCGCCTTCGAGGTCGAATAGGCCGAGCCCGCGAAGGGGTGGACGCGGCTTCCCGCAATCGAGGTCACGTTGACGACTGAGCCCTGCGCCGCCTTCAACTCCTCGACGAGCCCGCGCGCCAGCATGGCGGGGGCGAAGAAATTCACCTGAAAGACCTTCTGCCAGACATCCATGCCCGTCTCGAAGACGCCGAGGCGCGAGCCGCCCGGCCCCTTGGGCGAGATGGCGGCGTTGTTGACGAGCGCGTTGAGGCGGCTTCCTTGCGCCTTCAGCCGCTCGCGCATTTCGGCGATGGCGGCTTCGGTGTTCGCCGGATCGGCGAGATCGACCTGAATATGATCTTCCGGTCCCATTTCCCAGGGGCAGTCCTCCGGGAAGGGGTGGCGCGAACAGGTGATGACGCGCCAGCCCGCGCTCGAAAAGCGCTTCACGGTCGCATGGCCGATGCCGCGGCTGGCGCCGGTCAGGATCAGGGTTTTGCGGTCTTCGTTAGGGGGCGTGGTCATGGGGGCAATCTAGTCCAATGCGGCTGCGGGCGCCATGGCGCTCCTCAAACGCGTTGCAGGATGGTCAATTCCTCAAGGCCGGCCGGATCCTGGTGGATCATCACCTCTGCGTCCGGAATGGCTTCGACGATGCGCGCCTCGACGTCGTCAGAAATTTCATGCGCCTTCATCAGCGAAATCGAGCTGTCGAGTTCGAGATGAAACTGCACGAAGGTCCGCGTGCCGGATGCGCGGGTCCGTAGATCGTGGATGTTGACGACTTCGGGGTGGCTGAGCGCGATTTCCTTGATGCGCTCCCGCTCGTCGTCGTCCAGCTCGTGATCCATGAGCTGGTTATAAGCGTTGAAGGCGATCTGGGCGGCGCTGACGATGATGAGCACGGCGATGATCGCGCCGAAGATCGGGTCGGCCCAATGGATGTTGAACGCTCCGGAAAGGATGAGCGCCACGACAGCGGCGAGATTCATCAACAGATCGCTGCGGTAGTGAGTGGAGTCCGCCTCGATGGCGAGCGAGTTCGTGCGCGCGACAACGTGGCGCTGGAAGGCGACAAGCGCGAGCGTGAGGGCGATCGCGACGATCATGCCGACGACGCCTTCGAAGGAGTTCTCGACGGGCGTCGGCTGCATGAGCCGGGTCGTCGCGGCGAACAGAATGTAGGCGGCCGAGGCAAAAATGAAGATCGACTGGCCGAGGCCCGCCAGCGCTTCCGCCTTGCCGTGACCGAAGCGATGATCGTCGTCGGCGGGCGTCAGCGAATGCCTGACCGCGACGAGATTGAGCAGCGAGGCGGCGCAGTCGAGCGCGGAATCGAAGAGCGTCCCGAGCATCGCAACCGAGCCCGTCATGTAGACCGCGACCGATTTGATGATGACGAGCGTCACCGCCACGGCGACGGCCGCATAGGTCGCGCGCCGCATCAGCACGTCGTTCGATGTCGCGGTTCTCACATTGACCTCACGGGAAGCGTCGCGACGTCCGCCACGGCTCGTCGGGCGTTTCGCGCTCGAAGACCAGTCGGTCGTGCAGGCGGAACGGCCGGTCGCGCCAGAACTCCATGCTCACGGGCACGATGCGGAAGCCCGACCAGTGCGGCGGGCGGGGAACCTTGCCGAGACCGAATTTCGCGACATAGCGCGCCACCTCGCGCTCGAGCTCGAAGCGGCTCTCGAGCGGGCGCGACTGGCGAGACGCCCAGGCGCCGATCTGGCTCTGACGTGGGCGGGAGGCGAAATATTCGTCGGCTTCGGCGTCGCTGACGCGCGTCACCAGCCCACGGACACGGATCTGCCTGCGAAGGCTTTTCCAGTGGAAGCACAGGGCGGCCTTGGCGTTCGCAGCCAACTCCCTGCCCTTGGCGCTTTCGAGATTGGTATAGAAGACGAAGCCCTGTTCGTCCGCCGCCTTCAGCAGAACCATGCGTACGTCCGGCAGGCCGGTCTCATCGACGGTCGCCAGCGCCATGCCGTTCGGGTCGTTCAACTCGCTCACACGCGCCTTTTCCAGCCAATCCTGGAACATGCGGAAGGGATCGCCGGCGGCAACCAGGGCGTCGGCTTCCTCGTCTTCAAGCTGGGTTTCGTTGATGTCGGCCAAGGGCGAAGCGGCTCCGTTCAGGGTCGTGGATGCCTTATTTCCTTCCACAATTCATGTCTTATATAGTCACTCATAGGGGTTTGTCCCGTCCGGACCGGAGGGGCGGTTCAGGCGGACGCAGCACACAGGATCGATAAAAAATGAAAGTCTTCAAAGGTTTGGCAATCGGCGTCCTCGCAATCTCACTGGCCGCTTGCGAGCAGGGTGCAGGCCCTAAGCAGGGCATGGGCACCGTCGGCGGCGCCGTCCTTGGCGGTCTTGCCGGTCAAGCCGTCGGCGGCGGCACGGGCCGCCTCTGGGCGACGGGCGCAGGCGTGCTCCTCGGCGCGCTGGTGGGCAGCGAAATCGGCAAGTCGCTCGATCGCGCCGACCGCCAGTACATGGCCCAATCGACGCAGAGGGCTCTTGAAACGGCGCCTTCCGGACAGGCCGTTCAGTGGCAGAATCCGGATTCGGGCCATTCGGGCACGATCGTCCCCCAGCAGGCCTATCAGAACAACGGCTCCTACTGCCGCGAATATACCCAGACTGTGAATATCGGCGGACAGTCGCAGCGCGCCTATGGCACGGCCTGCCGCCAGCCGGACGGCACCTGGCAGATCGTCAACAACTAGCTTCGGAAGGCTCGCCGGGGGGATGAAGCTGATCGGAAAAATGGCCATGCCCATGCGGATGGGCATGGCCGTCATGTCGGTTGCAGCCGCGCTTCTCTGGGGCGCGGCTGCTGCGCATGCGGCGCCGCCGGAGATTCACCCCGAGCAGCCGAAAATTGCGCCCAGCATTCGCTTTCAGGAAGGCGTGACGGCCTACGATCAGGGCGACTTCAAACGCGCCTTCGATATCTGGCTGCCGCTCGCGCAAGGGGGCGATCTTGCCGCCATGCGCAATGTCGCCTTGCTGATGCGCAAGGGCGAAGGCACGGTGAAAGACCCCAAGCGCGCGCTCTGGTTCTATGAAGAGGCGGGCCGGAAGGGCTTCGCGCTCGCCCAGCTCAATGCCGCCTTCATGTATCTCGAAGGCGACGGCATTCCGAAGGAGCTCGATGCGGCGGCCTTCTGGTTTCACGAGGCGGCGCTCGCGGGCAGTCCCATCGCTCAATACAATCTGGGCGTCATGTATGAAGGCGGGCTCGGCATCGGCAAGGATCTGCCGCGCGCGCTCGGCTGGTATGCGCTCGCCGCGCGATCCGGCAACCAGCACGCGATGGACAGGCTCGCGGTTCTCGTACCCGCTCTGCCGGGGCCGAAGCCGCCCTCGCCCGCCGACAAGCCGCTCGCGAAAGTTGCGCCCGAGCCGCCGCCGGCCATTTTCGAAATGCGCGGCAGCGAGCTGCAATAGCCGCAGAGTTCATGCCGGGTTAACGAATTTGTATCGGGCGCGGCGTTAGTCTCCCATTTTCGCCGCCGCCGGAGAGCCCGACTTGCGCGACCCTTATGCCATTCTCGGCCTTGCGCCGGGCGCCGACGCCGCCGCAATCAAGGCAGCCTATCGGAAGCTCGCCAAGCAGCATCATCCGGACGCCCAGGGGACGGAAGCGAACCCGCGCGCGCAGGCGCGATTTCAGGAAGTGACGGCGGCCTATAATCTTCTGAAGGACGATGCCGCCCGCGCGCGTTACGACGCCTTCGGTCGGGAGGCTCCGCGCCCGGAAGCAGCCGGCTCCCCTTTCACCGAAGCCGCCTTCTCGACAGGCGCGCAGCAGGACGGGCCACGCGACGATCTGTTCTCGGAGCTTTTCAGCGGATTGCGCGGCGCGGGGCGGCGCGTCTTCCGCGCCCGTGGCGACGACCAGACCTATCGGCTGAGCGTGACATTCATCGAAGCCGCGCAAGGCACGAAGCGGCGGCTCACGCTTTCCGGCGGCAAGACGCTCGACGTGCGCATTCCGGCCGGCATCGAGGACGGCCAGCAGATCAGGCTGCGCGGACAGGGCGGCGAAGGCCATGGCGGCGCGGCGGCGGGCGACGCGCTGATCCTCGTCACGGTCGAGCCCCATGAGTGGTTTCGCCGCGACGGGCTCGACATTCACCTGACGGTGCCCATGTCGCTTCCCGAAGCGGTGCTGGGCGCGAAAATCGAGGTCGAGACCGTTTCGGGTCCGGTCGCGGTTTCGATCCCACCCGGCTCGAATACGGGCCTTCAACTCCGCCTGAAAGGACGGGGCATCGCGCCCGAAGGCGCGGCGGAGGCAGGCGACCAGTATGTAAGGCTGGAGCTCGTTTTGCCGCCGGAACCGGACGACGCGCTTCGCGACTTCGCCGCCGGCTGGGCTGCGGGCCGAAGCCACGATCCGCGCCATGAAAACTGAGCCAACAGGTTAAAAACACTATACAAACTCCGGCCTGGCGGTATCGGCGCGGACGGCTTTTTGATAGACCGTAACCGGCTATTGTGTAGGATGCGCCCGATTCCAGACGCGCGGGCGAGAGAGGCGAGGCAGCGATGAGCGAAGTCATGACCGGCACAACCGCTGCCCGCACCGGCAGCCTTATGGCCGGCAAGCGCGGCCTGATCATGGGCGTCGCCAATAACCGGTCGATCGCCTGGGGCATCGCCAAGGCTTGCGCGGACCAAGGTGCGGAACTGGCGTTCACATTTCAGGGCGATGCGCTGCAAAAGCGCGTCGTGCCGCTCGCCGAATCCGTCGGCTCGAAGCTCATCCTCCCCTGCGACGTCACCGACACGGCGAGCGTCGATGCGCTGTTTGCAAAACTCCAGGCGGAATGGGGCAAGCTCGATTTCTTCGTTCACGCCATCGCCTATTCCAACAAGGAAGAGCTCGACGGCCGCTATGTCGACACGACGCTCGAGAACTTCACGGCGAGCATGGCGATCTCCTGCTATTCCTTCGTCGCTCTCTGCCAGCGCGCCGAGAAGCTGATGACCGATGGCGGCTCGATCGCCACGCTCACCTATTACGGCTCGGAAAAGGTGATCCCGCATTACAACGTGATGGGCGTCGCGAAGGCGGCTCTCGAAGCGAGCGTGCGCTATCTCGCCGTCGATCTCGGACGCAACAACATCCGCGTCAACGCGATTTCCGCCGGCCCGATCAAGACGCTGGCTGCGTCCGGCATCGGCGATTTCCGCTACATCCTTAAGTGGAACGAACTCAATGCGCCGCTGAAGCGCACCGTGACCATCGAGGAAGTCGGCAATACGGCGCTCTACCTCCTTTCCGATCTCGGTTCGGGCGTCACCGGCGAAGTGCATCATGTCGATGCGGGCTATCACGTCGTCGGCATGAAGGCCGAAGACGCGCCCGACATGAGCATCGTCTGACGCTTCGAAGTCAAACTCTCGCAAGGCCTTTCGCGCCATGTCGTTCAATACGTTCGGCCAGCTCTTTCGCGTGACGACCTGGGGCGAAAGCCACGGGCCGGCGCTCGGCTGCGTGGTCGACGGAACGCCGCCGCGCCTGCCGATCAATGCCGCCGACATTCAAGTGTGGCTCGACAAGCGCAAGCCCGGCCAGTCGCGCTTCACGACGCAGCGCCGCGAGCCCGACGAAGTGAAAATCCTCTCCGGTACTTTTCTCGATGAGGAGACAGGCGAGGAAGTCAGCACCGGCACGCCGATTTCGCTGATGATCGAGAATGTCGATCAGCGCTCGAAGGACTATGGCGACATCAAGGACAAGTTCCGCCCCGGGCACGCCGACTTCACCTATATGGCGAAGTACGGCATCCGCGACTATCGCGGCGGCGGGCGCTCGTCGGCGCGCGAGACGGCGGCGCGGGTCGCGGCCGGCGCCATTGCGCGCAAGATCGTTTCCGGCATGACGATACGCGGCGCGCTGGTGCAGATGGGCCCGCACAGGATCGACCGCGCCAACTGGAACTGGGACGAGACGGCGAACAATCCCTTCTGGTGCCCGGACGCGAAAGCGGCGGCGATGTGGGAAGACTATCTCGACGGCGTGCGCAAGGCGGGCTCGTCCTGCGGCGCGGTGATCGAGATCGTCGCTTCCGGCGTTCCGGCAGGCCTCGGTGCGCCGATTTACGGCAAGCTCGATGCGGATCTTGCGGCGGCGCTGATGAGCATCAACGCCGTCAAGGGCGTCGAGATCGGCGACGGTTTCGCCTCGGCGGCGCTGACGGGCGAAGAGAATGCCGATGAAATCCGGATGGGAAATCGCGGACCGATGTTCACGTCCAATCACGCGGGAGGCATTCTCGGCGGCATTTCGTCGGGACAGGACATTGTCGCGCGCTTTGCCGTGAAGCCGACATCCTCGATCCTCAGTCCACGGAAGACGATCACGAAGGACGACGAGGAAACGGAAATCATGACCAAGGGCCGCCACGACCCTTGCGTCGGCATCCGCGCCGTTCCCGTCGGCGAGGCCATGGTCGCCTGCGTGCTCGCCGACCACCTGCTCCGCCATCGCGGGCAGGTCGGCTAGATTTTCCGGAACGTCATCACTTTCGACAGGAAGGCCGGCGTCGCACCCTCGAGGGTCAAACCTTCGCGGGCGAAGAGCGCTGGAAAATCCTCGGCGAGATAGGATGTGAAATAAGGTTCGTGGAAGCCGACGGGGAAGAATTCCAGAAGCCCGTCGAAGTCCGCGCGATCGCCCGTCTGCAAGGCATCGACGATGACGGCGATGCCGCCGGGTTTCAGAACGCGGGCGATTTCGGCCGCGACCACCTTGCGGATCTTGGGCGGCAGTTCGTGGAACAGGTAGATGCAGGTGACGGCGTCCTGCGAGGCGGAGGCGAGCGGAATGGCCTCGGCATTGGCTTCGACAAGCGTGAGAGAGCGAGACTTTCCAAGGCGAGATCGCGCTTCTTCGATATAGGCCGGAGAGAGGTCGAGGCCGGTCACGTTGAGACGCGGCCAGTTCGCTACCACGTCCTCGATGAAGCGGCCGGTGCCGCAGGCCAGATCGAGGATATTCAATTTTCGCTGGTCGCGCCCCTTGAATGCCCCGGCGAGCGGCACGAGCGCCTGACGCCGCATCGCGCCCGCCGTGCCGGAGAAAAGCACTTCGACCTGGGTGTCGTAGAGCCTCGCGGAATCCGGGGATAACCAGCCGTCGGTCTGATAGTGGAAGTTCTGGAGGTAGTAGCGCGGATAGCGCTTTTTCAAATCCTCGGTCATGACTTCCGAGTGACGGCGCGCGAGGCGGCGCTCATCGACCTTGCGGGCGTCGCGGAAGAAGCGAAGGCTCGCCGCGACGGCTTCGGCGGGCGCGGCGAGACCGGCGGGCACGCGGTAGAGGCCCGCCGCGATATTCTTCCAGTCCTGTTCAAACAGGGTGCGCATCGCTGCGACGAGGCCCCGCCAGCCGGGCGTCTTGCCGGTGAGTTTCACGGGCGCTTCGCCCGGCGGCACCAGCGGTCCGCGCATGCGGTTCAAGGCGAGGTAATGGCCGATATACCAGGCGACGCGCGCGCCTTGCGTCGCGCCGTAACCAAGTCTCGCAAGCGGACCCGCCATGCGCTCAGTCCTTCCTGAAGAAACCCACAAGCTCAATATGGGGCGACCAAAGGAATTGGTCCACCGGCGTGACGCGGGTGAGCGTATAGCCGCCGTCGATGAGCGTACGGGCGTCGCGGGCGAAGGTGGCCGGATTGCAGGAGACGGCGACGACGACCGGCACGGCCGACTTTGCCAGCATTTCGGACTGGGCGGCGGCGCCTGCGCGGGGCGGATCGAAGACGACGGCGTCCGTCTTCAGGAGTTCGGAGGGGAGCATCGGACGGCGGAAGAGATCGCGGATCAGAAGCTCGACGGGTTTCAACGAAAGCGCCGGGCCTTGCATGCGGAGCGCGCGGTCGAGCGCGTTCACTTGCGGCTTTTCACTTTCGACGGCGAGGACGGAGGCGCGCTTCGCCAGCGCTGCCGTGAATGTGCCGCAACCTGAAAAGAGATCGGCGACGCGCTTTGCCTCGCCGACGCCTTCGAGGACGAGGCGAACGAGAGCCGCCTCGCCTTCCGCCGTCGCCTGGAGAAATGCGCCGGGGGGCGGTGCGACCTTCAGACCGGAAAGATCGACCAGCGGCGTGCGGCGCTCTGCCAGCACATCGCCTTCCCAGGCGAGGCGCGCGAGATCCATGGCGGCGGCGCGCTTCGCAAGCTCCGCGCGAAGGAGTCCCTCCGTGGCTTCCTTGCCGCCGGTGACGGCGACGTCGAGGCCGGTTGCGGTCGACGTGACCGATATAGCTGCGCGGCCCTTGCGCGAGAGGCCCGCCTCGACGAGATGGGCAAGGCCCGCCAGCGCGCGCTCGATTTCCGGCACGACCAGCGGGCATTCCTCGATGGCGATAATGGTGTGGCTGCCGCGCGCATAATAGCCGAGCGTCACGCCCTTCTTGGTCCGCGTCGCGGCGAAGGTGGCGCGGCGGCGGCTATGCGGCGTGGCGGTGACGAGGGGCGTCACCTCGCAGTCGATGCCGCGCGAGCGCAACGTGGCCACGACCTGAGCCTGTTTCCATTCCGCGTAAGCCGAGGCATCGACATGCTGGAGCGCGCAGCCGCCGCAAGTGCCGAAGTGCCTGCAAGACGGCGCGACGCGATGGGGCGAGGGCGCGAGCACCTTCAGCAGTTCGGCATGGCCCGCATTGATGTCGCCGATGCGGACATCCTCACCCGACAGGACGAAGGGCACGAAGATTTCGCCATGCGGCCCTTGCGCGACGCCGTCGCCGAGATGGCCGAGAGATAGGATGGTGACGTCTTCAGTCATGGCGTGCTGCAATCAGGAATTCGGCGTTGCCGTCTCCGCCCTTGATCGGGCTGTCGGTGATGCCTAGCACATGCCAGCCGGGCACGCTTGAAAGCCAGGCGGAAATCGCGTCGCAGGTTTCGGCGTGAAGCGCCTTTTCCCGGACGATGCCGCCCTTCCCGACCTTTCCGAGACCGACTTCAAACTGCGGCTTGATGAGCGCGACGAGATGCGCGCCGGGCGCGGCGAGCGCCAGCGCGGCAGGAAGCGCCTTCGTCAGGCTGATGAAGCTCACATCGCAGACGATGAGATCGAGGGGGCCCGCCATGTGCTCCGCCGTCAGGTCTTTCGCGTTCAGACCTTCGATCGAGGTCACGCGCGGATCGGCGGCAAGTTCGGCTACGAGCTGATCGTGGCCGACATCGATGGCGGTGACGTGCTTTGCTCCGCGTTGCAGCAGCACTTGCGTGAAGCCGCCCGTGGAGGCGCCGACATCGAGGCAATTGAGGCCCGAAGGATCAATGGCGAAGCTCGTCAGACCGTGAGCGAGTTTCAGCGCGGCGCGGGAGACATAGAGATGCGCCTGCGGGGCGACGTCGATGGCGGCATGCTCGCCGACGGTTTGTGCGGGCTTCGTCGCGGGCTTGCCGTCAACCGAGACGAGACCGTCGAGAATGGCGGCGCGCGCTCTTGCGCGGGAAGCGAAGATACCGCGCTCGATCAGGAGTTGATCGAGGCGTTTGCGAAGCTCCGAGGATTTTGCATCCGTCATGGTTGTTCTACCGCCGTCACGACCGGCTTCATGCCGGGCATTCCCGTCTTCGCCGCGAAGGGAGACGGGGATGGCCCGGACAAGCCGGGCCATGACGGGAAAATAGCATGAAAGGCGGTGCTACGGGTTCAGCGCCTTGGCGCGGATCGCCGCGAAGTCCGCCATCTTGCCTTCGAGACCGAGGGCGGAGAGCGCCGTTTCGACGATGGCAGGCGCGTTGAGGCCGGCAAGCTCGTACATTTTTTCCGGCTTGTCGTGATCGATGAAAATGTCCGGGAAGCGCATCGGGCGGACCTTCAATCCCTTGTCCAGCGCACCGGCGCGGGCGAGGAAGTCGAGCACATGCGCGCCGAAGCCGCCGACGGAGCCTTCCTCGACGGTGATGAGAACTTCGTGCTCGCGGGCGAGCCGGGCGACAAGTTCCTCATCGATGGGCTTGGCGAAGCGCGCATCGGCGACCGTGGTCGAAAGGCCGAGGGCGGCAAGCTGCTCGGCCGCCTTCAGGGCTTCCGCGAGGCGCGTGCCGAGCGAGAGGATCGCGACCTTCGCGCCTTCGCGGACAATGCGGCCGCGCCCGATTTCAAGCGCGGTGCCGATGGCAGGCATTTCGACGCCGACGCCTTCGCCACGCGGATAGCGGAAGGCGGATGGGCGGTCGTCGATGACGACGGCGGTCGCCACCATGTGCTTCAATTCCGCTTCGTCGGCGGGCGCCATGACGACGAAATCCGGCAGGCAGGTGAGATAGGCGACGTCGAAGGAGCCCGCATGGGTCGGGCCGTCGGCGCCGACGAGGCCCGCGCGGTCGATGGCGAAACGCACCGGCAGGCGCTGGATCGCCACATCATGCACGACCTGATCGTAGCCGCGTTGCAGGAAGGTCGAATAGATGGCGCAGAAGGGCTTCAGCCCTTCGGTCGCAAGGCCCGCCGCGAAGGTGACGGCGTGCTGTTCGGCGATGCCGACATCGAAGGTGCGCGCCGGGAAGCGCGCGCCGAAGAGATCGAGGCCGGTGCCGCCGGGCATGGCCGCGGTGATGGCGACGATCTTGTCGTCCTGCTCGGCATGCGCGATCAGGCTTTCGGCGAAGACCTTGGTATAGGCTGGCGCGTTCGCCACGGCCTTGGCCTGCGCGCCGGTGATGACGTCGAACTTCGAGACGCCGTGATATTTGTCGTCGGCGGCTTCGGCGGGGCCGTAGCCTTTGCCCTTCTTCGTCACGACGTGAACGAGGATCGGCCCCTCACCCGCGTCGCGCACATTGCGCAGCACTGGCAGCAGGTGATCGAGATTGTGGCCGTCGATGGGGCCGACGTAATACATGCCCAGCTCTTCAAAGAGCGTGCCGCCGGTCGCCATGCCGCGCGCATATTCCTCGGCGCGGCGGGCGCTTTCCTCGATGCCCTTGGGAAAGAGCTTCGCAAGCTGCTTGGCGAGGTGGCGGACGGAGAGATAGGAGCTCGACGAGATGACCCGCGCGAGATAGGCGCTCATGCCGCCGACGGGCGGCGCGATCGACATGTCGTTGTCGTTGAGAACGATGATGAGGCGGCTGTCCATCGAGCCGGCATTGTTCATCGCCTCGTAGGCCATGCCCGCCGACATGGCGCCGTCGCCGATGACGGCGACGACATTGTTCTTCGCGCCCTTGAGGTCGCGGGCGACCGCCATGCCGAGGCCGGCGGAAATGGAGGTCGAGGAGTGCGCCGCGCCGAAGGGGTCGTATTCGCTTTCGGCGCGCTTGGTGAAGCCCGACAGACCGCCGCCCTGGCGCAGCGTGCGGATGCGGTCGCGGCGGCCGGTGAGGATCTTGTGCGGATAGGCCTGATGGCCGACATCCCAGATGAGGCGGTCTTCCGGCGTGTTGAAAATGTAGTGGAGCGCGACGGTGAGTTCGACGACGCCCAGCCCCGCGCCAAGATGCCCGCCGGTGACCGACACGGCGTCGATCATTTCCGCGCGCAATTCATCCGCAAGCTGACGAAGGCTCGCCTCGGGCAAGGTCCGCACATCGGCGGGGCTTGCGATGCGATCGAGAAGGGGCGTGTCGGGTCTGCTGCTCAAAACTCACCTCGGCCGGGGCCGATCTTTCGCGAGGGCTCAATTGTCGCGGGTTATAACGAAACGAGCGGCTTCACGCAAAAGGTCGGCCTTTCCGTCAAATAAATCAAGGTGTTGGATGGCCTGATCGGACAGCATCCGGGCCTGGGCGCGCGCGCGCTCGATCCCGAGGATCGACACGAAAGTGGCCTTGCCGGCGGCGGCGTCCTTGGCGGTGGCCTTGCCGAGCCTTTCCGGATCGCCCTCGGCGTCGAGCAGGTCGTCGGCGATCTGGAAGGCGAGGCCCATGTCATGGGCATAGGCACGGAGCGCGTGGAGCGCCTCGTCCGAGGCCCGGCCGAGAACCGCGCCCGCCTCGCAGGAAAAGGCGATCAATGCGCCGGTTTTCAGGCGCTGGAGCCGTGTGATCGTGGAGATGTCGAGCGCCTTGCCTTCGCTTGCAAGGTCGATCATCTGCCCCCCGACCATGCCCTGCCCGCCCGCCGCCGCGGCAAGACGCCGCACAAGTTCGATGCGGACGCGGGCGCGCTCATGGGTTTCGGGCTCGCCCAGAAGCTCGAAGGCGAAGGTGAGCAGCGCGTCGCCCGCCAGCACCGCCGTCGCCTCGTCGAACTTGCGGTGAACGGTCGGCTGGCCACGACGGAGATCGTCGTCGTCCATGCAAGGCAGGTCGTCATGGACAAGCGAATAGGTGTGGACGCATTCGACGGCCGCCGCGACGCGCAGCGCCGCTTCGTTCGCCACCGCGAAAAGGCGCGCGCTCTCGCAGACGAGGAAGGGCCGGAAGCGCTTTCCGCCCGCAAAGACCGCATAGCGCATCGCCTCGAAAAGGCGGCCTTCGGGGCCTTCGGGCTTCGGCAGCAGGCGGTCGAGCGCGGCTTCGACTTCGCGCTGCGCCCGAGCCATGGCCTGATCGAAAGCGGTCATGGGCGCGGCCTTGCGAAGTCCTCCCCCTCAAGGGGAGAGGTGAAGGCGCGTTTCGCGTCGCGCATCATTCGACGTCGAGGGGCGCGGTGCCCGTCGCTTCGCCCGAGGCCGACAGCGTGATTTTCTCGACCTTGGCTTCGGCCGCCTTCAGGCGCGCTTCGCAATGGGCCTTCAGGGCCGTGCCGCGCTCGTAGAGCTCGATCGATTTTTCGAGCGGGGCTTCGCCCGATTCAAGCTGGCTTACGATCTTTTCGAGCTGGGCCAATGCATCCTCGAAGCTCAGCTTCTCGATGTCGGCGGTCGGCGAAGCGGCCATGCTTTCATTCCTTCGCAAAAATCAGGCGGCGAGCTGGAGCGCCCGCACATGGGCGCGTGCACTTGCAGCCAGCGCCGCCAAGTCATAGCCGCCCTCAAGCGTCGAGACAACGCGGCCGTCGCAGTGGAGATTGGCAAGTTTCACAAGCTCGGTCGTGACCCAGCCGTAATCGTCCTCCGTCAGCCGCAGATTGGCGAGCGGATCGGCAGCATGACCGTCGAAACCGGCCGAAATGAAGATGAAAACCGGCCCGAATTGAGAAAGCGCCGGCAAAATGGCGCCTGTGAAGGCCTCGCGGAATTCGGCCGAGCCCGAGCCCGGCGGCAGGCAGCGGTTCATAATATTGCCGAGCCCGTGTTCGCCCGCGCTGCCGGTGCCGGGATAGAGCGGCCATTGATGCGTCGAGGCGTAAAAGAGATTCGGGTCGGCCTCGAAGCTCGCCTGGGTGCCGTTGCCGTGATGGACGTCGAAATCGACGACGGCGATGCGCTTCAGGCCATGCGCGTCGCGGGCATGGAGCGCGCCGACGGCGACATTGTTGAAGAGGCAGAAGCCCATGGCCCGATCGGGCTCGGCGTGATGGCCCGGCGGGCGGATGGCGCAGAAGGCGTTGCGGGCGCGACCGGCCATGACTTCATCGACCGCATAGGTGACGGCGCCCGCCGCGCGGAGCGCCGCCTCCGCCGAACCCGGCGACATGGATGTGTCGGCGTCGATGCGGCGAAAGCCTTCGAGCGGCGCGCCATTCAGGATCGTCTCGACATGGATCGCGGGATGGGCGCGCTCAAGCTGTTCGATGGTCGCCTCGGGCGCATTCACCCGCTGGAGCAGCGCGAACTCCTCGGCCTCGAGCGCATTCAGCACCGCGCGCAGCCGGTCTGAACATTCGGGATGGCCGGGCGGCGTCTCGTGATCGAGACAGGCGGGGTGAGTGACGAGAAGGGTTTCCATGGAACGCGCCCGGCTATGCGAGGCCGTCAGCATAGCACTCGCCGCGCCGCCCGTCGCGTCAGGCGCGGACGTACCAGTCGACGCCTTTTTCGTTGCGCGTCACGGTGGCGGCCTTGCGGCCCAGGAGGCAATTCAGGTGGGCGAGGCTTTCGCCTGTCGCCATGAAGAAGACTTCCGGGCCGATCTCGCGCTTGAAGAGCGCCGGGAAAACGTCGATGGCGCGCTTCGGCTCGGCGAGAAGATCGTGGAGTTTCGACAAGCCTTCCTCGTGGCCGTCGATGAGCTGCGTCAGGCGCGCGTGGAGCCCGTAGAAGGGCTCGTTATGGGCAGGCAGCACCAGCACGTCGTCGGGCAGGTTGGCGCGGATACGGTGGCAGCTGTCGATCCAGTCCTGAAGCGGGTTGTCATGGGCTTCGGTCGGGTGGACGCTGACATTGGAGGAAATGCGGGGCAGCACCTGATCGCCGGAGATGAGTATCTTCGCCTCGGCGCTGTAGAGGCAGACATGTTCGGGCGCATGGCCCGAGCCGACGACGACGCGCCAGCTGCGGCCGCCGATCTGCAATTCGTCGTTTTCCTTTAGGCGGCGGAAAACATCGGGCAGGCGCGAGACATGGGCGCCGAAACCGCCGAAGCGTTTGGCATAGCTTTCGAGGCCGCGGCGGCCCATGCCGGCGGCGCGGTAGAAGTCGAGCGCTTCCTTGGGCGCTTCGCGGCCCGTGTCGAGGACGAGCGAGCGGCACATCAGGAAGTCGGTGCGCGACATGTGAAGCTCGACGCCGAACTTGCGCGTGATCCAGCCCGCGAGGCCGACATGATCGGGATGGAGATGGGTGACGATGACGCGGGTGATCGGCTTGCCCTTGAGGCCGGTCGCGAAGATTTCGCGCCAGAGCGCCTTCACCTCGTCGGTGGCGACGCCGGTATCGACCAGCGTCCAGCCCTTCTCTTCCTCGATCAGCCAGAGGTTGATGTGGTTGAGCTGAAACGGAAGCGGCATGCGCACCCAGTAGATGCCGGGCGCGGCTTCCATCATCTCGGCGGGCGCGGGAATGCGGCCGAGCGGATAGCGAAGCGCGCCTTCTTCGTGGACGGCAAGGGATACGTCGGACATTCCGGGGACTCGCTACACGTCAATGGCTGTACATCCGTGATAGGCGCGTCGCCCCGGAAGGTCAAACAATCCGGGTTTTTCAAGGCTGCCGCTGGGGAAGATCAGCCGGCAAGCGCCTCTGCCGAAAGGGCGAAAAGCGCGGCCGCGCCTGAAGTTGCCGGGCCGAGAAGGCCTTGCGCCGCCGGAAGCTGGTGTTCGGCGTAGAAGCGCGCGGAGGCGATGCGCGCCTCGGGGAACGGGTTCCCCTCTCCCGCAGCGGAGCGTTTGAGGGCGGCGAGCGCGGCGCGGGCCAGGAAGTGGCCGCCCGCGACCGTGCCGAAAAGGCGCAGATAGGGTGAGGCGCCGGCGAGGCAATCGTCGGGCGCGGATTTGAGGTTCGCCAACATGTAGTCCGTCGCCTGCGCGAGCGCGGCGAGGCCCCGGTCGAGCGCGGCGGCGACGAGCGTCAGCTCCTTGCGGTTCGACTTGTGCGCCTCGTCCGCCGTCGCCTGCATTTCGGCGATGAAGCTCCGGACGACGGCGCCGTTGCCGAGCGGAAGCTTGCGCGTCACGAGGTCGATCGCCTGAATGCCGTTGGTGCCTTCGTAGATCGGCAGGATGCGGGCGTCGCGGTAATATTGCGCCGCGCCCGTTTCTTCGACGAAGCCCATGCCGCCATGGATCTGCACGCCGATGGAGGCGACTTCGCAGCCTATGTCGGTCGAGAAGCTCTTGGCGATGGGCGTCAGCAGATCCGCGCGCGCCTGACCTGCCTTGCGCGCCTCGTCGCTTTCGCCGTGATGGGCGGTGTCGATGGCAACGGCATTGGCGTAGCAGATGGCGCGGGCGGCTTCCGTCATCGACTTCATGGTCATCAGCATACGGCGGATATCCGGGTGGACGATAATGGGGTCCATCTCGCCGGGCGGAAGCTCGGAGCCCGTCGCCCTGCCCTGCCGGCGATCCTGCGCATAGGCGAGCGCGTGCTGGAAAGCGCGCTCGGCGACGGCGACGCCCTGCGTGCCGACGAGAAGGCGGGCGTTGTTCATCATGGTGAACATGCAGGCAAGGCCGCGATTTTCCTCGCCGACCAGCGTGCCGATGGCGCCACCCTGTTCGCCATAAGCCATGACGCAGGTGGGGCTGCCGTGAATGCCTAGCTTTTCCTCGATGCCTACGCATTTCACGTCGTTGCGCGCGCCGAGCGAGCCGTCGACATGGACGAGGAATTTCGGCACCAGAAAGAGCGAGATGCCGCGCGTGCCGGGCGGCGCGTCGGGCAGACGGGCGAGCACCAGATGGGCGATGTTCGCCGCCATGTCGTGATCGCCGTAAGTGATGAAGATTTTCGTGCCGGTGATGCGGTAGGTGCCGTCCGGCTGCTTCACGGCCTTCGCCTTCAGCGCGTTGAGGTCGGAGCCCGCCTGCGGCTCGGTGAGGTTCATCGTGCCGGTCCAGTCGCCCGAAATGAGCTTCGGCAAATAGAGCCGCTTCTGCTCGTCGGTGCCGTGGGCGGTGAGCGCCTCGATGACGCCTTGCGACAGGATGGGGCAGAGGCCGAAGGACATATTGGCCGCGTTCCACATTTCCTGCATGACGGTGGCAAGCGCGAGCGGCAGGCCCTGCCCGCCGAATTCGGTTGCCGCTGCGAGGCTGCCCCAGCCGCCCGCTACCCATTGGCCATAGGCGTCGGCAAAGCCCTTGGGCGTTTTCACGCCATCGGCCGCCAGATGCGCGCCTTCGAGATCGCCCGGCTTGTTCAAGGGCGAGAGCACGTCGGCGGCGAGCTTCGCGCCCTCTTCCAGCACGGCGTCGATGAGGTCCGGCGTCAGTTCGGCGAAGTCGCCCTTGCCCACCAGAGCGCCGAGGCCCGCGACCTCGTTCAGAAAAAAAGCCATGTCGCGGACGGGGGCACGATAGGTCATTGCAATTCCTTGGCGGGGGAGGTCTGACGTTCCCGCCGTTTTACTCTATTCTCCGGACGGATTGAACATGGGGGATACTGAAATGGCGGATACCCATCCCGGCAGCCACAAACGGACCGCGCTCGTCACCGGCGCGTCGGCGGGCATCGGCCGGGAGCTTGCACTTGAATTCGCCTCGCATGGCTTCGACGTGGTGCTGGTCGCCCGCCGCAAGGAAAGGCTGGAGGCGCTGGCCGAGGAAATTCAGGCCATGTATGGCGTCAAGGCGCATGTGATGGTGGCCGATCTCGCCGATCCCTCCGCGCCGCGCCGGATCTTCGATGAAATGGCCGCGCGACACATCATGATCGACGCGCTGGTCAATAATGCCGGCTACACGGTGCCGGGTTTCTTCCGCGACACGCATTGGGCCGATCAGGGGAAGCTCCTCCAGGTCATGGTGACGGCCGTGGCCGAGCTTTGTCATTTGTTCGGCCCCGGCATGGCGGCGCGACAATATGGCCGCATCATCAATGTCGCTTCGCTGGCGGGACACTTGCCCGGCGCGGCGGGCGGAACGCTCTATGCCGCGAGCAAGGCCTTCGTCATCAAGATGTCGGAAAGCCTCGCGCTCGAATACAGGGACAGGAACGTTCATGTGACCGCGCTCTGCCCCGGCTTCACCTATTCGGAATTCCATGACGTCGCGGGCAACCGCGAGGAAGTGAGCAAGTTTCCCAAAGCGCTGTGGATGGAGGGCGACGCGGTGGCGCGCGAGGCCTATGACGCGGTGATGGCGGGAAAGGCCGTCATCATCAACGGCAAGCTCAACAATTTCCTCGCTTTCCTTGCCCGCATTCTGCCGCAGACGCGCGTGCGCGAGCTGATGCGCGCCAACGACCGCAACGCGAAGCCGAAATCCAATGCCGCCTGAACTTGCTCAGGCAAATGGCGGCGCGGTGAAACGGGCCGCGGCCTTCCTGCGCGAAGGACGGCTCGTCGCCTTTCCGACCGAAACCGTCTACGGGCTCGGCGCGGATGCGACGAACGACCGGGCGGTGGCGAGCATTTTCGAGGCGAAGGGCCGGCCCACATTCAATCCCCTGATCGTGCATGTCGCCTCTCTGGCGGAAGCGGAAACTCATGCGCATTTCACGCCCGAAGCGAGAGCGCTTGCCCGCGCCTTCTGGCCGGGCGGATTGACGCTCGTGCTGAAGCGCCGCGCGGAGACGCCGATCTCGCTGCTCGTCAGCGCGGGGCTCGATACCATTGCCCTGCGCGTGCCCGCGCATCCGCTGGCGCAGGCGCTGATCGCCGCGACGGGGCGGCCCATCGCCGCGCCTTCGGCCAATGCGTCGGGCGAGGTGAGCCCGACAAGGGCCGCGCATGTGACGGCCTCGCTCGGACATGCGGCGGCGCTGGCGCTGGTGCTCGACGGTGGCGCCTGCGCGGTCGGACTTGAATCGACGGTGATCGGTTTTCCCGACAAGGGCGCGCCGACATTGCTGCGGCCCGGCGCCATTCCGCGCGCGGCGATCGAGGCTGTGCTGGGGGCAAAGCTTGCCGAGGCCGATGTCGCCTCGGGCGAGGCGGGGCGCTCCTCCCCCGGCCAGCTTGCAAGCCATTACGCGCCCAATGCAGCGCTCCGGCTCGATGCGGTCGAGGCGCAGCCCGGCGAAGTGCTGCTGGGTTTCGGCCCGCAGGCCCATGGCGCGGCGATGAATCTCTCGCCATCGAGCGATCTCACCGAAGCGGCGGCAAATCTTTTCGCCATGCTCCGGGCGCTCGACGCCGAAGCGGCGGGACGCGGCATCGCTGTTTCGCCGATCCCGCAGACCGGAATTGGCGAGGCGATCAACGACAGGCTCAGGCGCGCCGCCGCGCCGCGCCCTATTTCTTTTTGATCGAGATACGGTCGAGGAGGCCGAGCGCGACGGCGGAGGCTACGAATGCCATGTGCATGATGGTCAGCCACATGATCTTCGATTCCGTGTATTGCGCGGAATTGAGGAAGACCTGAAGCAGGTGGATCGAGGAGATGGCGACGATGGCGGATGCCACTTTGACCTTGAGGCTGCCCGCATCGAGCTTGCCGAGCCAGGTGAGGTCGTCGGTCGCATTGTCGAAGCGGCTGACGAAATTCTCATAGCTCGAAACCATCACCATCAGCACGAGGCCGGCGACCAGCGCGGCGTCGATCAGGCTCAGCATGGCGAGGATCATCTCGGCCTCGTCATAGCCGAGCGCGTTCTGAAAGATCTTGGCGAGCTTCAGGATGAATGTGAAGGCGTAAAGCGCCAGCGCCGCGGCGAGGCCGCCATAGAACACGACAAGAATCCATCGGCTCGCGAGAAGCGACCGCTCGATGGCCAGTTCAATCGACTTCATTGTTTCGTCTTCTCCAGATGAGCATCCGCTGCTTCGGGCAAGGGGCCTACAAGCAGCACAGGCACGTTATTCGTCGGCTTGCGGATCGTCGCGACCTCGGTGCCCTTCTTGCGGCCGACGCGCACTTCCGACACATCCGCGCCTTCGCGCAGCAGACGGTCGCGCACCGTGGCGACGCTGCCGACGCGCCAAGCGAGGCCCCATAAGAAGGTCGCCTCGGGCGCCTTCGTCTTGTCGAGCGGCTCGACCACTTCGAGCGTCAGGCCGCCGAGACGGAAGAAAAGCTGGCGGACGCCCCATTCGGGCTTCGATTGATCCAGCGCGAGACGGATGCCGAGCCGCTCGCCGAAAAGGAGCTTCACGGCTTCGGCATCGGGCGTCATGACCACGAGATGATCGACGGCGGATATGGCCTCCGCCTCGGCGACGCCGGGCTGGAGAGCGGCCTTGGGAACGGGCGTCGTCGGCTTCAACAGCTCGTTGCACAAGATGCCGAGGCCGCAGGCCAGTTCCGGCGGTATATGCACGTTGCGCCAGCGCCGGATTTCACCGGAGGGACCGTCTTCCTCTGTGTCGTGGAACATGATGGAAGGCAGGCCGCGCGCCTGAAGACCCGACGCCGTGCGTTCTGCATCGTCGGTCGCCAGGATGAGCGCGAGGAGCCCCTCGCCGCCATCTTCCAGCTTGCGCGCGACAACCGCGCCCCAGGGGCCCGGACCGGTCGGCGAAACAAGCTCGATGGCGGCGTTGTCGAGCCGGTAGACGACACGCCTGGTGCCGCCGCCCGTATCGTCCCAGCGCCAGGAGGGCGAGCGGCCGAGCATGCGCGTATAGATACCCTCGGCCTCGGCAATGTCGCGCACCGCAATGGAAATGCGGTCCACGGCCTGGACGAGAGGTTCTGGGGGCATGTTGCGACTCAAACTGATTTGCGACCAAGGCGGCCATGCTAGACTCTGCCGGAACGCTTGCGAAGCCCGCACCTACCTTGAGCCCAGAGATTTCATGTCCGATTTCACATCCCGTCTTTCCGAACTGACGCGAGCCTATGGCGTGCCCGGCGCGGCGCTGGCCGTGTGGTCGGGCGGCGCGCTTTCCGAAGCGGCGGCGGGCGTCGTCAATCTCGACACCGGCGTCGCGGCGACGGCGGATACGCTTTTCCAGATCGGCTCGATCACCAAGCTCTATACGGCCGCGCTTTGCCTGCAACTGGTGGAGGAAGGCAAGCTCGCGCTCGACGAGCCGATCCGCCGCTGGTTGCCGGAGTTTCGCCTGGCCGACGAAAGCGTCGCCGCGCGGCTGACGCTTCGCCAGCTGCTTGCGCATACGAGCGGCGTGGAGGGCGACTATTTCGTCGATGCCGGACGGGGCGAGGATCGCATCGCGCGCTTCGTCGGCATGCTGGACAAGCTTGAGCAGGTGCATGCGCCCGGGGCCATGTTCTCCTATTGCAATATCGGCTTTGTCGTCGCCGGGCGGCTGATCGAGGTGGCGGGCGGCGCGCCGTGGGACAAGGCGATCCGCAACCGCATCGTCAAGCCGCTCGGCACGCCCGCCTTTTCGACGCTGCCCGAACAGGCGATGCGCTATCTGACCGCGATCGGCCATCTCGGCCAGCCGGGCGCGCTTGCCGTCACGCCCATCGCCTATCTCGCGCAGTCGAACGCGCCCGCAGGCTCCATGCCGATGGCGCGGGCGCGGGATGTCGTGACATTCGCGCGCATGCTGATGGCGGGCGGCGTTGCGCCGAACGGCACGCGCCTTCTCTCCGAGGCGAGCGTCCGGGCGATGCAGACGATGAATGTCAGTTGCCCGAAACACATGAACATCGACGCGATAGGCCTTGCCACATTTCTCTGGGACTGGGACGGCGACGGCGTTTATGAGACCTTCGGCCATGACGGCTCGACCATCGGACAGGCGGCGTGGCTGCGCTATCATCCGGCGAGCGGCACGGTTTTCGCGCTGCTGACCAATGGCGGCAACGGCAAGGGGCTGGCGCAGGAATTGCTGAACGAGATTTTCGGGACATATGCGGGCGTGAGACCGCCGCCGTTGCCCGCGCCGACGCCGGGCTTCGCCTTCGACGCCACGACCTATACGGGCCGCTATGCCAACTGGATGGAGACGATCGAGGTGACGGCGGAGGACAGGCGGCTCGTCGCGACGACCATGCCCTCGCCTTCGGCCGCCGTCATTTCCGGCACGAAGCGCGTGCCGCTCGATGCGGTGGACGCCGAGCTTTTCGTCGGCGTCGCGCCGGGCTACACGGAGAGCGCGACCTATCATTTCCTCGACCGAGACGGAGCGGGCCGCCCGCGCATTCTTCATACGGGCGTGCGTGCGCACAGGCGCGTGGAGGCGTGATGGCAAGCCCCGAAACATTGGCGCGGATGAAAGCGGTCGTCGGACCGAAGGGCTTCATCGACGATGCGGCGGACATGGCGCCCTATCTCGTCGAGCGGCGCGATCTCTACAAGGGCCGCGCGGCGGCGGTGCTGCGTCCGGCATCGACGGCGGAAGTTTCGGCGCTGATGAAGATCGCGCATGAGATGGGAACGCCCGTGGTGCCGCAGGGCGGGAATACGGGGCTTGTGGGCGGCCAGATTCCCTTCGAGACGGGGGACGAAATCATCCTGTCGCTCACGCGCATGAACCGCATCGCCGCGCTCGATGCGGAGAACAACACGCTCACCGTCGAGGCGGGCGTGACGCTCAAGGCGGCGCAGGAGGCGGCGGAAGCGGCGGATCGCTTTTTTCCGTTGAGCCTTGCGTCGGAAGGGAGCTGCCAGATCGGCGGCAATCTCGCCACCAATGCGGGCGGCACGGCGGTTCTTCACTATGGCAATGCGCGCGATCTCGTGCTCGGGCTTGAAGTGGTGCTGGCCGACGGGCGCGTCTGGAACGGGCTGCGTGGGCTCCGCAAGGACAATACGGGCTACGACCTCAAGCAGATATTCATGGGTTCGGAAGGCACGCTCGGCATCATCACCGGCGCGGTGCTGAAGCTCTTCCCCCGGCTGCGCGCGGAGACGGCATTCGCCGCCGTGCCCTCGCCCGAAGCGGCGGTGAAGCTGTTGCGGCTTGCGGAGGCCGCGACCGGCGGGCTCGTCACCGGCTTCGAGCTGATGCCGCGCATCGGCATCGAATTCGTCATGCGGCATGTGCCCGGCGCGAGCGATCCGCTCGGCAATCCCTCGGCCTGGTATGTGCTGATCGAGCTTCAGTCGGGCGGCGACGGCGATGGACTTGCCGAGATGCTGGAAGCCGCGCTGACGAAGGGTATGGAGGCGGGGCTCGTCAGCGACGCGGCCATTGCGCGCTCGGATACGCAGCGCGCGGCCTTCTGGCATTTGCGCGAGAGCATGTCGGATGTGCAGCGGCTCGAAGGCGGGAGCATCAAGCATGATGTGTCGGTGCCCGTGTCGGCGGTGGCGGCGCTCATCGAGCGCGCCGTCGCGGCGGTGACGGAGCGGCTGCCCGGCATCCGGCCCGTGCCCTTCGGCCATATCGGCGACGGCAACATTCACCTCAATCTCAGCCAGCCCGTGGGCATGGACAAGGCGGCGTTTCTCGCGCGCTGGGGTGAGATGAACGATATCGTGCATGGCATTGTGCGCGAGCTTGGCGGCTCGATCAGCGCGGAGCATGGCGTCGGGCGCATGAAGCGCGACGAGATCGCGGCGACGAAACCGCCCGTCGAGATGGAATTGATGCGGGCGCTGAAGCGGGCGTTCGATCCGAAGGGGATATTGAATCCGGGGAAGGTTGTGCGGGTGGAGTGAGAAGGCCCTCACCCTCCCGCGCTTGCAGCGCGGGCCCCTCCCTCTCCCAGAGGGAGAGGGGCCAAGAGGTTTCGCATTTCCTTTCTAGCCCTCTCCCTCTGGGAGAGGGTTGGGTGAGGGCCTTCAATCCGCAGTGCGCGCGAGAGGCGAGCCGATGGGCAGGTTCTGCGCGGGCACGATCAGCACCTTGTCGATGCGGGGGCCGTCCATATCGACGACCTCGAAGCGGTAGCCGTTCCAGCCGAAATAATCGCCCGCGCGCGGCAGGCGGCCGAACCAGTTGAACATGACGCCGGCCAGCGTGTTGACTTCGGCCTGTTCGTCGCCCGGCAGCTTCGACAGTTCGAGAAGGCGGCGCACCTCGTCGACCGAGACGAAACCGTCGATGAGATAGGAGCCGTCGTCGCGCACGGTGATGGCGGGGTTTTCCTCGACCGCGTGGTCGGACAGGTCGCCGATGATCGAGAAGAATATCTCGCTCATGGTCAGCGAGCCGACGACGTCGCCATATTCGTCGATGATAAAGGCCATGAACATGCTCTCCGACTGGAGGATGCTCAGCGCCTTCAGCACGGAGGCAGTGCGTGGAATGTAGAGCGGCGGCGACATGCGGCGCAGCATCTCGTCATTCGTCTTGGGCGTCAGGAACAGGTCTTCCAGCCGGATCATGCCGATGGGCTCGCCGCTGGTGCCGCGGCGCACGGGATAGCGCATCTTCTGTTCGGAGCGGATGAGGGCGAGGTTTTCCTCGACGCTGAAGCCCGTGTCGAGCCAGACCATTTGCAGGCGCGGCGTCATGATTTCGGTGACACGCGTGTCGCCGAGGCGGAAGACGCGGTTCACGATGTCGCGCTCGACGCCTTCGATGGCGCCGGCGGCGGCGCCTTCATCGACGAGATGCTTGATTTCCTCTTCGGTCACGTTCGCGGCCTTCATGCCGGAAATGCCGATGATGCGCAGCACGCCTTCCGTCGATAGCGACAGCAGATCGACGGCCGGGCCGAGGATGCGTGCCAGCGCCGTCATGGGGCGCGCGATGGTGGCGGCGATGGCTTCGGGGTTCGACAGCGCGAGGCGCTTGGGCACCAGCTCGCCGAGGATGAGCGAGAGGTAAGTGATGCCGACGACCACGACGCCGAGGCCGATCTGTTCGGCATAGGCGCCGATATAGGGCAAGGGCCTGACGGTGGCGGCGATGGGATCGGAGAGCGTCGCGCCGCCGAAGGCGCCCGAGAAGACGCCGACCAGCGTGATGCCGATCTGCTGGGCGGAAAGAAAGCGGCCCGGATCGGTGTTGAGCGCGATGGCGGCCTCGTAGCCCGCCGTCGAGGCGTCGGTGCGTTTCCGCGCCGACAGGATCGCCTGCAAGCGCTGGCGGCGCGCGGAAACGATGGCCATTTCCGAGAGGGAGAAATACCCGTTCAGCAGGATGAGAACGAGCAGGATGACGATATCGGACAGCATTTGGTCCCCAGGGCCACAATCGCGAACCAGTATATAGGGCAGCTGCGACGCCCGTGCGATTATCCTTTAATCCCTTTTATCGCTGTGGATTTGGCGGAATTTGCGGCCTTTATGCTAGGCTTCCGCGCTTTCCCAACGCCTCGCCGGAGAAAGCAAGTGAGCGACGACGCCTCCGCCCATCCCCCCTCCCCCTCCCCGGCCGAATCAGAGCCCGCCATTAAAGTCCGCCCCGCCGGCGACGCCGACGTGCCGGCGCTCGTCGGTTTGTGGGAGGCCTGCGGCCTCACCCGGCCTTGGAACGACCCCGTGGCCGACATAGCGCTTGCCCGCAAGGGGCCGAATTCGGACGTGCTGGTGGCGACGCGTGAGGGCCGCATCGTCGCCAGCGTCATGGTCGGCCATGACGGGCACCGGGGCGGCGTCTATTACGTCTCGTCCGACCCGGCGCTGCGGGGCCACGGCCTCGGGCGGCTCATCATGGAAGCGGCGGAAGCCTGGCTCAAGGCGCGCGGCGTGCCGAAGCTCAACCTCCTTGTGCGGACGAGCAACAAGAGCGTGATCGGGTTTTACGAGGCGCTCGGGTATGGGCTGGAAGAGACGGTGGCGATGGGGAAGAGGTTTTGAGGGGGAAGTGACTCTCAGTCGACTTTATCAATATTAGAATATTCCCAGGTTGCCTGGAATGAAGCTTTTAAAATTGCTCAAAAAGGTCTGAGCTGAAGACCGGACATCTCCCTCCACGTTCTGTTCCAGTCGCAGCAACACATGCTTTAGCTCAAGACGTCCTCTGGCCAACCAATCGCCGATCACTCGTGCGCGCTCATTTTCGACGTTCGCTGAACTAATCCCAGCCGTCCAAGATTCAACGCCAAAGAAAGATGGTAGGTTGCCGCCCAATTGACAGTATGCGCCAGCAGCGAGATCCGCAATCGCCGCTACATCTTCAGACCAATAAGGTGCCGTCGGTGACTCTGTCGTACAAAAAAGGTGATCGGCAGGGTTTCGCCATCCTGTCAGGCCGAAACAGAAATACGTCGCAAGACGTGCGAAGCGTTCCCGCTTGTCGTGGCTATCAAGTGCTTCGTCATGATCGCTAACCCAATTCGACGCTTGTTCTTCACGGCGCAATCCAGAAACGAGTAGCGCAACAAAACTTGCAAGACGAAGCATCTTTTCTGCCGTGCCAAGATTGCACCCTTCGGGAAAACAATCCGGCAAAGACTTTATCGCCGCATCTGGACCACCTTGCACGAAGCTTCCCACTCGTTTGTCGACTAGGATGGTAATGAGGTTTCCATTTAGCTTGCCGACAGTATTGAGAAAGGCTGGAAGCGCGCGCCAGCGAACGGGTTCGTTTAGTTTCTTGAACGAAATACGACGACTATCCGGCAACCAGCGTTCGCGAAACTCTTGCAGCAATGGCAACCACGCCCTCAAAGTCCGATCCGTAGTAACAAGAAATGCATATGCTTCGTGCGTCGCGGCTTTATGCTGACCGGAATAGTCACTTGCGATAATCAAAGTCCCGTCCGCAACGGGCACCAATAGATCAGGATATTTTGCCTCAGCGATGCGCAGAGAATCGCTCAGGCTGAACAGATATCCGGCATCCGAGTCTGCAAAGTGGCGCCAAACAGACATCGAGCATCCCTATCTTCGGCTAGAAGATAATCAGTTTCGGCCTAAGTTCTTGGATGAACACCAGGTAAGCTACCTACAGTAGATTCTTCCGTGTCAAGCAATGCCCTTTGGAAATGAGACGCGTACGTGCTCAGGCCAGCACCTGACGCTCTGTTTGGAAATCACGGAAGCGTCGCTATCTGACAATGAGAGCATCATCTCACTCGTTCATCGTCAGTGGTAGTGTAATTGCTTTAGCTACCCGTTCGTTCCACTGTGGCACCAAGACTTTGGATAGTGACGCACTCAGCTTGTAACGACCCTCTGAAAATCCGTTCGGAGGTTCGGGTTAAAATCCCGCGCGGTCATTCCCACCACTTCGGCATCTAAAGCCGCGCTATCCACCTCGATAGCGGTACCCTCCAATATCTTCCCGCCGATTTCAGTGATTGCTTCGCGTGTTGCCCACCTATGGGACACGACAGACATATCCGCGGTGATGTCGTACTTGCTGAAGCGATAGACCGTGACATTGCTCATGGCTTCCGCCATTTGTCGCGATGGCCCACATCCGTACTACGGACTCGCTCAACATGCAGGGGCGCGCCGGGAGCTATGTCCCTCGCCCGTTCAATCGCTTGCTTTTGGGTTGGCGCCACCGCGCTTGCCCGATCAGCCCCGCCACGACGGACGGCGTAGTCGCCACCGTCACGTCGCTCCACATAAAGTTGATCACGATTTTTGTTCGTCACGGAACCCTCCTAAAGTGATTCGGCATTCTAAAATTGCCGGGCTGTGGAGGTGGTGATCAGACAACTTTGTTTCAAGTGTAAAGCCCAGGAGAAATGCACAGTTGCGGGGGGCAGATCCGTGAACGACGCGTCGATTGGAATAGTAGTGAAGAGAGGCTCTTACCCCGCCCTCGCCTAGAGTGAGAGGGTTAGAAAGAGGTCGTTGTAGGGACGACGAGGTGCGGGCGCCGCGGGAATGGGTGGATTGCTTCGCTTGCGCTCGCAATGACGATGGCTGCGCGCAAAATAAATCCGCCTGCCGATCATCCGCCTGCCTAACCCCGCGTGAAGAACGCTTAGCTCTTTACACCGCCGTGTAGATGACGAGCCTCAGGGCCGGGTCGTCGTTCGACTGGAAGGTCACGTATTCGAGGCGCATTGCGCCCTTCTTCGGGTGGACGACCTCTTTGCGGCCGGCGACGGTGGTGCGGATGTCGTGGGAGCGCCACCATTTCGCGAATTCGGGACTGCCGCGCGTGAGGCGCTGCACGAGGTCGCGGAAGGCGGGGTCGGCGGCCCAGAGGTCGTGGGTGGCGCGGAACTGGGCGACCATGCGTTTTGCCTCGCCCTCCCATGAGGCGCCGAAGAAACGCCGTGTGTGCGGATTCGTCATCATACTGACGAGCGTGTTGCGGTCCGCTTCGGCCAGGCGGCTGAAGGCGAAAATGTCGTCGGCGGCGGCATTCCAGACCAGCACGTCCCAGCGGCGTCCGGTGATGTAGGCCGGCTGGTTCAGGCTCTCGACCGTGCGGCGTACCGGCTCGGGCACGCTTTCGCGCGCGAAGGTGCGGCGGTCGGACTTCTGCGTCAGCGCGCGCAGATGCGCATGTTCGGCCTTGCCGAGACGGAGCGCACGGGCGAGGGCGTCGACCGTGGTGAGGGAGGGATTGACGGCGCGCCCCTGCTCCAGCCGGATGTACCAGTCGACGCCGATGCCGGCGAGCTCGGCCACTTCCTCGCGGCGGAGGCCCGGCGTGCGCCGCCTGCGGCCCGCCGGGAGGCCGGCGGCCTTGGGCGTCAGCTTCTCGCGCCGCGAGCGCAGAAAGTCTCCAAGCTCGCTTCTGTCCGCCTGCCCCATCGTCTGTCTCCCTGTCGGACCGGAATATCCAATCCTAGGATAATACCAGTCCTGAATGACGACAACCGGGTTTGCGAGACTGCGCGCAGTCAACACGGGAGACGCCCATGAAAGCCGCCATTCTCAAATCCCTCGGAACGCCGCTCGCCGTCGAAACCCTGCCCGACCCCGCGCCCGGCGCGGGAGAGGTGGCGGTCGACGTCCATGCGACGCGCGTGCTCGCCTATACCAACGAGGTGTTCAGCGGGGCGCGCAACTACCTGCTGGAGCTTCCCATCGTGCCGGGAGCGGGCGGCGTGGGCCGCGTGCGCGCCGTCGGGCCGGACGCGACGCAGCTAGCGGTCGGCGACTGGGTTTTTTGCGACCCGACGGTGCGGGCGCGCGACGATGCTGTAAACCCCGACATAGTGCTGCAAGGCTTGACCGCGGCGGGCCCGCGGGCGCTGCCGCTGCAACGGTACTTCCGCCACGGCTCTTTCGCCGAGCAGATGCTTGCGCCGATGGAAAACGTCTCCCGCATCGGCGCGATCGAGGCGGCGGACGCCGGACGGTGGTGCGTGCTCGGCATGTATCTCGTTCCCTATGGCGGCTTGCTCGCGGTCGATCTGCGCGCCGGCGAGACCGTCGTCGTCAACGGCGCGACCGGCGGCTTCGGCAGCGCGGGCGTCGCGGTAGCACTCGCCATGGGGGCTGGCTGCGTCGTCGCCACGGGACGCAACGAGGCGGCGCTCGCCGATCTCGCGCGGCGTTTCGACAAGCGGCTGCGCGTCGCCGCCATGAGCGGCGACGAAGACGCGGACAGGCAACGGATCATGGAGACGGCGGCCGGCCCCATCGATTGCGTGCTCGACCTTCTGCCGCCGATGGCGACGCCCGCGCAGGTGCGGGCGGCCGTGCTGGCGGTGCGCCCCGGCGGCCGCGTGGTGCTGATGGGGGGCGTCGGCATGGCGGGGGGCGGCGACCTCGCGCTCCCCTATGCCTGGATGATGCGGAACAACATCACGGTTCGCGGGCAGTGGCTTTGTCCGCGCGATGCCGTTCCTCGCATGATCGGGCTCGTCCGTTCGGGGCTTCTCGATCCCGGCCAGTTCGATATCGCTGAATTCGATCTCGCCCATGTGAACGACGCGGTCGCGCATGCCGCCGCTTATGCAGGACCGTTCCAGACGACGGTGCTCCGTCCGTAAGCGCGGCGGCCGAACGCCGGTGGCGCCGTCCATGACGTCTCGGCCGCGGCCGTCGCTGCCGCAGCAAGGCACTGCTTGAGTATGCATCAACAAGATTAGTTATCCATTCGGATAACTAATCTTGACGCGCATCCGTGCCACCCCTATAGTTAGCCTTATGGGTAACCAATTAGCGCATCTCGACCATGTTTTCGGAGCCCTGTCCGACGCAACCCGCCGGGCGATCGTCATGCGGCTATGCGAAGGCAAGGCATCGGTCGGCGAACTGGCGAAGCCATTCGACATGGCATTGCCGAGCCTGATGAAACACATCCGCATTCTGGAGAACAGCGGCCTCGTCGCCTCCGAGAAGATTGGCCGGGTCCGGATGTGTTCGATTGAGATCGAGGCGTTGGAGACCATCGAGGAATGGTTGACGGCTCAAAGGGAAGTCTGGGCGCAACGTTTGGATCGGCTGGAAATTTACGTCGAAAAACTGAAGCGAGAGGAAAAGGCCAATGCCCGCAAACGCAGGACAAGATGAAACGCCATTGTCCATCTGGGCGCTCGATCGGGAGATCGTTCTCTCGCGTGTGATCAATGCGCGGCGAGAGCTGGTTTTCTCCGCCTGGGCAGATCCACGCCATCTTCCCGAATGGTTTGGCCCGGCCGGGTTCAAGATCGAGACGAAATCGATCGATATTCGCGTCGGCGGCGAATGGCGGTTCGACATGGTCGCACCGGACGGCACGCGATATCTGAACCGGATGCGTTTTCGGCGCATCGAGAGGCCGCGCTTGATCGAGTTCGATCACGGAGAAGACAAGGACTTCGATCCTGGAATGTTCCGCGCCACGATCACATTCGACGAGCAGAGCGACGGAAAGACCGTCATCACCTTGCGGCAGCTGCATCCGACGAAGGCGCAGCGCGAGGCGACGATCGGATTTGGAGCGGTCGAATTCGGTTATCAGACCATCGACAAGCTGGCGCAATATGTCGAAAGCGGCAGAGCCAAATAACGACGCCGCATGAATCCGGCGCGCCGGGCAACTGCTGCTGCGGGCTAGAACAAATCCGTCTGACGATCATCCGCCGGTTTGGGTTTCCGGCGCGGCGGTTCGGGCGTCGTCAGGGCGGCGGCGGTCTGTTCGTCGATGGCTGCGATCAGGCTCGCATCGTCGTTCGCCACGCGGTTGACCGCGGTGCTTACAGGCTCGGCGATCAGAAGATCGTCGGGCGCGGGGCGCAGGAGGGCGAGGAGTTCTTTTTCGGGCGTCGAGGGGTCGAGCCAGAGGGCGAAGTCTTTTTCATCCAGAATGACGGGCATGCGGTGGTGGATGGGCGCGAGGGTTGCGTTCGCCTCGGTCGTCACGATGGCGGCGGTGTCGATTTCGCTGCCGTCCTTCGTCATCCAGTTGTCCCAGATGGCGGTGAAGGCCATGGGGCCGCCGTCGCGGCGGCGGATGAGGAAGGGCTGCTTCGGCCCTTTGGGCGTCGCGCGCCATTCGTAGAAGCCGTCGGCGGGCATCAGGCAACGATGATGACGGAAAGCACCTCGGAAGGAGGGCTTTTCGGCGATGGTTTCGGCGCGCGCGTTGATGAGCAGCGTCTGTGGCATTTCCTTCGACCATGAAGGGATGAGGCCCCAGCGCACCAGCGCGAATTCGCGGAAGCCGGCATTCATGCGCACGATGGGCACGGGCTGCGTCGGCGCCACGTTGTAACGCGGCGGGAAATTGGGCTGCTCCCTGAAGGCGAAAAGGTCGCGCATCGCCTGGGGCGGCGTGGTGATGATAAAGCGTCCGCACATGGCGCGGAGCTTAGCGGGCAAGACGCGATTCGTATCTTCCCGTCGGCGCGCGACAGGCCCGCTGTTATGTTGTATCATTTGCTTATGACAAACCGGACCAACGCCGCCCACAAGGCGCATGATCACGAAGCCTGCATCGACACCGCACTAGCCCGGGCGCGCGCGCTTTGCGACGACCGCGGCGTGCAGCTGACACCCATCCGGGAAAAGGTGCTGGCCATCGTCTGGAAGTCGCACAAGCCCGTCGGCGCCTATGAGGTGCTCGACGAGCTCGCGCGTACGCACAAGGCGGCGCGGCCGCCGACCGTCTATCGCGCGCTCGACTTTCTGATCGGTGAAGGGCTCATCCATAAGATCGAGTCGCTGAACGCCTATCTCGGCTGCGGCGAAGCGGGCGTGCCGCATACGAGCCAGTTCCTGATCTGCCGGGATTGCGGCACGGCGGAGGAGATCGTGGATCCCGCGCTCGACAAGGCGCTGGACGCGGCGGCGCGGCGGGCGCGCTTCACGGTGGAGCGCAAGGTGATCGAGATTGCCGGGCTCTGCGCCCGGTGCGCGCATTGACACGGGTGCGCGCACTGACAAATGCCGACAGGCTCGGCTAAGATCGCCCGGACCCCGCAGAACGGACATTTCATGACCCGCCTCTTTCCCGCCGTCGCCGCCCTCCTCCTTGCCTCCACGACACTTGCCGCCGCAGCCGACCTGACCGACCCTTATGCGGTCGGGAAACGCAGCGGGCCCTTCGTCGTCACCGGGCGCTCGCTCACCGGGCTTGCGCGGGACGGCTATGAGATACGCGGCAATCTCGGCACGGCGCTGGTGCTGCAAAAGGGCGCGTCGATTTTCACCTGCGCCATTCCGCCCGATCCGGAGCATCTGAGCTACAAGCCCTATTTCGTCTGTTCGGAGTTGAGCGAGGAAGCGCGCGGCACGCCTGCGCCCCGACCCGACATGCCGCGCCTCGCGCCCGCCAAGCCCGGTAACTGACGGGGACACTGGCGCGCGCGAACCTCGCAGCTATACTCCGGCCAACAGAAACTCCATCGAGGAAACGCGGATGACCTACAAGCCTTTCGATCTCAGCGGAAAAGTGGCGCTCGTCACGGGCGGCAATGGCGGCATCGGCCTCGGCATGGCGGACGCCATTGCGCAAGCGGGCGGCGCGGTCGCCATCTGGGGCACGAACGAGGAAAAGAACGCCAAGGCGCTGGCACAACTGCAGTCGCATGGCGTGAAGGCCTATGCGCGCAAGGTCAATGTCGCCAACGAACAGGAAGTCGTGGACGGCATGGTCGAGACGGTGAAGGCGCTCGGCCGCATCGACAGCGTTTTCGCCAATGCGGGCGTCGGCTTCGGCTCGCCCTCCTTCATCGACATGAAGACGGAAACCTATCGCAAGACGCTGGCCGTCAATCTCGACGGCGTGTTCTTCACGCTGCGCGAAGCTGCGCGCCACATGGTGGATCGCGCGAAGACGGGCGACACGGGCGGCTCGCTTGTCGGCGTGGCGAGCCTTGCCGCCATCGAGGGTGCCGCGCGCAACCAGGCCTATGCGGCGACCAAGGGCGGCGTCATTTCGATGATCAAATCCTGCGCCGTCGAATTCGCGCGTTACGGCATTCGTGCCAACGCCATTCTGCCGGGCTGGATCGCCACCGACATGACGGCGAATGCGCAGGAGAGCAAAGCCTTCGCCGAGAAGGTGATCCCGCGCGTGCCGGCGCGGCGCTGGGGCGAGCCGGAAGATTTCGGCGGCGTCGCCGTCTATCTCACCTCCAATGCGTCGAGCTATCATTCGGGCGACACCTTCGTCATCGACGGCGGCTACGCGATTTTCTGAAGCGGGTTTCATGACCGAGATCGAGAACGACACCATGGACCGGCGGCTCATCCTGATGGCCCGCACGGTCGTGGTGTTGTTCCGTCAATTCGAAACCATTGCGCGCGAACTCGACATCACCATCCCGCAATACAGGTTTCTGCTGTTCCTGAAGCGCGGGCCGAAGCGCGCGGGCGAGCTTGCGGTGGATGCCGCAATCCGGAAGCCCACGGCGTCCGGTCTCATCTCGGACATGGAAAAGCGCGGGCTCATTTCGCGCGCGCCCGACCGCGAAGACGGACGCAGCGTCAAACTCAAGCTGACGCCCAAGGGCCTGAAGAAACACCGCGAATTCGAGGAGGCGCTGGCGCGATACCTGCCCTCGCTTCTCGACAAGGGCGATGCCGGGCGCATGCTCGACGCCTTCTCCGAGCTTGCCTACATCATCGACGCGCAGCGCAGCGACGGCCCGGTCGATGCGGAAGCGCTGGAGGATTAGCGGCCGAGCTCGGCGCGAGCGGCGGCTTTCAGCAAGTGAATGCGCCGCTGCGTGAATTCCCACACGATGTCGCTATCCACGTCGTCGTAGTCGTGACGCAGAACCGAGCCGAATTTACGAAGGTTCGGGAATCCGACATCGGGATATTTTGTGTCCAATCCATCGCCGATTTTTCGCGCCGCTTCGCATATCCGCTCGAAACATCTCTCGACCGCATCCTGAGTGCGGCGGTCGGCGGCATATGCGCTAATGCTCATTCCGGCGACATATTCCTCGATCCGGGCGATCTGATCGAGGATGTCCTGAAGGCGTTTCAGCGGATCGTTAGAAGACATAAATCTGATCCTCGGCAATATTCGCGGCGAGTTCAGCCTTCATGCCCGGGCGGCGGCGCACGATGTCGGTCTTTATGCCGAGCAGTTCAGTCGCAAAACTTGCGATGCCGACCATGTCGACGATATCGAGATGCCGCGCGGGGTCGATATCGGCGACCAGATCGACATCGCTCTCCGGACCATCTTCCAGGCGAGCGACGGAACCGAATATTGCAAGGCGGGTGACGCCGCGCGCGCGGAACTGAGGCTCTGCCGCCTGGAGGGCGCGCAGCACGCGGGCGAGCCTCGGCCCTTCCCCCAGCGCCGAGCGGATGGCGGCGATACTGGCCTTCAGCGGCGTGCCTTTGCCGGCTTCGAAATTGATCAAGGTGGCGCGCGAGACACCGGCGCGCGATGCAAGCACCTGCTGGCTCAGGCGCAGTCTGGCGCGGGCCATGCGGCAAACTTCCGGGGTGAAGTTGGGCGCGGGTTCCATATGCCAAAGTATGTCTAGTATTCGACTAAATGTCAATAATTCAACATAGACAGCTGGCGACGGCTAAAATTCGTGACCAAAATGTCGTCGTGACACGTCTTGACCGAGTCATCCCTCTTACCGATACGACACCGCAAAAGATGGATCGCCCGATCAAGTCGGGCGATGACGATTCCAGGGGTGAAAGGGGCTGAGGAGGGCTCGTCTTGACGGACTTACCTCGTCTGATATTAGTTAGGTACCCGAACCAATTGGGCCGATGAGCCCGCATCCGAGGGAGAGGCACCCATGAGCATTCGCACGCCGCTTTGCGACCTTCTTGGCGTCAAATATCCGATCATGCTGGCGGGCATGGGCGGCGTTTCCTATGCGGAGCTTTGCGCGGCGGTGTCGGAAGCGGGCGGTTTCGGCACGCTCGGCATGGCGGGCTTGCAGCCCGAGCAGATCCGCGAGCAGATGAAGAAGGTTCGCGCGCTGACCGACAAGCCTTTCGGCGTCGATCTTCTGGCGGCTGTCCCCGAGAGCCTTGAGCGCACGGCCGACATCATCATCGAGGAAGGCGCCACCGCCTTCATCTCCGGCCTCGGCGTGCCGACCAACATTCTCGACAAGCTGCATCATGCGGGCCTGAAGGTGATGAACGTTTGCGGCACGGTGCGGCACGCGGTTTCGGGCGAGCTTGCGGGCCTCGACGCCGTGATCGCGCAGGGCACGGAAGCAGGCGGCCACACGGGCAAGATCGCCGGCATGGCGCTCATTCCGCAGATCGTCGATGCGGTGAAGATTCCGGTCGTCGCGGCAGGCTCGATCGTCGACGGGCGCGGACTTGCCGCCGCTCTCGCCTTCGGCGCGCAGGGCGTGTGGATGGGCACGCGCTTCATCGCCTCGAAAGAGGCGCATGCGGGCGACATGTACAAGCAGGTCATTCTCGACGCGGACGATACCGACACCATCATCACGCGCTGCTATTCGGGCAAGACCATGCGCGTCCATCGCAACCCTTACGTCGACGATTGGGAGAAGCGGCCGCAGGACATTCAGCCCTTCCCGCAGCAGGCCATCATTTCGACCAAGGCGAATGTGATGGGCGGCATCGGCGGCCAGATCGAGGGGCTCGACATCAACAAGAGCTGCTTTGCCATGGGCCAGGGCGCGGGCGCGATCCGCGAGGTGCTGTCGGCGAAGGAGATCGTCGAGAACACGATGCATGAGGCCGAGGAAGTGCTCGCCCGCCTCAAGAAATACGCCTGAAAGGGAGATTCTACCGGCGCGGCTCCTGCAAGGCTGGCTATCTGACCCTGATTTGAGGTCGGAAGCAGCCCTGGCGGAGCGGAATGGCACGGCTTCTGTTCGGATTCGAGACGGTACTGGCGCGCGCGCTGATTGCGGGCGCGCTGGCGCTCGCCTTGCCGACTTTGCCCGCCCGCGCCGGCAACCTCGACCAGGGGCTCGACCGGCTGGCCGAAATATTGGGCGCGGCCCATCATTTGCGCGACATTTGCGGCGCGAATGAAGGCGCGCTGTGGCGGAACAAGATGATCGACATGCTGGAAGCCGCCCATGCCGATGCGGCCGCGCGCGAGCGCCTGATCGAACATTTCAACAATGCCTATTATCGTTACCGCAGCCTCTATCCGACCTGCACCGGGCAGGCGGCGGCGGAAGCCAATGCGCTTTTCGAGGAAGGCCGCAAGCTGTCGGCCCGTCTTGCCGGATCGGATGTCAGCGCCTCGATGTTCTGACGTTGCCGCTGCGTCACACCGACGCGCCGCGTTAACCTCTCTTATACGAATAGCGCGACAAACCCCCGGCATATGATACAAAGACTAAGTAAGTGGGCGAGTTTGGGCGTCCGGCATCGGTTCCTTGTGGAGCCCGCCGCGCGTCCTTCGGGCGCTCAGATATCCGGTTCAGCCGGGACGAGCGCGAAACAGAGGGCGTGATGGCCGATTCCGATATGCCGGGCGATGCATTGCTGAATTCGATCGACGATGACGGGCTCGATCCGCTCGCGCCGAACGAAACCGAGCAGCGCCGCATGGCGCTTCAGAACATCCTCGATGCGTGGGACGAAGCTCTGGCCGAAGGCGTCGGCGCGGACATTCTCGCCACCACCGCGATTTTCGCGGCGCTGTCCGACATGGTCGAAGCCTATGGCGAAGAAGCCGTGGCGGAGATGGCGGCGGGTCTTGCCGACCGCGTGCGTCAGGGCGAGTTCACGCTCAACCGCGTGATGAACTAACCCTTCCGACTTTCAGACCTTCAGAGCATCACCTCGATGAGGCGCGGGCCCTTGGCCTTGACCGCCGATGCGTAGGCTTGCGCGAAATCTTCCGCCGTGTCGACGCGCACGGCCTCGACGCCCATGCCGTTCGCGAGGTTCACCCAGTTCAGCGAGGGGTTGTGCAGGTCGAGCATGGAGAGCGCCTTCGGTCCCGGATTTTCGGCGCCGACGCGCATCAGCTCGATGTTGAGGATCGCATAGGACTGGTTGGCGAAGATCACGTTGACGACGTCGAGCTTTTCGCGCGCCTGCGTCCAGAGCGATTGCAGCGTGTACATGGCGCCGCCGTCGCCATGGAGGCAGACGACCTTGCGGTCGGGACAGGCAACCGCAGCGCCGGTGGCGACGGGAAGCCCCTGCCCGATCGCCCCGCCCGTGAGCGAAAGATGATCGTGCGGGTTCGCCGTCGCGGTCGCGATCTGCGAGCCGATGCCCGAAGTCGCCGCCTCGTCCGAGATGATGGCGTTTTCCGGCAGATAGTGCGCGATGATGGCGCCTGCCGTGAACTGGTCGAGCTTGCCCTTGGGCAGATCGGGCTTTTGCAGCGGCGCGACATGGATCGGGTCTTTCGGCGCGCCGAGCGCTTCGGCCAAGGCTTCCAGCGCAGCGACGCCGTCTTCATGCGCCTGGGCGAGATAGTGGATGTCGCAGCCTTCCGGCGTACACCAGCTCGCCTTGCCCGGATAGGCGAAGAAGGAGACGGGCGGCTTCGAACCGACGAGGATCAACTCCCCGACATCCTTGAAAGTGTCGACGATCTGTTCGGCGAAATAGGGAATGCGCTCGACGGCGACGAGGCCCGCCCCGCGTTCGACGCGCGGCGCGAAGGTGTCGCACATGATGCGCGCGCCGGTCTTGGCGGCGATGCGGCCGGCGGCGACGAGGCCGCGCCTCTTCAATGCGAGGCCGCGCAGGATGATCGCGGATTTCTTGCCGGACTTGAGCGCCTGCGCGACGAGATCGACGGTCGCTGCCGCCACAGGCGCGGGGCCGGCGACGGGGAGCGCCGGCGCGGGGCCGTCGGCTTCGAGCCATGCGGTGTCGGCGGGAAGAATGAGCGTTGCGATCTGGCCGGGCGCGGCGCGGGCGGCCTGCACCGCGCGGGCGCCGTCGGCGGCGACGGTCTTTGGGCTCGGGCTCGAATGAACCCAGCCGGAGACGGGGCGCGCGAAGCCCTGAATGTCGGAGGCGAGCGGCGCGTCATATTGCGCGTGATAGGTCGCGTGGTCGCCGACGATGTTGACGAGCGGCGTCTGGGCGCGGCGCGCGTTGTGAAGATTGGCGAGGCCGTTTGCAAGGCCGGGCCCGAGATGGAGAAGCGTCGCGGCAGGCTTCTCCGCCATGCGGCCATAGCCGTCCGCCATGCCGGTGACCGCACCTTCGAAGAGGCCGAGGATCGCGCGCATGCCTTCGACCTTGTCGAGCGCGGCAACGAAGTGCATCTCGGATGTGCCGGGATTGGTGAAACAGACATCGACGCCGGACCCAACGAGCGTCCGCACCAGGCTTTCGGCGCCATTCATCTTCGACATTCCGCTCCACTCCCCGCTCATTTTATCCGTTGCCGCGACATTAGAGGCTGGGCGGAAGGCGGACAAGGCGTGAGTGAGCCTCACCAGATGAGGTGATAGGCCACGCGGCCCAGCACCGCGATGCCGAAGGTGGCGATGAGGCCGCCGGAAACGCGGTTCAGGATTTCGAGCAGGCGATCGTTCATGCGGTGGCGAAAGAGCGCGATCAGCTGCGACAGGCCGAGCCACCAGAGCGCCGAGCCGAGAAACACGGACAGAACCAGCACGGCCGCGTGGCCATAGCCTTCGTCGGGGCCGCTGAGGCCCGCTATGCCGCCGAAGATCGCGAGGAATCCCAGCATGGTTGCGGGATTGGTGATCGTCAGCGCGAAGGTCGAGGCGAAGGTGCGCGCCAGCGCCCCATATTGCGTGTCGCTCGATTCCCATTCGAGATGCGGATGGGCGAAGAAAGTGCGCAGGCCCAGGCCGATGAGAAAACAGCCGCCGAAAAACTGGATGAGCAATTCGTAGCGGAGGACGAAGTCGATGGCAGCCGTCAGGCCGAAGGCGGCGATGGCGGCGAAAACGGCATCGCCCGTCGCCGCTCCCATTCCGGAGAGAAAACCGACCAGCCTGCCGAGGCGCAGGGCGCGGCGGATGACGATCAGGTTGACCGGCCCAATGGGCGCGGCGACCGCAATACCGATCGCCACTCCGCTCGCCACAAGGCCAAAATTCAACATCTGTCTGTCCGCGTCATGCCACCCGCCTCATACAACGACGACGTCGTTGCCCGGCGGATCGGCGTAGAGTTTCTCGACCAGCGCGGCGCGGCGGCCCAGCGCGACGGCCTGATTTATATAGCCCTTGTCGGTCAGTTCGCCCGCATCGACGCTCGGGGGCTCGACCATCAGCAGCGCGCGCTCGATGCGCGTGCTCGATCCGGGATTGCCCTTGTTATGCGCGCGCAGGCTTTGGGCAAGGCGCTCCAGCACGGCGGGATGGCGCACAATGTCTTCTGCGCCAAGCGTCGCGTCGCCCGCGGCGGCGCGGCAGGTTGCGAGGTTCGGAAAACCGAGCAGGCCGATGAAGCTTCTGTCGAGACCGGCGATCAGCGCGTCCTGAAGGATGCCGCCCGTTTCGGCGAGCGCATCGACGCGGAGCTTGCCGGCGCTGACCCATGTTCCGGTCGAGAGCTTGAAGTCCTCGGCGACGCGGCCGTCGAAGACGAGACCTTCCTCGGGCCGGGCGTCATCGACGAAGCGCGCGCCATCGCCGAGGCGATAGAAACCTTCCTCGTCATAGGCCTCACGCGTCTTTTCAGGATTCTTGTAGTAGCCGGGCGTGATGCAGGCGCCGCGCACGCGGACTTCCATTTTCTGGCCGACGGGCGCGAGCTTGATCTCGATGCCGGGAAGCGGCAGGCCGAGAAGGCCCATGCGCTCGGTTTCCCAATGGAGGTTCATGATGGTGGGCGCGGTTTCGGTCGAACCGTAACCGGTGGAGAAGACGATGCGCTCGCCGGCGATGCGAATGGCGACGGCCTGCATGCGGTCGTAGAGATCCTGGCTCATGGCCGCGCCGCCATAGGCAAGCGTGCGAAGACGCGAGAAGAAGTTGCGCGCAAGCTCGTCATCGCTTTCGAGCGCGTCGATGAGCATGGTGTAGCCGGAGGGCACGCTGGAATAGGCCGTCGGCGCTATCTCGCGCAGGTTCTGCACCGTCTCGGCGAAGCCGCCGGGCACGGGACGGCCGCCGTCGATATAAAGCGTGCCGCCGGCCGTTGTCAGATTGTTGAGGATCGAATTGCCGCCGAAGCAATGGTTCCAGGGGAGCCAGTTCAGCAGCACGGGCGGCTCCTCGCCTTCAACCTCGACGGTCACGCTTTTCGGCATCACCGAATTCACGCACATCATGCGCGTCGTCATGATGACGGCCTTGGGCATGCCGGTGGAGCCGGAGGTGAAGAGATATTTCGCCACCTGATCGTGATTGAGGCTCGCATAGCTTTGTTCGACCGCCGCCGTCGGCGCGGTGGCCACGAGATCGGCGTAAGCTGTGCCAACCCCGCCATCGACGGTGACGAGCTCGACGCCGTCGAGGTTCAGCGCCTTCAGGGCGCGGGCGAAGGGCGCGGCATCCTGCATGAAGATCATTTTCGGCTCGATCAGCGCGAAGACATATTTCAGCTTGTCGAAATCGCTGCTCATCGTGCTGTAGGACGGCGAGACCGGCACCACGGGCACGCCCGCAAGGATTGCGCCATAGGTCATCAGCGCATGCTCGATCGAATTGCCGGACAGGATCATCAGCGGCGTCTGCTGATTGAAGCCACGGGCAAGAAGCGCCTCGGCGATCGCATCCGTCTTCCGCTTCGCATCCGCATAGCTCAGCGTCTCCCAGTCGCCGAGGCCTTGCGCGACGGTCTTGCGCTTGGCGAGCCATGTGCGCGACGGGGCTTCGGCCGCCCATTTGCGGATGGGCGCAAGAAGGTTCACCGGCACGTCGTGCAAGGGGTGGGGATTGCGCAGCAGGATCGAACCGTCGGCGCGGCGCTCGATCTCTACCTTGCGCTCGACATAGTTCGCCTTGCGGAAAGGCGGCTTCGGCATGTCCAAGTTCGTGCCCTCCCCGGCGCTCAGGCGTTCACGTCGATGACGACACGGCCGCGCACCTTGCCTTCAAGGATCGCGGGCGCGAGCGTCAGCACGTCTTTGAGACCGGCGCGCGTCGTCATGGCGTCGAGCTTTTTGAGGTCGAGGTCTTTCGCAAGACGCGACCAGGCTTCGACGCGCTTCGCCATCGGGGCCATGACGCTATCGATGCCGGCAAGCGTCACGCCGCGCAGGATGAAGGGGGCAACGAAGGTTGGCAGGTCCATGCCTTGCGCGAGACCGCAGGCGGCGACGGTGCCGCCATAGCGCGTCATCGAGAGAACGTTGGCCAGCGTGTGGCTGCCGACGGCGTCGACCGCGCCTGCCCAGCGTTCCTTGCCGAGCGGCTTTGCCGGGCCGGAGAGTTCGTTGCGGTCGATGATGTCCGCAGCGCCGAGGCCCTTCAGGTAGTCGGCTTCGGAGGCGCGGCCCGTCGAGGCGACGACGCGGTAGCCGAGCTTTGCAAGAAGCGCGATGGCGACCGAGCCGACGCCGCCCGCAGCGCCCGTGACGAGAATGTCGCCCTTGTCCGGCGTCACGCCGTTTTTCTCCAGCGCCATGACGCAGAGCATCGCCGTGTAGCCGGCCGTGCCGATGGCCATGGCATGCGCGTTCGAGATCGCGTCGGGCAGCTTCACCAGCCAGTCGCCCTTAACGCGCGCCTTCTGCGCATAGCCGCCGCTATGCGTTTCGCCGACGCCATAGCCGTTCAGCACGACGCGGTCGCCCGGCTTGAAACTGGCATTGGTGGAGCTTTCGACGCGGCCCGCGAAGTCGATGCCGGGGGTCAGCGGAAAGGTGCGCACGACGGGCGCCTTGCCGGTGATGGCGAGGCCGTCCTTGAAATTGACGGTCGAATAGTCGACGGCGACGGTGACATCGCCTTCCATCAGATCGCTGTCGCCGATTTCCGTGAGTTCGGCCTTCTGGCCGCCCTCGCCCTTGGTGACGCGAATGGCGCGGAATTTCTGGCTCATGGGACTCCCTGCGGGCCCGTTCGGGCCTCAAATATGGCTTTGCTGCGGACAACCGAACCCAAATCGGGGCCACGGTCAAGACCGGCGCATTTCCGCCATTTCCGGAGCTGCCCGGACAAGAGCAGCAATCATGCGCGGCGAGTGCCAGCCGTTTCGTCACACAAATGAAAAATCGCGCCTTAAGCGGGCGGCAAACATCGACGCGCAGACTTGTCGCTCGTTAGGATTCCTTCTGTCGGCGCGTCAGGCCGAAGTGAGTCGGGCCCGCACGCCGGCTGTTGAACAGCAGGAGTGTTGCGACGTGAGAGAAATCTCTGAGTTCAGGAAGATGCTCGACGGCTACCGGCTCGTGACCGCCGAGATTCTCTACCGGATGCCCGATCACCCGGCGATCGTGCAGACCTTCATCTGGCAGGAATACGATCTCGAACCGAAGTTCCCCGCCTTGAGCAAGTTTCTCGCCTTCTGGGAAAAGAACCTCGAAGGGCCGCTGCATTCGGTGCGTATCGCAACGAAGCGCGTCATCAGCCCGGCCGAGTTTCCCTATGCCGATTACATGGCGACGTTGCATTAAGGCCCTCACCCTCCCGCGCTTGCAGCGCGGGCCCCTCCCTCTCCCAAAGGGAGAGAGGTTTGAAGGACGCACTTTCTAGCCCTCTCCCTCTGGGAGAGGGTTGGGTGAGGGACTTCTAGCCCCGAGGCAGCGCCTCGACGAAGACGATCGGTTCGCCGCCGGCCGCGCCGAGGATTTCGTCTTCCCACATCACGCGGCGGCCGCGGATGATGGTGCCGATGGGCCAGCCCTGAACCTCGACGCCGTTGAAGGGCGTCCAGCCGCAGCGGCTGGCGATCCATTTGTCGGTGATGGTGCGGCGCGCATTCATGTCCACCACGGTGAGGTCGGCGTCGTAGCCGACCGCGATGCGGCCCTTGCGCGCCATGCCGAAAATGCGCTGCGGGCCCGCCGAGGTGAGATCGACGAAGCGCTGAAGCGTCAGACGTCCCGCATTCACATGGTCGAGCATGATCGGCACCAGCGTCTGCACACCCGGCATGCCCGACGGCGTGTCCGGATAGGTCTTGTCCTTTTCGGCGCGGGTGTGGGGCGCATGGTCGGAACCGAGCACGTCGATGACGCCGCCGGCGATTCCCTTCCAGATGCCGTCACGATGTTCGGCGGAACGGATCGGCGGGTTCATCTGCGCATAGGTGCCGAGGCGCTCATAGCATTCGGGCGCGGCGAGCGTCAGATGCTGGGGCGTCGTTTCGGCGGTGGCGACGTCCTTGGCGGCGGCGAGCAGCGGAATTTCGTCCGCCGTCGAAATGTGGAGCACATGGATGCGCTTGCCCGTCTCGCGGGCGAGGCGCAGGAGGCGCGTGGTGCAGAGGACGGCGGCTTCGGCATCGCGCCAGGTCGGATGCGTCTCGACATGGCCCTGAAGCGCCAGCGCCTTGCGCTCGCGGAGGCGGAACTCGTCCTCGGAATGGAAGGCGGCGCGGCGGCGGATCGAATTCAGCACGCGGCGCACATCGTCGTCGCTCGCGACCAGCAGCGTGCCGGTGGAAGAGCCCATGAAGACCTTGATCCCGCAGCAGCCGGGCTGGCGCTCGATCTCGGGCAGAAGGTCGACATTTTCGGTGGTTGCGCCGCCGTAAAAGGCGAAGTCGCATTGCATGCGGTGATGCGCGCGGCGAACCTTGTCGGCGACGGCGTCGGGCGTCGTCGTCGGCGGGTTGGTGTTCGGCATTTCGAAGACGGAGGTGACGCCGCCGAGTACGGCAGCGCGGCCGCCCGTCTCGAAGTCTTCCTTATGCTCGTTGCCGGGCTCGCGCATGTGCGTCTGGCTGTCGACGACGCCGGGCAGGATGTGGAGGCCGGTCGCGTCGATGGTTTCGGCGGCGACGGCGCCGTGCAGATCGCCGATGGCGGCGATGCGGCCGTCGCGGATGCCGAGGTTCGCGCGGCCGATGCCGTCCTGATTGACCACGGTGCCGTTGTGCAGGATGAGGTCGAAGCTCGGGGTCACGCCAGTGCCTTTTCGTTTTCGGGTTGAGTGCGGGCAAGCAGCGCCACTGCTGCTTCATAAACCATATCGACGGTCAAATCCTGCATCGCGTTCGGCCCGTGAAAGCCCGCGCCTTCGGCCGCGAGGATTTCCTCGCGCGAACGGGGACCGCGGACCTGCGCCGTTTTCGCGCCCCAGGGGTCGTAGCGGCCGTCCGGCGTCGGGCCGAAAAGGCCGAGGGTCGGCGCGCCCGCCGCGGCGGCGAGATGCATGAGGCCGCTGTCATTGCCTATATAAAGTCTCACACGCTCGAAACAGGCGGCAACGAGCGTCAGATCCTCGCCGACGAGTTCGATGCGGCGCGCGTCGGGCACCACCTCGATGATCGGGCGGGCCAGCTCGCGTTCGCCGGGGGCGAGCGCGATCAGCACATGGGCGCCCGCCAGCGGACCGCCGGGGCCCGTCAGGCGCTTGACGATTTCGGCATGGCGCTCGACCGGCCACATCTTGCGCGGCCAGGCGGCGGAGGGCCCGAGCGCGAGGACGGTGCGGTCGTCGGGGATCAGCTCCTTCGCGCGGGCGCGGGCGGCCTCCCCCGGCCAGACGCGGGGCCAGGGCGCGGGCTCGAAGCCGGCGACGCTTGCATTGTGAATAACCCGGTGGAGCGTGTGGTTGGCGCGCAGCACATGGCGCTTCTTCGTCCAGAGAAGCCAGGCGGTCGCCGAGCCGCGCAGATCGACCACCGCCTCGAAGCGGCGGAACATGGTCTGGCCGAGAAGTTTCCGCCAATGACCGGCCCTGGGCTCCTTGCGCATCACGATGATGCGCTCGACGCCCGGCGCGTGGCGGAATATGGGTTCGGCCAGGGGGCCGCAGGCGATCCAGAAGCGGGCGCCGGGATAGCGCTCCATCAGGCCGGCCAGCAGCCCCGTCGAAAGGACGGCGTCGCCGATCCGGTTGGCCGTGATGAAAAGGATGCGCATTCCGGCCGGAGACCCCGCTTGCGGCGGATGGGAAAAGGGTGCGGAGTATAGAAGTGCAATCCGCGACCGCCAAGGTGGCCAGATCCGAGGAAATCGGCTTGCATGGGGAGAAGCGCTTTCCCAAATCAGCCGGGCTGCTGATACGATCCCGATGAACGGGATGCCGGAGCTTGATCCAGATGAGAGATGGCGAATGGGCGAACTGAAGGCCGCGGTCCTGCCCGACCGGGGGGTCTTGCGCATCGGCGGGCCGGAAGCGCGCCCCTTTCTGCAAAACCTCGTCACCAACAATGTCGATCTGGCGGATGGAAGGCAGGCCGTCTATGCGGGCCTGCTGACGCCGCAGGGAAAATTCCTGTTCGATTTCATCGTGGCGGCGGATGGCGACGGGCTGCTGCTCGATTGCGACCGCGCGCGGGCGGCCGACCTCGTCAAGCGGCTCAATTTCTACAAGCTCCGGGCGCAGGTGACGATCGAGGATGTGAGCGCAACGCGAAAGGTCGCCGCAATCTGGGGCGGCGATGTGAAAGCGGCAGGCGCTTTCGCCGATCCGCGCCTCGCCGCACTCGGCCATCGTCTCATCGCGGAAAATTCTGAAGCGGCGCTGAAAGCCGCGGGCGCTGCGCCTGCAACGCCCGCCGACTACCACCGCCACCGCATCGCGCTCGGCGTCGGCGACGCGGCGCATGATTTCGAGCCGGACCGGACATTTCCGCTCGAAGTCAATTTCGACGAGATGAACGGCGTCGATTTCCAGAAAGGCTGCTTCATCGGGCAGGAAGTCACCTCACGCACCAAGCGGCGCGGCTCGGTGCGCAAGCGGCTGTTGCCCTGCATCGTCGAGGGCGACCTGCCGAAGCCGCACACGCCCGTCCGCGCGGCGGCGCGGGAAGTCGGCACCGTCTTTTCGGGCGATGCGGAAAGCGGGCGTGTGATGGCGCTGCTGAGGCTCGATCTCATCCATGGGGCGACGCTTGAGGCGGGCAATTCGGGCCTGACGCCGGAGAAGCCCGTCTGGGCGACATTCGAGATCGACGGCGCCGCCGATGGAGACGAGGATGCCTGAGAAAAAGACGGCTGGCGCCGCCAAGGAAGCGTCGGGCGGCGCCTGCCCCTGGCCGGGCGAAGACCCTTTCTATCGCGCCTATCACGACGAGGAATGGGGCGTGCCGGAATTCGACGACCGGGCGCTTTTCGAAAAGCTCGTGCTCGACGGTTTTCAGGCCGGGCTCTCATGGATCACGATCCTGCGGAAACGGGAGAATTTCCGCGAGGCCTTCGACGGCTTCGATCCCGAACGCATCGCGCGCTACAAGTCGGCGAAGATCGAGAAACTTTTATTGAATGAAGGGATCATTCGCCATCGCGGGAAAATCGAGGCGACGGTGACGAATGCGCGCGCCTGGCTCGACATCATGGACCAGAATGGAGGCTTCTCCGGCTTCATCTGGAGTTTCGTCGACGGCGCGCCGCAGCAGAACGCCTGGACACGCATCAAATCCGTTCCGGCGGAAACGGAGATGAGTCAGAAGCTCTCAAAAGCGCTGAAAACAAAGGGTTTTCGCTTTTGCGGCCCGACGATCGTCTATGCGTTTGCGCAAGCGGTCGGAATGGTCAATGATCACCTCGTGACGTGTCCGCGACATGAAGAGTGCGCGCGTTTAGGACTTTCGAAACGCAGCTGATCGAAGTTTCTTTTCGTCGTCGCATGCTTTCGCCACAATAAGGTCGCGAGCAGGCCAAGGTGCGGCGGCATTGTCGGCCCTGTTCAGAACAGCAAGGGAGACAACAATGTTCAAACGTCCGAAGGACACATCCGAGTCCGGTTCGGCGCAGGAGGAGACGCTGCCGCTGTCGTCGCCCGGCTCGCGCATCATCGAGAAGACCGCACAGACGGAAAGCGAAACGCCCGCAAACCGCGTGGTTACCCCCTCATACGAAGCAAGGAAGCCAGCCGTGCGCACGCTTCAGACAACTCATTCCTCTTCCGCTCCCGGCATCACGCCGGCAAATCTCCATGTCGGCCGCGGGCTGAAGCTCGAAGGCAAGATTCAATCCTGCGACAGTCTCGTCATCGAAGGCGACGTGCAGGCGACGATCGAGAGCGGCACCCTCACCATAACCGAAACCGGCGAAGTGCGCGGCGAGGCCACCGTCGATCAGGCCGAGATCAATGGCAAGTTCGACGGCACGCTGACCGTCAAGAAGTGCCTCACGATCAATTCGACCGGCCGGATCACCGGCACGATCCGCTACGGCGAATTGAAGGTCGAACAGGGCGGCAAGATCAGCGGCCAGGTGGAATCCTCCGAAGCGACCGGCTCCGCCGCGCGGCCCGCATCTGCCGCAGCGTCGGCCTGACAATCGGCCCCATGACGTCAAGGCCTGCGCGCGCGGCCCCGAAGCCATCGGGTTGCGCGGGCAGGCCGATGGCCTGAATTTCCGCCCTCCAAGCCACGCCTTCCGCCAATTGCCGCGTTCCGCCCTGCCTTAAGGATAGGCAGAGGTGGAATCCCGCGCGCCGGTGCTTTAGCCTAGGGGGAACAAAAAACAGGCGGGGCGGCGGATTCGCGGCGGCAGGACGGGCTTTCGGCCCGCTCGCCCGGAACGCCGGGAACTTTCAGGTGAGAAATTGACTAAAGTCGTCATCAGCGGGACCGGCGTCTTCACGCCGTCCAATTCCATCAGCAATGCGGAACTTGTCGAGGCCTTCAACACCTATGTGCGGCAATTCAATGCCGAGCATGCGGGCGCCATCGCCCGGGGCGAAGTGGAAGCCTTGCAGGAGTCCAGCGCGGAATTCATCCAGAAGGCCTCGGGCATCGAGTCGCGCTATGTGATGAACAAGGAAGGCATTCTCGATCCGGAGATAATGGCGCCGCGTCTGCGCGCGCGCTCGAACGACGAGCCGTCGATCCTCGCCGAAATGGCGGTCGACGCCGCGAAGAAGGCGCTGAAGCGCGCGAACAAGACACCCGCCGATATCGACGCCGTACTCGTCGCCTGCTCGAACCTCGAACGCCCCTACCCCGCCATTGCGGTCGAAGTGCAGGACCTGCTCGGCATCGAGGGCTTCGGCTTCGACATGAACGTCGCCTGTTCGTCGGCAACCTTCGGCATCCAGACCGCCTATGACATGCTGCGTTCGGGCTCGGTGCGCGCGGTGCTGATCGTCGATCCGGAAATCTGCACCGGCCATCTCAATTTCCGCGACCGTGACAGCCATTTCATTTTCGGCGACGTCTGCACCGCCATCGTCGTCGAGCGCGAGGAGACCTGCACGGCGCAAGGCGCCTGGGAAATTCTCGGCACGCGGCTCATCACCAAATTCTCGAACAACATCCGCAACAATTTCGGCTTCCTCAACCGCACGGCGCCCGAAGGCATCGGCGCGAAGGACAAGCTCTTCGTGCAGGAAGGCCGCAAGGTCTTCAAGGAAGTGGTGCCTATGGTCTCCAAGCTCATCCTCGAGCATATGGCGGATGCCGGGCTCGACCCGAAGGACCTGAAGCGCATGTGGCTGCATCAGGCCAACAAGGGCATGAACGACATGATCGGCAAGAAGGTGCTGGGGCGCGATCCCCTGCCCGGCGAGCAGCCGAACATCCTCAACGAATATGCCAATACAAGCTCTGCCGGTTCGATCATCGCCTTCAGCCAGAACAGCGAGGACCTGAAGCCCGGCGATCTCGGCCTCATTTGCAGCTTCGGCGCGGGCTACTCGGCGGGCAATGTGCTGGTGCGCAAACGCGCCTGAGGGCGCTCAATGCGCCATCAGAACCGGGATCGTCGCGTGGGAGCGGATGTGCTGCGTCGCGCCGCCGACGATGAATTCGCGCAAGCGCGAATGGCCGTAACCGCCGACGACCAATAGATCGGCGCCGAGCTTTTCGGCTTCTTCGAGCAGCACGCTGCCTATGGGCCGGTTCTGTGCGTCGATCAGATGCTCCTCGGCGGTGATGCCGTGGAGCGCCAGATAATCGGCGAGCATGTTGGAGGGGCCGGGGTCGAGCGCCTTCTTGCCGATGGACAGGATGACCACCCGCTTCGCCTTGCCGAGAAAGGGGATCGCCGCCGTCGCCGCATGGGCCGCGACGGGGCTGTCGTCCCAGCCTATGGCGACGACGCCGCCGATATTGATGGCGCAGGCCTTGGGCGCAATCAGCACCGGACGGCCCGCACTCATCATCGCGGCTTCGAGCGTGCTGCCGCCCGCGATGCCGACATTGCCTTCGCCGAAGACGACGATGTCCGAAAGGCGGCTATGCGCGGCGACGATATCGTCGCGATGGCCGGTGACGTCGATAAATCGCGCCGAGGGAAGCATCGCCGCGCCGCTGTCTTTCGCCAGCGAGATATTCGCCTTGGCGGCGGCATCGGCAAACATGGTGCGGGCGCGCGACGAGGCGGCGTCCGAGCTTTCCTTGGCAGCGCGCAGCAGATCCTCGATCACCTGGCCCGAAACGCCGTCGCCGAGATAGGGCAGCGCCTCCGTCGGATCGGGCCGGACGAAAAGCCCGACGACCTGCGCGCCGAAGTTCCGCGCCACCGTCAATGCGGTTCCGAGCACGGCGGCCTCGCCGGCGTTGCCGGAAAGGGGAACGAGAATCTTGCGCACCGGCATTATGTCTCTCCCTATGATTTTGGCGATAACGGCGCGCGTTCGCCGCCGAGAAGAAGTACGGGGCAGCCGGCGGCCGCCGAGAGGAGCGCCGCATCGTCGTCGCCGCCGAGCCAGTCGGCATTGACGACCAGAAGGCCCGCGCCGATGCGCCGCGCGGCGGCGGCGACGTCGGCCACATCATGGCCGCGCGCCAGTATGCGCCGGAAGGGCGTGGCGGAACGGCGCGCCAGCGTTTCGGCGAAAGCGGCGCAGGCTTCGCCGCCGCTCGACCCGTCGTCGATCGCGGTCAGTGGCCGGGCCGATCCACCCGCCGCCGAGGGGAATGCGCCGCCGAGGCCGACGCCGCGGGCGACGAGAAGAACGTCGGCGCGGGCGTCGCGCGTCGCGGCGCGGGCCGTGCGCCCGACCTCGCGCGCGGTTGCGTGGGGCGAGCGAAGGACGACGGTGTCTTCCGCATTGGCGGCAGCGGCCAGCGCCGCAAGCGGGCGGCCGCGCAAGACCGCGAAGCTGCAATCGACATGAGCATCGGCGGCGGCGCGCAGCAGAATGCGCCGCGCGGAATCGGCCTGCGCCTGCATCGCCCGCAGCATGCGATCCGGATTGAGGCCGCGCACATCGCCCGAAAGGGAGATTTCGCGCGCAAAAGGAAGCGCCGAAAGCGAGAGCAGGTTTTCGTCCTCGACGAAAATGCCGCGCAGCCGCGCATCGACGGATGCGGCGAGCCGGGCGGCAAGCGTCAGCGCCTCGCGGGCGATGAAATGCGTGTCGAGGCCGATCACGATGCGCGGCGCAGGCCGCGACGAAGAGCTTTCGTCGCCATCGTCGCCGCCGGTGGGGGAAGCCGGCTTCACCGCCATCATGGCCTCACCTCTTTCCGTTGTCGTCGACGCGCTGGGCGAAGCGGCGCTGATTGTCGGCGAAGGCCGCGAGCCTCGCCTCCGCATGGGCATAGACCGAACCCGCGGTGAATTTTCCATCCGGCCCGCGCGTGCCGGCGGGCATGTTCATCAGCAGTTCGACGCCCTCTTCTATGCGCTCCACGGGATAGATCGCGAACATGCCGCGCTCCACCGCATCGACCACATCCTGCCGCAACATCAGGTGCTTCACATTGGCGGCCGGTATCAGCACGCCCTGATCGCCGGTGAGGCCGCGCCGCATGCAGATGTCGAAGAAGCCCTCGATCTTGTCGTTGACGCCGCCGATCGCTTGCACCTCGCCGAGCTGGTTGACCGATCCCGTCACCGCAAAGCCTTGCGCAATCGGCACTTCGGCCAAGGCGGAGATGAGCGCGTAGAGTTCCGCCGAGGAAGCGCTGTCGCCGTCGACGCCGCCATATGACTGCTCGAAGACGAGGCTCGCGCTCATGGAAAAGGGAATTTCGGGCAGGAAGGTCGCCGAGAGATAGCCCGACAGGATGAGTACGCCCTTGGAATGAATGGGGCCGCCGAGATTGACCTCGCGCTCGATATCGAGAACGCGGGCGCCACCCATGCCCATGCGCACGCGGGCGGTGATGCGGCTCGGCTGGCCGAAGGATACGGCGCCCATGGAAAGAACCGAAAGTCCGTTCACCTGCCCCACGCATTGGCCTTCGGTGTCGATCATCACGATATCGCGCGTGATCATTTCGAGGCTGCGCTCGCGCATGCGGTCGGCGCGGCCGATCTGGGCCTCGACGGCGGCGTCGACGTGATGCGAGGTGATGCGCGCGGCGCTCATATCGCGGGCGATGAAGTCGGCCTCGCGCAGCAGATCCTCGATGGGGCGAATGACGGTCGAAATCTTCTCCGCGTCTTCGGCATAGCGCGAGGCGCGCTCCACGACCCGGGCGACGCCCGAGCGGTCGAGCGGCAAAATGTCCTCACGGCGGCAGATGCCGGCGAGAAGACGCGCATAGAGAAATTCGTTTTCGCTTTCGCGGTCGAAGACATCCTCGAAATCGGCGGCGACCTTGAAGAGCTCGCCGAAATCGGGATCGTTGTTCGACAGCACGTAATAGAGATAGCGCTCGCCGAAAAGAATGACCTTGAGGTCGAGCGGAATGGGGTCCGGTTCCAGCGTCACGGTGCTGACGAGGCTCATGAATTCGCCGGGCGACTCGATGACGATCTTGCGGCGGCGCAGCGCGCGCTTCAGCGCCTCCCAGGCAAGCGGCTCGCGCAGCAGCTTCAGCGCATCGATCAGCAGATAGCCGCCATTGGCGCGGTGAAGCGAGCCGCCCTTGATGAGCGTGAAATCGGTGACGAGCGCACCCATCTGCGGCATGTGCTCGACGCGGCCGACGAGATTTTGCAGCGTCGGGTGATCTTCATAGACGATGGGCGCGCCGCCGCCGATATAGCCGCCCGCATCGACCTGCGTTTCGGCCTTCCATGGCGAGGCGCCGGGCTTGCGCGGCGCGTCGTTGTTTTCGACAATGACGTTGACCTGATAGCGGCGCAGCGGATTGAGCGCGCCGAAGGCGAGCGGCTGGGCGGGCGCCGACGCGCCTTGCGCGGCGAGCACGGCCTGCAATTGCTGCTGCTGCGCCTCGCTCGCACCCGGCGCGAAGATGCCCGCATTCTCGATGAGGTCGGCGGCGACGGTGCCGAGCCAGTCGCGCACGGCGGGCATGGTGTCGAAGCGCTGGCGCAGCTCGCGCATGCCGCGCTCCACGAGGCGTTCGGCGACTTCGTGGTTGAGCTTCTGGACCTGATCGCGGTGTTCCTTCTCCCAGCCGGGGAGATGTTCCAGCGTTTCGGCAAGCTCCTTCTGCAAGGACTGGATGACGCCTTCGATGCGCTTGCGTTCGGCTTCCGGCAGGGCGTTGAATTCGTCGGGCTTCACGACTTCGCCGTCATGGTCGTCGCCGCGATGCACGGGGGCGAGCGCGAAGCCCGCAGGCGTGCGGAGAAGCGCGATGCCTTCCCCTTCCGCGCGGGCGCGCAGGCCTTCGAAGGCCTGTTCCTGCCGGTCGCGATATTCCGCGTCGATCGACTGGCGGCGGTTCTGATAGTCCTCGCTTTCAAGGACGGAGGGCACCGTCACCTTCATGTCCTCGACGAGGCGGGCCATGCCCTCCTTCAAGGCGCGGCCGGTGCCGGCGGCGAGTTCCAGCACCACGGGCCGATGCGGCGCGGCGAAGTTGTTCACATAGGCCCAGTCGGATGGCGCGCGCTGGCGGACCGCGATGTCGGCGAGGAAGCGCGTGACCGCCTGATATTTTCCGACGCCGGCCGGGCCGAGTACGAAGAGATTGAAGCCCTGACGGCGGATCGAGGTGCCGAAGCGCAGGGCGTCGAGCACGCGCTCCTGCCCCGCAAGACCGGGCAGGTCTTCCAGCTCGGCGGTCGTCTCGAATTTGAACGCGGCGAGATCGCAGGCGCGATAGAGAAGCTCCGCGGGAATGGGCTCGACGGCCATGTTCGTCCTGTTCTTTTCGGCGCTGGCGTTTCGTCGGGCAGGAGTCTAGGCCGTCAGGCGGGCGCGGGCAAACGCGCGGGCGGCTCCAGGCGGATGACAATATCCGGCGGCCGCCCTAGATTGCCGCCTCGCGATGCAAGGGACCGCATAATGCCGGACAAGAGCGACAAGCCGAGAGCGTGGCAGCGGATGCTGAGCGGGAGGCGGCTCGACCTTCTCGACCCCTCGCCGCTCGACATCGAGATTTCGGACATTGCCCACGGGCTTGCCCGCGTCGCCCGCTGGAACGGGCAGACCAGGGGCGATCACGCCTTCACGGTGGCCGAGCATTGCGTGCTCGTCGACGATATCTGCGTCCGCATCCGTCCGGGCTGGCCCGCGCGCTGGCGGCTCGCGGCGCTGCTGCATGACGCGCCAGAATATGTGATCGGCGACATGATCAGCCCGTTCAAGGCGGCGCTCGGCTTCGACTACAAAGCCTTCGAGCATCGGCTTGCCGCCGCGATCCATCGCCGCTTCGGATTGCCGGCCGAACTTCCGCAGACGGTCGAGGAAATCATCAAGCGCGCGGACAAGGCGTCGGCTTTTTTCGAGGCGACGCAGATCGCCGGATTTTCGGACGAGGAAGCCGCACAGATCTTCGGCCGCCCGAGAGGCCTCACGCCGGTCAAGCTGAAGCCGCTGCCGACGAAGGAGGCGCAGGCGAAGTTTCTCAAACGGTTCGAGGAATTGGCGGGCGAATAGGCAGACCGCCTCAAAAACCGTCACACGAATCCTCTAAAGCGCTGGTGTGGCTGCATTTCGGCTGCCCTTTTGACGGATTTGTGTTATGGTCGAGCCATGAGCGATCCTGTGATTTACGTCTGCCCGCTGGCCACCGTTCCCGATGCTATCCGGAAGGTCCGGCCGTCCCATCTCGTCAGCCTGCTCGATCCCGAAAGCATGATCGAGACGCCGGAGGGCGTGGCGCGCGAGCGGCATTTGCGGCTCGGCATCAACGATATTGCCGAGCCTTATGAAGACCTCGTCGTGCCGGAGGCGCGGCATGTGGCCGAGCTTCTCAACTTTGTGCACGGCTGGGAGCAGGATGCGCCGATGCTCATTCATTGCTGGGCGGGGATCAGCCGGTCGACAGCGGCGGCCTTCATCGCGCTTTGCGCGCTCAACGAGAATTATCCCGAAGACGAATTGGCGCGGCTGCTGCGCCAGCGCGGGGCGCATGCCTATCCGAACAAGCTGCTCGTTCGCCTTGCCGACGATCTGCTCGGCCGTAAGGGCCGGATGCAGGCGGCGGTCGAAGCGCTCGGCATGACCTCGCAGGGGCAAGGACAGCTCTTCGCGATCCCGGCGCTTCATTCCGCGGGAGGCAAGGCGGCGCGATGAGCGAGACGAAGGCGGCGAAAGCGAATGGCGGAAAGGCGGGCAAGCCCGACCTGCCCGCGCCGCTCGGGTCCGTCGCAGGCGTCGCGCTTGAAGGAAAGGCCGTCGTCATCGGCCTCAACGCGGCGATCGTCACCGTGTCGGAAGACCAGCCGAAGATTCTCGTCGTGCCGCAGGGCGGCGGTCAGGCCGGGGCGCGCGGCGCCAATGCGGCGGGCAACTGGGACGCGCTGCCCTTCGGCCCCTTCGATCCGCTCCGGCATCGCACGCTCGATATCGGCCTGCGCGACTGGGTGCAGGAGCAGACGCATCTGGCGCTCGGCTATGTGGAGCAGCTCTATACGTTCGGCGACCGGGGACGCAACGCGCTCGAAGTCGAGGAACCGGGCGAGCATGTCGTCTCGGTCGGCTATCTGGCGCTGACGCGAACGCATGACGGCGAGCTTGAAGGCGCAGCCTGGCGCGACTGGTACGAACATTTTCCCTGGGAAGACTGGCGCGACGGCAAGCCCGCCGTGATCGAGCAAACGATTGCGCCGCTGCTGCGCGAATGGGCCGGACGGCAGGCCGAAGCGAGCGCGGAGGAGCTGACGCGCGGCAAGCGGCGGGACCGCATCCGTCTCTGTTTCGGCCTCGACGGCGTTCACTGGGACGATGAGAAGGTGCTGGAACGCTACGAGCTTCTCTATGAGGCGGGCCTGTTGCGCGAAGCGGCGCGCGATGGGCGTCCCAATGCGCGGGCGGCGGAAAAGAACGACGCGCTGGGGCGGCCGATGCAGTTCGACCATCGCCGCATTCTCGCAACGGCGATGAGCCGCTTGCGCGCGAAGCTCAAATATCGCCCCGTCGCCTTCGAGCTGATGCCCGCGACCTTCACGCTGTTCGAGTTGCAGCGCACGGTGGAGGCGCTTCTGGGCCTTCATGTGCACAAGCAGAACTTCCGCCGCCTCGTCGAAAAGGGCGGCCTTGTGGAACGCACGGGCCGGGTGACGACGCGGACGGGCGGACGCCCCGCCGAGCAATTCCGCTTCCGCCGCGAAGTCCTGAACGAGCGCCCTGCGCCGGGATTGAGGCTCGCGCCGTCGCGGAGCCGGGCGAATAGCTGAGGCGGAGACGAAACGATGAACGGGATTTCGCTGAAGGCGGTGATCGTCAGTTCGATCTTCAACTTTCTCCTGATGCTGACGATCATCACGCTCGGCGTCATGGTCGTCGCCGGATTCGAATCGCCCGACGGCACCGTGCCGAGCGAAGCGGAGGTTTCCGCCGCGCTCGAAAGTTCCTGGCTTACGATGCTCGCCCTCACGGCCCCGCTCGCCGCCGGCTATCTCGGCGCGGCGCTGGCGAAACGGGCGGCGATCCTTCACGGCGCGCTGTCGTCGAGCCTCAATGTCGCCTGGGGCGTCATCTGCATGGTCTTCCTCACGCCGGTCACCCTTTCGGGCCTCGCGCTCCTCGCCGCCAACCCGCTGATGGGCGCGGCCGGCGGCTATATCTGGCTAAAGGCCCGTAATTCCTAGATAAAATCCGCCTGTTCAAGAACGAACGGGACCAGTCGCCACAATGCCATATTCGCGGTTGACGGTTGATAATGCTCAGGCCTAGCATATCTTTCAATCGGGTCCGGCCCTCACGTGAGGTGTCGGCGTTTTTGATCCCGGATATATGCTCAACTTGAGCATTATAAAGGAGACAGGGAGATGGCACTCGCAGGCGAATTGCAGCGCGACGCAAAGGCGACGAAGCCGGCGGCGCGCGAGTTCAAGCCGGTGGACATGCCGGAACTCGAATATACGCCGGGCCTCGCCAAGGAGATGGCGCCGCTTTACGAGAAGGTGCGCCATGTCGTGCCGTCGATCGAGTGGCCCTTCTTCGCGCCCTATATCCACGCCATCAACCGGCTGAAGAAGGAGCGCGACGCCGTCATCCTCGCGCATAACTACCAGACGCCGGAAATCTTTCATTGCGTCTCCGACATTGCGGGCGACTCGCTGCAGCTCGCCAAGGAAGCGACGAAGGTCGAGGCCTCCGTCATCGTGCAATGCGGCGTCCACTTCATGGCCGAGACGTCGAAGCTGCTCAATCCGCAGAAGACGGTTCTCATTCCCGATGTGAAGGCGGGCTGCTCGCTTGCCGAATCCATCACGGGCGCCGATGTGCGCCTGCTGCGCCAGAAATATCCGGGCGTGCCGATCGTCACCTATGTCAACACCTCGGCGGAAGTGAAGGCGGAAAGCGACATCTGCTGCACCTCGTCCAACGCGCTCAAAGTGGTCGAGAGCTTCGGCACCGACCGTGTGCTCTGCATCCCGGACGAATATCTCGCCCAGAACATCGCCAAGCAGACGAGCGTCAAGATCATCGCCTGGAAGGGCCATTGCGAAGTGCATGAGCGCTTCACGCCGGAAGAGCTGCGCCAGTACCGCAAGGACGATCCGAACATCGTCATCATCGCGCATCCGGAATGCCCGCCCGCCGTCGTCGCGGAAGCGGATTTCTCGGGCTCGACGTCGGGCATGATCGACTGGGTGAAGAAGAACAAGCCCGCCCGCGTCGTCATGGTGACGGAGTGCTCGATGAGCGACAATGTCGCAGTCGAGTATCCGGATGTCGAATTCGTTCGGCCCTGCAATCTCTGCCCGCATATGAAGCGCATCTCGCTGAAGAACATCCTCGACAGCCTCGTCTATATGCGTGAGGAAGTGACCGTCGATCCGGCGATTGCCGTTCGCGCGCGCGCGGCCGTCGAGCGGATGATCAACCTCAAGAACTGACGCCGCGCTCACAAAGCCCAAGGGGCACATGCCCATGTCGGACCAGAACATCGTCGATGCCGGCGACGTGCTTATCGTCGGCGCGGGGCTTGCCGGGCTTTTCACGGCGCTGAAGCTCGCGCCGAGGCCCGTCACCGTGCTTGCCGCCGCCCCCATCGGCGACGGCGCGTCGAGCGCATGGGCGCAAGGCGGCGTCGCCGCCGCCGTCGACCAGGGCGACACGCCGGAATCGCACACGGCCGACACGGTCGTTGCGGGCGCGGGCATCGTCGACGAGACGGTGGCGCTCAACATGGCGCGCGAGGCGGGCGACCGCATCGAGGATCTGCTGCGCCTCGGCGTGCCCTTCGACCGCGATCTCGAAGGCAAGCTCTCGCTCGGCCGCGAGGCGGCGCACAGCCATCGCCGCATCGTGCGTGTGAAAGGCGACACGGCGGGCCGCGCGATCATGGAGGCGCTTGTCGCCGCCGTGCGCGCCTGTCCGTCGATCCGCGTCATTGAAGGCTATTCGGCCTATGAGCTCGTCATGGTCGGCGGACGCGTCGCGGGCGTATATGCGCATGACGCCGAGGGCCGCGCGCTCACCGTCAGGTCGCGCGCTGTGGTTCTCGCTTCGGGCGGCGTCGGGCAGCTTTTCGCGGTGACGACCAATCCGCCGCAGGCGCGCGGGCAAGGCATCGCCATCGCGGCGCGGGCGGGCGCCGTCATCGCCGATCCTGAATTCGTGCAGTTTCATCCGACCGCCATTGCCGGCACGCGCGACCCGGCACCCCTCGTCACCGAGGCCCTGCGCGGCGAAGGCGCGATCCTGATCGACCAGACGGGCCGGCGCTTCATGCCCGCCGTGCATCCGGATGCCGAACTTGCGCCGCGCGATGTGGTGGCGCGGGCGATCTTCCGCGAGATCGCGGCCGGGCGATCGGTCTATCTCGACACACGGGCCGCCGTCGGCGCGCGGATGCCGCAGGCCTTTCCGACCGTCTATGAAAACTGCATGAGCATGGGGATCGACCCCGTGGGCGATCCGATACCCGTGGCGCCCGCCGCGCATTACTTCATGGGCGGCATCAAGGTGGATGAGCGCGGGCGAACGAGCCTTGAGGGGCTTTGGGCCTGCGGCGAGGTTTCATCGACGGGCGCGCATGGTGCGAACAGGCTCGCCTCGAACTCGCTCCTCGAAGCCGTCGTCTTCGGCGCGCGCATCGCGGAAGACATCGACGGGCGCGAATTGCCGCTCGCCACGGGCGAGATTGCGCCGGCTGCGCTTTCGTCCTCAGCGCCTCTGCCCGAACTTCTCGTCGCGCAGCTTCGCCAGGTGATGAGCGCCCATGTCGGCGTCATCCGCAATCGCGAGGGGCTCGTCCATGCGCTTGGCGAGATCGAGCGGCTGTCGCGGGCGGCGGGGCCTACGAGCCTTTTCCTCAACATGGCGACGACCGCGAAGCTCATCGCGGCGGCGGCGCTGGCGCGCGAGGAAAGCCGCGGCGGTCATTTCCGCAGCGATTTCCCCGAGCCGCGCGAAGCCTGGCGGCACCGCACATTCATGACACTCGACGATGCAAACCGCATCGCGGCAAATGCCGGCGAGACGCCGGCGAAAAAAGGTTCCTGTGCATGAGCGATGCGTTTCTCGCGCCCCTGCCCCAGCTTCTGATCGAACCCATCGTGCGCGCGGCACTTGCCGAAGATCTCGGTCGGGCGGGCGACATCACGACAGAGGCAACGATCCCGGCGGAGGCGAAGGCGCGCGTCGTCATCCGCGCGCGGGAAGACGGACGCATTGCGGGCCTCGACTGCGCGCGCATGGCGTTCCGCCTGATGGACCCCAATCTCCGCGTCGCGGTGCAGATTCCCGACGGCTCCGACGTGATGCCGGGCGATGTGGTCGCCGCCATCGAAGGTTCGGCGCGGGCGATCATCACCGGCGAGCGCGTGGCGCTCAATTTCCTCGGACATCTTTCCGGCATTGCGACGGCGACGCGGCAGATCGCGCGCGCCATCGAGGGCACAAGCGCGCGCGTCTGCTGCACGCGCAAGACGACGCCCGGACTGCGTGCGCTTGAAAAATATGCGGTGCGCGCGGGCGGCGGCATGAACCATCGCTTCGGCCTCGACGACGCGGTGCTCATCAAGGACAATCACATCGCGGTCGCGGGCGGCGTGCGAACCGCCATCGAGCGGGCCCGCGCCCGGGCCGGCCACATGGTCAAGGTGGAGGTCGAGGTCGACACGCTCGACCAGCTCGAGGAAGCGCTCGCCACCGGCGTCGAGGTGGTGCTGCTCGACAATATGTCCCCCGACGAGCTTGCCCGGGCGGTGAAGCTTGTCGCGGGCCGGGCGATCACCGAGGCCTCGGGCCGGGTGACGGCAGCGACGGCGCCCGCCATCGCCGCGGCGGGGGTCGACCTCATCTCCTGTGGCTGGATCACCCATTCGGCCCCCTGTCTGGACCTCGGGCTTGATTTCGACGCGCTGACGGCCTCCTGAGGGGCTTCTGGAGGGTGTCCAGAGGCCTTTTGCCGGCCACCGCCACTTCCATTGGCCATCCGCCTCCCGAGTTCGCTAGAATGCGGTCCAGCGAAAATGCAAAAAGCCAATGGGAGGCATTATGGGAAGTGCAAACGGGCGCAAGTCCATCTTCATCACGGGCGCGGCGTCGGGCATGGGCCGGGAGACGGCCAGGCTCTTTCACGGCAAGGGCTGGTTCGTCGGCGGCTATGACCAGAACGCGGAAGGCCTCAAGTCGCTCGAAGCCGAACTCGGCGCGGCCAACTGCATCGTCCGCCGCCTCGATGTGACCGACAAGGCCGACTACGAAAAGGCGCTGGCAGAATTCGGCGCGGCGACGGGCGGCAAGATGGACGTCCTCTTCAACAATGCAGGCATCGGCGCCGGTGGCTTCTTCGACGAGCAGCCCTTCGAGGATGTGCTGAAGGTCGTGCAGGTCAATTTCGTCGGTGTACTGAACGGCATTCATTCGGCCATCGGCCTTCTGAAGGCGACGCCGGGCTCGCTCTGCTTCACCACCTCGTCCTCGTCGGCGACCTACGGCATGCCGGGCATCGCGGTCTATTCCGCGACGAAGCATGCGGTGAAGGGGCTCACCGAAGCGCTCTCCATCGAATTCCGCCGCCACGGCGTGCGCGTCGCCGATGTGCTGCCGGGTCTCATCGACACGCCGATCCTACCGCCGGAAGCGGTGAAGAACGCGCCGAAGGACGGCATGTTCCGCGCCATTCCGCCGGTGGAGGTCGCCAAGGTCGTGTGGGAAGCCTACGGCTCGGAGAAGCTGCACTGGTATGTGCCGCCGGAACTCGCCGAGCTCGACAAGGCGGCAGGCAACATGCCCGAGATGGTGCGCGAGCAGATCGCGACGACCGGGCCGATCGCAAAAGCGATCGAAGCGGCAAAGGCCGCGGCGGGCAAGGCCGGCTGAGCTTTCAACGCAGGGCTTGAATGGAAATGGCGGGGCCGAGGCTCCGCCATTTTTCATGCCGCCGCTTCAGGATTGCGGATCGACGTCTCCGGCGGAGGCCGAACGCGCGGGGCCGGGGCGATAGAAAATATGGTGGCCGATTTTCGCAACCTCGATCATCGAGGGCGCCCAATGCGGATAAACGTAAGCCGCGTGGTAATAGGTCGCCGAACCGACGATCGACGTCGTCACTTCACCCGACAGCACGTAATGCGCGAGGCGCTGGGCCTTGCGCCAGGCGATCCGGTCGCGCGGCTTGTCCATGTCGGCGGAGCAGGCGAAGGAGAACTGGCACTGGTTCGAACTCCGCCCCTGGAAGACGACGCCGCAAATGCTCGACGGATAGCGGCCCGAGGTCACGCGGTTCAGCACGACTTCCGCGATGGCAAGCTGGCCGATGGCGCTTTCGCCGCGCGCCTCGAAATAAATGCTTTCGGTGAGGCAGCGGCGCTCTCTCTCGAGATCGTTCAGGTTTATGCGGATGGTCGGCGATGTAATGACGGCGTTGGTGAGAAGCCCGGCATTCGCGTCGATCGCGCGGAAGGACGCGGGCACCACGATCGAGGCGGCACGTCCGGCCTGCTGCCCATCGTCAACGGCGGCAGCAGAGGCGACGGCTGCGGGCGCAGGCGCAATGCTCGCAACGGCGGAGTTGTCGACGGATATGACGCTGGAGAGCAAGGCGCCCGACACGACGGACAGGCCGACGACGCCTGCCGCCACATGGGCAATACCCGACAATGCCGGGCTCAAATCGAGCCACTCGAGAAGTCTACGCACTTCGTTCTCCAATCCGACCGCTTTGTTGTTCAATCAGTCCCCGGAGCATTTCGCTTTCGCGATCCGCAAGCTCCTCCTTTGGAGCCTTATTCCGAAGCACTGCGGACATCACCGCTGTACGTGCCAGAGCCCGACGCGTTCCCTGCATCCGGGCATTCACACTTTCAAACTGGGGGAGCAATTAACACGCCAGTAACGAAGCGACAACCATTTCATTTTCACAAGTAACCATGATTCACGCTTGCCGCAGCGACAAGCTGCGCTAACGCTCGATGTAAGACGGAGAATATCGCGGATTTCGGTGATTATTTTCACATGGGTTGCGCGCATCCGCCGCATTGGCGCGACGTTGCATAAACCATTTTCATGCGCTCATAGCGAGAATTTGTCCAAATTGTGGACACTTCTTGGCGCTGACTATCGCGTAAGCATTAACGCGAAATGCATCGGAGCGAATCGAGTCGGAGCGAGTCGCCCGCCGGGGAATCATATATTCCGTATACGCATCTTCAGGCGGCAAGCGGAATTTTTATTTATTCTGCATACGGATTTATGGGCGCGGCTTCGTTCGAGACGGGAAAGCCGGTGGGTTGAAGCGCGCGCGGGGCGGCGGGCAAGCGCCTCCCCCTGCCCGGCCGGGAACCCGGCCAACCCCCTGAAAGGATTCAGTAAAAGGGCTGTTTCAGTCGCCCTGACGGGCGGCCGTGGAAAGCGCCGCCTGGGCCGCCGCCAGCCGGGCGATCGGCACGCGATAGGGCGAGCAGGAGACATAGGAGAGGCCCACTTCCTCGCAGAAGGCGATGGAAGCCGGGTCGCCGCCATGCTCGCCGCAGATGCCGAGCTTGATGTCGGGGCGAGTCAGGCGGCCCCTTTCGGCGGCGATGCGGACAAGCTCGCCCACCCCTTCGGTGTCCAGCGACACGAAGGGGTCCTGGGAAATGACCTTCTTGGCGATGTAGTCGTTGATGAAATTGGCCGCGTCGTCCCGGCTGATGCCATAGGTCGTCTGGGTCAAGTCATTGGTACCAAAGGAGAAAAACTCGGCCGATTCGGCGATCTGGCGGGCGAGCAAGGCGGCGCGGGGCAGCTCGATCATGGTGCCGATCTGGTAGACGAGCTTCGCGCCCTTCTCCTTTTCGACCGCGGCGGCGACCGCCACGATCTTCTGCTTCAGCATGTCGAGCTCGGTCTTCATGGCGACGAGCGGGATCATGATCTCGGGCGTCACGGCTTCGCCGGTCTCCTTCGCGGCCTCGATGGCGGCCTCGAAGATGGCGCGGGCCTGCATTTCGTAGATTTCGGGATAGGTGATGCCGAGGCGGCAGCCGCGATGGCCGAGCATGGGGTTGAACTCATGCAGCTCCTGGACGCGGCGGGCGAGCTTGTCGGCCGGCATGCCGGTGGCGACCGCGACCTGGGCGATTTCCTCGGGCGTCTTCGGCAGGAATTCGTGGAGCGGCGGGTCGAGCAGGCGGATGGTGACCGGCAGGCCCTTCATGATGACGAAGAGCTGGCGGAAATCGTCGCGCTGCATCGGAAGGATCTTCGAAAGCGGCGCCACGCGGCCCTTCACATCGTCGGCAAGGATCATCTGGCGGACGGCGACGATGCGCGTTTCGTCGAAGAACATGTGTTCGGTGCGGCAGAGGCCGATGCCTTCGGCGCCGAAGCGCCGCGCGGTGGCCGCGTCGAGCGGCGTTTCGGCATTGGTGCGCACCTTCATGCGGCGGTGGCTGTCGGCCCAGCCCATGAGCGTGGCGAAGTCGCCGGATAGCTCCGGCTGCACGGTCGGCACTTCGCCCTTGATGACCTGGCCGGTGGAGCCGTCGACCGTGATGATGTCGCCCTTCTTCACGGTGACGCCCATCACCTTGAATTCTTCGGCCTTGTAGTCGATGCGGATGGAGCCGACGCCCGAGACGCAAGGCCGGCCCATGCCGCGCGCAACGACGGCCGCGTGGCTCGTCATGCCGCCGCGCGTCGTCAGGATGGCGACAGCAGAGTGCATGCCGTGAATATCTTCGGGGCTCGTTTCGATGCGCACGAGAATGACGTTGCGGCCGTCCTTCTTGGCGGCGGCGGCTTCGTCGGAGGAGAAGACGACTTCGCCCGAGGCCGCGCCCGGCGATGCGGGCAGGCCCGTCGCGATTACATCGCGCGGCGCGTCGGGATCGAGCGTCGGGTGGAGAAGCTGGTCGAGCGAGGCGGGATCGACGCGCAGGATAGCGGTTTTCTCGTCGATCAGTTTTTCATGCGCCATGTCGACGGCGATTTTCAGCGCGGCCTTCGCCGTGCGCTTGCCCGAGCGCGTCTGGAGCATCCAGAGCTTCGCATCCTGCACCGTGAACTCGACATCCTGCATGTCGGTGTAGTGCTTTTCGAGGCGTTCGAAGACGGCGGAAAGCTGGGCGAAGACTTCGGGCATCGCCTCTTCCATCGAGGGCTTGCTGTCCTTCGATTCAATGCGCGCCTTCTTGGTCAGCGATTGCGGCGTGCGGATGCCGGCCACGACGTCTTCGCCCTGCGCGTTCACAAGGAACTCGCCATAGACGGCGCGCTCGCCGGTCGAAGGGTTGCGCGTGAAGGCGACGCCGGTGGCCGACGTCTCGCCCATATTGCCGAAGACCATGGCCTGCACGTTGACGGCGGTGCCCCAGCTTTCGGGAATGTTGTGGAGGCGGCGATAGGTTTCCGCGCGCGCATTGCGCCAGGAGCCGAAGACCGCGCCGATGGCGCCCCAGAGCTGCTCGTTCACATCCTGCGGGAAGGGCCGGCCGAGCTCCTCCTGCACGCGCGCCTTGTAGCGCGCGATGACATCGCGCCAGTCGGCGGATTTGAGATCGGTGTCGAGCACCAGCTCGTGCTCTTCCTTGTAATATTCCAGTATCTCTTCGAAGTTGTGGTGATCGACCTCGAGCACCACGTCGGAATACATCTGGATGAAGCGGCGATAGCTGTCGAAGGCGAAACGCTCGTCGCCCGAACGCGCGGCGAGGCCCATCACCGTCTCGTCGTTGAGGCCGAGGTTCAGCACCGTGTCCATCATGCCGGGCATGGAAGCGCGGGCGCCCGAACGCACGGAGACGAGCAACGGGTTCTTCCTGTCGCCGAAGCTCGCGCCGACTGTCTTGCCGACGGAGGCGAGCGCCGCCTCGACCTGCGCTTTCAGATCGGCGGGATAGTTGCGATCGTTGGCGTAGAAGGCGGTGCAGACTTCCGTGGTGATGGTGAAGCCCGGCGGCACGGGAAGGCCGAGGTTCGACATCTCGGCGAGGTTCGCGCCCTTGCCGCCAAGGAGATTGCGCATCGAGGCCGCGCCGTCCGCCTTGCCGTCACCGAAGGAATAGACCCACTTCTGTTCAGCCATCGCTTACGCCTCTGGTTCGGGTCGTGCCACTCATACCCATTTCGTCATGCCCCGCTTTATGCGGGGCACCCACGTCTTTGCTATTGGGTCCATCCCAGAAGAAAGACGTGGATGGCCCGGACAAGCCGGGCCATGACGGCCTAATTTTCTGCCGAGCTTACCCCTCGACCTTCGAAAAATCCGCGACCTCATGCAAGGCCGCGCGGATGAGCGCGAGAAGCCGCAGCCGGTTCGCCCTCACATCCTTATTGTCGGCATTCACCGTGACCTTGTCGAAGAAGGCGTCGACCGGCGCGCGGAGCTTTGCGAGCGCGCGCATGGCGGCGGCGAAGTCCTCGCGGCCGATGGCATGCGTGGCTTCGGCGCGGGCTTCCTCGATGCGGTCGAAAAGCGTGCGCTCTTCTTCCTGCGCAAAGAGCGCCGGATCGGGCTCGCCGCCATAGCTCGCCTTGTCCTTCTTCTCCTCAATGTTGAGGATGTTGACGGCGCGCTTGTAGCCCGCGAGCAGGTTCTTGCCGTCTTCCGTCGCCAGAAATTCCGACAGCGCCTCGACGCGCTTCACGATGAGGACAAGGTCATCTTGGCCACCTAGGGAGAACACCGCGCTGACCAAATCATAACGCTGACCTTCAGCTTTAAGCTGAACCGCGAGTCGATCCGCAATGAATTCCAGAAGGCTTTGCCGAACTGCCGTCCGATCGGACACAGGTAGAATTGCAGCTCCCTCTGGCGCGTTATCCAAAGCAGCTTGCGTTACCCTCAAGACCAGTTTGTTCTTCAATGGGTCCATCGCAACTCTGATCAATGAATTGAGCGATAGGCGCAATCCACTCTCAATCACGATGCGAATAACGCCGAGCGCCGAGCGGCGAAGCGCGTAAGGGTCCTTCGAACCTGTCGGCTTTTCATCGATGGCCCAAAACCCAACCAAGGTATCGATCTTGTCAGCCAGCGCGATGACCTTGCCGAGCAGCGAAGCCGGCACATCATCCGTCGGACCGAGCGGCGAATAGTGTTCGGCAATCGCATTGCCGATCTCATCGCCCAAGCCATCCGCCTTGGCGTAGTAGCCGCCCATCAGGCCTTGCAGTTCGGGGAATTCGCCCACCATGCCGGAGGTGAGGTCGGCCTTGGCGAGACGGCCGGCGATCTCGGCCTTATTCGGATCGACGCCCGGAATGACGGCGGCGAGTTCACGCGCGAGCTTCGCGATGCGCTCGGCCTTTTCGCGCACGGTGCCGAGCTTTGCCTGGAAGACGACTTCTTCGAGCTTCGGCAGGCGGCTTTCCAGCGTCTGCTTCCTGTCCTGATCCCACAGAAAACGCGCGTCGGAGAAGCGGGCGCGGAGCACGCGTTCGTTGCCGTTGACGATGGCCTTGCCGCCGTCTTCCGCGATGAGGTTCGCGACGACGATGAAGCGCGGGGCGAGTTTTCCGTTCGCGTCGGTGAGCGCGAAATATTTCTGGTTCGCGCGCATGGTGCTCGTCAGCACTTCCTGCGGCACGGACATGAACTCGTCGTCGATCTTGCCGATGAGCGGCACCGGCCATTCGACGAGGCCCGCGACTTCGGCGAGCAGCGCTTCGTCCTCGATGAGTTTCAGGCCCGCAGCGGCGGCGAGTTTCAGCGCGCCGTCCTTGATCGTCGCGGCGCGCTTCGCCGGATCGAGGATCACCTTCGCCGTTCCGAGTTTCTTTTCGTAGTCGGCAAAATCCGTCACCGCGAATTCGGCGGGCGCCATGAAGCGGTGGCCGCGCGTCGTGTTGCCGGACTTGATGCCTTCGATCCCGAAGGGCACGACCCTGCCGCCGAGGAGGCAGAGGATGGAATGCAGCGGGCGGACCCAGCGCAATTCGTGGCGGCCGGAGCGCATGGATTTCGACCAGGGGAAGGCGCGGATGACGGCGGGCACGATCTCGGCGATGAGGTCGGCGGTGGGGCGGCCTTTTTTCTCGGCGATGGCGACGTAGAAGGCGCCCTTCTTGTCCTCCTGCACGGTCGCCTGATCGATCGAGGCGAGGCCGGCGGCGCGGAGGAAGCCCTGGATCGCCTGATCGGGCGCGCCGACCTTCGGTCCCTTGCGCTCTTCCTTCACGTCCGGGGTCTTGTCCGGCAGGCCGTCCATGACAAGTGCGAGACGGCGCGGCGTCGCGAAAGCGCGCGCGCTGGCCGGCTCCACGCCCGCCGCTTTCAGGGCATCCGTGACAAGGCGCTGCAAATCCTCGCCGGCGCGCTTCTGCATCCGGGCCGGGATTTCTTCGGAGAAGAGTTCGAGCAGGAATTCGGACATGACCAGGCGGGCCGATATTCAAGGGATTTGAGCAGCCGTCTACCATGTCAGGGGTGAAAATGGAAAGGAATCCAACGGGCTGCCGCCAGCCGGGGGACAAATCGGGAGCCGTGTTCCGGCTGCAACAATCGGACGGATTCGACGCGATGCCCCGTAAAGTTTCGTGCCGGCTTCCCTGCCGTCTTGCCCTCGACCGAATTCATTGATTTTACTCCGGATTATGGTGGGCATTGGCCCATTCAACTTCACGGGGGGCTTTGTTGAAAAATCTGGTTCTGGGCGCTGTCGCGTCCTTGTTCGCATTTCTGATTGCGGTTCCATCGGCCTCGGCGAACGCCGTCGGCCCGGCGCTCGCGCCGCTCGACTGGAGCGGCCCTTACTGGGGCATCACCGGCGGCGCCGCCTGGGGCCAATCAATACATACCGACAACAACGGCGCGACTTCGGGCGATTTCGATCTGCATGGCGGACTTCTCGGCGTCCAGGGCGGCTACAACTGGGTCGTCGATGCCTGGGTGATCGGCGTGGAAGCCGACGCCTCGCTCTCAACGCTCAAGGGAACGAAATACGGCATTTGCAGCCTCGGATGCACGACCGACCTGCGCTGGCTCGGCACGCTGCGCGGGCGGGCCGGCTATTCGATCGGCAAGTTCCTGCCCTATGTCACGGCCGGTCTGGCCACAGGTGAGGTCAAGGCGGAAACCCTCAATATCTCGAATTCCGAAACGCGCGTCGGTTGGACCGCAGGCGCCGGCATTGCCTACGCCTTCACGACCGGTTTCTCGATCAAGGCGGAATATCTCTACACCGATCTCGGCCATGTGAATGTGCCGACGCCGGTGCCGCTCAGGGCAAAGGCAGACGACCTCCAGGCAATCCGCGTCGGCCTGAATTTCGCATTCTGATTGCCGGGCAGCAGAAACGGAAACGGCCGGGAGCTTCGCGCTTCCGGCCGTTTTTGTTTCAGCATCCGTATGCGGATCAGGCGCCGCCGGCCGGGCTTTTCAGCCAGGCTTCGGCGCAGCCCTTGGCGAGCGCGCGGACACGGCCGATATAGGCCTGCCGCTCGGTGACGGAGATGACGCCGCGTGCGTCAAGCAGATTGAAATTATGGCTCGCCTTGATGCACTGGTCGTAAGCCGGCAGCGCAAGATTCTTTTCAAGCAGGGCAGCGCATTCCTTTTCCGCGTCCTCGAAATGACGGAACAGCATTTCCGTATTCGCGAATTCGAAGTTATGCGCGGAGAATTCCTGCTCGGCTTGCAGGAAGACGTCGCCATAGGTCACGCGGTCTTCGCCCTCGGCGCCGTTGAAGTCGAGGTCGTAGCCATTGTCGACGCCCTGGATATACATTGCGAGGCGCTCGAGCCCGTAGGTGAGCTCGCCCGAAACGGGATTGCAGTCGAAGCCGCCGACCTGCTGGAAGTAAGTGAACTGCGAGACTTCCATGCCGTCGCACCAGACTTCCCAGCCGAGACCCCAGGCGCCGAGCGTCGGGCTTTCCCAGTCGTCCTCGACGAAGCGGATGTCGTGGTTCTTCGGGTCGATGCCGAGCTCGTAGAGGCTTTCGAGGTAGAGCTCCTGAAGATTGTCGGGGTTCGGCTTCAGGATCACCTGGAACTGGTAGTAGTGCTGGAAGCGGTTGGGGTTCGTTCCGTAGCGCCCGTCGGTCGGGCGGCGCGAGGGCTGCACATAGGCGGCCTTCCAAGGCTTCGGGCCCAGCGCGCGCAGCGTGGTCGCGGGGTGGAACGTGCCCGCGCCCATCGACATGTCGTAGGGCTGGAGAATGACGCAGCCCTGCCGCGCCCAATAGCTCTGGAGCTTCAGGATCAGGGACTGGAAAGAAAGGTCGCGTTTCGCCGTCATCGGGCCGGAAACTTTCAGCGGAATCGGGCATGCGAAGGTGCTGCCCGGGCGCGCGCAACCTAACGGCTGGCCCCCTCGGGGGTCAAGCAACGGGCAGGCGGAAACGCCCGGCCGGCAAGGGACGGAATGGCAGGCAGGCCTTAACGGCTCTCGTTGCCGCTTTCGGGCACGTAGAGGCCGCGCTCGATCTCGCGCAGCGTGCCGAGGTCGCGCGGTTCGACACGGCTCCTCGGCGCGTTCGCCCTGACCATGCTTTCGCGCTGGCGCTCGGCGGCGCGCAGAAGCGCCCGATAGGCCGAATAGAAGGCCGCCAGTATGGCGACCGCGAAGACGAGCTTACTCATCGCATTCGTCCTTCCAACTGGGCGCACACCCGCTTGGCGCGGCCCGGGATCGCTATTAAAGGCCAAAACGGCTCCAAAGGGAACGGGCTTCGATGGCGCCGATCAATCCTTGCGCCAGGCCGTCGGCAAGGCTCGCCGGTTCCGGCAGGCTATTCGAGCCGCCGGTGAGGCCAATACCCCTTCGCCAGAAGGGTTTTCTGGAACCCACCACCTTGAGGCGGACCTCCTTGCCGAACTTCCGGCGCATGACGGTTCTGAGGTCGCCGATGCCGTCGATCAGGCCGCGCGCCTTCGCGCCTTCGGCCGCCCAGAAGGCGCCGGTGAATATTTCACCCGAAGCGTCTGCGAGGCGCGGGCCCCGCGAGCGGCGGACGAGCGACTTGAAGTTTTCGTGGACCTCGCGCTGGAGCGCTTCGAGGCGGGCAACGTCGTCCGGGTTTTCGGGCTTGAAGGGATCGAGCATCGACTTGCTCTCGCCCGCCGTGTGGACACGGCGTTCGACGCCGAGCTTTTCGATCAGTCCGGCAAAACCGAAACCCGCCGAGACGACGCCGATGGAGCCCACGATCGAGCTTTCATCGGCATAGATTTCGTCCGCCGCGCAGGCAAGCATGTAGCCGCCCGAGGCCGCCACGTCTTCGGCGAAGGCGTAGACGGGAAGCGACTTCTCCTCGGCCAGCGCGCGCACGCGCTTGTAGATCAGCGAGGACTGAACGGGCGAGCCGCCGGGCGAATTGATGCTGAGCGCCACGGCTTTTACGCCCTTCATCTCGAATGCGCCTTCGAGCGATGCGGCAACCGATGCAAGGTCTATCCCGCCGCGCAGGGGCGAGACGGCGCCGATGACGCCGTTCAGGCGCACCACGGCGACGGTCGCGCGCGGGGTCCAGTCGGGATCGATACGGCGGCGCAGCGGCGCCGGCAGGAGGCGGGCGAAGAATTTTTTCATGAAGGTCTCTAAAGCGGCTGGTCGAAAATGAGAGCGGCGGCGTTGCGCAATATGTCGTCGGCGCGTTCGGTGAAGCGGCCGTCGCGGCCATGCAGCACGAGGCCCGGGCGCAGCGTGAGCGGCGCGCGCGAGCCGCGAGTGCCGCGCAGGATCACGCGGCTTGCGGGCTTTCCTTGCGCGGGCCAGAGCGGAAAAATCTCGATGCCGCCGACATGGCCCTCAAGCGCCGCGAGAAGGCTCGCCAGCGCGTCGGCGCGGTGGACGAAGCTCACCGTGCCCTTCGGCTTCACCATGGTGCAGGCAAAGCGCACCCAGTCGCCAAGCTCGGAGCCCAGGGTCACATGGGCCTGCGCCTTGCCCGCATCGGGCGGCAGCGCGGCGCTTGCCGGGTCGTGATATGGCGGATTGGCGAAGACGTGGTCCCAGCTCTGCGGTTCGAGCCCCTGTGTGACAAGATCACGCACCTGCTGGCCGATATCGCCTTCGGTGAAGATGGCGCGGGTCTGCAAAGCGTTGCGCCGGGCGTTTTCGCGCGCGATACGGACGAGATCGGGCTGGAGTTCGAGGCCGCAGACGTCGAGCCCGGCGACGCGCGAGGCAAGGCAGAGGCTCGCCACGCCGACGCCGGAACCGGCTTCGAGCACGCGCTCGCCCTTGCGCGCCGGGATCGAGGCTGCGAGCAGCACGGCGTCGAGGCCCGCGCGATAGCCCTTGGCCGGCTGAAGCATCTGGAGACGGGAGCCCAGAAATCCGTCATCGGTCCAGCCCGCTTCCGCGCCCTGCGGCACAGCTTCTATTGCGTCGATTGCTTCATTCATGTCCCTGACCTCGCCGCACGTCTTCGAGAATGCGCTCCGCCCGCGTGTGATCGTCCTCGCCGACCATGATACGGCGCGGAAGAACGCCGAGCGATCCTTCGAGAATGCTCATATGCGCATCGAGGACGAGCGGCTCAATACCTTCGTCGCGCAATCGGTGCTCCAGATAGGAGATCAGCACTATATCGTTCGTCCGGATCAGCTCTTTCATGTCTCTTCCAGCGGCCTGACAGCCCAATTCGAGAGATTTATCGTCAATCACATCGGCGCGACCGCGGCCCGGATGCACTTGCCGCGCTTTCCCGACACACCTATGCTCGCCCCAGGAAAGCCTATCACATATCAGCGCCGTATTTTCAGGAGCCGGAATTGGGCGTAGTCGTCCCTCTCGACGAAGAACGGGCCCGCAGCCAGAATGCGATTGCCCAGCTACAGGCGCTGGTCGCCAAGGACATGGAAGACGTCAACGAGTTCATCCGTGAACGGATGAGCTCGGAGGTGCCCATGATCCCCGAACTGGCGAGCCATCTCATCAATTCGGGCGGCAAGCGGCTCCGGCCGATGCTCACCATCGCGGCCTCGCATATCTGCGGCTACAAGGGCCAGGATCACATCAAGCTCGCAGCGAGCGTCGAGTTCCTTCACACGGCGACGCTGCTGCATGACGACGTGGTGGACGAGAGCAATCTCCGGCGCGGACAGAAGACGGCGCGCATGCTGTGGGGCAATCAGGCGAGCGTTCTCGTGGGCGACTTCCTGCTCGGACGCGCCTTCCGCCTGATGGTCGAAACGAAAAGCCTGCGCGCGCTCGAAATCATCGCCAATGCGGCCTCCGTCATCGCCGAGGGCGAGGTGATGCAGCTTGCGGCGGCGAAGGACACCGGCACGACGGAAGATGCCTATATGCGCGTCATCCAGGCGAAGACGGCGGCTCTCTTCGCGGCGGCGGCCGAGGTTGGCGCGGTCATCGCGCAGCGCGGCGGCAGCGAAGCGGCGGCGCTCGAATCCTACGGCCGCAATCTCGGCATCGCCTTTCAGCTCGTCGACGACGCGCTCGATTACGGCGGTCGCGCGGCGTCGCTCGGCAAGAATGTCGGCGACGATTTCCGCGAGGGCAAGATCACGCTCCCCGTCGTTCTCGCCTTCCGGCGCGGCGATGCGCAGGAGCGCGGCTTCTGGCAGCGGACGTTGCAGGAGGGCGACCAGAAGGACGGCGACCTCGAACATGCGACGCATCTGATGACCAAGCATGGCGCGATCGAGGACACGATCACCCGGGCGCGGCATTACGGCGCCATCGCCAAGGACGCGCTGGCGATCTTCCCGGACAGCCCCTACAGGCAGGCGCTGATCGACGTCGTCGATTTCTGCATCAGCCGGACTTACTGACCGCCCGCCCCGACGGCGCTCGCCGCCACCCACCAGTCGGGATGGGCCTTCCGCAGCGCGGCGGCGGCGGCGCGGGCTTCCACATCATTTGCATAGATGCCGAAGCATGTGGCGCCCGAGCCCGACATGCGGGCAAGGCGGCAGCCTTGCGTGGCGGCGACGGCGTCGATCGCGTCGCCGATGACGGGGGCGAGTTTCCGCGCCGGTTTTTCGAGATCGTTGCCGTGACGGCCGAGCCATTCGACCAGCACGTCGAGCGTCGCCAGACGCGGCGGAGACGGTATCGACACCATATCGACGAGCGGCGGCGCGGCGAGAGCCCGGAAGACGTCGGCTGTCGAAACGGCGACGCCCGGATTTGCCAGCACCAGCCAGAAATCCGGCAGGCCTTCGATGCGGCTGATCAATTCGCCCCGCCCCCACATCAGCGCGGGCCGCGCGTCGAGGCAGACCGGCACGTCGGCGCCGAGCGAAAGCGCAAGCGCGGCGAGTTCATTTTCTTCGAGCGTGGCCTCCCATAGCCGCGCGAGAAGCCGGAGCGCGGCGGCGGCGTCCGCCGAGCCGCCGCCGATGCCCGACGCCACCGGCAAATTCTTTTCAAGCACGAGATGGGCGGCGGGCACGCCGGGGAGGTTCCGGCCGAGCGCGCGAGCGGCGCGGAGCACCAGATTGTCGTCCTCTCCGGAAAGCGCGGCGGCGAAGGGTCCGCGGACTTCGAGCGCGAGTGTCGATGCGGCTGTCGCCGTCAGCACGTCTCCTGCTTCGGCAAAGACCACGAGGCTCTCAAGCGCGTGATAATTGTCGCCGCGGCGGCCGAGCACCTTCAGGGAAAGGTTGATCTTCGCTTGCGCAAGTTCGCGCGGCGGCATGACGGCTATGTGCCGCTCGCCGCGCCGGAGGCGGGCTCGGCCTGGTGGCTGCGAGGTGCGGCATTGTGCTGGCGAAGGGCTTCGCCCGCGTCCAATCCGCCCTCGAGTTTCGCTTTCAAGGGCGCAATGCGGTCGGCGTCCGGCTTCATATCGAGCGCGTGGCTCCACTGGAAGCGCGCCTCGATATGGCGGCCGACCTTCCACAGCGCATCGCCCAGATGCTCGTTGATGGTTGAATCGCCCGGTTCGAGTTCAACGGCGCGCTCCAGGACTTCGGCCGCCCTGGAATAATTGCCGAGCCGGTATTCCGCCCAGCCGAGGCTGTCCACGATGAAGCCGTCGGTCGGCCGCTGCTCGACCGCCTTCTCGATCATGGCGAGCGCTTCCTTCAGGTTCTCGCCTCTCTCAATCCAGGAATAGCCGAGATAGTTGAGCACCAGGGCGTTGTCGCCGGACAGCGTCTGCGCCAGCTTCAGGTCGCTTTCGGCCTGAGGCCATTGGCCGAGGCGTTCGTTGCAGATGCCGCGGGCATAATAAAGCGGCCAGTCCGCCGGCTTCGGTACGCCCGACATGGCGATGGCGCGGGTATATTCGACCGCCGCCTCGGCATATTTCTCCTTGCCGCGATAGATGTCGCCGAGCGCGGTGATCGGGTCGAGCGCTTTCGGATTGTCGGCTGCCAGTTCGTTCAGCACGACAATCGCCTCGTCGTCCCTGTCGAGACGGTCGAGATCGAGCGCGATCTGGATGCGCGCATTGCCGTAAAGGGGCGAGCCCTTGCTCACCGCGCCATAGGCGGCAACCGCATCCGCCCAGCGCTTCTTCTGTTCGTAGGAGTCGGCGAGCAGGGTGCGGGCGACGTCGAAGTCCGGCCGCAGCCAGATCGCAAGCTGGAGATAGAGTTCGGCGAGATCATTGCCCTGATCCTGCGCCAGCGCGCTGCCGAGGCCGTAAAGCGCTTCCGCGACGCCCTCCGAAGCGTTCGAGACGAGCGGCCTGACCTTCTCGCCCTTGCGTTCCGCCTCGGTCAGCTCGCGCAGCGCGGCGCGGACCAGCGGGTGCTCGGGCGCAAGCGTCGCATATTGATCGAGCGCGGCGCGGGCTTCATTCGTGCGGCCCTGCCGGTCGAGGAAGCTCGAATAGGCCTGAACGATGCGGATCGAGGTGCCGTTGCTGGCCTCCATCGCCTTGGCGTAGTTGGCGTCGGCGCCCTTGGCGTTGCCAAGCAGGTCGAGGATGAGCGCCGTGTGGTAGACGCGGAAGAGATCGAAGGCGGGTTTGCCCTCGAAGGTCTTGAGCTTCGCCATCGCGGCCTGTTCGTCGCCGTCGCCGGCCGCCGCCCAGGCTTCGGTCAGCGATCCCACAAGGGCGACGAAGATGCCGGATTCGGCGCTGCCGATTTCCTTCCGCGCATCGCCATAGTTGCCGCGCCTGATGTCGTTGAGCGACAGCACGAGGCGCGCCATGCGGTGGTCGGGGGAAATCTTGACGAGGGACTTGGCGAGATCGACGGCGCGGTCCATCTGGCCGGCGTTCAGCGCGACCATGAAGGCGCGCTCGGTGACGACGGCATTGCCCGGATCGGCGGCGAGCGTCTTGTCGAAATATTTGGCGGCCGCGTCCGGCTGATGGATGGAGCCCGCATAGCGCGCCGCGAGATAGGCGCCATAGGGGGCTTCGGGCTTGCCTCCGTCGAACACGCCGACGCCCGCGCAACCCTGAAGCGCCAGCATCGTTAAAAAAGCGGCCGCGATCGCGAACGGGCGGCGCGAGCCTGCTTCGCGCTTCTCTGCCGTCCTGTCCTTCGACGCCATCCGGTCTTGCCTCTGAACACGCCAACCTGCGCCAAGCGCGCAAGCCGCCTTGAACCACACATCATGCCCATCGGCACAAGGAGGCCGGCATCCTTCCAGGGACGCCGGCCCTTGGCGAAGAGCTTAGCTTATTCGCAGGCGCAGCGATATGAGCGGCCGTTCGGTCCGGCGGTCACATATTCGGGTAATTGGGTCCGCCGCCGCCTTCAGGCACCGTCCAGGTGATGTTCTGGGTCGGGTCCTTGATGTCGCAGGTTTTGCAGTGGACGCAATTCTGCGCGTTGATCTGGAAGCGGGGGTTGGAACCGTCCGCCTCCCGGATGACTTCATAGACGCCGGCCGGGCAATAGCGCTGCGCGGGCTCGGCGAAGGTCGGCAGGTTGTAGGCGATGGGGATCGCCGGATCCTTGAGGCGGAGGTGGACCGGCTGGTCCTCCTCGTGATTGGTCGCGGAGATGAAGACCGAGGAGAGCTTGTCGAAGGAGACCCTGCCGTCGGGCTTGGGATAGTCGATCGGCTTGTGCTTGGAGGCGTGGTCGAGCGACTCGTAGTCGGCCTTCTTGTGCTTCAGCGTGAAGGGCAGACCGATGCCGAGATTGTTCATCCACATGTCGACGAAGCTCAGCCCCATGCCGATGAGCGTGCCGAAGCGCGACAGGAAGGGCTTCACGTTGCGGACGCGCTTCAGGTCTTTATAGACAGGACTTCCGACATAGGCTTGCGCGTAGGCGGTGAGTTCATCCGCCTGGCGGCCGGCCTTCACGGCGTCATAGGCCGCTTCCGCGCCCATCATGCCGGTCAGGATGGCGTTGTGGCTGCCCTTGATGCGCGGCACGTTGACGAAGCCGGCCGCGCAGCCGATCAGCGCGCCGCCCGGGAAGACGAGCTTCGGCACCGACTGGAAACCGCCTTCCGTGATCGCGCGCGCGCCGTAAGCGATGCGCTTGCCGCCCTCGAAGGTGTCGCGGATCGCGGGATGCATCTTGAAGCGCTGGAACTCGTCGAAGGGCGAGAGGTAGGGGTTCTTGTAATTGAGGTGGACGACGAAGCCGACGGAAACGAGGTTCTCGCCGAAGTGATAGAGGAAGGAGCCGCCGCCGGTGCTGTCGTTCAGCGGCCAGCCCAGCGTGTGCTGCACCTTGCCCTTCTTGTGCTTGGCCGGATCGATCTCCCAGACTTCCTTGAGGCCGATGCCGTATTTCTGCGGGTCGCGGCCTTCGTCGAGCTTGAACTTGCGCGTGAGTTCCTTGGTCAGCGAGCCGCGTGCGCCTTCCGCAAAGAGCGTGTACTTGGCGCGCAGCTCCATGCCGCGGGTGTAGCTGTCCTTGTGGTGGCCGTCCTTTGCAACGCCCATGTCGCCGGTGGCGACGCCGCGCACGGAGCCGTCCTCGTTATAAAGAACCTCGGCGCCGGCAAAGCCCGGATAGATTTCGACGCCGAGCTCCTCGGCCTTGGTGGCGAGCCAGCGGCAGAGATTGGCGAGGCTGCCGATGTAGTTGCCGTGATTGTTCATCAGCGGCGGATAGAGGAAGGCCGGAATGGAAAGGCTGCCGGCCGGCCCGAGCATGATGAAGTGGTCGGAGGTGACGGGCGTATCGAGCGGCGCGCCCTGCTCTTTCCAGTCGGGAATGAGTGCGTTGAGGCCGATCGGATCGATGACGGCGCCGGAGAGAATATGCGCGCCGACCTCGGAGCCCTTCTCGATCAGGCAGACCGAGACGTCGTGGCCTTCCTCGGCCGCCTTCTGGCGCAGCCGGATCGCCGCCGCGAGACCCGCAGGCCCGCCGCCGACGATCAGCACGTCATATTCCATGAACTCGCGTTCGGTCGTGTCTTCGCTCATATCTCTCTCCTCGCGCGGGCCTCTGCCGGCTCACCGCCGGGGTCGCCGAAGCAATGCTTTCAACCAGTTGAGGCCACTTTATGGTGCCTCGCCCGGTTTTGGTCAACTTTGCGCCGACCCGTGCTAGCTTTGCCCGAAACATCGCAACCGAGCCCTGTCCATGCCGCCTTCCGGTTCCTCGCCCGAGTCCCTGACGCCTGAAGAGGCGGCGGCGAGGCTTGCCTTCATGGTCGAGGCCGGCGTGACCGAAGCCATGGCCGAGGAAGCCCAGAACCGCTATCAGCTCAGCCCGGCGCCGCAGGCGCCTGCCGCCGCCGTTGCGGCTCCGCGCCGCGAAGTATTGTCCGAGGCGCCGCGCGAAGGGCGGCGCGCGCCGATCGCGCGCATGGAAGAGCCCGCACCGCAACCCATGCGCATGCAGACGCCGTCGACCATTCCGCTGGAAGAGAAGCAGGCGGCGCTTTCGGCGCGCTCCATCGCCGCCGATTGCCGGACGCTCGACGAGCTGCGCGAGGCGATGGCGAATTTCGAAGGGTGTTCGCTCCGCTACACGGCGAAGAATCTCGTTTTCGCCGATGGCAATCCGAATGCGCGCGTCATGCTTGTCGGCGAAGCGCCGGGACGCGACGAGGATCTGCAAGGCAAGCCCTTTGTCGGCCCCTCGGGACAATTGCTCGACCGGATGCTCGCCTCCATCGGCCTCGACCGCACATCCGTCTACATCGCCAACACGCTGCCATGGCGGCCGCCGGGCAATCGCACGCCGACGCCGGCCGAGCAGGCGATCTGCATGCCCTTCATCGAAAAGCAGATTGAATTGTCGTCGGCCGAGGTGCTGGTGCTGGTCGGCGGCGTCTCGGCCAAGCAGTTGCTCGCAACCGATACGGGAATCATGAAGCTGCGCGGGCGCTGGGGAACCTATCGCGCGGGCGGACGCGAACTTCCCGCGCTGCCCATTTTTCACCCGGCTTATCTGCTCCGCCAGCCCGCGCAGAAGAGACTCGCGTGGCGCGACCTCCTCGCGCTCAAGACGCATCTCGACAAAATGCCGCCTCGGAATTGAGCAGTCTTCGCACTTGCACAAGATTCAACCCATGCGTGCTTGGCAGCCCATCGCTCGTAGTTAAGATGCTCGCCATGACGCAGGGGGCTTCCCAAAACGATACGGCTTTGCCGAAAGGCAGGACCGCAAAACTCCGGATGTGCGGCCGCGCGATGCTGGCCGCCGCCGCGATGGCGCTTGCCGCGCAACTCGCTCCGACGCCCGCTGCCGCTGATGTCGCAACGCAGCCCGTGCAGGCGAAAATCTGGAGCCCGGAAATTCTCGGCGGCGCGGACCGCGAGCGTTACCTGCAAATCTTCGCCGCCCAGAAGCGCGCCGACTGGAAGCGCGCGGACAAACTCATCGCCGAAGTCTCCGACAAGCGGCTGATGGCCTATGTGCTGGCCGAGCGTTACCTCAATCCGCGCTACAAGTCGAAATATGCCGAGCTCAAGGCCTGGATGGCCGCAAATCCAGGTGTTCCGGGTGCGGACAAAATCTACAAGCTGGCGCTGAAGAAGCGTCCGCACAATGCGGCGGCGCCCGATCGTCCCGCAGCGCAGCGATTCCGCCAGGCCACGCATACGGCCTATGCGGTCGACGATGGCGACGAGCCCGCCGCCTCGCCGCGCTTCGCCAAGATCGATGCGCGCGTCCGCGAGCTGGTGCGCGATGCCAAGGCGGTGGACGCGCTTTCCTATCTCAACACGCCGACGATGCGCATGTCGCTGTCGGACATCGAATATGACCGGATCCGCGAGCGCATCGCCACGTCCTATTTCATCGAGAACGACAACCAGCGCGCCTACGACATCGCGAACGACATTTCGAGGTCTCACGCGCGCCAGGTTCCGCTGGCGGACTGGTATGCGGGCCTCGCGGCCTGGCGGATGGAGCGCTATGACGCAGCGGCGGCGCATTTCGAACAGCTGGCGCGCTCCGATACGGCGTCCGACTGGTCGAAGGCGGCGGGCGGCTTCTGGGCGGCGCGGGCCTATCTGGCCAATCGCACGCCGGAGCATGTCGCCGAGATGCTGGAGCTGTCGGCCGACACGGGCGCGACCTTCTACGGGCTTCTCGCCACGCGCCAGCTCGGACGCGAACCGCGCTTCGAATGGGTCGAGCCGAAACTCGACCGCGCCATGTTCGAGCCGCTGGTGGCGGACGCCGCCGTCGCGCGCGCCGTTGCGCTTGTGCAGATCGGACGGCGCGACGCGGCCGAACAGGAGCTTGTGCGGGCGCATGGCTGGCTCGATCCGAGCCTCGATCCGGCGCTGATCGCGCTTGCCTCGGCGTTCAACCTGCCGGCGCTCGAACTTCAGGTGTCGAGCCTTGCCGACCTGCCGCCGGCCCGCGCGCATGACGGCGAGATCGCGGTGAATTCGGGGCTCTATCCCATTCCCGACTACAAGCCGCAAAACGGCTTCCGCGTCGATCCCGCGCTCTTTTATGCATTCATGCGGCAGGAGAGCAAATTCCGCCCCGACGCCCAGTCCTGGGCAGGCGCGCGCGGACTGATGCAATTGATGCCGGCGACGGCGAGCCACATCGCGCAGGACAATACGCTGGCGCGCACCAACAAGGACAAGCTGCTCGATCCTTCCTACAACCTGACGCTGGCTCAGAACTATATCGAGAGGCTGATGGATTCGGCCGAACCGCGCGGCAATCTCTTCATGCTGGCTTCGGCCTATAATAGCGGGCCCGGCAATGTCAGCCGCTGGCTCGACAACATCAATTTCAAGGGCGATCCGTTTCTCTTCATCGAGAGCATCCCCGCACCCGAAACGCGCGGCTATATCGAGCGCGTGCTGACGAATTTCTGGATTTACCGCGCCAAGCTCGGCCAGCCCATGCATTCGCTCGACGTGACCGCGTCCGGCGACTGGCCGATCTACGAGCCGGTGGGAACTTCGGACTGATCTTCTTCTATCGCTGGGCGAATTCCATAATCCGCCCACTCACATCACTCCCAGTTGGAAGGGCACCCCCATGCCTGACATCGACAATTCGCGTCCATTCATTCCGCTCAACATCGCCGTGATGACGGTTTCCGACACGCGCACGCGCGAGACGGACACGTCGGGCGACGTGCTCGAGGCGCGCATCACCAAGGCCGGACACAAGCTGGTGGACCGCGCCATCATTTCCGACGACATGGCCATGATCCGCGGTCAACTTCTGTCATGGATCGCGAGTTCCGAAGTCGACATCGTCATCTCGACGGGAGGCACGGGGCTGACGGGACGCGATGTGACGCCGGAAGCGTTCAAATCCGTTTACGACAAGGAAATCGACGGTTTTTCCGCGATCTTCCATCGCGTCAGCTACGAGAAAATCGGTACCTCGACCTTGCAGTCGCGCGCGACGGCGGGCGTCAGCCACGGCAAATATCTCTTCGCCCTGCCTGGTTCGCCGGGCGCCTGCAAGGACGGCTGGGATGAAATTCTTCAATACCAGCTCGACAATCGCTATCGGCCCTGCAACTTCGTCGAGATCCTGCCGCGGTTGCAGGAGCACAAACAGGCGGGCTGAGCCAAGGCCGGCACCGGGACCTTGATCGCCGGCGAACATCGCGCCAATCTCACCCGAACACCAACGCGGCGGGGAGAAGTTACATGTTCAAGGAATTCCGGGAATTCGCCCTCAAGGGCAATGTGCTCGACATGGCGGTCGGCATCATCATCGGCGCGGCCTTCACTTCCATCGTCACATCGCTCGTCAGCGACATATTGATGCCGCCGATCGGGGTGATCATGGGCGGCGTCGATTTCTCCAGCTACTTCATACCGCTTTCGATGCATGCGGCGCCGACGACGCTGGAGGCGGCGAAAGCGGCCGGCGTGCCGGTGCTCGCCTATGGCAAGTTCGTGAATGCCTGCATCAACTTCACCATCGTCGCCTTCGCGCTCTTCATAGTCATCCGGCAAATGAACCGCCTGAAGGACCGCATCGCGAAGGGCGAAGTTCCCGCCGCCGAGAAGCCGCGCCAGGAAGTGCTGCTGGAAGAAATCCGCGATGCGCTGAAGGCGCGGGGCTGAACTAGCGGCGGCGCTTGATCAGCCGGGCATAGTCTTCCGCATTGTCGATGTCGCAAAGCCTTTCCAGCATCGCGACGCTGAGGCCGATGCGCTTCACATTCGCCAGCGTATCGGCGAGCGCATATTCGCTCGACCAGCGGACATTGCCGAAAATCTCCGGCACGCGCGGGCGGCGGCGCAGGCCCACGAGCCAGTAGCCGCCATCGTCCGCCGGGCCGAACACCGCGTCGCGGCTTCCCAATGCCTTGAAGGCGGCGGCGATGTGGTGCGCGGCAATATCTGGAATGTCGCTGCCGACAATCACCACGGGGCCCGGCGGCAGATCACGCATGAGCCTGCCCATGCGATGGCCGAGATCGCCCTGCCCTTGCGCGACGCGCGGCGGCGCGCCGAAAAAAGCGCCGCGATCATGCACCGCCGGATCGGGCGAAAGCGCGAGCAGGGTCCGCCAGCGCGGATCGCGCCCGATGCGGGCCAGAAGCTGCTTGCCCGTGTTGCGATAAAAGCGCGTCGCCTCGACTGCGCCGATGCCTTTTGCGAGCCGCGTCTTCACCGCGCCGAGGCGCGGCGCCTTCGCCATGACGACGAGTTGAGGCGTCGGCGACATGTTCAGGAATAGATGCGGGCGATCACGCGAGGCGGCACGCCGAGATAATAAAGCGTGATGCAGAGCGCGTTGCGGGCGATGCGGGCGGCAAAGCCGTCGCGCAGATAGCGCTCGGGGCTCGTCACCGCGCGGGCGCGCAGAAACATGAGGCGGCGGCGGCCGATGCGGCGAATGAGATCGACATCTTCCATCAACGGCAATGTCTGGAAGCCGCCGACGCGCTCATAGAGGCGGCGGTTCACGATGAGCCCCTGATCGCCATAAGGCAGGCGCAGCAGGAAGCAGCGCAGCGCCACGATGCGTTCGAGAAAACGCGCGGCGCCCGAAAAATCGTCGAGCGCAAAACGGAACGCGGCGGCGATTTCCGGCGAGCGGATGCGGCCCGATGCGATGCGTTCGAAGAGCTTGTCGACCTCCGCGTCCCAGCCCGGTTCAAGCTCGGTATCCGCGTGAAGGAAGAGAAGCCAGTTGCCCTTGGCCACGCTCGCGCCGGCCGCAAGCTGGCTGCCGCGACCGCGCGGCGCACGGATCAATTTGGCGCCGCAAGCTTCGGCGATTTCGGCCGTGCCGTCGGTCGAGCCGCCATCGGCAATGATGACTTCACGGACGACGCCGTGAACGACAGCGGGGATCAGCGTCGCGAGCGTGCGCGGCAATGTTTCCTCGGCGTTCAGGGTCGGAATGATGACGCTCAACATGGCGCGCATCATATCTGTTGCGTGTGCGAAGGCGAGTGGACCCTCGGTCGCATGGGAAGAATGTTCTTGTTATGTTCTCATTTTCTGATAGGCTTTTCCCTATGACGACGAGTCGCGACATAGCACGCCCCGGCCGCCTCGCCCGCAGCCCCGCCAATTCCCCGATTGGCCCCGCGGAAGCCCGGCCTCCCCGTCTGGCGGACCCCGTTCCCCTCGCAAACAGAGGGGTCCCCCAGCCTGGCCGCCGCGGCCGGGGCGCGCTTACCAATGAGAGCGGGCGCTTCGAGCATCAGGCCCGCGTTCTTCTCGATGACGGCTGGGGCACGAACGACACGCCGCCACCGCTGAAGACGCATGTGACGGACGAGACGCCGCGCGCAATCATCACGCGCAATTCATCGCCCGACATTCCCTTCGACCGCTCGATCAATCCCTATCGGGGTTGCGAACATGGCTGCGTCTACTGCTTCGCGCGGCCGACGCACGCCTATATGGGTTTGTCGCCGGGACTCGACTTCGAGAGCCGGCTTTTCGCCAAGCCCAATGCGGCGGCGCTTCTCGAAAAGGAGCTGGCGCGCAAGAATTACCAGGTCGCTCCCATCGCCATGGGGACGAATACCGATCCCTATCAGCCGATCGAGATGCGCTACCGGATCACGCGATCCATTCTCGAAGTTCTGTCGGCCTATAATCATCCGGTGTCGATCGTCACCAAGTCGGCGCGCATCACGCGCGATCTCGACATCCTGTCCGACATGGGCAAGCGCAATCTCGCCCGGGTGTTCTTTTCGGTGACGACGCTCGACGCGAAGCTCGCGCGGGTGATGGAGCCCCGCGCCTCGACGCCGTCGCGCAGGCTTGAGGCGATGAGGCTTTTCGCGGAAGCGGGCGTGCCGACCGGCGTCATGGTCGCGCCGATCATTCCGGCGCTCAACGACAGCGAGATTGAAAAGATCCTGACGGGCGCCGCCTATGCGGGCGCGAAGACGGCGGGCTTCGTGCTGCTGCGCCTGCCGCATGAGATCAAGGATCTCTTCCGCGAATGGCTCGAAGAAAACGAGCCCGACAAGGCCGCTCATGTCATGTCGCTCATCCGCTCGATGCGCGGCGGCAAGGATTACGACGCCGAATGGAGCAAGCGCATGCGCGGCGACGGGCCCTATGCCTGGCAGATCGCGCGCCGCTTCGAGATCGCCACGAAACGCCTCGGCCTCAACGGCGAAAGACCGCGCCTCGACTGCGAGAGCTTTCGCGTGCCGGGAACGGGCAAGCAGCTGGCTTTGCTGTAATTTATATTTTGTCACCCCGGCGAAAGCCGGGGTGACGCCATTTTTTAAATCCGGCACACTCCGGCGATGCCGAAGAAGTCCGCGAAACAAGGTCCCGATTACAGCTTCGAGACGGAGCATGGCGCGCCGCGTTTGCACGTTTGCGGTGTCGATGAGGCGGGGCGCGGGCCGCTGGCGGGGCCTGTGGTGGCGGCGGCCGTGGTGCTCGATCCGGCCGATTGCCCCGAGGGGCTCGACGATTCCAAGAAGCTCGATGAGGGAAAGCGCGAGACGCTTTACGCGGCACTCATAGGCCGCGCCCAGATCGGCGTCGGCATGGCGAGCGTCGAGGAGATCGACAAGATCAACATCCTGCAAGCGACGATGCTCGCCATGCGGCGCGCGGTCGAGGCGCTGGACCTTCCGCCCGCCTTCGCACTCATCGACGGCAATCGCCTGCCCGCTCTCGCCTGCCCTGCCCGCGCCATCGTCAAGGGCGACGGGCGGGTGCTTTCGATCGCGGCGGCCTCCATCGTCGCCAAGGTGACGCGGGACCGGATCATGACGGAGCTGGCGCGCGCCCATCCCGGTTTCGGCTGGGAGCGCAATCGCGGCTATGGCACGGCGGAGCACCTGAATGCACTGAAGCGGCTCGGCGCCACGCCGCATCACCGCCGCAGCTTCGCGCCCATACGCAACATATTGAGTCCGGATGAGTCCGGGAGACTCGATCTAGTGGGTCAGAATCCGTTAAGTCTTTGATTCTTGACGCAGATTCCCCGCCGACTCATGATCGCGCCCTTGTTTCTTCAGCGGGGGTTCCGAGTGGGGCGCGTAACGGGCGAGGCGGCCAGGATTCAGGCCGAGACGATCATTCAGGGCGATTGCATCGAGGCGATGAACCGGCTTCCCGAGAAGTCGGTCGATCTCATTTTCGCCGACCCGCCTTACAACCTTCAGCTCGGCGGCGAGCTGACGCGGCCCGACCAGTCCAAGGTCGATGCCGTGACCGACGACTGGGACAAGTTTGCGAGCTTCGAGACCTATGACCGCTTCACGCGCGAATGGCTGATGGCGGCGCGGCGCGTGCTCAAGGATACGGGCGCGATCTGGGTCATCGGCTCCTATCACAACATCTTCCGCGTCGGCGCGAGCCTTCAGGATCTCGGCTACTGGATCATGAACGACGTGGTCTGGCGCAAGTCGAACCCGATGCCGAATTTCCGCGGCACGCGCTTCACCAATGCGCATGAGACGCTGATCTGGGCGACGAAGAGCGCCGAGCAGAAGAAGTACACCTTCAACTACGACGCCATGAAGGCGCTGAACGACGATCTGCAGATGCGCTCCGACTGGGTGCTGCCGCTCTGCACCGGCGGCGAGCGGCTGAAGGACGGCGACGGCGACAAGGCGCATCCGACGCAGAAGCCCGAGGCGCTGCTTCACCGCGTGCTGCTGGCGACGACCAATGTCGGCGACACGGTGCTCGATCCCTTCTTCGGCACGGGTACGACGGGCGCCGTCGCCAAGAAGCTCGGCCGCAAGTTCATCGGCATTGAGCGCGAAACGAAATACATCAAGGCCGCCAAGGCGCGCCTCGCGCAGGTGCTGCCCTCCGCGCCCGACGACCTCAAGGTCACGACGTCGAAGAAGGCCGAGCCGCGCATCCCCTTCGGCACCATCGTCGAGCGCGGGCTGCTCGAACCCGGCACCATCCTCAGCGATCCGATGCGCCGCCACACGGCCCGCGTCCGCGCCGACGGCTCCATCGTCTGCCGCGACGCGACAGGCTCGATCCACAAGATCGGCGCGCATGTGCAGGGGCTCGATGCCTGCAACGGCTGGACCTATTGGCACTTCAAGACGGACGGGAAGCTGAAGCCCATCGACATTCTGCGCCAGAAGGTGCGCGCGGAGATCGGCGAGGCCTGAGGGTATGTTGCCATTGCCACTCGACGTGTAAACTCTCCACACGATACCGCTAACCGGGGGGATGGCATGGGATCGGAACTGGTTTTTTCTGACAGCACGGCTTGGCGGGGCGCACTAGAGTTCTGGCTGACGGTTTACGCCATCCTGATTGTCTGCCCAGCCATCGTTGTTTGGCTTGCGGCATCAAGACCGAAAAATCTGGCCGCCGGAATTTCTCTCGCCGCGCTGATGCTATTACCGCTCGCCGTGATGGCGGGCACGTACATTGACCATCTCCGCTTTGTCGAGCTTTGCCGGAAGATAGCGGGTGTTCACCTTTACTCGCCAATTCCCAGCAATGTTCGCAGCTTCTATCTCGATGAAGCTGACATGCCTTTTGAGGTTCAGACTTCCCGCGGCCAAATATGTTTGGGGTCGTGCTGGCAAGCATTGCGGAATAATGCGTTTGATTTCGTGGAATTGAGAACGGACGGCGTCTCTGAGGGGCGGGGCGCCCTTCACGAGTTCAGTCGCGCACCAGCGGAAAGCCCAGAGTGCGCGAGGGAGAGTGTCACGGAACCCAGCCACGACTCAGGGCACCAAGGTTGGACAAAGCCCTTTTGTATCGTCAAACGCCCAATTTCAGAGCTCCGATCCAATTATGGAGCGCGGGTGTCCGACAAGTTCATATCGAGAAATGTGAGAGAGATCCGAGAAGAAATATACAAATTGAACGGCAATGAAATTATTTGGAACAATATTCTGCTGATGCAAATTCCGTCCGGAGCTGCGGCTTTGTTCATAGTTTTATGGCGTGGCGACGCTGGGACCACGGGATCATTCAGTTGCGGAGTAAATCTCCGCGAGTACAAGTCATCCGTCGAAATGCTCGCGGATCATTGGAAATAGGATTTTGCCAGATTGACAATCTCTTTCTTGATCCTCGGCTCGCAAAGTTATTGGTGACGTCAGCTCGATCACCCCAGAACGGGCACTTAGCCCGAGGAGTGGCGCCAGCGGCGTTCATTTCAACTTCCCGAACAGCGGCCCTGCGTCGAGCATCGCATGTTCAACGACCTTGCGCATCAGCGACGGCAGCGCTTCGCCGCCGACATCTTCTTCCGCGATCCAGACGCCTTCGGCGCGCGCCGCTTCCTTGGCGCTCGCCTCGGCGGTGAAGACTTTCAGGATCAAATGAAAATGCGTGAATGTGTGCTCGACGAGGCCGGGGCGTTTTTTCCATTTCGCTTTCAGCGGCGCGTGCGCAAGAAGCGCGTCGTCACCCGTCTCCGCACCCCATGGCGTCGTCGGCACTTCCATCATGCCGCCGAGGAGCCCTTTCGCGGCGCGCTTTCGCAACAGTAAGGCGCCGTCTGCCCTGCTGACGAAGAAGCAGGCGCCGTGGCGGACGGGGCGTTCCTTTTTCGGTGCGCGCTTCGGCAGCGCTTCCTCGATGCCGGCGGCGCGGGCGGCGCACATGGTCTCGAGCGGGCAGCGGCCGCATGAGGGGCGCTTCGGCGTACAGATCGTCGCGCCGAGATCCATCATGGCTTGGGCGAAGTCGCCCGCCCGCGCGTCGGGCGTCAGCGTTTCGGCGGCGGCGCGGATTTCCGGCTTCGATGCGGGGAGAGGCGTCTCGATTTTGAAGAGGCGCGTCACCACCCGATCGACATTGCCGTCGATGACGGTCGCCTTGCGCCCGAAGGCGATGGCGGCGATAGCGGCGGCCGTATAGGGCCCGATGCCGGGCAGCGCACGCAGGCCTTCCTCCGTATCCGGAAAGGTGCCGCCATGTTCGCCCGCCACGGCGACGGCGCAGGCATGGAGATTTCGTGCCCGGCTGTAATAGCCGAGACCCGCCCATTCGCGCATTACATCGTCGATGGGTGCTGCCGCCAGCGCCGCGACTGTCGGCCAGCGGGCGAGGAAGCGCTGGAAATAGGGACCGACGGCGGCGACCGTCGTCTGCTGGAGCATGATCTCGGAAAGCCAGACGGCATAGGGGTCGCTGAGCTCGCCCGGCCGCGCGCGCCAGGGCAGCCGCCGCGCATGGCGGTCGTACCAGGCGAGCAGGTGGCTCGCGACCGAGGGGGTCGCTTTCGCCTTCGTCTTTGCCGCCGGTTTCGCCATGCATCAGTGATGGCGTGGAAGACGGAGGCCGTCAATCGGCGCGCTTTCCGTCTCATCTCGCGCCCCTGCCCGTTTCAGGGCAATATGGGCCATGACCCATTCGGACGATGAAAGGATTGCGCCCAAGCGCTTCTCGCTGCCGCCTGTCGGCGCGCGGGTGGCGAGCCTGACGCGCGAGATTTTCCGCCATCGGGGCTTCACCCAGAGCCATATCCTGTCGCGCTGGCCGGAGATCGTCGGAGCCGATCTGGCGGAATATTCCGCGCCGGAGCAGATGAATTTCCCGCGCCGCGCCGGCGAAGGCCGGGGTCCGCAGATCGGCGCGACCCTTGTCGTGCGTGTGGACGGGCCCATCGCGCTCGAAATCCGGCACCTTGAGCCGCAGATCGTCGAGCGCATCAACGGGTTTTACGGCTATCAGGCCGTGGCGCGGCTGAAACTGGTGCAAGGCCCCCTGCCGCCACGGGCGCGGGCGCGGCGTCCCGCCCTGCGGCCGCTTGCGCCGCGTGAGCGTGAGGCACTCGAGCAAAGCCTTCAGCCGATCGCCGAGCCGGGACTCAAGGCGGCGCTTGAGCGGCTGGGAACAAGAATTCTGGGGAGAACTCCGCGAAAAGGCCCCTGAGTCGCGATTCTCGGGCTCGCGCAACCGAAAGGATTGGTTGAGAGCGGAGACCCTCAAGGCCATAATGCCTCAACATCTAGTGGGGACCAGCAATAGTGAATCAAAATCGGGTTATAGCGATTGCGGCGGTGGCTGTTCTGGCCGTGGCTGTGCTTGGCTTCTTCGGCTACAGGACCTTTCACGCGAAGGACGTGCTGGCGTCCGGTCCGGCCGATCCAAGCAACCAGACGGCGTTCCAGAAGGAGCTGGCCGTGCCCGGTCCGCTCGGCGACATGACGATGGGCGACAAGAATGCGCCGATCACCGTCTATGAATATGCCTCGCTCACCTGTTCGCATTGCGCCGATTTCTCGCTGCACACCTTTCCCGAGGTGAAGAAGAATTACATCGACACCGGCAAGGTCTACTACGTGCTGCGCGACTTCCCCTTCGACCCGATCGCGACGGCGGCCTTCATGCTGTCGCATTGCGCGGGGCCGGAGCGGTATTTCGGCTTTGTAAGCGTGCTGTTCAGCACGCAGGCCCAATGGGCCTTTGTCGAGCAGCCGATGGAAGCCTTGAAGGCGCTCGCCAAGCAGGGTGGATTTTCGGACGAGAAGTTCGACGCCTGCATGAAGGATCAGGCGATCTTCGACCATGTGAAGACGGTGGCGCAGCGCGGCGCGGAAAAATTCGGCGTCAATTCGACGCCGACCTTCTTCATCAACGGCGAGAAGGTTGCGGGCGCCATTCCCTATGACGACTTCGACAAGATTTTGAAGAAGCACCTGCCGGGCGGCGACAAGACCGCACCCGATGCAGAGACCGCACCGGCGCCCGAGGGCCAGTCGACGCCCGCCGCGCCCGACAAGCTCTAGACGTTTCGTTGCATCGGCTTTCGTTTTTCCGACGAGCAAACAAGGTTCCTATCTCGTGAAGTTCAATCGCCTTCGCCTTTCCGGGTTCAAGTCCTTCGTCGATCCGACCGATCTCATCATCGAGCCGGGGCTCACCGGCGTTGTCGGTCCGAATGGCTGCGGCAAGTCGAACCTGCTGGAAGCGCTGCGCTGGGTGATGGGCGAGAACTCGTTCAAGAACATGCGCGGCTCGGGCATGGAAGACGTGATCTTCGCGGGCACGACGGGACGGCCGGCGCGCAACCACGCGGAAGTCACGCTCTACATCGACAATGCCGACCGCTCGGCGCCCGCCGCCTATAACGAATTCGACACGATCGAAGTGTCGCGCAAGATCGAGCGCGACGAAGGCTCGACCTATCGCATCAACGGGCGCGAGGTCCGCGCGCGCGACGTGCAGCTTCTCTTCGCCGACGCATCGACGGGCGCACATTCGCCGGCGCTGGTGCGGCAAGGCCAGATCGCGCAGATCATCGCGTCGAAGCCGATCAACCGCCGCCGCATTCTTGAAGAAGCGGCCGGCATCACCGGTCTTTACACGCGCCGCCACGAGGCGGAGCTTCGCCTGAAGGCGGCGGAGACGAACCTGACGCGGCTCGACGACGTCGTGGCGCAGCTTGAATCCCAGCTTGCGAGCCTGAAGCGGCAGGCGCGGCAGGCGACGCGCTATCGCAATATTTCCGGCCAGATCCGCGAGACCGAGGCGATCCTCCTTCATCTCAAATGGACGCAGGCCGTCGACGCCCTGAAGCGCGAGGAAGAGCGCCTGACGGCGACCGATGCGCGCGTCACCGAACTCACGCGCGATGCTGCGGCGGCGAGCGTCGCCGAGGCCGATGCGTCGGAAGTCTTGCCCGCCCTTCGCGAGGCGGAAGCGAGCGAAGCGGCGAAGCTCCATCGCCTGACCATCGAGCGCGACAATCTCGACGCCGAGGAAGCCCGCGCCAGGGCGCAGGCCGAACGGCTGGTGGCGCGGCTCCAGCAGATCGGGCAGGACCTCGCCCGCGAGCGCGGATTGATCGAAGACACGGAAGCGGCCATCGGCAAGCTCGATGCGGAAACGGCCGAACTCTCCGGCGCGGAAGCGGGCCAGGCCGAAGCGCAGGAGGCCGCGCGCCTTCGTGTCGGCGAAACGCAGACGGCGCTCGACGCGCATGAGCGCGAACTCGACGAACTCAACCAGCAGATCGCGCGGCTCGCCGCCGAGCGGCAGAGCCTCGACAAGGCGATCGAGGCGGCGAAGGCGCGCATCGAACGGCTGACGCGCCAGCTCGGCGACATTGAACGCGAACAGGCATCGCTGACCGACGCCGCCGAAAAGCAGGCGGAAATCGACCTCCATTCGAGCGAGCTTGAAGCGGCCGCCCAGCGCAAGACCGACACCGAGCGCGCGGCGCTCGACGCCGAAGAAGCGCGCGCCCAGGCGCAGGCCGCCGAGCGCGCAGCGCGCGAGCCGATGACGGTCGCGGAGCGCAAGGCGGGCGATCTCGCCGCGGAAGCCAAGACGCTGGCCGACCTCCTCGCCGTCGGCGAGAGCGACCTCTGGCCGCCGATGATCGACGCCGTGCAGGTGTCGCATGGCTATGAAACGGCACTCGGCGCCGCTCTGGGCGACGACCTTTCGGTGCCGGGCGATGTCGCCGCGCCGGCGCATTGGGACGTGCTACCCGAACTCTATATGCCGCAATCGCTGCCTGCGGGCACCGAACCGCTGACGCAATATGTGACCGGCCCGCAGGCATTGTCGCGCCGCCTGTCGCAGATCGGCGTCGTCGATGCGGCGGATGGAAAGCGCTTGCAGCGCGAGCTGAAGCCCGGCCAGCGGCTCGTCACGCGCGAAGGCGCGCTCTGGCGCTGGGACGGCTATACGGCCGCCGCCGATGCGCCGACCGCATCCGCGCGTCGTCTCGAACAGCGCAACCGTCTCACCGATCTCGAAGCCGAGCTTGAAGCCGCGCGCGCCGTCTCGACCGCCGCCCGCGCGCAGTTCGAAGCCGCGCGCGTCGCCGCCGAGGCCGCCCTTGCCGCCGAGCAGGAGGCGCGCCGCGCCCAGCGCGAGGCACAGAGCGACCACAATCGCATCCGTGAGGCGTTGGCCGCCGCCGAACGCGCCGCCTCCGCCCTTTTGCAGCGCGTCGCCGCACTTGGCGAAGC
>JARLIS010000015.1 GCA_031291615.1 Parvibaculum sp.
AGCCCTTGGCCCAGGCGATCTTGGTGAGCTCGCCCAGCGTCTCAAGCTCGGCAAACTGCGCCTCATCGTTGGCATCCGCGATCGAACCCGGACGCAACCCGTCGCCCAGCGAGAATGACACGTCATAGGCGCGCATGATGTCGCAGATTTCCTCGAAATGCGTGTAGAGGAAACTTTCCTTGTGATGCGCGAGGCACCACTTGGCCATGATGGAGCCGCCGCGCGAGACGATGCCCGTCACGCGCTTGGCCGTCATCGGCACATAGGCGAGCCGCACGCCCGCATGGATGGTGAAGTAATCGACGCCCTGCTCGGCCTGCTCGATCAGCGTGTCGCGATAGACTTCCCATGTGAGATCTTCCGCGATGCCGTCGACCTTCTCCAAGGCCTGATAGATCGGCACCGTCCCGATGGGCACGGGCGAATTGCGGATGATCCATTCGCGCGTGTTGTGGATGTTCCGGCCCGTCGAGAGGTCCATCACATTGTCCGCGCCCCAGCGGATCGCCCAGACCATCTTGTCGACTTCCTCGGCGACCGAGGACGTGACGGCCGAATTGCCGATATTGGCATTGATCTTCACGAGGAAGTTGCGGCCGATGATCATCGGCTCGACTTCCGGGTGGTTGATATTGGCGGGAATGATCGCGCGGCCGAGCGCCACTTCGTTGCGCACGAATTCCGGCGTGATGAATTCCGGAATATCCGCGCCGAAGCTCTCGCCTTCCGCGAGCTTGTGCGCGGCATTGGCGAGCGCCTGCTTGCGGCCGATATTCTCGCGCTCGGCGATATAGGCCATTTCGGCGGTGACGATGCCCGCACGCGCATATTCGAACTGCGTGACCGGATGCCCCGGCTTTCCCTTGCGCGGGCGATGCTGCACGGGGAAAGCGCGGGCGAGCTTCGCGTCCGAAACATTGCCATTGTCTTCCGGCTTCACGCCGCGCCCGTCGTAAAGTTCCGTATCGCCCCGCGCCTCTATGAAGGCCTCGCGCGTGCGCGCCAGGCCGCGCTCGACATCGATGACGGCGGTGGGATCGGTGTAGGGGCCGGACGTGTCGTAGACGCGGACGGGCGGCTCCTTGGCGCTTTCATGCAGCGCGATCTCGCGGAACGGCACGCGCAGGCCCAGGAAACCTTCGGGCGTCGTGAAAACCTTGGTGCTGGCGGGCAGCGGACCGACGGTCACCTGCGGCAGTGCGTTCTTGGGTGTCTGGATATTCATCGGGATCTCCGTCCAAAGAGGCTTCGGAAATCCGGGGAGAGCGTGGGTGCGGTCTTTCCCGTCCCTTCGCCGGCATGACCCGGATCAGGTTCTAAGGGTTCGGCGCTTGCCGCCATCTCAGCCCGCCCCGGTCGCGTGAACCGGCTTGGACACCCCTCGGAATAGACGCCAGTGTGACTCCTCGGCCGTTTGAGGTAAAGGAAAAGCACCCGAACGGAGGCAGGCCATGAAAGCGACAGAAAGACTGACGCAACTGCTCGGCATCGAACTGCCGATCATTCAGGCGCCCATGGCAGGCGCGGACACCGCCGAACTCGCCGCCGCCGTCACCAATGCGGGCGGGCTCGGCTCGCTGGGCGTCGCCATGATGAGCGACAAGACCTTGCGCGAAACGGTGGCGAAGCTCCGCGCGCTCACCAATAAATCCTTCAACCTCAATTATTTCGTCCATCGCGAGCCCGACATCGCGGGCTATGACGCAGGCGCCATGCAGGCGGGCCTCGCACCCATCTATGGCGAAATGGGGCTTGGCCCCGTGCCCGGCCCTTCCTCGCCCGCCCCCGCCTTCAACGACGCGGCGCTTGCGACGCTCCTCGAACTCGCGCCGCACATCGCAAGCTTCCATTTCGGCCTGCCCGACGCCGCCGCCATCGCCGCGCTGAAGCAGGCTGGCATCGTCATCCTCGCCAGCGCCACGACGACGGCGGAAGCCCACGCGCTCGAAAAAGGCGGCGCCGACGCCATCATCGCGCAAGGCCACGAGGCGGGCGGCCATCGCGGCACCTTCCTCGATCATGTCGACCTCGGCACGGTAGGCACCATGGCGCTTGTGCCGCAAGTGGTGGACGCGGTCAGCGTCCCGGTGATCGCAGCGGGCGGCATTGGCGATGCGCGCGGCATCGCCGCCGCCTTCATGCTCGGCGCATCGGGCGTGCAGATCGGCACGGCCTATCTGAAGTCGCCCGAGTCGGCGATCCACCCGCTCCATCGCAAGGCGCTGTCGGAGGTCTCCGACCACGGCACGGTGGTGACGAAGCTCTTCTCCGGCCGCCCCGCCCGCGCCATCCGCAACCGCTTGACCGAAACCCTCCACGCCCATGAGGGCCATGCCGCCCCCTTCCCCGCCCAGCGCGGCCTCGTCGCCCCGCTCACCGGCGCAGGCGCGAAGGCGAACCGGGCCGAATATATGCAGCTCTGGTCGGGCCAGGCGGCGCGTCTCGCGACGGTCGAGCCCGCAGGCGAGAAGACGGTGCGGCTGATGCGCGAAGCCGCAGCGCTTCTCAAGGCGTCACGCTAGATCAGCCATAGGTCTTGGCGATCCAGTCAAAGACGGTGGATTGCCACAGACTTGGCGCGCCCAATTGGCAGTGTTCGCTGCCACCCGACGCATGATCGAAGACCACGCTGGTCACGCTGCGGGCATGGGTGAGGCTGGACTTGATCTTGTCGATCTCGCCATTTGGCGTGAAATGATCGTCCGTACCCGCCAGAAGAAGGACATCGGCACCGATGCGGTCGGCGACCGGCTCAAGGGTCAAAGTCTGAAACGCATCTGCCACGGCAAGCGGATCGCTCAGGCCGAAGGTCCACATACCGTTCTTTGCGGCCCATTCGCTGCCCGGACTTTGGGGCCGATGCGAAAGAAGTTTCAGCACGCCGGTATAGTTATGATCGCGCAGCCAATAGACGAATTTCGGAACCTGGCGCTTTGCCATTTCGCCCGCGTTGTATATGGCGTCGTAGGCGATGACGCCATCGATACGCGGATCGAAGGCGGCGGCGCGCGGCGCAAGATACCCGCCAAGGCTCTCGCCGATCAGGACGATTTTTTCCGGCTTGGGATGGCTTGCGAGAAACGTATCGAGGACGGCGCTGTTCGGCTTTTCCCAATCCGCGATGAAGGTGAGACCCTGATCTCGCAACACCGACCCCTGCCCCGGTCCTTCATAGATGAGAACGGAATAGCCGCGACGATGCGCGGCGGCGACAAAATGGAAATAGAGTTCTTCCATCGTGCTGTCGAAGCCGCCCACCATAACGATCAGAGGTTTTGCCTCCGCGCCCGATCCGCCGGGAAAATAGACGGCGTTCAGGTGATGGCCCGGACCATAGGGAACGGAGATGCGCTCGTATTGCACGCTCAGCGTGTCGAGGCCTGAATAAAAGGCCGCGAGATTCTTCTTCCAGATGGCGGCGCGTTTGGGGTCATGCGGATCGAGGAAGAATTCCGCCGCCCGATAATAGGTATGGGCGCGAAGCAACGCATCGCCCTTGCTGGTCGCGTCCGTCGTTTTGGCCGCCAGCGCCGCAATCCGGTCGCCCTGTTCGCTCCAGGCCGCATACCAGCTTTCGGCATCGCCCGTTTTGATCTTCGCCACCGCCAATGTGACCTCGGCAAGATCGCCGCCGACAGGCGCCGTATCGGTCAGCACACGGATCGTCTCGAAGTTGTAGGTCTGATCCTTGAAAAAGCGGGCATTGCCTATTTGCGCCCCCTTGGGCCAGAGCAGCCATGTGGCCGCCGCAACGGCAATGACCCCGGCCACGAACCATCCTGAACGACGCATGTCTCATCCCCCGTTAAAGCAATGAAATTTGCATTTAAGGCGGCGCCTCGACAAATGCAACAGAAATCGCTTTAGTGAATGAATGAGAAGAGAGACCCCAGCCCGCCCCGGCGGTCGCAGCGCCCTCGTGAAATCCGCGGTATTCGACGCCGTGGAGGCCCTGATGGCCGAAATTCCGGACAGGCTGCCGTCCATGGCCGAAATCGCGGCCCGGGCCAATGTGAACCCGACGAGCCTCTATCGGCGCTGGGGCAATGTGAGTGTTCTGGCAACCGAAGTGGCCATCGAGCACGCCATGCGCGATTTCCCGATGCCCGATACCGGTTCGCTGAAAGGCGACCTCACCGGCTGGGCGGACGCGGCCGCCCAACTGCTTGACCGCTCGCCGCTGCTGCGTGTCCTTGCGGCCAATATCCACAGCAACGAGCCCGGACTGCGCGAACGTATCGACGCGCTCGCCCGGCGCGGGCAGGAGCTTGAACTCGTACTGGCGCGCGCCAAGGCGCGTGGCGAGCCGACCCCGAGTTTGGCCGACGTGCTCGAAGTGGTGCTCGCGCCCCTCTACTTTCACGTTCTCTTCTTCGGACCTGTGCGTGAAGCAGGCTATGCGGCGCGACTGGTGGATCGGCTGCTGACGCTCGCTTCGCTCAAGACGAAGTGAGTCGCGGAAAGACTCAGTCTGACGCCGGCAATCGCGATGAGCCGCACTCCGCCGGCTTCCTCCCATAATGCCGCCGACCCCGTTCCGGGCTACCCTTGCCCACCGGGCTTGATTCGGCAGCCCGCAAAAAATGGGGAGAAAAACCATGACACCGGAACTTACATTCCTGCTGTGGAGTACCGCGCTTCTGTTCGTGCAGATCGTCATATCAGCCGCCAGCAACGTCCGCGCCATGGGCCAACCCTGGGGCATCGGCAATCGCGAAGTCGCAGCCACGTCGGAAGGTTTTCCGGGCCGTGCAAAACGCGCCTACATGAACATGCTCGAGAACTTCGTGCTCTTCGCCGCCGTCGTTCTCATCGCGCAAGCGGCGGGCATTCACACCAACCTCACCGTGCTTGGCGCGGAAATCTTCCTGATCGCACGCGTCGTCTACGCGATCGTCTATCTGGCGGGATGGACTTTCATCTCCATTCGCACCATCGCCTGGCTCGCCGGCGTCATCGGCACGATCCTGGTTTTCTACGCCGTCGCTTCGGCCTGATCCTGAAATCGCGGACGCTCCCTGCAAAGGAGCGTCCGTTCGATCATGCGATGGCGCGCACGGGAACGACGCTCGCGGCCGGAAATTCGCACCAGGCCCGCGTGCCGGAACCCGGCATGCTCTCGATCCTGAAAGCGCCGCCCAGCCCCTCTGCCAATCCCTTGACGATCGGAAGACCGAGCCCGGTTCCCCGGCCTTCGACCGTGATCGCCACGCCGACCTGCGCATAGGGCTCCATGACCCGCGCGAGGTCCTCCGCGCCGATCCCTATGCCCGTATCCTCGACGCCCAGCATCAGCCCGCCATCGCCGTTCAAGCGGGTGAAAACCGTGACGGTGCCGCCGGCCCGCGTGAACTTGACGGCGTTCGACAGAAGATTGGCGAGGATTTGCAGGAGCGCGCGCTCGTCCGAACGCAGATCGACCTGCGGAACGATGTCCGCCTTGAGCTCGACCTCCGCCTTCGCCGCCTGCGGATGAACGAGATTCAGCGCCTCCTCGACCAGAAAGCCGAGCGAAACCTCCCTGTCCTCAAATTCGCGCGCGCCCGCCTCCACCTTGGCGAGATCGAGAATGTCGTTGATGAGGCTCAGGAGATGCCGGCCGCTGCTATGAATGTCTTCGATGTAGCCGGCATAGCGCGCTGGCGCGAGCGGCCCGTGAATGCCGCTGCGGATGAGGTCTGAAAATCCGATTACGGCATTGAGCGGCGTCCGCAGATCGTGGCTCATCGAGGCGAGAAAATTGCTCTTGGCGCGATTGGCGTCTTCCGCCCTGATGCGGGCGCGATCGGCGGTGCTGTTCGCATCGGCGAGTCTCTTGACCAGTTGCTCGTTCTTGAGACGCTGGCGAACCGCATCGGCGGCGACCTTGTGCAGGCTATAGGCGAGAAACGCGATCAGCACTCCAAAGCCGATCTGAGCCGCCGGCACGGTCCACCACAATCCTCCGTCAACCTCGACCCTGTAGATCGCCAGAAACGGAACATAGGCGGCGACGCCCAGCAGCGCGATCGGAAGAGACGCCGATGACAGGGTCGCGCCGAGAACAAGGCCCGCGCAAAGAAAGCTGACCATGAGCGCGTTGTTGGCCGGATCTCCCTCGATCCACGCAAAGGCGACCATGGAAGGCCATGCAACCTGCATGGGCAGGCTCGCAAGCGCGCAGCGAAGCGTCCACAATCCGGCATCTTGCGGAGGGGGAGCGGCGCGCTCCATGCGCAGAAACACTGCTCTCGGCAGCAGAGGCGTCAGGGTCGCAGCCGCAAGCCAGATATAGATGTGGCTGATGCCGACCCAGTTGAGGTCCAGCACGGCGCAGGTGATCGCAACGACCGGCATGAAGAAAACGGAAGATATGTGGGCGCGACGGACGGCGCGAAGAAGTTCGATGCGCAGCACCGCTTCATCCTTGTCGTCCGGCGTCAGGAGCGCGGCAAGCCGTCGCTCCAATCTCTGGTACACGCCACTGGTCATGGTGGCAGTTAACCGCTTCGCCATTAACAAAGAGCGGCGGGATTGTAGAAAAACTTAGTGTTTCACGATCCTGCGCGATGCGACACGATGGCCGAGTCTCAAATCGGAGCAGGCTGGGTCGACAGAAAAACCAGCAAAGCCGCCAATGTCATCCCATTGCTGAGCCCATGCATGATGACGGACGGCCAGATCGACCCGCTTCGGAGGTAGAGCCACATCAACCCCGCCCCAAGGAGCGCAACGTCTCCCGTCAGCACGAGAGCCAGCCACCCGCCTGCGGTCGAATATTGCGTATGCAGCGCCGCGAATATGACGACCGACAGCACGGCGGCGGCGATCCGCGGCAGATATCGCGTCAGCGAACCGTAAAGGGCGACCCGGAAGAAGAGTTCCTCCGTGACCGGAGCGACGACGACGATCATGATCGCCGTCGCAATGTTCCACCCGAGCCCGCCCGGCATCATGGCCCTGGCGATCTCGACCGATCTGCCGACATCGGCGTCGGAAAGCAGCAGGTGAAAGGCGCCGGATACGAAACGCAGCGTAAGCGCGAGCGCCAGTATGACAGCAAGCCATCGCCATCCGAACGCCGTGAAACCCATCTCTCCGGCGCTGAGGTCGCGTCTGCGCCCGCGCCACAGCAGGAACAGGAAAATAACCGAATAGCCGCATAGCGCCGCGACGACGCCCATGCGTCCCAGATGATAGGGAGACACGACAACGGTGCGCAGCACAACCGCCGGAACTCCCTGCAACAGAAGCGCAAGAGGATAGATCGCGGCGGAAACCGCCATGCCGCAAAACCCGGCGAGAAGCGCGCCGGCGACATCCCACAGGGAGAACCGCGCGGCAGGCGCAAGCACCTCGGCCGCAACATCATACATGCCCGCGCCGCTGGGCATTTGGGCGCCGGCGGGGCGAGGCCAGATGGCGCGGCGTTGGGGCGGTTCAGTCGTCAAACGGGTCTTTCATCAGGATCGTGTCGTCGCGTTCGGGCGAGGTCGACAGGAGCGTCACCGGCGCCTCGATCAGTTCCTCGACATGACGCACATATTTGATCGCCTGCGCCGGAAGCTGCGCCCAGGAGCGCGCGCCATAGGTCGTTTCGTTCCAGCCCTCAAGCGTCTCGTAGACCGGGACAACGCGCGCCTGCAACGCGGCCGAGGCCGGCAGATAGTCGATGCGCTTGCCGTCGAGCATATAGGCGACGCAGATTTTCACTTCGTCGAAGCCGTCCAGAATGTCGAGCTTGGTGAGCGCGATATCGGTAATGCCCGATGTCTTGATCGCCTGACGCACCAGCACCGCGTCGAACCAGCCGCAGCGGCGCTTGCGCCCCGTGACGGTGCCGAACTCGCGGCCGCGCTCGCCGAGCTTCTGGCCGACCTCGTCGGTGAGCTCGCTCGGGAAAGGCCCTTCGCCGACGCGTGTCGTATAGGCCTTGGTGATGCCGAGCACGGTGTGGATCGCCGACGGCCCCATGCCGGAGCCGATGGCGGCCTGCGCCGACACGGTGTTCGACGAGGTGACGTAAGGATAGGTGCCGTGGTCGATATCGAGCAGCGTGCCCTGCGCGCCTTCGAACAGAATTCGCTTGCCCTGGCGGCGCATCTCGTCGAGGAGACGCCATACCGTGTCCATGAAAGGCAGAACCTGGGGCGCGACCTCTTTCAGCGCGGTCGTCAGCTCCTTGCAATCGACCAGCGGCTTGCCGAGGCCCTTGCGCAGCGCATTGTGATGGGCGAGCAGCTTCTCGACCTTGTCTTCCAGCGCGTCGAGATCGACGAGATCCATCACGCGGAGTGCGCGGCGGCCCACCTTGTCTTCATAGGCCGGGCCGATGCCGCGCTTCGTCGTGCCGATCCGCGTCCCGGAATTGGACGTCTCGCGGATTTCGTCGAGCTCGCGGTGGAGCGGCAGGATAAGAACGGCGTTTTCGGCGATGCGCAAATTCGCCGGCGTGACCGATACGCCCTGCTCCTTCAGCCGCGCGATTTCCGCGCCGAGCGCCCAGGGATCGACGACGACGCCATTGCCGATGACCGAGAGCTTGCCGGCGCGCACCACGCCGGAGGGCAGCAGAGAGAGCTTGTAGGTCACCCCATCGATGACGAGCGTATGGCCGGCATTGTGGCCGCCCTGGAATCGCACCACCACATCGGCGCGCTCCGACAGCCAATCCACAATCTTGCCCTTGCCCTCGTCGCCCCATTGCGAGCCGACTACCGCCACATTCGCCATGATTTCAATGCCTTAAGGAGAGGGCGATGGGACGCCCAAACAAGCTAAAAGCCCCCGTGCCTTCCGGCAGGGAGCTTTCGCAGTTTCTAACGGATTGGTGACGGGAAGGGAAGCGATTTGGCGCCGGAAAAGAACGCATCCCGAAGGTTGCCCGGACCGGCGAATTACCTATTCTGGCCGCAGGCACGACCGCTTTTGAGAAAGGCCTTGCGAAGCATGAGCTGGCAGCCCTCCACCGATCCGGAACTCGGCGACAGGAAGTCCTGCGACGCGCTCGATCTCGTGATCGTGCCGCGCATGCGCGACATCGGCGCCTTCTCCGTCCATCGCGCGCTGCCGCATGAAAAGCGCCGCATGGTCGGCCCCTTCATTTTCTTCGACCAGATGGGCCCGGCGACGCAAGCTCCGGGTCAGGGCATGGATGTGCGCCCCCATCCGCATATCGGGCTCGCCACCGTCACCTATCTCTTCAACGGCGCGATCCGCCACCGCGACAGCGAAGGCAATATCGAGGACATTCTTCCGGGCGCCATGAACCTGATGACGGCCGGCAGCGGCATCGCCCATTCCGAGCGCACACCCGACATGCAGCGCCGCGACGGCCAGCGCATTTTCGGCATCCAGAGCTGGGTGGCCCTGCCCGCGGCGCATGAGGAAACCGCGCCCGGCTTCCAGCACTTCGCCGCCGAAAGCCTGCCTCTCATCGAAGATACCGATATCAGCGCCCGCATCATCGCGGGCCAAGCCTTCGGCGCGGCCTCGCATGTGAAAACGCTTTCCGACTGGTTCTATGTCGATGTGATGCTGGCGGCGGGCGCGAAAGCCCCGCTCGATCCCGACTATGAAGAACGCGCGATCTATGTCGCGGAAGGCGAGATCGAACTCGCGGGCAAGCGCTTCGAAGCCTCGCAGCTCCTCGTCTTCAAGCCCGGCCAGCGCATCACGGTCACGGCGACCAAGCCCTCGCGCCTGATGTTCCTCGGCGGCGCGGCGCTCGAAGGCCCGCGCCATATCTGGTGGAACTTCGTCTCCTCGAGCAAGGAACGCATCGAACAGGCCAAGGAAGACTGGAAGCAGGGCCGCTTCAAGCGGGTCCCGAACGAGACGGAGTTCATTCCGCTGCCCGACAAATGACGATCGCAGAGGATCCAACGCCGCGCGTGCCGCTCGGCATTTCCGAAGAGATGCAGAACGGCCTCGACGCCTTCGTCACCACCGTCGTTCTGTCGATCTGTCTGCACATCATCCTGACCTTGATCGGCGCCTACCGCTACGCCGCGCCGCCGCCCGCCTTCCAGCGACCGCCCATGGACGCGCCGCGCGTCCTCAACGCGGAGCTTGTCCCGCCCTCGCCCGCCATCGGCGAGTTGATCAAGAGCCTCGCTGCGGCGAAGGACGCGCCGCTGCCGCCCGTCGACAAGGCGCTGGTGAAATCCATGATTGCCGACGCCGGCCGCACGCTCCTCGCCTGCCGCGGCTGCACGCTGGCGGGCGCGAATTTCAACAAGGCCTATCTCCGTCTCGCAAGCCTTCAAGGTGCGGACATGCGGCAGGCCAAGCTCAGCGGAGCGGACCTGACGGCCACGCAATTCCGGGGCGCGAACCTCGAAGGCGCGGTCATCGCGAAAGCCAACCTCGCAGGCGCCGATCTCACCAACGCGAACCTCAGAGGCGTCGATCTATCGCATTCGCGCCTCGACGCCGCGATCGTGGAAGGCGCGGACTTCACCGGCGCGAAGCTCGTCGGCGCAAATCTGCGTCTCATCGAATATGTGAAGGGCCTGAAGCTCCGCGATGTCGACGCGACCGGCGCGATCTTCCGCTACGCCCATCTGCGCGGCGTCGATTTTTCCGGCGCAAACCTCTCCGGCGCCGATTTCTTCCGCGCCGTCGGCCTCACGACCGGCCAACTCGCCTTTGCCTGCGGCGACGAACTGACGAAGCTGCCGGAGGGCGTCACCATCTCGCATTGCGCGAAGAAGCCACAGATCGAGGGGAAGCCATGAATGCGAAGATCGACGATCTGACGGCGCGCATCCGCGAGGCGGAGCTTGAGCTGGAAGCGGAAATCGCCCGCCAGAGCGCCGGCCTGCGCTTCGGCCTCGAAAGAGGGCGCGCGGTCTTCGAGGAGGAAGTCCTGCGCCGCCACCGCGAATTGCAGACGCGGCTCTGGCGCTATGTCCTCAACGCAAAACCGATGGTGGTGCTGACCGCGCCCTTCATCTATGCGCTGATCGTGCCGCTTGTGCTGCTCGACCTGTTCGTGACCGTCTATCAGGCGACCTGCTTTCCGGCCTACGGTCTGGAAAAAGTGAAGCGCGCCGACTACCTGATCTTCGACCGCGGTCATCTCGCCTATCTGAACGCGCTCGAAAAATTCAATTGCGCCTATTGCTCATATGCGAACGGCCTCGTCGCCTATGTGCGCGAGATCGCCGCCCGCACCGAAGCCTATTGGTGCCCGATCAAGCACGCGAAGAAGGCCGCCGGCGCGCATGAGAAGTACCGCGACTTCGTCGCCTTCGGCGATGCAGAGGCCTATCGCCGGCGCATTGCGGAGCTGGAGGCGGCGCAGAAAAAATAGGAAGCCCCTCACCCAACCCTCTCCCGCAGGGAGAGGGCCAGGAAGAGAGCACTATTTTCAACCCCTCTCCCCTTGGGAGAGGGAGGGACCCACGCCGAAGGCGTGGGAAGGTGAGGGTTTTCTCAGAAGCTTAGCGCCTTCGCCTGCACGACATTGGGCAGCGCCTGGATTTCCTTCACGACCGCCGCCGGCACATCGCCATCGACCTCAACGAGGCAGATCGCGTCGCCGCCGGCCTTCTCGCGGCCGAGATTGAAGTTGGCGATGTTGATGTTGGCCTTGCTGAGCACCATGCCCAATGCGCCGATGAAGCCCGGCTTGTCCTTGTTCGTGACATAGAGCATGTGGTGGCCGAGGGCGGCTTCCATGTTGACGCCCTTGATCTGGATGAGGCGCGGACGCCCGTCCGAGAACACCGTTCCCGCCACCGACTTCTCGCGCTGACCCGTTTTCACCGTGAGGCGGATATAGTGCTCATAGGCGCCGCGCTGCTCGCGCTTCACTTCCGACACCTGAATGCCGCGTTCCTTGGCGATGACCGGCGCCGAAACCGTGTTGACGTCTTCGAGCTGCGGACGGAGAAGCCCCGTCAGCGCCGCATTGGTCAGCACGCGCGTATTCATGTTGGCGACATCGCCCTCGAATTCGAGCGTCACTTCCTCGATGCCCTCTTCCGTAAGCTGGCCCGCGAAGGAGCCGAGCTGCTGGGCAAGCACCGCGAAGGGCGTGAGCTTCGGCGCTTCTTCCGCCGAGATCGACGGCACGTTGACCGAGTTAGTGATCGCGCCCGTCAGCAGATAGTCGGCCATCTGCTCGGCGACCTGAAGCGCCACATTCTCCTGCGCCTCATTGGTCGAGGCGCCGAGATGCGGCGTCGCGATGATCTGCTCCATGCCGAAGAGGATGTTGGTCTTGGCCGGCTCTTCCTCGAACACATCGAGCGCCGCGCCCGCGACATGGCCGCTTTCGATGGCCGCCTTGAGGTCGGCTTCGACGATGAGGCCGCCGCGCGCGCAATTGACGATGCGGACGCCCTTCTTGGTCTTGGCGAGATTGGCCGCGTTGAGAATGTTCTTCGTCTGCGGCGTCATCGGCGTGTGCAGCGTGATGAAGTCGGCGCGCGCAAGGAGGTCGTCAAGCTCGACCTTCTCGACGCCGAGATCGAGCGCGCGTTCCGGCGTAAGGAAGGGATCGAAGGCGATGACCTTCATTTTCAGGCCGAGTGCGCGATCGGCGACGATCGAGCCGATATTGCCGCAGCCGATGATGCCGAGCGTCTTGGCCGTCACTTCGACGCCCATGAACTTCGACTTCTCCCACTTGCCCGCATGGGTCGAGGCGTTGGCCTGCGGAATGTCGCGGGCAAGCGCGAACATCATGGCGATGGCGTGTTCCGCCGTGGTGATCGAATTGCCGAAGGGCGTGTTCATCACGATGATGCCCTTGGCGGTGGCGGCCGGCAGATCGACATTGTCGACGCCGATGCCGGCGCGGCCAACGACCTTGAGCTTCTTTGCCGCTTCGATCACGGGCGGCGTGACCTTGGTGTTCGAGCGGATGGCGAGCCCGTCATACTCGCCGATGATCTTGATGAGCTCGTCCTTGTCGAGACCGGTCTTCACATCGACCTCGATGCCGCGATCCTTGAAGATCTGCACGGCGGCGGGCGACAGCTTGTCGGAAATCAGAACCTTGGGCATGGAAGCCTCCTGGTGAACGAGGGCGGGAGCTTTCAAAAGCTCCACGCCCCGCTACGAAGATTGAAATACAAAATGGAAATCAGGCAGCGGCGGCAAGCGAGGCCTTCGCCTGAGCGAAAGCCCAGTCGAGCCAGGGCATCAGCGCCCGCATGTCGTCGACTTCGATGGTCGCGCCCGCCCAGATGCGAAGCCCGGCCGGCGCGTCGCGATAACCGCCGATGTCATAGGCAACGCCTTCCTTGTCCAGCATGTCGGCGATCTTCTTGGCGAAAGCCGCCTGATCGTCGTCGGACAGGGCCGTGATCTGCGGATCGACGACCTTGAGGCAGACCGAGGTGTTCGACCTTGCATTGACGTCCTCGGCGAGGAAATCGACCCAGGGCGTACGCTCGACCCATTCGGCGATCACGGCGGCATTGCCATCGGCGCGGGAGATGAGCGACTTCAATCCGCCGATCGATTCCGACCAGTTGAGCGCATCGATATAGTCCTCGACGCAGAGCATGGACGGCGTGTTGATCGTCTCGCCCTTGAAGATGCCTTCAATGAGCTTGCCGCCCTTGGTCATCAGGAAGATCTTCGGCATCGGCCAGGCGGGCGTATAGCTTTCGAGGCGTTCGACGGCGCGCGGGGAGAGGATCAGCATGCCATGCGCGGCCTCGCCGCCCAGCACCTTCTGCCAGGAGAAGGTCGTCACGTCGAGCTTCGCCCAGGGCAGGTCCTGCGCGAAGGCGGCCGACGTCGCGTCGCAGATCGTCAGGCCTTCGCGGTCCGCCGGAATCCAGTCGCCATTCGGCGCGCGCACGCCCGAGGTCGTGCCGCTCCAGGTGAAAACCACGTCGTTCTTGAAATTGACTTCGGCAAGGTTCGGCAGCTTTCCGTAACCGGCTTCGATCTTGCGCACGTCCTTCAGCTTCAGCTGCTTCACGACATCGCTCACCCAGCCGGAGCCGAAGCTCTCCCAGGCCAGCATGTCGACGCCGCGTGCGCCGAGGAGCGACCACATCGCCATTTCGACAGCGCCGGTGTCGGACGCCGGAACGATGCCGATGCGATAATCGGCAGGCACGCCGAGCACGCTCCGCGTCTTTTCGATGGCTTCAAGCAAACGCGCCTTGCCGGGCTTGGAGCGATGGCTCCGGCCGAGCTGTGCTTTTTCGAGATTTTTGAGAGACCAGCCCGGGCGCTTGGCGCAGGGACCGGAGGAGAAGCACGGATTAGCCGGACGTGCTGCCGGACGCTCGATGGCGGTCATTTATGACTACCCTTCCAGATAGATGCCTCCCGGTGGGGGGAGGTGGCCCGCCGCCCGTATAGGCCTGCCCGGTTTCCCTGTCAAATGGGCTTTTGCGCTCGGCCTTGCGCCGGCCCCATCATGTAACTATTGTAGTTACATGAAAAGAGACAGCCGCCTCTCAGGCGTCCTCCACGTTCTGCTGCACATGGCCGAGCATGAAGGACCCTCAACATCCGAATCCCTCGCACATGCGATGCAGACCAATCCGGTCGTCGTCAGGCGGATCATGGCCGGCCTGCGCGAGCGCGGCTTTGTCCGGTCCGAAAAGGGTCATGGCGGCGGCTGGACGCTCGCCCGCGACCTTGAAGAGATCACGCTGCGCGATGTGTATGAGGCGCTCGGCAGCCCCGGCCTGCTCGCAATCGGCAACCGGACGGAGTCGCCGGGCTGCCTCGTCGAACAGGCGGTCAACGCCGCCCTCGCCGACAGCTTTCAGGAGGTCGAGAACGTGCTTCTGGCGCGCTTTGGCGGCATCACCCTCAAAACGCTGCATGCCGATTTCCATGCGCGCTTTGCCCGCATACCCAGAAACAATCGAAAGGCGGTGGCTCATGAACACTAGCGCAGAACGAGGCGGCGTCGATTTCCTCAAGTTCTTCTCCGATCGGGCGGCGGTCGCGAACTATGCCGACGGTCCGCGCCGCTTCCTGCCGGGTTTCGACGCGCTGCACGCCATGACGTCGATCCTCCTGGCCGAAAGAGCGCCGGCCGATGCGCGCGTGCTTGTCCTGGGCGCGGGCGGAGGGCTGGAGCTCAAGGCGCTCGCTTCGGCGCACCCCGGCTGGAGTTTTGTCGGGGTGGACCCTGCTTTGCCGATGCTGGAAGTGGCCGAGCGGACGCTCGGACCGCTGATGAGCCGCGTCGAACTGGTGCAGGGTTACATCGACGATGCGCCGAAGGGTCCGTTCGATGCGGCGACCTGCCTCCTCACCCTGCATTTTCTCGACGCTGCGACGCGAGCGCGGACGGTGCGGGCCATTCATGATCGCCTGAAGCCCGGCGCCCCCTTCGTCGCCGCGCATAGCAGCTTTCCGCAGAACCCGTCATCGAGACCGGCCTGGCTGGAGCGCTATGCCGCCTATGCGGTCGCCTCCGGCGTCGATCCGCAGCAGGCGGCCGGGGCGCGCGATTCGGTGGCGAATAATCTGGATCTGTTCGACCAGGAGAAGGACGAAGACATCCTGAGGGACGGGGGTTTTTCCGACCCGGAGATGTTCTTCGCGGCGTTCACCTGGCGAGGCTGGGTTGCACATGCATAACGGCGCATAAGCTCGCCAAATGACCGAAATGACCAAAATGTAAGGCACTCCCAGCTTCGCCGGCCCTCGCCGCCCGCTAGACTGAGCCGGCGAATCCCGCCTGACGGAGAGCCCCGAATGCCTCGTATCGAACGCCGCTTCTTCCGCGATGCCTGGGAACTGACCAGGCCCTACTGGTCATCGGAGGAAAAATGGAGCGCCAGCACCTTCGCCATCGGCATCGTCGTGCTGAACCTGTTTCAGGTCTATCTCAACGTCTGGCTGAACCAGTGGTACGGCACCTTCTACAACGCGCTTCAGGACTATGACGGGCCGCTCTTCTTCCACGAACTCTGGCTCTTCTGCGGCTTCGCCGTCGTCTGGCTCTCGACCGCGCTCCTCACCTTCTACATCACGCAGATGTTGCAGATCCGCTGGCGGCGCTGGCTGACCGACAAATACGTCACGCGCTGGCTCGCCAACAACACCTATTACCGGATGCAGCTTTCGGGCGAGACCGACAACCCCGACCAGCGCATCGCCGACGACCTGCGCCTCTTCACCGATCAGATTCTGAACCTCACCGTCGGGCTTCTCAGCTCGGTCGTCACCTTCTTCTCCTTCATCTTCATTTTGTGGACGCTGTCCGGACCGATCACCATTCCGCTCGGCGCGCTGGGCAGCATCACCATTCCCGGCTACGCCGCCGTCGGCGCGATCCTCTATGCGGGCATCGGCACATGGATGACCATGAAGATCGGCCGCCCGCTGATCGGCCTCACCTTCAACCAGCAGCGCTACGAAGCCGATTTTCGTTACAGCCTGGTGCGCCTGCGCGAAAACTCCGAAAGCATCGCCTTCTACAAGGGCGAGCCGCATGAGCGCGACGTGCTGAACCAGCGCTTCGGCAATGTCTTCGGCAATTTCATCGCATTGCTGAAGCGGCGCATGCGCCTCATCGTCATGACGTCGGGCTATACGCAGATCGCCATCATCGTTCCCTATCTCGTCGCCGCGCCGAAATATTTCGGCAAGGCGATCCAGTTCGGCGGCGTGCAGCAGATCGCAAACTCTTTCGATCAGGTGCAGACCTCGCTTTCCTTCATCGTGAATTCATATGAGGACATCGCCCAGCTTCAGGCCGTCATGGCCCGTCTCACGCAATTCGCCCATCGCGCCGGCGAAATCGAGCATTTGAAGCCTTCTATCGAAATCGATCATGCCGCCGCGGGCGGCCTTGCCGTCGCCGGTCTCGACCTCGATCTGCCGAGCGGCGCGCCGCTCCGTCCCGGCCTCCATCTCGAAGTACCCGCGAGCGGAAGCCTTCTTGTCATGGGGCCGACAGGAGCGGGCAAATCCACTTTGTTGCGCGCGATTTCCGGCCTCTGGCCCTTCGGCCGCGGCCACATCACGACATCGGCAAAGCGCCCGCTCTTCCTGCCGCAGAAGCCTTACATTCCTCTCGGCAGCTTGCGGCAGGCGGTGCTCTACCCCTACGAACCGGCAGGCACGACCGACGCCATGCTCGCCGAGGCGCTGAAGACGGTCGGCCTCGCGGCGCTTGCATCGGAACTCGACCGCGAGGACAACTGGTCGCAACGCCTCTCCGTCGGCGAACAGCAGCGCCTCGCCTTCGCGCGCATACTGATTCAGAAACCCGACATGATCTTCCTCGACGAAGGCACATCGGCGCTCGATGAAGCCTCGGAAGCCGGGCTCTACCGCATCATCGACCGCCTGTCGCCGAAGCCGACTGTCATCTCGGTCGGTCACCGCTCGACGCTGAAGCAGCTTCACGATGCCGTCTACGAACTCGATGGAAACACCGTGGCGGCGTAATCAATGCGTCGCTGCTTCGCTCCGCTCGCAATGACGGGAAGGATCACACCTCGATCTCGCCCTTCAGGTAGTCGACGCAGCGCCCGCGCATGATGACGCGCTCGCCCGCCTGCGTGCACCAGAGCGTGCCGCCGCGCTTGGAAATCTGACGCGCCAGGAGATCCGCCTTGCCGAGCTTCTTCGCCCAATAGGGCACGCTCATGCAATGCGCGCTGCCCGTCACCGGATCTTCATCAATGCCATGCGCGGGCGCGAAGAAGCGCGACACGAAATCGAAGCCCGAACCGGCATCGCCCGCCGCCGTGCAGATGAGCCCGAGACCGCCAAGCCCCACAAGCAGCTTCTTGAGCCGCGCCATGTCGGGATCGAGCGCCGCGACATCCGCCGGACGATCGAACAGCGCCATCAGCTTCGTGCCCTTGAGCGTCAACACGGGCTTCGCGCCGATCGCCTCGGCGAGACCCTCCGGCATCGGACAAGGCTTGGCGACGTCGGCCGGAAAATCCATGGCGAGAAGATCGCCCTCGCGCTTGACCGTCAGCCGACCGCTCTTCGTCTCGAATTGAATATCAGCCGCCGCATGGCCGAGATGCTTGAAGATCACATGTGCCGAGGCGAGCGTCGCATGGCCGCAGAGCGGCACCTCGACGGCGGGCGTGAACCAGCGCAAGCCAAACGCCCCGCCCTCCTTCACGAAGAAAGCCGTCTCGGCCAGATTGTTCTCCGCCGCGATCGCCTGCATCAATGCGTCATCGAGCCAGGCCTCAAGCGGCACAATGGCGGCAGGATTTCCCTCGAACGCGCGGTCCGCAAAGGCATCGACCTGATAGATGATCGCTTTCATCGTCTGTCTCCGGCTGAATTTCCGCGACAGATTACAGAGCCCCATTTCAAGTGCAAGGCGGGCGGCTCCGTTGCCCCTGATGCCGGAATGGTCTTCAGACGAAATCCGCGCGCTTCCGCGCTCTAGTCTTCGTCCTCGTCGTCTTCCATATCGCGGCGAACGGTATGTCCATGATTGAGCGGCCCATGTCCCTTGCCGAAGCCGGGCGCGGTGCGGATTGCTTCATGCACATAGTCGCGCGCGGCCTCGACCGCATCCCTGAGCTCCGCACCCTGCGCAAGAAAAGCGGCGATGGCCGAAGCGAGCGTGCAGCCCGTGCCATGCGTATGCGGCGTTTCGAGGCGCGGGCTCGACATGACCTCAAGCGTCTCATGCGTCGCCAGCACGTCGAATATGGTCGCGCCCGCAATATGCCCGCCCTTGACGAGCACGGCCTCGCAGCCGAGCCCGAGCAGCGCGTCGGCCGCTGCCTTCTGGCTGTCGAGATCGACGATTTTGCGGCCCGTCAGCGCTTCGGCTTCCGGCGCATTGGGCGTCACCAGCGTTGCGAGCGGTATGAGCGCCCGCTTCATCGCCGCAACCGCATCGCCCTGCAAAAGCGATGCGCCGCCCTTGGCGATCATCACCGGATCGACGACGAGCGCGGCATCCGGCGCGCGTGCGGAAATTTCCTCCGCCGCCGCCTCGATGATCTCGACCGAATGCAGCATGCCGGTCTTCACGGCGTCAGCGCCGATATCGTCGAGCACGACGCGGATCTGCGCGCGCACGATGTCGACGGGGATTTCGTGAATGCCGTGAACGCCGAGCGTGTCCTGAACGGTGATCGCCGTCACCGCCGTCATGGCATAGCCGCTAAGCGCCGTCACCGTCTTGATGTCGGCCTGAATGCCGGCGCCGCCGCCGGAATCCGATCCCGCGATGATGAGAACGCGGCCGCGCTGCGCAGCGCCGGAACCGAGCATCACGCCGCGTGGCTCTCGATCGCCGTGACGATGTCGCCGACCACGGACTTGACCAGCGCTTCGTCGTCGCCCTCCGCCATCACGCGGATCAGGGGTTCGGTGCCGGATTTGCGGATGACGAGACGGCCTTTCTGGCCGAGCCGCGCCGTGCCTTCCTCGATGGCCGCGACGACGTCTTTCTCCTTCAGCGGCTCGCCGTTCTTGAACCGCACATTGCGCAGAAGCTGCGGCAAAGGTTCGAAAAGACGGCAGAGCTTCGACACCGGCACATTGCCCGCCTTCAATACGGCAAGCACCTGCAAGGCCGCGATAAGCCCGTCGCCCGTGGTCGAGAAATCCTTGAGCACGATATGGCCCGACTGCTCGCCGCCGACATTGTAGCCATGCGTGCGCATGTAATCGACGACATAGCGGTCGCCGACCTGCGTGCGCACAAGGCCGAGGCCGAGCGTGTCGAGGAATCTCTCAAGCCCGAGATTGGACATGACGGTCGCCACCACGCCGGGCGCCGACAGCTTGCCCATATTCTTCCAGTGCCGCGCAATGAGCGCCATGATCTGGTCGCCATCGACGATGCGTCCCGTCTCGTCGCAGATGATGACGCGGTCGGCATCGCCGTCGAGCGCGATGCCGATATCGGCACGGCGCTCGCGCACGGTCGCGCACATGCGCTGCGGCGCGGTCGAGCCCACTTCATCGTTGATGTTGAAACCGTCCGGCTCCGTCCCCACCGTCACGACTTCCGCGCCAAGCTCGTAAAGCACGGCGGGCGCGACCTTGTAGGCGGCGCCGTTCGCGCAATCGATGACGATGCGCAACCCCTCCAGCGTCAGGTCGCGCGGGAACGTATGCTTCACATGTTCGATATAGCGCGCCTGCGCATCGTCGATGCGCTTGGCGCGGCCGAGATCGCGCGGACCCGCAAGCTGGCGCGAAAGCCCGTTATCCATGTGATGCTCGATTTCGAGCTCGACATCGTCCGACAGCTTGAAGCCGTCCGGCCCGAACAGCTTGATCCCGTTATCCTCGAACGAATTATGCGAGGCGGAGATCATCACGCCGAGATCGGCGCGGAGCGAGCGCGTCAGCATCGCGACGGCGGGCGTCGGCAGCGGGCCGAAAAGAAACACATCCATGCCCATCGAGGTGAAGCCGGCCGTCAGTGCCGGTTCCAGCATATAGCCCGACAGGCGCGTATCCTTGCCGATGACGACGCGATGGCGATGTTCGCCGCGGCGGAAAACGAGGCCTGCGGCCATGCCGACGCGCAGCGCCGTCTCCGCCGTCATCGCGCCTTCATTCGCCTTGCCGCGAATGCCGTCGGTGCCGAAATACTTGCGTGTCATGAATCCCGATCTCGCATCTGGTCGACAGTCCGGCTTCTCCCCGGCCATGTCTCAATAACGCGCGGTAATATAGGGCCTTATCGCAAAAGGTGAGTTAACGATTTCTTGCTGAATCTTTCAGCGCCGCCCACACGGCAAGCGCGTCCCTGAGAGGCGCGGGCTCATGGGTGCGGATGAAATCGGCCCCGTTCTGCGCCGCAATCAGTTCCGCGGCGCGGGAAGCTGCGCCCGCCTCGCCGGGGCCCCGGCCCGTTAACTTTCGTAAAAACGACTTCCGCGACACCGAAACGAGAACCGGCAGGCCGAAACGCGCCTTGATCTCGCCGAGCCGGGCGAGCACCGCAAGCGACGGCGCGGGCGTGTCGCCGAGGAAAAATCCCATGCCCGGATCGAGCACGAGCCGCGCAGGGTCGATGCCCGCCGCCGCCAGCGCCGCAACGCGCGCCTCGAAGAAACGAATGACATGCGCGACGATGTCGCCCTCGGGCGCGGCGCGGCGGTCGGCCTGCCCGCTCTGGATCGAATGCATGACGACGAATTTTGCGGAGGATGCGGCGAGCGCCGGATAGAGCGACGCCTCGGGAAAGCCTCTGATGTCGTTCAGGAAGGCAACGCCGCGCCGAAGCGCATAAAGCTGCGTCTCCGGCTGGTAGCTGTCGATCGACAGGGTGATGCCGTCCGACTGAAGCGCGTCGATCACGGGCGCGATGCGGCGGATTTCTTCCTCGGGCGATACGGGCGCCGCGTCGGGATTGCTGGAGGCTGGCCCGAGATCGATGACGTCGGCTCCCTCGGCAACGAGCCTCCGCGCCTGCGCAATGGCCGCATCGGGCGCGAGAAACCGGCCCCCGTCGGAAAAAGAATCCGACGTGATGTTGACGATGCCGAATATTCCGATTGCGCCTGTCATGGCCCGTTTCTAGCACGATCCCCGAGAGCCTTGGCAATGAACGGCTCGATCGCCGCCGCCAGCGCCGCCTGCCCCCGCGCATCGGGATGAAGCGCACCCTCCGCCTCCGCGACATAGAGCGATGTGTCGAGCTTGCCACCCTTCAAGAAGACGGAACCTGCATCGAAATAGGTGACGGCATCGCTTTGCGCATAGCGCATCGCAAGCCGCGCATTGACCTCCCGATCCGCTTTGCTCTTCGCCGCCGACCGCCCGCTCGGCAGGATGCCGATAAGAAGGGTCTTCGCCTTCGGCAGCCGCGCGCGAATGTCGCCCACTACCGCTTCGACGCCCGCCGCCGTCGCCTCGGCGCTCCGCCCGAGATTGGTGTCGTTGGTGCCGATGAGCACGACCGCAAGTTTCGGCGCAAGCCCGTCAAGCTCTCCCTCTGAGAAGCGCCAGCGCGCTGCGCCCGTCGTGTCCATCCCGTAGCCGAGATTGAGCGCATGGCGGCCGCCATAAAACCTGTCCCAGACCGGCTTGTAGTTCTCCGCTGCGATTGCCGACTGTTTCTCGAAATTCTGCGTGATCGAGTCGCCGATGAAAACGAGGTAGACGGGCGCGGTCGCAGCAATGACCCGCTTCGCCGCCATGCGCTCCGGCTGAACGAAGAAGGGCCGTTCCGCCGCCACCGCCGCCGCCGCACCATGTTCCGCGACGGCCTGAGGCGTCGCACATCCGGCGAGCAACAGCGCCGTCAGAACCAATCCGGGCAGCAATCGCAGGGTCCGCATCATTCTCTCCGGGATCTGAAGGGCCTGGAACTATCCGCCGAAAAAGCGCCGTCGATCCGGCTAGCCATGAACCTTCACGTCCATTCCGATGCCCAGGTCGCACCTCACCAGCTGGTCTATGAAGGCATCGAGCTCCCGCCTGCTCACACCCGCAAACTGCATCAGCGCCACAGTATGCCCGCCGCCGATATAGAGTCGCGCCGCAGCCCGCAGATTGAGGCCGTCTGCAAGAAGTCCCTCGCGCTTCCCCCGCGCGAAAACCTTCTGGGCCATTTCGTGCAACCGATCCAGAACGGCGAGATAGCGCGGCCAGACATCGGCGCGCACGCCGGTGCTCCAGTCGAGCCAGACCTTTATGACGTCCGGCTTTTCGCGCGCATCCTGCGCAAAGCGCGTGGCGAGCAAAACCAGCGCATCATAAACGGGCCGCGATCCGCCAAGCGAGTCGGACACGATCTCCAGAAGATAGGCCTCGACCTCGCCAAGCGCAGCCGAAACGAGATCGTCTCGCGTGCGGAAATAGGAATGGACGGCCGAGACGGAAACGCCGGCCCGTTCCGCGACATGAGAATGCGTCGCCCGCGCCACCCCGTGTTCGGCCAGGGCTGCGACGGCGCAATGCGTCAGTTGCGCCCTGCGCTCCCCGGGCAAAAGCCGGGTTCTTCGGGCTTTGATCTTTGTCGTCACGAGCAGACACGTCCTGAAGGGAATCGCTTGTTTTCCGGCGAAAAGTATAGCCTCGCGGCGGCGCTCAAGGCGAGGCGGGGCCTGGGTTTTTCCGACCCATATTGACTTTTCGCTCAATAGCTATTGATATTTTACTCAATAGCTGGCGAAGCGCCTCCGGGGAGAGAAAGAATGACCATCGAAACGCTGGAATTGGACAAAGCGCGCAGCATGCCGCTCGACAAGATCGACGTGAGCGATCCCGATCTCTACTACCGCGACACGGTCTGCGACTATTTCAAGCGGCTGCGCGAGGAAGATCCTGTCCACTACTGCGCCGAAAGCGCTTATGGCCCCTATTGGTCCATCACCAAATACAACGACATCATGCATGTCGATACGAACCACCAGATATTTTCGTCGGAGGCCGGCCTCGGCGGCATCGTCATCGACGACAATATCCAGAACCGCGACGGCGACGGCGGCGTCAAGCTGCCCAACTTCATTGCCATGGATCCGCCGCGCCACGACGAGCAGCGGAAAGCCGTGAGCCCCATCGTCGCGCCCAGCAACCTGGCCAGGCTCGAAGGCACGATCCGCGAGCGTATCGTCCATGTCCTCGACGGCCTGCCCGTGGGCGAAACCTTCGATTGGGTCGACCGCGTCTCGATCGAGCTGACGACGCAGATGCTCGCGACGCTTCTGGATTTCCCCTTCGAAGAGCGCCGCAAACTCACGCGCTGGTCCGACGTGACGACGGCGGCGCCCGGCGGCGGCATCGTCGACAGTTGGGATCAGCGCATGCAGGAACTCCTCGAATGCGCCGGTTACTTCCAGAAGCTGTGGAATGAACGCGTCAACGCCGATCCAAAACCGGACCTCATCTCCATGCTCGCCCATTCGCCCGCAACGCGAAACATGACGCCTGAGGAATATCTCGGCAACGTGCTGCTGCTCATCGTCGGCGGCAACGACACGACGCGGAACTCCATGTCGGGCGGCGTGCTCGCCTTTCACGAGAACCCCGGCGAACTGGCGAAGCTCCGGGCCGATCCCGAGCTTGTCCACAGCGCCGTGCCGGAAATCATCCGCTGGCAGACGCCGCTCCCGCACATGCGCCGCACCGCCCTCGCCGACACCGAACTCGGCGGCAAGACGATCCGCAAGGGAGACAAGGTCGTGATGTGGTACCTGTCGGGCAATCGCGACGAAGAAGTGATCGAGAGCCCCGAGAGCTTCATCATCGACCGCGCGCGGCCCCGCCAGCATCTGTCCTTCGGCTTCGGCATTCACCGCTGCGTCGGCAATCGCCTTGCCGAACTCCAACTCCGCATTCTCTGGGAGGAAATCCTGCCGCGTTTCAAGCGGCTCGAAGTCACGGCCGAGCCGGAGCGCGTCCGCTCCAACTTCGTGCGCGGCTACGCAACGCTGCCGGTCCGCCTCCACGCCTGACCGCAGGAAAGAAAAGAAACGACAGGGCCGGGAAGCTCCAGAATGAAAAAGGGGAGGCTCCGATTAGCCTCCCCTTCCAATTCCTGCATTCAGCGCCCGCTTACGTTCCGAGCGGTTCCGGCGTGATGCCGGGGCCGGGCTCGGCAGGACGACCAGATTTCGGCACCGAGGAGATCGGCCCGGCTTCCGGCTTCACCGGCTCGCCGAGATTGCGCACCGGCGGCTCGCCCCGGAGGATGCCTTTGATCTCGTCGCCCGAAAGCGTTTCATATTCGAGCAGGCCCTTGGCGATCATGTGAAGCTGGTCGAGATGGTCCGTGATGACCTGCTTCGCCGTCGCATAGCCTTCCTCGACGATGCGGCGCACTTCGCCGTCGATGGCGCGCTGCGTCTCTTCCGACATGTTCTGCTGGCGCGAGACGGAGTGGCCGAGGAACACTTCTTCCTCGTTCTCGTGATAGGCGAGCGGACCGAGCTTGTCGCTCATGCCCCAGCGCGTCACCATCGCCTTGGCGAGCTTCGTCGCCATCGCAATGTCGGAGGAAGCGCCGGACGTCACCTTATCGTGACCGAAGATCACCTCTTCCGCGATGCGTCCGCCCATGGCGACCGCAAGGTCGGCCTTGAGCTTTTCGCGCGTCACCGAAATCTGGTCGCGTTCCGGCAGGCGCATCACCATGCCGAGCGCACGTCCGCGCGGAATGATCGTCGCCTTGTGAACGGGGTCCGACGCCGGCATGTTGAGCGCGACGAGCGCATGTCCGCCTTCGTGATAGGCGGTGAGGCGCTTTTCCTCCTCGCTCATCACCATCGAGCGACGCTCGGCGCCCATCATCACCTTGTCCTTGGCGTCCTCGAACTCCGACATGGTGACGAGACGCTTGCCGCGACGCGCTGCCATCAGCGCGGCCTCGTTGACGAGGTTCGCAAGATCGGCGCCCGAGAAGCCGGGCGTGCCGCGCGCCAGCGTGCGCGCATCGACGTCCGGCGCCAGCGGCACCTTCTTCATGTGAACCTTCAGGATCTTCTCGCGGCCGACGACGTCGGGGTTCGGCACCACGACCTGACGGTCGAAGCGGCCCGGACGCAATAGCGCCGGATCGAGAACGTCGGGACGGTTGGTCGCTGCGATCAGGATGATGCCCTCGTTGGGCTCGAAGCCGTCCATCTCCACGAGGAGCTGGTTCAGCGTCTGCTCGCGCTCGTCATTGCCGCCGCCGAGACCGGCACCGCGATGACGGCCAACCGCATCGATTTCGTCGATGAAGATGATGCAGGGCGCGTTCTTCTTGGCCTGCTCGAACATGTCGCGCACGCGGCTCGCGCCGACGCCGACGAACATCTCGACGAAGTCGGAGCCCGAAATCGTGAAGAACGGCACGTTCGCTTCGCCCGCGACGGCGCGCGCGAGTAATGTCTTGCCTGTCCCAGGCGGCCCTACAAGTAGAACTCCCTTTGGAATCCTGGCGCCAAGGCGGCCATAAATCAGCGGATTCTTGAGGAAGCCGACGACTTCTGCCAACTCCTGCTTGGCTTCATCC
>JARLIS010000016.1 GCA_031291615.1 Parvibaculum sp.
GGAAGATGTTGTCGACGAAGAAGAGCACGTCCTGGCCCTTGTCGCGGAAATGCTCGGCGACGGTGAGACCCGTCAGAGCGACGCGGGCGCGCGCTCCCGGCGGCTCGTTCATCTGGCCGAACACGAGAGCGCACTTCGAACCGGTCGTATCGCCGTTATTCTCATGCGGGTCCTTGTTCACGCCCGACTCGATCATCTCGTGATAGAGGTCGTTGCCTTCGCGCGTGCGCTCGCCGACACCGGCGAAGACCGAATAGCCGCCATGCGCCTTGGCGATGTTGTTGATGAGTTCCTGAATGAGAACCGTCTTGCCGACGCCGGCGCCGCCGAAGAGGCCGATCTTGCCGCCGCGCGCATAAGGCGCGAGCAGATCGACGACCTTGATGCCAGTGACGAGCATTTCGGCTTCGGTCGACTGCTCGACGAAGGCAGGCGCGTCCTGGTGGATTTCGCGCTTCGTCTCGAACTTCACCGGACCCGCTTCGTCAACCGGCTCGCCGATGACGTTGATGATGCGGCCGAGGCAGCCTTCGCCAACCGGCACAGAAATCGCCGCGCCCGTGTCGCGCACTTCGTCGCCGCGGGTCAGGCCTTCGGTCGTGTCCATGGCGATGGCGCGAACCGTATTCTCGCCGAGGTGCTGCGCCACTTCGAGAACCAGGCGCTGACCGTTATTGGTCACTTCCAGCGCGTTCAGAATGGCGGGCAGATTGTCGGGGAACTCGACGTCCACGACGGCGCCGATAACCTGGGCGATCTTGCCGACTGCATTGCTCATGGCATTGTCCTTCATCTTCCCCGCAAGGGGCGTATCTTTAGAGGGCTTCAGCGCCCGAAATGATTTCGATGAGTTCTTTGGTGATCATCGCCTGACGCGAACGGTTGTAGGTGATGTTCAGTTTCTTGATCATGTCGCCCGCGTTGCGCGTCGCATTGTCCATCGCGGACATCTTCGCGCCGAATTCGCCGGCAACGTTCTCGAGCAGGGCCCGGAAAATCTGCACCGTCAGATTGCGCGGCAGCAGGTCCTTCAGGATCTCGGCCTCGTCGGGCTCATATTCATAGACGGCGCCGCCGAGATCGACGCCGGCATCGGCACCCGCCGGCACGCTCGCCGGAATGAGCTGCTGCGCGGTCGGGATCTGCGTCACGACGTTCTGGAACTTCGAATAGAAAAGCGTCGCAACGTCGAATTCGCCTGCTTCGAAAAGATCGAGCACCGTGCCGGCGACTTCTTCCGCCTGCGCAAAGCCCATCCGGCGAACGCCCGTGAACTCCACGCTCTTGATGATCTTGTCGCCGAAGAGCCGCTTCAGCGCATCGCGCCCCTTGCGGCCGACGGTCATGATCTTCACCGTCTTGCCGTCGCGGATCAGCTTGTAGATGTGCTCGCGCGCGAGACGCGAGATCGACGAGTTGAAGCCGCCGCAAAGACCGCGATCGGCGGTCGCAACGATGACAAGGTGAACCTGATCCTTGCCGGTGCCCGCAAGAAGCTTCGGCGCATCAGCGCGTCCGGCCATGCCGGCTGCGAGATTGGCAAGCACCCGGTCCATCCGCTGCGCATAGGGGCGCGCGGCTTCAGCGGCCTCCTGCGCGCGGCGCAGCTTCGCCGCGGCGACCATCTGCATCGCCTTGGTGATCTTCTGCGTCGCTTTCACGCTCGCGATGCGGTTTCGTAGGTCTTTGAGGCTCGCCATTCGCCTTTACCCGCGTTTGCCTATGCTCAGGCGAATGCCTTGGAGAAACCTTCGACAACCGACTTCAACTTCGCTTCGGTGTCGTTCGAAATCTGCTTCTCGGTGCGGATCGCGTCGAGAATGCCCGCATGGCTCGTGCGAACCGAGCGCAGCAGTTCTTCTTCGTAGCGACCGACATCGGAGACGGGCAGCTTGTCGAGATAGCCGTTGACGCCGGCATAGATCACGACGACCTGCTCTTCGACCTTGAGCGGCGAGAACTGCTTCTGCTTCAGAAGCTCGGTCAGGCGCGAACCGCGGTTGAGAAGGCGCTGCGTCGCGGCGTCGAGATCGGAGCCGAACTGAGCGAAGGCCGCCATTTCGCGGTACTGCGCGAGCTCGCCCTTGATCTTGCCGGCAACCTGCTTCATCGCCTTGATCTGCGCCGACGAACCGACGCGGCTCACCGACAGACCGACGTTCACCGCCGGACGGATGCCCTGATAGAAGAGGTCCGTTTCAAGGAAGATCTGGCCGTCCGTGATCGAAATCACGTTGGTCGGGATGTAGGCCGACACGTCGTTCGCCTGCGTCTCGATGATCGGCAGAGCCGTGAGCGAACCCTTGCCGTTCTCGTCGTTGAGCTTCGCAGCGCGCTCGAGAAGGCGGGAATGCAGATAGAAGACGTCGCCCGGATAGGCTTCGCGTCCCGGCGGACGGCGCAGCAGCAGCGACATCTGGCGGTAGGCGACGGCCTGCTTGGAAAGATCGTCATAAACGACGAGGCCATGCATGCCGTTGTCGCGGAAATATTCGCCGAAGGTGCAGCCTGCGAACGGCGCCAGGAACTGCAACGGCGCCGGATCGGACGCAGTCGCCGCCACGATGATCGTGTACTGAAGCGCACCGTTTTCTTCCAGCGTCTTCACGATCTGCGCGACCGTCGAGCGCTTTTGGCCGATGGCGACGTAGATGCAATAAAGCTTCTGACCTTCGTCGTTGCCCTGGTTCAGCGGCTTCTGATTGAGGATCGCGTCGATGGCGATGGCGGTCTTGCCGGTCTGACGGTCGCCGATGATCAGCTCGCGCTGGCCGCGGCCGATCGGGATCAGCGCGTCGATGGCCTTGAGGCCCGTCTGCATCGGCTCATGCACCGATTTGCGCGGGATGATGCCCGGCGCCTTGACGTCCACGCGGCGGCGCTCCGTCGAAACGATCGGACCCTTGCCGTCGATGGGGTTGCCCAGCGGATCGACGACGCGGCCGAGGAGACCCTTGCCGACCGGAACGTCCACGATGGACCCGGTGCGCTTCACCGTGTCGCCTTCTTTGATGTCGCGGTCGTTGCCGAAGATGACGACGCCGACATTGTCGCTTTCAAGGTTCAGCGCCATGCCCCGGACGCCGCCAGGGAACTCGACCATTTCGCCCGCCTGGACGTTGTCGAGACCGTAGACGCGGGCAATGCCGTCGCCGACGGAGAGCACCTGGCCGATCTCGGAAACCTGCGCCTCTGCGCCGAATCCTTTGATCTGCTGCTTGAGGATTGCGGAAATTTCCGCAGCCTGAATGTCCATCAGGAAGCCTCTTTCATGGCAAGCTTAAGAGAGATGAGTTTGGTCTTGAGCGAAGAATCGATCATGCGGCTGCCGACCTTGACGATAAGGCCGCCAAGCAACCCGCCATCGACCTTCGTATTGATCTGCACGTCGCGGCCCGTCGCGGCCTTGAGAGACTGCTTGAGGCTCTGGAGCTGCGCATCCGAGAGCGGATGGGCGGAGGTCACGTCGGCCGACATCTCGCCGCGCTTGGCGGCCAGCAGATGCGTGAAGCCGCGGATCATGTCCGGCAGCGCGAAGAGCCGGCGATTGCGGATCACGAGGCCGACGAAATTGGCGACGGTGCCCTTGATGCCCGCGCGGTCGAGAATCGCGCCGAAGGCCTTGGACTGTTCGTCAGCGCCGAAAACCGGGCTCTGCACCAGGCGGCGCAGGTCGTCGCTTTCGTCGAGAAGCTTGCGGATGCTGGCAAGATCGGCCGCGACGGCGTCGAGCGAGCCTTCGCTCTCGGCAAGCTCGAAGAGCGCCGTTGAGTACCGGCCGGCCATGCCTGAAACGAGATGTTCGGATGCCAATGGAGGGCTCGCCTGCGTTACCGTGAAAATGGCCGCGCCGTCTTCTGAAGCGCTACGCCAACTATTTGAAATCGTTAGCTTATTTTAGCCAGCAAGGGCCTGCATCAACCGGCCGCCCCCTAGGCCGCGCGTTAGGTAACACATGCCTATTGGCAGCGCAACATCATGGGCCGCGAAATGGCGGAGATGCGGCATTTTGGGCAATTTTAGCTCACAGAAAACTATAGGGGTCGATATCGACCGAAACACGCACGGCGGCCGGCACCTTCACCGCGCCGAGCCAGGCCTGCATATAGGCCTGCACATTGACGCCGCGCGAGGCTTTGACGAGGAAGCGAAGCCGCGTCCGCCCGCGCAGAAGCGCCAGCGGCGCGGGCGCGGGCCCCAGCACCGCAACATCCTCGGCGCGCGGCACGGCGCGCGCCAGTTCGCGGGCCCATTTCTGCGCCAGCGCCGCGTCGGCCGAGGAGACGACGACGCCGACAAGCCGCCCGTAAGGCGGCAGCTTCACCCGCTCGCGCGCCTCCGCCTCGCGCTTCAGGAAGGCGTCCCGGTCGCCCGCGACCAGCGCCCGCATGACGCTGTGCTCGGGCATATAGGTCTGGAGATAGACGCGACCCGGCCGTTCCGCCCGCCCCGCGCGTCCGGCCACCTGCTGCAAAAGCTGGAAGGTGCGTTCGGCCGCGCGCAGGTCGCCGTTTTCAAGGCCGAGATCGGCATCGACCACGCCGACGACGGTGAGCCATGGGAAATGATGTCCCTTCGCCACCATCTGCGTACCGACGATGATGTCGACCTCTCTCGCCTCGATGGCGCGGAAGGCTTCGGCATGAGAGAGCGGCCCCCGGTGATTGTCGCTGGAGAGAAGGGCCACGCGCGCTTCAGGAAAAATCTCCGCCACTTCCTCCGCGATGCGCTCGACGCCCGGCCCGCAGGCGACAAGCGAATCGACCGCGCCGCATGAAGGGCAAGCCTTCGGCACCGGTGCCGTATAGCCGCAATGATGGCAGACGAGCTCGCGCCGGAAACGATGCTCGACAAGCCAGCTTGAGCATTGCGGACATTCGATGCGGTGCCCGCATGTCCTGCACAGCGTCAGCGGCGCATAGCCGCGCCTGTTCAGAAACAGCATCGCCTGCTCGCCCGCGGCAAGCGCCGTCGCAATTTCCGCCACGAGCTTCGGCGCGAGCCAGCGGCCGCGTTCGGGCGGCGTCTCGCGCATGTCGATCGCTTCGATGCTCGGAAGCTCGGCGGCGCCATGCCGCTGCGGCAGCGCAACACGGTCGTACCGGCCCTGTTCCGCATTGACGACGGTTTCGAGCGAAGGCGTCGCCGAACTCAGGACGATCGGAAAGCCGCCGATCGATGCCCGGACCACGGCCATGTCGCGCGCATGATAGGCAACCCCGTCTTCCTGCTTGAAGGCGGCTTCATGTTCTTCATCGACGACGATGAGCCCGAGCTCGGGGAAAGGCAGGAAAAGCGCCGAACGCGCGCCGACGACGACGCGGGCGCGGCCTTCCGCGACGCCGCGCCAGACGCGAATGCGCTCCTTGGTCGAAAGGTCCGAATGCCATTCCGCCGGCTTGACGCCGAAGCGCGCCTCGAAGCGGTCGAGAAACTGGTTGGTGAGCGCGATCTCGGGAAGAAGGATCAATGCCTGCCGCCCGCGCGCCAGCGCCTCGGCCACCGCCTCGAAATAGACTTCCGTCTTGCCCGACCCCGTAACGCCGTCGAGAAGCACGCTCGCAAAAGCGCCCTTGGCGACATGCGCGCGCAAGGACGCCGCGGCCTCGGCCTGCTCCGGCGAGAGCGCCGCCCCGCTCATGCCGAAATCGGGCTCGGGGAATGCCGCCTCGCCCGGCAGCTCCACTTCCTCGAAGGCGCCCGCCTCGATCAATCCGCGAACCACGCTATCCGAAACGCCCGCGGCTTCCGCCAACTCGCGCGCGGTCCGCGCGAATTGATCCATTGCGGTGTCGATGACGCGGAGCCGCGCCGGCGTCATGCGCGCCGGCCTCTTATCCACAAGCCTGTAAGCAACCCGCATCCGCTGCGGCTCGAGCGCGCCCGGCGCCCGCAAGGCCAGCCTGAGCACCGAACCGCGCGGCGAAAGCGTGTAACCGGCAATCCAGTCGATGAAGCGCCGCGCCGCTTCCGGCATCGGCGGCGCGTCCAGCACCTCGATGATGGGTTTCAGCTTTTTCCGGTCAACCTCGCCCGAGCCCGGACCCCAGACGACGCCCAGCGCCTCTTGCGATCCGAGCGGCACGATCACATAGGCGCCCTCCTCCGCGGTTAACCCGTCGGGAACCTCGTAGTCGTAAGGTGCTGGCAGAGCGAGCGGAATAAGAACGCTGACGCTCCGGGACGAGGTGTTAACGGACATCCGGCCTCAAGGCTCGCAACTGCGGGAAGATCGAAAGCGAAACGATAGTGTAACCCGTAATAAAGCAATCGGAACGCCGCCGCTTGCGCCGTGCCCAACGAGACGGCAAATGAAGGCCGCAAGATTGAACGCCCGAATCGAAAGCAAGAGAAAAGAAAAGTTGCGCCGCGCTGTGAAGTGAATTGTCATAAGGCCCAAGCGAAGCCAATTCAGAAAAGACAAAAGCCCCCCATGAAATTCTTCGTCGACACCGCCGACATCGCAGACATCAAGGACCTCGCCTCGACGGGTCTGCTCGACGGCGTCACCACCAATCCCTCGCTGATCGCGAAGTCGGGCCGCGACTTCCTCGAAGTCGTCGCCGAGATCTGCGCCGCCGTCGCCGGACCCGTCAGCGCCGAAGTGACTGCGCTCGATGCCGAGACGATGCTGAAGGAAGGCCGCAAGCTCGCGAAGATCGCCAAGAACATCGCCGTCAAGGTGCCGCTCACCTGGGACGGGCTCAAGGCCTGCAAGGTGCTGACCGGCGAAGGCACGATGGTCAACGTGACGCTCTGCTTCTCGGCCAATCAGGCGCTGCTTGCCGCGAAGGTGGGCGCGACTTTCATCTCGCCCTTCATCGGCCGCCTCGACGACATCAATCTCGACGGCATGGAACTCATCCACGAGATCCGCACCATCTACGACAATTACGAATTCTCCACCGAAATTCTCGCCGCCTCCATTCGCACCGCGAACCATGTGAAGGAAGCGGCGATGGTCGGCGCCGATGTCGCAACCGTGCCGCCCGCCGTGCTGCGCGGCCTTGCATCGCATCCGCTGACCGACAAGGGACTTGAGCAATTCCTCGCCGACTGGAAGAAGACCGGCCAGAAAATTCTTTAAAGAGGCACCATGAGCCAGCATAACGACCGGACGGAAGCCGAACAGATCAGGGAATCCCTGCCGAGCCTCTCGGCGGACGAGGTGCGCGCCTATCTGCTCGCCCATCCCGATTTCGTCACCAACGATGCGGAACTGATCGCAGAGCTTGTGCCCGCGCGCGACAACGGCCGCAACGTGGTCGACATGCAGCATTTCGTCATCGGCAAGCTGCAACGCCAGGTGCGCACCTTGCGCGACATTCAGTCGGACCTGATCGAGGCCTCCTCGCTGAACAGCCTTGCCCGCGAACAGGTGCATACCGCGACGCTCGCCATGCTCGATGCGCGCAACTTCGAGGACTTCATCTCCTATGTTACGTCGCCCGACGGGCTCGCCGCCGCCCTCGACCTTCGCGCCGCCGCGATCTGCATCGAAACGGCGAACGGCATTCATCCGATCGGCGCGGGCAGCGTCCACGTGCTCGAAGCAGGCGGCGTCACCCGCATGATGGGTGGCGACATGGCCTATCGCCTCGCCCCGAATGTGCAAGGGAGCCGCGGCCTTTACGGCGACCTCGCTTCGGGCGTGCAGTCGGAAGCGCTGGTGCGTCTCGATTTCTCGCGCATCTCGCCCCCGGGCCTTCTCGCCCTTGGCGGCGCGACGCCGGAACAGTTTCACCCCGATCAGGCGGTCGATCTCCTCGAATTCCTCGCCCGGATCGTTGAGCGCTCGGTGCGCCGTTGGCTCGATCTTCCGCCCAAGCTGTAAGCACCGGCCTGAAGCCTGACGAGGCGGCAGCCTCGATCATGGCGGCGGATGACGTGCGCCTCCAGTTGCGCGCCTGGTACGGAAAACTGATCGGCGAAAAGCGCGCAAGCCCGGCAACGCTTGCCGCCTATCACGGCGACATCTCCCGCTTTTTTCTTTTCCTCACCGATCATCTGGGCGGCGCTCCAAATCTGAAAGCGCTGGCCGGGCTCGAAATCCGCGACTTCCGCGCCTTCCTCACCTTGCGCCGCAATGAAGGCCTGACGAGCCGCAGCCTTGCCCGGACGCTGTCGAGCATCCGTTCCTTCTTCCGTTTTCTCGATCGCGCGGGTCTCGTCTCGAACGCCGCCCTCGGCGCGCTGCGCACGCCGAAAATTCCGCACGGCATTCCAAAACCCGTCAGCGCCAAGGCCGCCCTTGCCCTGATCAACGAGGCTGAGGAAGCGCCGCTGACGCCATGGGTCGGCGCCCGTGACGCGGCGATCCTGACGCTGCTTTATGGCTGCGGATTGCGCATCTCCGAGGCGCTGTCGCTCGACCGCAAGGATGCGCCGCTGCCCGATGTGCTCCGCATTACCGGCAAGGGCCGCAAGGAACGCGTTGTGCCGGTGCTGCCCGTGACGCGCGCCGCCGTCGAGCAATATCTCGCGCTCTGTCCCATCGGCCTTGCGCCCGGCGATCCGCTCTTCGTCGGCATCCGTGGCGGACGTCTCGACCAGCGCCAGGTGCGCGCCGTGCTGATCGACCTTCGCCGCAAGCTCGGGCTCCCCGAAACGGCAAGCCCCCACGCGCTCCGCCACAGCTTTGCAACGCATCTGCTGGCGGGCGGCGGCGATCTTCGCTCGATTCAGGAATTGCTGGGCCATGCCAGCCTGTCGACGACGCAGATGTATACCGAAGTGGACAGCGCCCGCCTTCTTGATATCTACGACAAGGCGCATCCGCGCGCCGGGCACTGATTTCAGATCGTGACGCCATCCCGGCCTTATGCCGGGTCCAGTGCGGCGGCGGCCGGGTCAGCCCCACCGGGCGTTACTTTGCGCTTTCCCCACCCATCCGCTCGGCATCCGCCCGTCGAAGCGTCGCGCGCGGATTGAGGCGCCCGATGAGGCGCAACAAGGGGCTCATCCCGGGCAATATCTCCTCGCGATCCTGCTCCAGACCACGCATCGCTTGCTGAGTGAACTTGTTCACATCCATCAGCCGCGCAGCATTCATGTCCTCCTGGCCTTTGTTGAAGTCGGTATCCGTCGCCGGCGGAACCAGCTCGACGACACGCACCGGCGTCCGCTTCAACTGCGCGCGAAGCGACATCGTATAGGAATGCATCGCGGCCTTGGTGGCGCTGTAGATCGGCTTCACGGCCAGAGGAACGAAGGCAAGACCCGAGGTGACGTTCACGATGGTCGCATTCTTCTGACGCTTCAATAGTGGCAGAAACTGCCTGACCATCTGCACAGGGCCGACAAGATTGGTCTCGATCTCCCGCGACAGATTGCCAAGAGGAACGCTTGTATCGTTCAGGTTGAGCTTCAGACCGATGCCCGCATTGTTGATGAGAACATTCAATGCCGGAAATGCCCGCTCGACCTCGGCATATAGCCGGACGATCGCATCGGGATCGCTCTGGTCGCAGACAAATGTGTGGACCCCGGGCAGCGACTGGCGAACCGCCGCAAGCCTTTCCTCCGATCGTCCGGTGACGAGAACCGTGTTGTGACGTTTGAGAAACTCGGCCGCCAGCGCGTGGCCGATTCCGCTCGTCCCGCCGGTAATCAGTATGGTGTTGTGAGACATCTTCATTGAGCAACTCCAAGGCTTGGCTTTGGAGCCTCGATGAGACAGCTCCCGGTCACATATGTATCGGGAGGCCTGTTACGGCAAGGGCCGCTTCCTTGACGGCTTCCGAAAGCGTCGGATGGGCAAAGCACATCCGCGCGATATCCTCGGACGAGCCCGCGAATTCCATCGCCACCACGGCTTCCTGGATCAGCTCGCCCGCATTGACGCCGATGATGTGAACGCCGAGCACGCGGTCGGTTTTCTTGTCGGCGAGGATTTTCACGAAGCCTTCGGTCGTCTTGTTCGCTTTGGCCCGACCGTTCGCCGTGAAGGGAAACTTGCCCACATTGTATTCGACGCCTTCGGCCTTGAGCTGTTCCTCGGTCTTACCGACCGAGGCCACTTCGGGCGAGGTATAGACGACGGCGGGAATGACCTCGTAATTCACATGGCCGTAATGGCCGGCGAGCTTTTCGGCCAGCGCCACGCCTTCTTCCATGCCCTTATGCGCGAGCATCGGCCCGGCGATCGCATCGCCCACCGCATAGATGCCGTCGACATTGGTCTTGAAATTCGCATCGACCTCGACGCGGCCGCGCTTGTCGGTCTTCACGCCGACAGCTTCAAGGCCGAGCCTGTCCGTATAGGCGACGCGGCCAATGGCGACGAGAACGACATCGGCTTCGAGCACCGTCGCCGCGCCGCCTGCGGCTGGTTCAACGGTGACCTTGAGCCCCGACGCCTGCTTCTCGACCTTTGTGACCTTCGAGCCGAGCTTGAACTCGAAATCCTGCTTCTTGAGGATGCGCGTGAAGTTCTTCACCACCTCGCCGTCCATGCCGGGCAGGATCGCGTCGAGGAACTCAACCACCGTCACCTTGGCGCCGAGCCGGCCCCAGACCGAACCGAGCTCGAGCCCGATGACGCCGCCGCCGACGATGAGCAACCGCTCCGGCACTTTTTCCAGCGCGAGCGCGCCGGTCGAGGAAACGATCCGCTTTTCGTCGATCTCGATGCCGGGAAGCCGCGCGACATCCGAGCCCGTGGCGATGACGATGTTCTTCGTCTCGATCACGCGCTCGCCCACCTGCAACTTGCCGGGCGCGGCGATGCGGGCCTCGCCCTTCACCCATTCGATCTTGTTCTTCTTGAAGAGGAACTCGATCCCCTTGGTATTGCCGGTGACGGCCTCGTCCTTGAAGGCGAGAAGCTGCTTCACGTCGATCTTCGGCGTACCGACATTGATGCCCATGCCCGGAAAGGCATGAACAGCTTCGGCGAAAAGCTCGGACGCATGGAGAAGCGCCTTCGAGGGAATGCAGCCGATATTGAGGCAGGTGCCGCCCAGCGTTTCATTCTTTTCGACGCAGGCTACCTTGAGCCCGAGCTGCGCCGCCTTGATGGCGCATTCATATCCTGCCGGCCCGCTGCCGATCACCACGAGGTCGAGCGCATCAGCCATGAATCTCTCCGGAAGTTCGGGTCAGAAGGTCGGAACGGACCTCACAGGTCGAGCAGCAGGCGCTGCGGATCTTCGAGCGCTTCCTTGACGCGGACGAGGAAGGTCACGGCCTCCCGGCCATCGACGATGCGGTGATCGTAGGAGAGCGCCAGATACATCATCGGACGGATGACGATCTGACCGCCGACGACGACCGGACGGTCCTGGATCTTGTGCATGCCGAGCACGCCCGACTGCGGCGCGTTGAGGATCGGCGTCGACATGAGCGAGCCATAGACGCCGCCATTCGAGATGGTGAAGGTGCCGCCCTGCAATTCCTCGAGCTTGAGCTGCCCATCGCGGGCGCGCTTGCCGAAATCGTTGATGCCCTTTTCGATGTCGGCAAGCGACATGTCCTGGGCGTCGCGCAGCACCGGCACGATGAGACCGCGTTCGGTCGAAACCGCGATGCCCATGTTGCAGTAATTCTTGTAGACGAGATCGTCGCCGTCGATCTCGGCATTGACCGCCGGAATGTCGTGCAGCGCCGAGATGCAGGCCCGGACGAAGAAGCTCATGAAACCGAGGCGCACGCCGTGCTTCTTCTCGAAGACATCCTTGTATTGATTGCGGAGCGCCATGATCGCCGACATGTCCGCCTCGTTGAAGGTCGTAAGCATGGCGGCGGTGTTCTGCGCTTCCTTGAGGCGCGTCGCGATGGTCTTGCGGAGCCGCGTCATGCGCACACGCTCTTCGCGGGCGGCGTCCGACGGCGCCGACGGCGCGCGAACCTGAACCGGCGCGGCCGGTGCTGCGACCGGTGCGGAGGCGGGACGCGCCGCCGCTTCAAGCGCGTCACCCTTGGTGAGCCTGCCGTCCTTGCCCGTGCCTTCGATCTTCGAGGCATCGAGATTGTTTTCTTCGACCACCCGGCGCACGGCGGGCGCAAGCGCCGCATCCGCCGCAACGGCCTTTGCAGGCGCGGGCACGGCAGCCGGAGCTGCGGGCTTTGCCGCGGGCTTCGGCGCTTCGGCCTTCTTCGGTTCTTCCTTCTTCGCGGCGGGCTTCGCCGACACCTTGCCCGCGCCTTCGCCGATCGCGCCGAGCACGGTACCGATATTGACCGTCTCGCCGCTCTTCACGAGAATTTCCGACAGAACGCCGGAGGCGGGAGCGGGAACTTCGACCGTCACCTTGTCGGTTTCGAGCTCGACCAGCGGCTCGTCCACCGTCACCGCATCGCCGGGTTGCTTGAACCATTGCGCAACGGTCGCTTCCGTTACCGATTCGCCAAGCGCCGGCACCTTGATTTCCGTGGCCATTCTCGTTCCGCCTTTTTCCGCATCCCAGTCGATAGTCTCAGTCGATATTCAGCGCATCCGACAGCAGCTGATTGAGCTGCTGGTTGTGCTTGCTCATCAGGCCGACGGCCGTCGCCGCCGAAGAGGGGCGTCCCGCATAGCGCGGACGGCGATAACGCGCGCCGACCTGGTCGAGCACCCATTCGATATTGGGCTCCATGAAGGTCCAGCCGCCCATGTTCTTCGGCTCTTCCTGGCACCAGACGATCTCGGCGTCCTTGAAGCGCAGCAGTTCCGTCATCAGCGACTTCGCGGGGAACGGATAGAACTGCTCGACGCGCATCAGATAGACGTCGTTGATCTCACGCTTCTCGCGTTCCTCGTAAAGGTCGTAATAGACCTTGCCCGAGCAGAGCACGACGCGCTTGATCTTGTCGTCGGAGACAAGCTTGATCTTCTCGCCCTTGAGGAGCTGCGCATCGTCCCAGAGAACGCGGTGGAAGGTCGAGCCGGGCCCGAACTCCTCGATCCGCGACACGACGCGCTTGTGCCTGAGCAGCGACTTCGGCGTCATGATGATGAGCGGCTTGCGGAACTTGCGGTGCATCTGCCGGCGCAGCACATGGAAATAATTCATGGGCGTCGTGCAGTTGACGACCTGCATGTTGTCTTCCGCGCACATTTGCAGATAGCGCTCGAGGCGGGCCGAAGAATGCTCCGGCCCCGCGCCTTCATAGCCATGCGGCAGGAGCATCACCAGGCCGCACATGCGCAACCACTTGCGCTCGCCCGACGAGATGAACTGGTCGACGACGACCTGCGCGCCGTTGGCGAAGTCGCCATACTGCGCTTCCCAGAGCGTCAGCGCATTCGGCTCGGCAAGGCTGTAGCCATACTCGAAGCCGAGCACGGCGTTTTCCGACAGCATCGAGTTGATGACTTCGTACTGCGCCTGATTTTCGTTCAGATGATTGAGCGGAATATAGCGGTCTTCCGTCTCCTGATCGTTCAGCACCGAATGCCGCTGCACGAAGGTGCCGCGTTCGGAATCCTGGCCCGATAGGCGCACCTTGAAGCCTTCATTGAGAAGGGTGCCGAAGGCCAGCGCCTCCGCCATGCCCCAGTCGATGCCTTCGCCCGTCTCGATCATCTTGCGGCGGTTGTCCATGAACCGCTGGATGGTCTTGTGAATGTTGAAGCCTTCCGGCACTTCGGAGAGCTTGCGGCCGATATCGTTCAATATCTTGAGATCGACGCCCGTCTCGCCGCGCTGCGCTTCGCCCTCGGCGCGGCCGAGGCCCGCCCAGCGTCCGTCAAGCCAGTCGGCCTTGTTCGGACGGAAATTGTTCGAGGCCTCGAATTCCCCTTCGAGCTCCTGCTTGAAGGCGTCGATGCGGGCCTCGACCTGTTCGGCCGTCAGCAGCCCCGACTTCACGATGCGCTCGGAATAGATTTCCAGCGTCGTCGGATGGCCGCGGATCTTCTTGTACATCAGCGGCTGCGTGAAGCTCGGCTCGTCGGACTCGTTATGTCCGAAGCGCCGGTAGCAGAACATGTCGACGACGACAGGCTTGTTGAAGCGCTGGCGGAACTCGGTCGCGATCTTCGTCGCATGGACGACCGCTTCCGGATCGTCGCCGTTCACATGGAAGATCGGCGCCTGCACCATCTTCGCCACATCCGACGGATAGGGCGAGGAGCGCGAGAAGATCGGGCTTGTCGTGAAGCCGATCTGGTTGTTGATGATGAAATGGATCGAACCGCCGGTGCGGTGCCCCTTGAGGCCCGAGAGCCCGAGACATTCGGCGACGACGCCCTGGCCCGCGAAAGCCGCATCGCCATGGATGAGCAGCGGAATGACGCTCGACCGCGCACCGTCGTGAAGCTGGTCCTGCTTCGCCCGCGCCTTGCCGAGCACGACCGGATCGACGATTTCGAGATGGGACGGATTGGCGGTGAGCGACAGATGCACCTTGTTGCCGTCGAACTCGCGGTCCGACGAAGCGCCGAGGTGATACTTCACGTCGCCTGACCCATCGACGTCTTCGGGGTTCGCCGAGCCGCCCTTGAATTCATGGAAGATCGCCCGATAGGGCTTCGACATCACGTTGACGAGCACGTTGAGCCGCCCGCGATGCGCCATGCCCAGCACGATTTCCTTCACGCCGAGATTGCCGCCGCGCTTGATGATCTGCTCAAGCGCCGGGATCATCGCTTCCGCGCCGTCGAGGCCGAAGCGCTTGGTGCCGATATATTTGACGCCGGCGAAACGCTCGAAGCCTTCCGCCTGGATGAGCTTGTCGAGAATGGCGAGCCGACCCATCTCGGTGAAGGCGACTTCCTTGTCCGGGCCCTCGATGCGCTCCTGAATCCAGGCCTTCTCTTCCGGATCGCCGATATGCATGAACTCGACGCCGATCGTGCCGCAATAGGTGCGGCGCAGAATGTCGAGCATCTGGCGAACGGTCGCCGTTTCGAGGCCGAGCACATTGTCGATGAAGATCGGACGATCGAGATCGTCGGGCCCGAAGCCGTAGCTTTCAGGCTGAAGTTCGGGATGCTGCGACTTCGGACGCAGTTGAAGCGGATCGACATCGGCGTCGAGATGGCCGCGGATGCGATAGGCGCGGATCATCATGAGCGCGCGGACGGAATCGAGCGTCGCCGCCCTGATTTCCGCCTCGCCCGCGCCCGCCTTGCGTTCGGCGACCTTCTTCTTCATCGGCGCTTCAAGAGCCGACCAGTTGCCGTCGAGCGCACTCACAAGCTCGCCATTGGCATGGACCGGCCAGTCGGGCCTTGTCCAGGAAGCGCCGCGCGACTCCCTCAGAACATCTTCGGGCGCGTCCCCGAGACCTTCGAAAAAGGTCCGCCATTCGGCATCGACCGAATTCGGGTCCTGCTGGAAGCGGGCGTAAAGCTGTTCGACGTAGGCCGCATTGGCGCCGGAGAGGAAAGATGTGCGCTCCAGGCGCTCGCGGGCACTGTCATTGCTCATTGCGATGGCCGGCACGGGGGACGCCCGCACCCCTTTTTGAGTCGGTCATGTCAATCTTGCCAAGTGATGAATCTTACATCAGCAAGGTCAACAAGCTATTTACAATTGCGCGAACAGTCTGCGTCTGACCGGCCGACAATCCGCGTTATTTGCCGCCCTTGAGCACTTCGACCAGGGTCGTGCCGAGCGCCGAAGGCGAGGCCGCGACCGTGATCCCGGCCGACCGCATCGCCTCCATCTTGTCGCCCGCGCCGCCCTTGCCGCCCGAGATGATGGCGCCGGCATGGCCCATCCGCCGTCCGGGCGGGGCCGTCACGCCGGCGATGAAGCCGACGACCGGCTTTTTCACCTTGGAGCGCTTCAGGAACTCCGCCGCGTCTTCTTCCGCCGAACCGCCGATTTCGCCGATCATGATGATCGACTGGGTCTCGGGGTCGTTGAGGAAGAGGTCGAGGCAGTCGATGAAGTTCGTACCGTTGACGGGATCGCCGCCGATGCCGATGCAGGTCGTCTGGCCGAGGCCCGCAGCGGTCGTCTGCGCGACCGCTTCATATGTAAGCGTGCCCGAGCGCGAGACAATGCCCACCGAGCCGCGCTTGTGGATATGGCCGGGCATGATGCCGATCTTGCATTCGCCGGGCGTGATGACGCCGGGGCAGTTCGGCCCGACGAGCGGCGTCTTCGAGCCGGAAAGCGCGCGCTTCACCTTGACCTTGTCGAGAACGGGAATGCCCTCGGTGATGCAGACGGCAAGCTCGATGCCGGCGTCGATCGCCTCGAGAATGGCGTCGGCCGCAAACGGCGGCGGAACGTAAATCGCGGAAGCGGTCGCGCCGGTCTTGGCCACCGCTTCGGCGACCGTGTTGAAGACGGGGAGGCCGAGATGCGTCTGGCCGCCTTTGCCGGGCGAGGTGCCCCCCACCATCTTGGTGCCGTAGGCGATGGCCTGCTCGGAATGGAACGTGCCCTGGTTGCCGGTGAAGCCCTGGCAGATGACTTTGGTGTTCTTGCCGACGAGAACGGACATTAGCGGGCTCCCTTAACGGCTTTGACGATCTTCTCGGCCGCGTCGGCGAGATTGTCGGCGGAGATGATGGGAAGGCCGCTATCGGCCATGATCTTTTTCCCCAGATCCACATTCGTGCCTTCGAGGCGCACGACGAGCGGCACGTGCAGCTTCACTTCCTTCGCGGCGGCGACGACGCCTTCCGCGATGATGTCGCAGCGCATGATGCCGCCGAAGATATTGACCAGAATGCCTTTGACGTTCTTGTCGGAGAGAATGATCTTGAAGGCCGCCGTGACCTTTTCCTTGGTCGCGCCGCCGCCCACGTCGAGGAAGTTCGCAGGCTCAGAACCGTAGAGCTTGATGATGTCCATCGTCGCCATGGCGAGGCCCGCGCCGTTCACCATGCAGCCGATTTCGCCGTCGAGCTTGATGTAGTTGAGGTCGTATTTCGACGCTTCGACTTCCGCCGGATCTTCTTCCGAAATGTCGCGCAGCGCCACGATGTCCTTGTGGCGGAAGAGCGCGTTGTCGTCGAAGTTCACCTTGGCGTCGAGGCAGATGAGATTGCCTTCGCCGGTGACGACCAGCGGATTGATTTCAAGGAGGCTCATGTCTTCGCTGGTGAAGGCCGTGTAGAGCTTTTCGATCAGCGCCACGCCCTGCTTCACCTGGTCGCCTTCGAGGCCGAGCGCATAGGCGACCTTGCGGCCGTGGAAGGGCTGGATGCCCGAAGCGACATCGACGGAGAAGGTGAGGATTTTCTCGGGCGTCTTGTGCGCCACTTCCTCGATATCCATGCCGCCTTCGGTCGAGACGATGAAGGACGTGCGCGAGGTCGAACGGTCGACCAGCATCGAGAGGTAAAGCTCGCGTTTGATGTTCGAGCCGTCCTCGACATAGATGCGCTGCACCTTCTTGCCTTCGGGGCCCGTCTGATGCGTGACGAGCGTCATGCCGAGCATGCGCGTCGCTTCCACCTTCACATCCTCGATCGACTTCACGACCTTGACGCCGCCGCCCTTGCCGCGTCCGCCGGCATGGATCTGCGCCTTGACGACCCAGACCGGGCCGCCGAGCTTTTTCGCTTCCGCGACCGCTTCGTCCGGCGTGAAAGCCGCGCCGCCGCGAGGAACCGGCACGCCGTACTTCGCGAGCACGGCCTTGGCCTGATATTCGTGAATGTTCATGGAAAACGCTCGGGGCTATTGGGGAGCGCCGGAACCGGCCGCCCACCTGATGGAAGTGCGCTTGTGGCGAGTTATAGCACCCGAGCGAGCCCGTGCAATCGCAATATGCTGAATCTGGATTCAGACCATCACATTCCTTGCGCTTACAAAATTCTCAATAAAATGAGGGACATAGACTGACGCTGCGTCAAGGACCGGATTCAGCACCCACCCCTCAACGAAGATCGGTCGTCTGGATCGCCGTCGAGCCGCCGGGCAGCGAAATCATCAGATCGTCATATCCGAGCATGGTCTCGCCCGCGCCCCGCGCGGCTTCGACGCCGCGAAAGAACATATGCCGGGCCAGCGCATTGGGCAGCGGCGGCACGATATGGCTGAAGACGAGAAGCCGCACATTCGCTTCCTTGGCGATCTCGGCCGCCTCCACGGGCGAGGTGTGATAATTGATCGTGTCCCGGGCCATTTTGGCGAGCCGCTTGTTGCCCGCGCCATCCAGGCCGGACGCGATCAGGCGAACCATGTTGTCGCTGAGCGCTTCGTGAACGAGCAGGTCGGCATCCTTCGCGAAATAGGCGACATTCTCGAATTTCTTCGTATCGCCGCTGACGACCGCGACGCGGCCCTTGTACTCGATCCGGTAGCCGAAAGCGGGCTCGATCGGATGATGATTGACGAGGAAGGCCGAAATCTTGAGCCCGTCCTTGTCATAGACGGTGGTGGCGGTTTCGAGCGGCATCTTGGCGATGTCGTGCCCGATCATGCGCGCGCCTTCGGGAGCAAGAAAATCAACGCCGTGGTGAACGAGGCGGAAGCCGGAATCGGTTCCATAGGCGTCGGCAAAGCCTTTCACGACGTCGACCGTTCCCTCCGTGCCATAGGCATGGCCTTCGGCGTCGAGCGGCGGCTTGATTTCCTGCGGCGCGCCTGGCCCGTAAATCTCGAGCGGCGTCTTGCGCCCGGCGATCCAGCTCTGCACCGCGAATTCGCCCAGATCGCCGATATGGTCGGAATGGAGATGCGTCAGCAGGATGGCGTCGATGGCGGAGGCCGGAATGCGCGCCTCGGCGAAACGCGACCAGGAGCGGGGCCCCGTATCGATGATGACGACATGGCCGCCGGCAACGACCGCCGTGCAGGCATTGGCGCGCGACAGATCGGGCATGGGCGAGCCCGTGCCGCACAACACGATGTGAAGCGCGCCGTCATTGAGGAGCGCCGCCCGGTCGCCATCGCCAAGACGCGAGGCGACGACGCGCTTCATGACGCCGTCCTGCAGCGAGGGAGTGACCCACAAAGCGCCGAAGGCGACCAGGAAAAGCGCCGCGAGCGCGCCCACGGCTATGGCAATGCGTTTCATCTGTCCCGATCTCCCTGTGATCCCCAATTAATGGTAGACATTAATCCGTAATCGCCGGGTAAGCAAGCCGGAAACCGGGATCTAGAGCCGCGAGAAATCGGGCGGGGTAAGCCGGGAACCGCCCGACCTGCGCGTGCCCGCCCTGACCGCCTCGACTTCGGCAAGGAAAGCCTCCTCGAAGCCACGGCGGTCGAAGCCCTGCGCGTAGTCCATGACGCGCGCCCGATGCCCGTCGAGCGGCACAGGCCCGTTCGACGTGGCAATGAGGGGCGAGACACCGCTTCGCCTTCCCTCGCCCATTGCCGAGACAAAGCCCGCCAGCGCATCGCCGAGCGCGGAGACGTCGCCGGAAGGCACCAGCATCGCGAGCCCGTTCGCAATGTTCGGCACATTCGCGCCGTCATAGGCGATTACATGACAGCCATGGGCAAAGGCCTCGATGACCGGCAGGCAATAGGATTCGTGACGGGTCGGCAGGATGACGGCATCCGCCTTGGCGTAAATGGCGGACAGATCCGCATCGTTGGCGATGCCGCCGACATGCTCGACCGTCTTCTCAAGACCGTTTGCGGCGATGAAGCGGGTGATCTCCTCATGATAGCCGGGCGCGCTTCTCTCGTCCGAACCGCCGACGATGCGGAGCCTCCACGGCGCGTCGGTCCGAAGCCCCGCCAGGGCCCGCAGCAGATCGAGGGCACCCTTGTGGGGAACGAGCCGACCGACATGCAGAAGCTCGGCCGGCCCCTCGTCCGCCTTCGCCACGGCCCCGCGCGGCGCAAAGGAAAGCGGCAGCGGCATAAGCCTGATCCGTTCCTCATCGAGGCCGAACCGCAGCAGGTCCTGCTGCGCATAGGGGCTCGCGCAGAAAATCCTGTCCGTCTTGAAAAGATTGAGCTTCTGCCTGTAGCTCTTCCATGCCTTGCCCTGCTCGACGCAGAGCTCCATCGGCGTGATGCCGTGATAATAGACGGCCGTGCTGCTCGTCTCGGGGCAGAAGAGCACCGCATCGAAAAGATCGTAATGCCAGCCGAACTCGAAGACATGAAGATCGGCTTCGAGGAAAAACGGATCGGAAACGAGTTCCTGAAAATCGCGCAGATGACGGATGCGCGGGTTGCCCATGTTCGTGCCCGCACAGAATATCCGGAAGTCGAACATCCGTGCCGTGTCCTGGCGGCACAGCGCCTCCACCTTGTAGCGAAGCGCCCGGCTGGTCGCTTCGCCGGCCCAATACCCGTCGACGTAAAATGCAACGCGGAAGGGCGCGGACGCGACGGTCATGAGCTGGCTGTCTCTTTCATTGCGACGGCGGGCATCGTATGTCTTCCATAGCCGAAATGACAGAAGCCGCCATGAACGCCTCCGGAGTGACCGCGACGTGAGCAAAAACCGCAGCGCAATGGTCTTCAGCCACCCTAATCACGAAATTGCCGTCCTGGGAAGAATTCAGAGGGAGAGGCCCCGCCTGATATTCCTCACAGATGGCGGCTCGCAATCCCGCGTCGATCAGAGCAGACGGGGCCTCGCCTCGATCGGCGCCGAAGCCGATGCGACATTTCTCGACGCCCGCGAAGACGATCTCTATCGCGCGCTTCTCGCCCAAGACGTCGAAGTCTTTGCCGGCTTGAGCCGCGCCGTCGCCGAACTGCTGTCGGATGCCGATATCGACACGGTCTATTGCGATTCAGCCGAGTTCTACAATCCGCTGCACGACGTGGCCTTGCCGATCGTCCGCAAGGCGCTCGCCACGCGCCCGCACCTTCCGCTCTTCGAGGTGCCCCTCATTCATCAGCGCGAGGATGTGCGGGAAACCTACGAGGTGCAGCGCACGCCGGAGGCGCTCCGCAAGGACTGCATCCTGTTTGCATTGACCGACGCCGAACTCGCCGCCAAGCGCAAGGCCTTCGCCGAAGCCTATACCGCGCTCGCCGCCCAGCTCGGCGAGGACAGTGTCGCGCTGGGCCTCGCCCGCGCGAGCGAGGAACATGTCCTGCGCGCCCGAAACGCCTTGCCGCTCGCCGCACCCGGCCAGGTGATGCGCTACGACCGGCGCGGACAGGCCCTGAAGGAAAGCGGCGGCGTCGCCGAAGCGATCACCTTCCGCGACCACTACGTGCCGCTTTTCAAGAGCCTCTGCCCCGGCCTCGCCGCCTGAGCCGTCGAACCGCGACCAACAAAAAGGCCGCCCCGAAGGGCGGCCTTTCCGCAGCAGACTGACGATCTCGTTATTTCTTCTTGGCCTTGCCGGCACCGACGCTCGGATCGATCTTCTTGCAGGCTTCGACAAGCCCGCCGACCGCGTCGACCGACTTCTGGAACGCCTTCTTTTCAGCGGCGTTCAACTCGATCTCGACGATGCGCTCGACGCCGCCCGCGCCGATCACGACCGGCACGCCGACATAAATGTCCTTCTGGCCATACTGGCCGTCGAGATGGGCCGCGCAGGGCATGACGCGCTTCTGGTCCTTGAGGTAAGCCTCGGCCATCGCAATACCGGAAGCCGCCGGCGCATAAAAGGCCGAACCGGTCTTCAGCAGGCCGACGATTTCCGCGCCGCCGTCGCGCGTGCGCTGGATGATCTGCTCGAGCTTCTCCTTCGTCGTCCAGCCCATCTTGACGAGATCGGGAAGGGGAATGCCGGCAACCGTCGAATAGCGCGGCAGCGGCACCATCGTGTCGCCATGGCCGCCGAGAACGAAGGCCGTCACATCCTCGACCGAAACATTGAACTCTTCGGCGAGGAACAGGCGGAAGCGCGCGCTGTCGAGCACACCGGCCATGCCGACGACCTTGTGCGCGGGCAGGCCCGAAAACTGGCGGAGCGCCCAGACCATCGCATCGAGCGGATTGGTGATGCAGACGACGAAAGCGTTCGGCGCATATTTCGCGATGCCTTCGCCGACCTGCTTCATGACCTTGAGGTTGATGCCGAGAAGATCGTCGCGGCTCATGCCGGGCTTGCGCGGCACGCCCGCCGTCACGATGACGACGTCGGCGCCCTTGATGCCCTTGTAGTCGTTCGCGCCGGAAAGCGCGGTGTTGTAGCCCTCGACCGGCGAAGTCTGCGCCAGATCAAGCGCCTTGCCCTGAGGCAGGCCTTCCGCGATGTCGAAGATGACGACGTCGCCAAGCTCCTTGAGCCCGGCGAGTAGAGCAAGCGTGCCGCCGATCTGGCCGCCGCCGATGAGAGCGATTTTCTTCCGCGCCATGTGATGAAGCCCCTATGGGTCGCCGGGCGCATCTATTGCCGCGAGGCCGCGCGCGCCCGTGGTTGGAAAGTCAGGAAGCCTAGTAGCGTGAATCCCCGTCCGCCGCAATGAACACAGCGTCACATTTAACCAAGAATTGCACATGCGATTGACGGCAAGGACCGCGAGGCGCAGGCTTTTGGAACGGGACGGCGGTGGTGGGGGCACGACCGCCGGGCGACGGGACCACTTCGTGGAGCCGTTGCCAGCGTCGCCTATGGGGGCTATCGGCATGACGAACACGCTTTTCAGGCATTCGGCTCTGGCGGCCGCCATCGGCCTCGGCCTTTCGGGATGCGCCGCGCCTGCGGGCGGCGCAACATCGGCAAGCCACGTCTTTTCGATGGAAAATATCGGCGCGGTCATCATGACCGGCCGCAATCTCACCGCGCATGCGGTTTCGATAATTACCGGCAAGGACTGCCACTATCTGGAAACGCTGCTTCGCAATGGCGGCTCTTTCTGCGAAGCGCCGAAGTCGATTGCAGCGAGGGACGATGCGCGCGGCGCAAACGCCCGGACCGCCTCGGCGGCAAATCTCGACCCCTATATTCTCGGTTTCGCACCGGTCGACCGCCGCGCCGCCGAGGATTTCTCGCTCGAAATTGCGCGAAAGCACCCCGCCCGGGCCGAGATGCTGTCATTCGGCATGCTCTCGGCGACCTTCGGCTCGTCCTACACCTACGAGTTGAAGCTCCGCGGCGCCTCTGGCGGATCGGAGAAGCTCGCCCAGGCGTCGCCGGCCCCGCAGCTGCGATCGCCGCTCCAGCCGGCCCGCGGCGACTATTCGGGCCTCTGATCTCCCCCAAACGACGGCATCCATCGTCCCGGGCCCAGGTCCGCGCCGGATCGCCTGACCGCGCGCCCCGCAAATTTTTTGCACGCCGCCCTTGACGCCGACTATCTTCGATATATCTTTGTTTTCGATATATCTTAGTAAGTCGGAGAAAACATCATGTTCAGACATTTCAGGGCCCATCGCCACGAGCACATGCATGGCTGGCGGCGTGGCCGGCACGGTATCGGCCTCGGCGGACGCCACGGCGGTCGCAAGCGCGCCTTCGAACAGGGCGATCTGCGCTTCGTCCTCCTGAAGCTCATCGCCGAAAAGCCCCGCCACGGCTACGAGATCATCAAGGCCATCGAGGAAACCTTCGGCGGCACCTATTCGCCGAGCCCCGGCGTCGTCTATCCGACGCTGACGCTTCTGGAAGATATGGGCCTTGCAAGCGTCGCCCCCGGCGAAGGCTCGAAGAAGCTCTATACGATCACGCCCGAAGGCGAGCAGTTCCTGGCCGACAACAAGCCGAGCGTGGACGCGGTCTTTGCCCGCATGGACGAGGCGCGCCGCGCATTCGGCGGCGGCATGGCGCCGGAAATCCGCCGCGCCATGCAGAACTTCCGCACGGCTTTCGAACTCCGCCTCGAACGCGGGCCGCTCAGCGCCGAAGAGGTTGCAAAAATCGCTGCCGCCATCGACGCCGCCGCCGCCGAAGTCGAACGCAGCTGAAGGAAAAACGCATGGCACGCTCCCTGCTCCCCGAGGCCGTCGCCGACTATGTGACCTCGCTCGTCGCCGCCGAGACCGACGCGCAAAGACGCCTGCGCGAGGAAACGCTGAAACTGCCTTTCGGCATGATGCAGATCGGCCCCGATCAGGGCGCCTTCATGACGCTGCTGGTTGCCGCCATCGGCGCGAAACGCGCGATCGAGATCGGAACCTTCACCGGCTACAGCGCCATCTCCATTGCGCGAGCCTTGCCGAAGGAAGGCCAGCTCATCTGCTGCGACGTCAGCGAGGAATGGACCTCGATTGCCAGGCGTTACTGGAAAGAAGCCGGCCTCGAAAAGCGCATCGAGCTGAAACTCGCTCCCGCGATTGAAACGCTCGAAGCCCTGATCGGCAAAGGCAAGGAAGGCAGCTTCGATTTCGCCTTCATCGACGCCGACAAGACGGGCTACGACGCCTATTACGAAGCCTGCCTGAAACTTGTGCGTCCGAACGGCCTCATCGCCATCGACAACACGCTCTGGTCGGGCGCCGTCGCCGATCCGAAAGTGCAGGACGCCGACACGCTCGCGCTTCGCGCACTCAACCTCAAGATCAGCAACGACGCCCGCGTCGACGCGGCGCTGCTCACCGTGGGCGACGGCATCATGCTGGTGCGAAAGCGCTGAATGCGGCAACGCCAATGGCCCGCCCGAACGACGGAGATATCGCAATGAGCGAGACCGCGATGAAGATTCCGCAAGCCATGCGCCCGCGCGGCCTGTCAGGCCGCATCTTCGCGTCCCTGATGGAACACATGAACCGCTCCGCCTATGAGCGCGCAGCCTCGCTGCTCGCTCTCGGGCCGAATGCGCGTTTCCTCGAACTCGGCTTCGGCACCGGACGTCTGCTGGAAATGGTGGCGGCGGCGGGACGCGAGCGCGCGCTTGCCGGCATCGATCCTTCGTCCTTGATGGTGGCAACCGCTGGCCGCAGGCTGCGCGCGCTCGGCGTCACGCACGAACTGAGCGAAGGCTCGGCCGACAACCTGCCTTGGCCCACCGCGGCATTCGACGCGGCGGCAGCGCTTCATTGCTTCCAGTTCTGGCCCGACCCCCTTCAGGTTTTCGCCGAGCTTCGCCGCGTGCTTCGCGACGAAGGCCGCCTTGTCCTCATCCTGCGCGATCACTCCGACGCCCGCGACAGGGAGTGGCTGCCCAACCCATGGAGCCGCGGGGCGAACGAGCCCGGCGAGGCCATGCGCCTTCTCGAACGCGCAGGCTTTGCCGCGATGCGCGACATGCCCGACGCCGGAAGCTCCGCCGTCATCCTCGCCGTAAAGAAGGGCTAGTCGGCGGCCCGAAGCGACAGATAGTCCGCACTCTGCATTTCGAGAAGCCGCGACACGGTGCGCTCGAAGGCGAATGCACCGTCGCCCTTGGGATAAAGCGCTTGCGGTTCGGCTTCCGCCGAAAGAATGAGTTTCGTCTTCGCCTCGTAAAGCGCGTCGATCAGCGTGACGAAGCGCTTGGCCTCGTTGCGCTTGTCGGGCCCCATCACGGGCACATGATCGACAAGCACCGTGTGGAACGAGGAGGCGATCTTGAGATAGTCGGCCGCGCCGAGAGGCTTTGCGCAAAGATCGTCGAAACCGAACCGCGCGACGCCATGCGCCGCCTCCGGCACCTCGACCGCGCGGCCCTTGAGCGCCAGCGTCGTCGGATGCCCGTGCTCGACATCGGTGAGATGGCGGAAGGCAAGATCGAGCGCGGACTTGGCGCGCCCATCCGCCGGCGTGTAATAAACCGGCATCCCCTTGATGCGGTCGAGCCGGTAGTCGGTGGCGCTGTCGAGATGGACGACATCCATCCGTTCTTTCAGAAGCGCGATGAAGGGAATGAGACGGTCGCGATTGAGCCCGCCGGCATAGAGATCGTCGGGCGCGATGTTCGATGTCGCGACGACGACCACGCCCGCCTCGAAAAGCTGCGTGAAGAGCCGCCCGAGGATCGAGGCGTCGGCAATGTCCTGCACCTGGAACTCGTCGAAGCAGAGAAGGTTCGCGGCCTTCGCGATTTCGGCCGCGACCGGCGGGATGGGATCGCCGCCCTTCACCTCCCCCGCCTTCTCGCGCTGCCGCCAGTTGAAAATCCGCTCATGCGTTTCCTGCATGAAGGCATGGAAATGCACGCGGCGCTTGCGGCGCAAGGGCGCCGTCGCGAAAAACAGGTCCATCAGCATCGACTTGCCGCGCCCGACGCCGCCCCAGATATAAACGCCTTCCGGCGGCGTCACCTTGCGGCCTATGCCGAAAGCGGCAAGCGGCCCGACCCTTTTGCCGGGCTTCCACGCGGCAAGCTCGTCATGGAGATGCTGAAGCCGCTCGGCGGCCCGCGCCTGCGCCGCATCGGCCGCGATCTCGCCCTTGGCGATCTTCCTGCGATAGGTGGAAAGCGGCCCCTTGCTCATCGATCAGACTGCACCGATACAGGAACATTGAAAGAACATCATGAGCAGCATATCGTTTGTCATGATGAGGGGGACGCTCATGAAGGCATTGACCGAACTTGCCGATCGTTTCGAGGACGCATCACAGACCTACGCATCGACGAACGGCATAGCCCGAAACGACGATTGGTTCATCCTGAAAATGCAGGAGGAACTGGGCGAGCTGACGCAAGTTTGGATGAAGCTGACGGGCCGCGGCCGCCTGCGGGGCCGCACGGAGGAAGAACTTCGTCGCGATCTGGCGGACGAGACGGCGGATCTTCTCGGACACATCCTGCTCTTCGCGCGTCGGAACGGCGTGGACATCTCCCCGGCCATCGAACGCAAGTGGCGCTTCGATCCCGAAGCGCGCCCGCCGACTTCTTGAAAGCGCTCGCAATGACGAAGCCCGAACTCACCCCATCGTCGGGATGACGAATGACGAGCCTTCCTTGACGCCGGTGGGCCAGCGCGAGGTGACCGTCTTCACCTTCGTCCAGAACTTGACGCCCTCGGTGCCGTGCTGGTTCGTGTCGCCGAAGGCCGAGCGCTTCCAGCCGCCGAAGCTGTGATAGGCGAGCGGCACCGGGATCGGCACGTTGATGCCGACCATGCCGACCTGAACCTGGGACGCGAAGGTGCGCGCCGCATCGCCGTCGCGCGTGAAGATCGCGACGCCATTGCCGTATTGATGCTTGGTCGGCAGCGCGGCGGCTTCCTCGAAATTCCTGGCGCGCACGATCTGGAGAACCGGCCCGAAGATTTCCTCGCGGTAGGTCTCCATGTCCGGCGTCACATGATCGAAAAGACAGCCGCCGAGGAAGAAACCGTTCTCATAGCCTTGCAGCTTGAAGCCGCGCCCGTCGATGAGAAGCTTCGCGCCTTCCTTGACCGCAAGGTCGATATAGCCGCGCACCTTGTCGAGATGCGCCTTGCTCACCAGCGGGCCGTAATCGCTTTCGGGATCGGTCGAGGTACCGATCTTGAGACCCTGCACGCGGGGAATGAGTTTCTCGACCAGGCGCTCGGCCGTCTCCTCGCCGACCGGCACGGCAACCGGCAGCGCCATGCAGCGCTCGCCCGCCGAACCATAGGCCGAGCCGATAAGATCGTTGACGACCTGATCCATGTCGGCGTCGGGCATGATGATGGCGTGGTTCTTCGCCCCGCCCATCGCCTGCACGCGCTTGCCGTTGGCCGCGCCCGTCGCATAGATATATTGCGCGATGGCCGAGGAGCCGACGAAGCTCACCGCCTGGATCGTCGGATCGGCGAGGATCGCATCGACCGCTTCCTTGTCGCCGTTGACGACATTGAGCACACCTTCCGGCGCGCCCGCTTCGAGAAGCAACTCGCCGAGGCGCAGCGGAACCGACGGATCTTTTTCCGACGGCTTCAGGATGAATGTGTTGCCGCAGGCAATCGCCACGCCGAACATCCACATCGGGATCATGGCCGGAAAGTTGAATGGCGTGATGCCGGCGACGACGCCGAGCGGCTGGCGCATCGAATACATGTCGATGCCGGGCCCCGCGCCCTCGGTGAACTCGCCCTTCTGCAAATGCGGAATGCCGCAGGCGAACTCGATCACTTCAAGACCGCGCTGCACGTCGCCGCGCGCATCCGCCAGAACCTTGCCATGCTCGGCGGAAAGCATCGCCGCAAGCTCGTTCATATTGGCTTCGAGGAGACGCTTGAACTCGAACATCACGCGCGCGCGGCGCTGCGGGTTCGTCGCCGCCCAACCCGGAAAGGCCTTGGCCGCAACCTCGACGGCGGCGCGAAGTTCGGCCGCACTCGCCAGCGGCGTCTTCGCCGTGACTTCGCCCGTATTCGGGTTCGTCACATCCAGGAACCGTCCGCTCGTCCCCTTGACATGCTTGCCGCCGACGAAATGCGTCAGTTCCTTGACCATTTTTTGTTCCTCGCCTGTCCGTGATCCGATCAATGCGCGCGCTCGTCCATGCCTGAGCATTCGGGCGCCTTTCGCTGTTGCAATCTAATTACCGCGCCGCAGCGGCCAGCGGCAAGGGCGGCGACCCGCTAATTCGCTGATGATGTTCGATTTTCCGAGCAAAAGGCGGGAATTGGGGTGAGGCGTCAAAAATAAAAGAATGATGCAACGTGCCGTTTCGGGCTGGTGCGCGCCCGCCATTCGACTAGCATTCGGGCGGGTGCTTCGGGATTCGCCGGGCGCCCGGCGACGGGCTGGGGGAAAGCCCGACCCACGCTATACAACCGGCCAATGAACACTGGCTAAGAGGAAATGCAATGTCCAACACCGTGAAAGTCATCATCGCAGTCATCGTGATCGCAGTGGTTCTTCTGGTCGGCTACAAGCTGACGCACAAGGCCGCCCCGACGGACGCGATGGCGCCCGCCTCTTCTGAAATGGCGCCCGCCGAGGCCCCGGCCGCTCCGGTTGCCGAACCGGCCGCTCCCGCCGCTGAACCTGCGGCACCCGCTGCTCCCGCCACCGAACCGGCCGCGCCCGCGACGAACGGCATGGCGCCTGCCGCTCCGGCCACGCCGGACAACAGCATGGCTCCCGCCGCGCCGAGCGAGCAGAAGCCGCAGTAATCGACTGCAACGAAGCGAAGACCCGCGCATCCGAAAGGATGCGCGGGTTTTTCTTTGTCCGGAGTTTCGGGGCGGCGCATACGGAGAAATTCCGGCCTGCGACAGAATGCCGTCGCCCCGACGCGAACATGAACGAAACCACCGCTGCGCCGTTCAGCTGCGGTTCAGCCGCCGCAAGACAGACTGATCTCCATCAACGGCCCGATGTTTTCCCATCCATCGCATCGGGAACCGGAACACCAGATTAAAGGAACGATCATGTCCAAGATGCGCAATATGATTCTCGCCGCCACGCTCGTCGCCATTGCGCCGGGCATCGCCTTCGCCGCCGACGCAACGGCGCCCGCCGCCACGACCGCGA
>JARLIS010000005.1 GCA_031291615.1 Parvibaculum sp.
AATTCACCGCGCCCCGCGCGCGACATCTTCTCGACTTCTCCGTGTTCCGATTGCCGTACTGTCCGGGCGTCCGGTCCACGCGAGCCCGTTACTCTCGCGAGTCCCGGATGTCGCTCGCCTCCCCACACAACGGCCGTTCCGGGGCGTCCCTTCCGCTGGAAGGCGATGGGAGTAATATGGGTACGGAATGGTGGGTGGGGATAAGAATATTGCTCAACACAACTAAGCCCCGCCTTGCCGCTTGTCCTGACTATCTTGAATCAGCTCCAAGGCATCTTGAGACAAACAAATTGATACTCTCCTTACGACAAGCTTGCTGAGATTTACGGATTTTTGGATTAAATCTGCGCTCCAGCCGCTAGCCTGTGACATTCTGTGCACAACGAGATCTCTCTCGTCAAAAACCTCGTTCCACTTTGCCGTGAGGAAAGTCACTCGAGCGTCAACATCATTTTCGGACGTATAGTCTTCCACCTCGTCACAATCACAGACTCGTTGCCACAGGTGAGAAAGCCCAACATTCTTGGAAATCTCCGTGACTTGGCGAGATTTAAAATTTCCCTGATTGTAAGTAATCTGCTCCTTCTGAAGACGGTATAGGTATGTTGAGAAGCAAAGATTCTATAAGAAGAGATTTCTTCTTTGTCGACCATCTCAATCGGCGCTGATATTCAGGCCGCAGATTTATGACCTCTTTGCCATTTATGAGCGACCTTATTTGTGGCAGGAAAAAATTGTTGGACTGATAGATCACCCGAAATGAAATGTTTTTATAAGCGTCTTCTATTTCATTGTCTGTCTTAAGTTGCTTTGGTCCTTCCGCGGGATCGACCTCCGGTTCCATCAATTCGTCGAGCGTATTTGAGTCAACTCGCTGCATTATTTAGGTCTCATTTCTAAGCGATCTCGGTTTGCCCAACACAGTATGACGACAATATTGGATACAGGCAAAACGACAGTCATTGCCCCACATCGCAGAACCCTTGCCTTCCCCCACGTCCCATTGCATTATCCGCGCCGCTTACTGACATTCCTGAAAGCTAACGGAGCGCGCCAATGCCGAGCTACAAGGCCCCGGTCGAGGATTTCCTGTTTCTCTTCCATGAACTTCTCGGCATCGAGAAACGCACCGATCTGCCGGGGTTTGCGGAACTGACGCCCGACATGACGAGCGCCATCCTTGAGGGCGGCGCGAAGTTCTGCGAGGAAGTGCTCCAGCCCCTGAACCAGTCGGGCGACGAGGAAGGCTGCCACCTCGAAAACGGCGTCGTGCGCACGCCCAAGGGCTTCAAGGAAGCCTTCAAGGCCTATGCCGATGGCGGCTGGAACAAGCTCGGCGTGGCCGAGGAACTGGGCGGCGCGAACCTGCCCTCCGTCATCACCTTCGCCTTTTCGGAAATGGGCTCGTCGGCCAATCAGGCTTTCGCCATGTATCCGGGTCTGTCGGGCGCGGCGCTGGGCGCGCTCTGGGCGACGGGCGAGGACTGGATGCGCAAGCATGTTGCGAAGCGCATGGCCGACGGCGACTGGGCCGGCACCATGTGCCTGACCGAGCCCCATTGCGGCACCGACCTGAAACTCATGAAAACCCGCGCCGTGAAACAGGCCGACGGGACCTATCGCCTCTCCGGCACGAAGATCTTCATCTCCGGCGGCGACCAGGACATGACCGAGAACATCATCCACATGGTGATCGCGAAGATTCCGGGCGAGGACGGCAAGCTCGCCGACGACCTCTCCACCGTGAACTTCTTCATGGTGCCGAAGATGCTGGTCGATCCCGAGACGGGCGCGATCACGGGCCGCAACGGCGTGACGACGGGCGCGGTCGAAAAGAAGATGGGCATCAAGGGCAATGCGACCTGCGTGCTCAACTTCGACAATGCGGTCGCCTATCACCTGAAGGGCCGCGCGCCCGAGAAGAAGACCGAGACGGGCGAAGTCGTGAAGTCGAAATCGGCCGGCATGGCCGGCATGTTCGGCATGATGAACGGCGCGCGCATGGGCGTCGGCATTCAGGGCATCGCGGTGGGCGAAGTCGCCTATCAGAACGGCGTGGCCTATGCGCAGGAACGCCTTGCGGGCCGCGCGCTGACGGGCGCAAAGAACCCGAACGGCCCGGCTGACCCCATCCTCGTCTTCCCGGATGTGCGCCGCCTGCTCATCGCCTCGCGCAGCTTCGTCGAAGGCGCGCGCGCGCTTGCCATGTATGTCTCGTTCCTCTTTTCGGTTTCGCGCTCGAGCCCGGACCCGAAGGAGCGCGAGGAGGCCGAAGACCTTTCCCAGCTTTTCACGCCGGTCATCAAGGCCTATTTCACCGACAAGGGCTTCGAGGCGGCGAACGCCTCCATGCAGGTCTATGGCGGCCACGGCTATATCCGCGACAACGGCATGGAGCAGTTCGTGCGCGATGCGCGCATCAACCAGGTCTATGAAGGCGCGAACGGCATTCAGGCGCTCGACCTCGTCGCCCGCAAGATGACCTCGAAGGGCGGCCGCGCGACGCTGACCTTCTTCGGCAAGCTCGACGCCTTCATCAAGGAGAACGAGGGCATCGAGGAGATGAAGCCCTTCGTCGGACCGCTGAAGACGGGCTATGGCCGCCTCGGCGAAGCGGCGGGCTGGATGATGCAGAACGCGCCGAAGAATTTCGACAATGCGGGCGCCGCCTCCTACGACATCCTCAACATCTTCGGCACCGTGTCGCTGGCCTGGATGTGGGCGCAGATGGCGAAGATCGCGCTGGCGAAGCTGAAGGCCGGCGAGGGCAATGCCGAGTTCTACAAGCGCAAGCTCACGCTCGCGCGCTACTGGATGGAGCGCGAAGTGCCGCTGACCGCCGGCTGGCTCGAACGCGCCCGCGCCGGCGCCGACGGGCTTATGGAGCTTGATGCCTCGGGCTTCTGAGGCCTCATTGATGGATGCGAAAAGGGCGCCTTCGGGCGCCCTTTTTGTTTGGCGGCTTGTTCAACCCGTCATCCCGGCGAAAGCCGGGATCCATCTTTGCGCCGACCGGTGAGGGAAGGTGGACCCCGGCTTTCGCCGGGGTGACGGAAAAGGGTTGGGGGCGGGGAAGGAATGGCGGCTAGGAAGGAAAGGCGGCGGGAAGGAGTGGCAAGGGATCAGACGGCCCCTATCCCGCCGCGCGGCTTCACGGCAATATGCGCTCCATGCCAGACGCCCATTCGACGCCGCTCCTCTATCCGCTGATCTTCCTCGCCGCCGCCGTCGTCGCGGTGCCGGTGTTCCGCAAGCTCGGGCTCGGCGCGGTCATCGGCTATCTGGCGGCGGGCATCGCCATCGGCCCGCATGGCGCGGGGCTCTTTTCCGATCCTGAATCGATCTTCGGCCTCGCCGAACTCGGCGTGGTGCTGCTCCTCTTCATCATCGGCCTCGAACTCAAGCCCTCGCGCCTCTGGGCCATGCGCCGCGATATCCTCTGGCTCGGCCTCGGCCAGCTCGTCGCCTGCGGCGCGGCGCTTGCGGGCCTTGCCATGCTGGCGGGCCTCGATGCGCGCGCCGCCGTCATCGCGGGCGCGGGCCTCGCCCTGTCCTCGACCGCCTTCGCCGCGCCCCTGATGGAGGAGCGCGGCGAGCTCACCTCCGCTTACGGCCAGCGCGCCTTTTCGATCCTGCTGTTGCAGGACCTCGCCATCGTGCCGCTGCTCGCCCTCGTCGCGCTGCTGGTGCCCGGCGAAAAAGCGCCGACCGGCGGCTGGACCGACACCGCAATCATCTTCGGCGCGGTCGCGCTTGTCGTGCTGATCGGGCGCTATCTGCTGAACCCGATGTTCCGCATTCTCGCCAACGTGGGCGCGCATGAAATCATGACGGCGGCCGCCCTTCTCGTCGTGCTGGGCGCGGCGACCATCATGAAGCTCGCCGGCCTCTCCATGGCGATGGGCGCCTTCCTTGCAGGCGTGCTGCTCGCTGAATCGAGCTTCCGCCACGAGCTCGAAGCCGACATCGAACCCTTTCGCGGGCTTCTCCTCGGCCTCTTCTTCATCACCGTCGGCATGGGCATCAATCTCAGCCTCGTCTTCGACAACTGGCTGCTCGTCGCCGCCGCCGTGCCGGCCTTCATGGCCGTGAAAAGCCTCGCCATCTATGTCCTCGCCCGCGTCTCGGGCTCGAGCCATGCGGATGCGGCGCGGATCGGCGGCGTGCTCTCGCAAGGCGGCGAATTCGCCTTCGTCCTTTTCGGCGCGGCGGCGACGGCCGGCGTCATGGGCGACAGTGACGCCAACATGCTCACCGCCATCGTCACCATCTCGCTCGCCCTGACGCCGCTCGCCTTCGCCCTCGCCACGCGCCTCGGCCGAACGACGACCGAACAGGAGACGATGGAATCCGATTTCTCCGACGTGAAGGGCAAGGTCATCATCATTGGCTTCGGCCGCTTCGGCCAGATCGTCGCGCAATTCCTGCTCTCGCAGGGGATCGAGGTGACGGCAATCGACGACAATGTCGAACAGATCCGCGCCGCCTCGCGCTTCGGCTTCCGCGTCTATTACGGCGACGGCACCAGGCTCGACGTGCTGCGCGCGGCGGGCGCGGCGGATGCGACGCTGATCGCGCTCTGCGTCGTGCGCAAGGACGTGGCCATGCGCATCGTCGATCTCGTCCAGGCGCAGTTTCCGCTGGCGAAACTCTATGTGCGCTCGCGCGACCGCCGCCACACGCTCGACCTCCTGCGCCGCAATGTCGACTTCCAGATCCGCGAGACCTACGAATCCGCCGTCGCCTTCGGCGTCGCGGCGCTGGAAGGCCTCGGCATTACGCGCGAGAAGGCGAAAGAAGTCGAGGAAGACATGCGCCGCCGCGACGCCGAACGCCTCGCGATCCAGCTTTCCGAAAATGAAGTGCTGGCGGGCAGCCACCTCATGCATACGCGGCCCGTGCAGCCCGAACCGCTGGTGCAGCCGAAGCGCGCCGCGAAATCCCTGACGGCCGAAACGGAAGCCCTGACCAAAACCGAAGACCACGTCTCCACCGATGCGGAACCCGCAAGCGTGACCTGAGAGGCCTTGTCGCTATAGGCTCGCCGCATCGCAATCTCGAAATGAGGAAAAGCAGATGAAAAATCTCTTCGACATAAAGGGCAAGGTCGCGCTCGTGACCGGCGGCTCGCGCGGCATCGGCGAAATGATCGCCACCGGCTTCGTCGAGGCGGGCGCCAAGGTCTATATCTCGGCGCGCAAGGCCCAGGTCTGCAACGAACTCGCCGAAGAACTGTCGAAGAAGGGCACCTGCATCTCGCTGCCGACCGATCTCGGCACGACGCAGGGCATCGAATGGCTGGCCGCCGAAATCGCCAAGCGCGAGCCGAAGCTCGACATACTGGTCAACAATGCGGGCGCGGCCTGGGGCGAACCCATCGACCAGTATTCCGAAAGCGGCTGGGACAAGGTGATGTCGATCAACCTCAAGGGCCCCTTCTTCGTGACGCAGAAGCTCCTGCCGCTTCTCCGCAAGGCGGGCACGGCGGAAGACCCGGCCCGCGTCATCAACATCGCCTCGATCAACGGCATCGTGCCGCCGGAGCTTGAGACCTATGCCTATTCCTCCTCCAAGGCCGGCTGCATCATGCTGACGCGCCATCTCGCCGGACGGCTGGCGCGCGAGAACATCCTCGTCAACGCCATCGCCCCCGGACCCTTCCCGAGCCAGATGATGAAGGCGACGCTCGAAACCTTCGGCGACGAGATCAGGGCGTCGAACCCGCGAAAGCGCATCGGTACGCCGGAAGACATTGCAGGCGTCGCGATCTTCCTCTCCTCGCGGGCAAGCGCCTATACGACGGGCGCCGTCATCCCCTGCGACGGCGGCGCGGCCGAGGTCTGAGCCCCGGTCATGCCGCTGTCATCGGACCGACGCGAAGCCCTGCGATGATCCGCAAAACAACCCTTCGGAGACCTGCCATGAGATTCTCGCCCGCAGCCCTTCTTGCCGTCGCTCTGCTTCTTGCACCCACGGCGCTGGCGGCGAAGGACCTCGCCCCCTCCGACGGCATCGCGCTCGATCTCGAAAAGGTCCTGCCCTGCCCGCCGCAAAGCAATGTTGCGGCGGGTGCGGGCTTCACATGCGCGCAGGCGCCCGCGCTTGAGAAGCGCGATTATCAGGCCGTACTCGACGCGCAGAAAAATGCCACGCCCGAGGAAAAGACGCTGGCCATCGCCGATGCGGCAAGGCCGAGCGTCGCCCAGTTCGGCCGCCCGCTCTGGCAGCAGATCGCAGGCCCCGCCTGCAAGATCGCGCCGGATATCGCCGCCGCCAAGGACGACAAGGAGCTCGCCGACAAACTGCCCGCGACGGTTGCCGTCTTCAAGGCGATGACGAAGGAAAGCATCCGCACCAGCGGCGGCGCGAAAAAGGTCTATAACCGCCTGCGCCCCTTCGACACGGTGATCGAGGGAATGCCGCGCATCGTCCCGCTGCTCCCCGTCGACAATCTGAAGGACAGCCCCTCCTATCCGAGCGGCCACACGGCCTTCGCCTATGAGGCAGCCCTCATTCTTTCCAATCTCGTGCCGGAAGAGCAGGACCTGATCTATGCCCGCGCCGCACAATATGGGCACAACCGCCTCGTCGTCGGCGTCCACTATCCAAGCGACGTCGAGCAGGGCCGCGTCAGCGGCGAATTGATCGCAGGCGCCTTTTTGCAGAAGGACGATTTCCGCGCCCTGCTGGAAAAGGCCCGCCCGGAAATCCGCAAGACGCTTTGCCGCTGAGGCGCGACGCTAGCTGGCGAACCGCGCGAGGAAGCGCCTGAACCAGAGCCCGAGGCGCGCGACAAGGCCGAGGTGCGTGGGCGCGGGCGCGGCGACGACCGCCGGCAGCGCATCCGCCATGACGATGGCAGGCAGGGCCTCCGCAACCTCGTGAACCGCTTCAGCAACGGCCGACGCTTCATGCGCGACCATATCCTGCGCTTTGGTCCAGGCATCGGCGAGGCGATGCGGCTCGGGCTCCTTCTTCGCAACGATCTTTGCGCCCGTCGCCCGCTCCGCCGCCGCCACGATGGCGTCGGCGAAAACGCCGACGAGGCGGAGCGGAATGTCGTGGCCCATGCCGGGCACGATGCGAAGCTCCGCATCGTCGATATTGGCGGCCGTGTCGCGGCCCGCCTCGATCGGCACCAGCGGATCGTCTTCTCCATGCAGCACAACCGTCGGCGCGACGATGCGCCGGAGCTTCGGCCGTCTGTCGCCATTGGTCATGACGGCGGCGATCTGGCGGAGAACGCCCGCCGGGTAATAGGCGCGCTTTGCGTCGCGCGTCACCCATTTCCGCAAGGTGCCTTCGTCGGTCGGAAACTTCGGGCTGCCGATGGCCCGGTAGGTCTTGATGCCGCGCGCGACGATGGCGTCGAAGTTCGAGGCGGAAGGCGCGGGCGACATGATCTGCGCCAGCACGCGCGGCTTGGGATGCGGCAGCATCGGATTGCCGGAACTCGACATGATGGAGGTGAGCGACAGCACGCGCTCGGGATAGTCTGCGGCGATGAGCTGCGCGATCATGCCGCCCATGGACGCCCCGACGATATGGGCCTTCTCGATACCGAGCGCATCCATGAGGCCGACAGCGTCGTCCGCCATGTCGCCGAGCGTATAGGGCACGAAGGAGGGCGCGCCGGCCATGACGGAGGCGAAGCTTTCCGGGAAATTGAAGAAGCTGCCGCGCTCGATCCGGCTCGACAGGCCGGTATCGCGATTGTCGAAGCGGATGACACGGTAGCCCCGCGTCACAAGCTCGTTGCAAAGCGCGACGGGCCATTGGGTGAGCTGGGCGCCGAGCCCCATGATGAGCAGGATCGCTTCGTGCGACGGATCGCCAAAGCTCTCATACTCGATCTCCATGTCGTTGGACTTCGCTCTGGGCATAGGCGAACCGCTCCGATACGCAAGATGCCCTCCCCTTCAATCAATATGGATGCGCGGGGCCAAATAGAAAAGCCCCGCAATATGCCGCATGCGGGGCTTTTGTTTTGTCGATCCTTCGAGACGGGCCTTCGGCCCTCCTCAGGATGAGGACGTTATTTTTATCCCTCATCCTGAGGAGGCGCGGAACGCGCCGTCTCGAAGGATGGCCAACCTGTTACTCGGCGGCCGCCTTGCGCTCGGCGCCGCGCGCATGCGCCTCGATCAGCCCGACGAAGCGGGAAGTGAGTTCGACCGGCATGTCGTGGCCCATCCCGTCGATCAGTTCAAGCTTTGCCCCCGGCACGGATTTCGCCGTGTCGATGCCGCCCTCGACGCGGACGAGCGGGTCGGCCTTGCCATGGATCACGAGGAAAGGCACGCGCACATTCTTCAGGCGCTCGACGCGCGAACCGTCGCCGACAATGGCCGCATATTGGCGCAGCGTGCCTTCCGGGTAGTACATGTGATCGAACTCGCCGGCGCAGCGCGCATAAAGCGCCTCGTCGCTCATCGGATAGGCGGGGCTCTGATAGACGCGCCGCCCCTTCATGCGGTGACGGATGACGACCTCGCGTTCATCCGACGCGGGCATCTGCTGCAAGGCGGCCATCGCCTCGTCGCTCGCCTTGGGCAGATCGAAATTGCCGGTCGTCGACATGATCGAGGTGACGGAGATGAGCCGGTCGGGATGATTGATCGCCATGGCCTGCACGATCATGCCGCCCATGGAAATGCCCATGACATGCGCCCGCTCGATGCCGAGCGCGGTGAGGAGGCCGATGCCGTCCGCCGCCATGTCGGACAGCGTATAGGGAATGGCGGGCGTTTTGCCCTCGCGCAGGGCGGCCACCACCTCGTCGATCTTCGGCAGGCCCCTCAGCTTTTCGCTGCGGCCGACATCGCGATTGTCGTAGCGGATGACGCGGAAGCCCTTGGCCTTGAAGGCGTCCATGAGTTCCGGCGTCCAGCTCATCATGGTCGAGCCATAGCCGTTGACGAAAAGAAGCGGCGCGCCGTCTGCGGGGCCGCGATCTTCGTAATTGATGGTGATGCCGTTCGCCTTCACCGTTTTCTGATTGGCGGTCATGGGGCTCACTCCGCAGCCTTCGCCGCACCCGCGCGCTTGGCGGCCGCGGTGATTGCATCGGCGAAAGTCTTGACGAGCGCGATCGGGAAGTCGTGTCCCATGCCCGGCACAATGCGCAGTTCCGCGCCCGCAATGCTCGCCGCCGTGTCCTTGCCGCCTTCGACGGGAACGAGCGGATCGTCCGCGCCATGCAGTACCACGGTCGGGGCCTTCACCTTCTTCAGCTTCTCGCGCCGGTCGCCATTGGCGACGATGGCCGCCATCTGGCGGGCGATGCCGACGGGGTAGAAGCTGCGCGTTGCGTCGCGCAGCACCCATTCGCGCAAGGTTTTCTCATCGGTGCGGTAGCCGGGGCTGCCGATGGTGTTCCAGGCCTTAATGCCGCGCGCGACGATGGCCTCGATATCGCCTGCGGGCGCGGCGGGCGACATCAGCACTTCCATCGCCTCGGGCTTGGCCTGCGGCAGGGCGGGATTGCCCGTCGACGACATGATCGAGGTGAGCGAGAGCGTGCGCTCGGGATGATTGGCCGCGACGAGCTGCGCGATCATGCCGCCCATGGACGCGCCGACGATATGCGCCTTCTGGATGCCGAGCGCGTCGAGGAGGCCGACGGCGTCCTTCGCCATGTCGTCGAGCGAATAGGGCGCGGTCGCGGGCTTGCCCGCCATCAGCGCGCCGAAAATCGCCGCCATGTCCGGCATGCCCGCCGCGTCGAACTTGGTCGAGAGGCCGACATCGCGATTGTCGAAACGGATGGCGCGATAGCCGCGCGCCACAAGCTCGTTGCAGAGCTCGACCGGCCACATGGTGAGCTGGCCGCCGAGCCCCATGATGAGCAGGACCGTTTCGCGATCCGCCGGGCCGAAGCTCTCATATTCGATGGTGATGCCGTTCGATTTGACCTGCGGCATGGACGCTCTCCCTCATTGCCTGTGTTCTGTTTTGCCGGAAAGTCTAGCAGCGGACTTGCGCGAGGCGCACGCAAAACGCATGATTAATGTTATACATTAAACACGCCATCGCGCGGGAAAGCCAACAGATGCAGCAACGGATCGCCGGCATGAAGCTATACGGGCTGGACCTCTCCTATTTCACGGGCAAGTTCCAGGCCTTTGTCCGCTACCGGGAAATCCCCCACGAGAATTTGGAGCTTTCCTCGGCGAGCTTCCGCCTCGTCGCGCGAGAAACCGGCCTTGCCCAGATGCCCGCCGTCGAACTCCCCGACGGGCGCTGGATGAGCGACAGCACGCCGATGATCGAATGGCTGGACGATGCCCTGCCCGGCCCCAAGGTCGTGCCCGCCGATCCCTTGCAGCGCTTCATCTCCGCGCTTGTCGAGGACTATGCCGATGAATGGCTCTGGCGGCCCGCGCTCCATTATCGCTGGAGCTACGAGCCCGATGCGCGGCTGATGAGCCACCGCATCGCCGCCGAAATGCTGCGTGACGTGCCCGGGCCCCTATGGCTGCGGCGCTGGGCGGTCTGCCGCCGCCAGATCAACAAATATGTGCGCGGCGACGGCGTGACGGGGGAAACCCGCGCCCATATTGAAAGCATCTATCGCCGCAATCTCGTCTGGCTTCAGGCCATATTCAGTACACGTCCCTTTCTGCTCGGCGAGCGCCCGACGCTGGCCGATTTCGGCTTCTTCGCCTCCATGTTCCGCCATTTCGGCCTCGACCCGACGCCCGCCCGCATCATGCGCGACGAAGCGCCCGCGGTGTACGAATGGCTGGCGCGCATGTGGAACGCCAAGGCGAGCCGCGACCATGGCCCGCTCGTCGCGGCGGGCACGATCCCCGATGACTGGCGCCCGATCCTCGCCGATATCGGCCGCTGCTACCTGCCCTATCTCGACGCCAATGCCCGCGCCTTTGCGGAGGGCAGGGACAGTTTCGAGGTGACGATCGAGGAGGTGACTTATCGCCTCCCCGTGCATCGCTACCGCGTCTGGTGCCTCGAAAGGCTGCAAGGCCTGTGGCGCGCCCTGCCGAAAGAGGTGGCGGACGCCGCAACCCCCTTGCTCGCGGAAGCAGGCTGCCTCGACATGCTGAGCCGCGCACCCGTCGCCTCGGGCTTCGACCCGGAGAAACGCGCACCCTTCTTCGCGCCCGGCCATATCTGGGCCCAACGCTGAAGCCCGGGCTGAAAATCGCGCGGCGGGCTTGCACGGGAGAGCGCCGCCGCGCACATTAATGAAAACCATTAGGGCCGCGCGGGCGACGCCACGCGACGGCCCATCTCCGGGGAACCGCTCATGACGCTGCACTACGACCTCTTCTGGTCCTTTCGCTCGCCCTATTCCTATCTGGTGACGCCGCGCCTTCTCGACTTCGAGAAAGAATACGACGTGCGCTGCCATGTGCGGCCCGTCTATCCGATCGCGGTGCGCCTCAAGGGTTTCTTCAAGCAGGTGAACCCCATGTGGCCGCCCTATCTGCTGAAGGACACCGCGCGCATCGCCGCCATGGAAGGCCTGCCCTATGCCTGGCCTTCGCCCGATCCGATCCTCATGGACATGAAGTCGGGCGAGGTGCCGGAGGACCAGCCCTATATCCGCCGTCTGACCCGGCTCGGCATCGCGGCGGCCGAAACGCCCCATGGCCTCGCCTTCCTGCGCGAGACGAGCGGCGTCATCTTCGGCGGTGTGCGCAAATGGCATGAGGGCGACCATCTGAAGGAGGCCGCCGCCCGCGCCGGCCTCGACCTCGCAACGCTCGACGCCGCCATCGCCCGCGACCCCGACCGCTACGAAGCCGTGATCGCCGAAAACGAGGCGGCGCAGAAAGCCGCCGGTCACTGGGGCGTGCCGCTGATGGTCTTCGAGGGCGAGCCCTTTTTCGGTCAGGACCGCTTCGACCACCTGAAATGGCGCATGGAGCAGAAGGGCCTGAAAAAGCGCGGCTGACTGGACCAATCATCCCCGGCCCGGTAGCCTCACCGCCTCGAAAGATGCGGCACACGGGAGACCCATGCAGCGCGACCTGAAGACCATGAGCGCCACGGCCTACGACCTCGTGATCGTCGGCGGCGGTATCACCGGCGCATCGACGGCGTGGGACGCAAGCCTCCGGGGGCTGAAGGTCGCCCTTCTCGAAAAGGACGACTTCGCCCATGCGACGACGTCCGGCTCATCGAAGCTCGTGCATGGCGGCCTGCGCTATCTCGTCAATGGCGAGTTGAAGCTCGTGCGCGAGTCGCTGCGCGAGCGGCGCATCTGGGAGAATGTCGCGCCGCATATGGTGCATCCCCTCCCCTTCATCCTGCCGACCTATGGCTGGGGCATGAAAAGCGGCCCGGTGCTTTCCATCGGCCTCGCCTTTTACGATCTCCTCTCCTACGACCGGAACTGGGTCTCGGACGACGACAAGAAGATTCCGGGATTCCGCTCCATCTCGCGCAAGGAAGCGCTGGAGCTGATGCCGACCCTGAAGCGGGAAGGTCTGACCGGCGCGAAAATCTACTACGACTGCCAGATGTTCGCGCCCGAGCGCCTCTGCCTCGAATGCATTGAGGGCGCGGTCGAATATGGCGCCGACGCCGCCAACTATGCCGAAGTGACGAAATTCGAGATGGAAAGCTCGCTCGAGCGCGGCACGCGCGTTACGGGCGTCCATGTGAGGGACGCGCTTACCGGCGAGACGCATCTCATCAAGGGCGACGTCGTCGTCAATGCGGGCGGCCCTTGGGCCGACAGGCTGATGGGCATGGCCGAAGGCGACAAGCCCGCGCGGAAACTCATCCGCTCCAAGGGCATTCACATCATCACGCGCGAACTCTCCGGCAAGAACGCGCTCGCCATCCAGTCCGACATTGGCGGCCACTTCTTCGTGATCCCCTGGCGCAACCACACAATCATCGGCACCACGGACGCCGTCTTCAAGGACGATCCCGACAAGGTGGGCGTGACGGAGGAAGACATTCGCGACTTCCTCAGCGTCGTCAATGACGGCCTGCCGGGTCTGCATCTGAAGCGCGAGGACGTGCTGCATTTCTATGTCGGCATCCGCCCGCTCGTCGATACGACGCCGCCCGCCGAGGACGGCAAGGAGAGCGAAGACAGCTACAATGCGAGCCGCGCGGCCGAAGTCTGCGACCACAACAAGTTCGACGGCATAGACGGCCTCATCTCCGCCATCGGCGGCAAATGGACGACCTCGCGCCATCTCGCCGAACAGGTGGTCGACCTCGCGCTGACGAAGCTCAACCGCGTGGCGAAATGCGAGACCCATTGCACGCCCGTCTATGGCGGCGAGATCGGCCGGCTGAAAAGTTTTATCGACCGGGCGGAAAAGCACCATCCGGAACTGTCGCGCGACGTCGTCGAAAACCTCTGCATGTTCTACGGCAGCCGCATCGACGAGGTGCTGGCGACCGCGAGCGAAAGGCCGGGTGAGCGCGATGAATTGCTGAAGCGCCTTTCGGCGACGAGCCCCGTGCTCTGCGTGCAGATCGTCCATGCCGTGCGCCACGAAATGGCGCGCCGCCTGACGGACGTTCTCTTCCGCCGCACCGGCCTCGGCACGCTCGGCCATCCGGGCGTCCCTGTCGTCAACAAGGTGGCCGAGATCATGGCGCGCGAACTCGGCTGGGACGAAACGCGCATCGCCAATGAAATCGCCGATACGCGGCACCTCTTCGAGACGCAGCCGCCCGCGCTTGAAAGCGGGATGCGCGGTTCCTCGCTCGCCGAGGCGCCCCGCAAGGCGGCGCCCTGATGGCCGCGCCCCATGTCGCCGCCGTCGTCAATCCCCGCTCCGGCGGCGGACGCACGGGACGCTCATGGAGGCTCATCCGCGCCGCGCTGGAGCGCGAGCTCGGACCGATCCGCCCGCATTTCACGCAGGAAGGTTCGAGCCCGCGCTATCTTCCCGCCGCCGAACTCGCCCGCAAGGCGCTCGGCGAGGGCGCGCAGCTCGTCGTCGCGGTGGGCGGCGACGGCACCATCAACGAAGTGGTGAACGGCTTTTTCGAAAACGGCGCGGCGATCAACCCCGACGCCCATTTCGCCGTGCTGAACACAGGCACGGGCGGCGACTTCCGCAAGACCTTCGGCCTGCCTGAAACGCTCGAAGCCTGTGCCGCGGGCATCGGCGCGGGCACGACGCGCGGCATCGACCTCGGCCGTCTCACCTTCGCCTCGGATGCGGGCGGCGAGGCAATGCGCTATTTCGACAATATCGCGAGCTTCGGCATTTCGGGCGAGGTCGTCCGCGCAGTCAACCGGGCGCGCTTTTCAAAGCTCTTCGGCGGCAGCTTCACGTTTCTCTGGGCAACGCTCTCGACCGCGCTGCGCTACAAGCCCATGCCGGTGCGCCTCGTCTCCGACACCGGCTTCGACGAAATCGTCAATATCGGCACCTGCGCCGTCGCCAACGGAAAGTTCTTCGGCGGCGGCATGAAAGTCGCGCCGAATGCGGAGCCTGACGACGGCATGTTCGACGTAATCGTGATGCGCGACACGACCTTCGGCGATCTCTTCACCGGCGCGGGCGCGCTGCGCGAGGGCACGCATCTCGACAATCCGAAGGTCACGCATTTCCGCGCCCGGACTTTGACGGCGACGCCCGCCGGCGCGACGCCATCCTTGCTCGATGTCGACGGCGAAGCGCCGGGACGCCTGCCCGCGCGCTTCGACATTCTGCCCGGCGCCATCACGCTGCGCTGCTAGAAAAAGAAAAGGGAAACGCCCATGACCATCGACCGCACGACGCTTCGCTGGAACGGCTGGGGCCCCGTCAAGCAGCCGGACGCCATTCCCGACGGCGCGGCGCAATGGGACTGGATCTCCGAAACCCTCGGCCTTGCGCGCCTGCCCGTGACGAAGGCGAAGCCGCTCTCCGAAATCAGGCTCGCCGCCTGCCGCCTGTCGGCCGAAACGCTGGCGCGCCTCAGCGCCATCGTCGGCGCGAACCAGCTGCGCACCGACGATTACGAACGCGCCTTCCACGCGCGCGGCAAGAGCTATCACGATCTTCTCTATGTGCGCGCGGGCAAGCTCGACATGGCGCCCGACGCCGTCATCTATCCGCGCTCGCCCGACGAAGTGCTCGCCGTGGTGAAGCTCGCGGCCGAGGAAGACATCGCGCTCATACCCTATGGCGGCGGCTCGTCGGTCGTCGGCGGCATCAATGCGCTGGCGAAATCGCTGGGCGGCGCGGTCGTCACGCTCGACACCACGCTGATGACGCGCCTCATCCAGATCGACAAGATCGCGATGACGGCAACCGTCGAAGCGGGCATCTATGGCCCCGCGCTTGAGGAAGCCTTGCAGAAGCACGGCGTCACGCTGTCGCATTATCCGCAGAGCTTCCAATATTCGACGCTCGGCGGCTGGATCGCGGCGCGCGGCGCGGGCCAGCAGTCGAACCGCTACGGCAAGGCGGAGAAGTGGCTCGTCTCGGCCAAGCTCGCAACGCCCAAGGGCTTCTGGACGACGGAGGCGACGCCTGCATCGGCCGCGGGGCCCAACCTCAACCAGCTCGTCGCGGGCTCGGAAGGCACGCTCGGCGTCATCTGCGAAGCGACGGTGAAAATCCATGAAATCCCGGCGCGCAAGGATTATCGCGGCTATCTCTTCAAGGATTTCGCCACCGGCGTCGAAGCGGCGCGGCGCATCAACCATGCGGAAATTCCGGTCGCCATGGTCCGCCTGTCGGACGCCAACGAAACCTATTTCTTTCAGGCCTTTTCGGCGACCTCGCAAACGAGCCTGAAGGCGCGGTTGCAGCGCGCCTATCTGCGCTTTCGCGGCTTCGGCGACATGCCCTGCCTGATGCTGATCGGCCATGAAGGCGAGCGCGAAACCGTGGTCTGGGCGCAGGCGCGCACGGAGGCGATCTGCAAATCGCTCGGCGCGCTCGCCATAGGCACGAACGCCGGGCATCGCTGGTATCACGGCCGCTTCAACTCGCCCTATGTGCGCGATCCGATGATGGACCGTGGCATCGGCATCGACACGCTGGAAACGTCGACGCGCTGGTCGAATATCGGCAATCTGCACAAGGCGGTGACGACGGCGCTGACCGAGGCGATGAACGCGAACATGCCGGCGGAAGGCGGACGCGGCCTCGTCATGGCCCATGTGAGTCACTCCTATCCGGACGGCGCGAGTCTTTATTTCACTTTCGTTTTCCCCCGCCAGCTCGACCGCGAAATCGAGCAATGGCAGGCGATCAAGCGCGCGGCCTCGGACGCCATCCTCGAAAATCGCGGCACCATCAGCCACCATCACGGCGTCGGCACCGACCACGCGCCCTGGCTCGCGGAAGAAAAAGGCCCCATCGGCTATGAACTTCTGCGCAGCGTGAAGCGCGAGCTGGACCCGACCGGCGTGATGAATCCGGGCAAGCTCCTAGGCTGACGCGCCGACGATCTTCCGCGCCTCGGCAAGCGCCGCGTCGATACCCGGCACGAGGATGATGCCGCTGTCGAGAATGCCCATGTCCTGAAGCACCTGGCGCGGCTGCGCATGAAGCGCCGTCATGATGACGGTCGTGCCGTGCTTGTGGCAACGCGCGATAAGCGACTGGATGGCGGTGGCGCCCGTCCCGTCGATCAGCGGCACGGCGCGCATGCGCAATATGAAAACGCGGGGCGGCTTGCCGATACGGTCGAGCGTTTCGCCGAGCCGCATGGCGACGCCGAAGAAGAAGGGCCCCCGGATGACGCTGGCGATGACACCGGGCGGCAGCTCGCTCTGCGTGACGGGCCGGGAATCCTGCGGCGCGTCGTCGGCAATGTCTTCGTCGATAAGCTTGATGTTCGCCTGCACCTCGACCGCCTCCGATAGACGGTGCATGAGGAGAACGGCGGCGAGCACCACGCCGACTTCGATGGCGACCGTGAGATCGACGATGACGGTGAGCCCGAAAGTGACGAGCAGCACCGCCCGGTCGCCGAAGGGCGCCTTCATCAGATGCCGGAACCTCTCAACCTCGCTCATGTTCCAGGCGACGATGGCAAGCACGGCCGCAAGCGCCGCCAGCGGAATGAAGCCCGTAAGCGGCCAGGCGACGAGCAGGAAAATCAAGATGAACACGGCATGCAGCATGCCCGCAATGGGCCCGCGCGCGCCGGAGCGGATATTGGTCGCGGTCCGCGCGATGGCGCCCGTCGCGGGCAAGCCGCCGACAAGCGCCGAGGCGCAATTGGCGACGCCCTGCGCCACAAGCTCGCAATTCGAACGGTGCCGGTTGCCGGTCATGCTGTCGGCGACGAGCGCGGACAGGAGCGACTCGACGCCGGCGAGAAAGGCGATGGTGAAGGCGCTCGGAAAAAGATCGCGCAGCCGCTCATAGCTCACGCTGGGAAGCGGCGGCAATTCGAAATGGGGCTTCAAGCCGACAAAGCGCGTGCCGATGGTCGCCGTGTCGATGTGGAAGGCCCAGACGGCGGCCGAGGCCAGAACGACCGCGATGAGAAAGCCCGGCCATGACGGACGGAAACGCCGGAGGACGACGATGACGGCGAGCGATCCGGCGGCAACCGCGAGCGTCGCCGGGCTCGTCGTCGGCAGCGCCTTGGCGAGCGCCTCGATTTTCGGGATGAAGTCGGCCGGAACCTTGTCGAGCGTGAGGCCGAAGAAATCCTTGATCTGGCTCGACGCGATGATGACAGCGATGCCCGACGTGAAGCCGGTGATGACGGGCTGGGGAATATATTTGATATAGGTGCCGATCTGGAAAAACCCGGCGGCGACGAGCATGACGCCCGCCATCAGCGTCGCAAGCACAAGCCCGTCGAAACCGTGCTGGGCGATGACGTTGAAGACGACGACGACGAAGGCGCCTGTCGGCCCGCCGATCTGGAAGCGCGTGCCGCCGAGCGCGGAAATCAGAAAGCCCGCGACAACGGCGGTGAGGAGCCCCTTGTCGGGCGTCGCGCCCGACGCAATGGCGAGCGCCATGGAAAGCGGCAGCGCGACGATGGCGACCGTCAGCCCGGCGATGAAATCCTGCCGGAAGTCTCTCGGGCCATAGCCTTCCCGCAGCACCGTGACGAGTTTCGGCGTGAAGAGCGCAAAGCGGGAGGCCTTGTCGGCCGTGGCGAGAGACATGGGCGTCTACCTCGCTCCCGCCGTGGCGGGAGCCCTAAAGCTGTGCGGCTTCCGTCTCCGCCTCAATGATCTTGCGGAGTTCGGCCTTGGCGATTTTTTCAAGCGTCGAACGCGGAAGCTCGCTGACGATACGAATGTCGCGCGGGTGCTTGAAGTCCGCAAGGTCCTTGCGGCAGGCGGCCATGACCCGCTCCTTGAGGTCTTTTGCCGCAGCCGCCTCGCCGCCCGGCACCAGCAGGAAGACGACGGGCACTTCGTCGAGCATCTTGTCCTTGCGCGCGACGACGGCGCATTCCTGAATGCCGCCGACCGACATGACGACGCGCTCGATTTCGGACGCCGCCACATTCTCGCCGCCGACCTTCAGCATGTCCTTGTCGCGGTCAGCGAACTGGATATAGCCGTTTTCGAGCAGCGTCACCCGATCGCCGGTGATGAAGAAGCCTTGCGCGTCGTAGCTCTCTTCGGTCGCCTTGGGATTGTTGAGATATTCCTTGAAAAGCGAGAGGCCGGGAACGCCGCGAATGAGCAGCCCGCCCGACTGACCCGGCGCGACGGGCGCACCCTCGTCGTCGACGATCGCAATCTCGTAGGACGTGGCGGGCTTGCCGATCACCATGGCGGGCGCGGGCACATGCACGTCGCTGACGATGCCATGCGTGATCGTCTCGGTCATGCCCCACCAGCCGATGGTGCGGACGCGGAAATGCGCGTCGGTGGGCATGCTCGCAATGCCGTTGCCCCAGAGGCGGTAGTGATGCGCCTTCGGCACGTCGCGCTCCATCAGCGCGCGGGTGCAGAAGGGCACCATGGACGACCATGTGCAGCGATGCCTGAGCGACACCTCCCAGAAGCGCGAGGCAGAAAAGCGCGGCTGGACGACGATGGTGCCGCCCGCCCAGAGCGTCGCCAGAACCGAATAGGACTGCGCATTGGTGTGGAAGAGCGGCAGATAAGTGAGGTGCACGTCGTCCGCGCGCAGGTCTTCATGCATCGCGCAGACCTTGGCGCCCCAGAGCGCATTGGCATGGGTCCAGACGACGCCCTTCGGCCGCGAGGTCGTGCCGGACGTATATTGAATGCCGACATTGGCGAGGGGATCGGCCGGCCGGAGCGGCGCATCGGCGGCATTGCCGTAAAGCGCCGCGAAACTTTCCGACTTCGCCACGCCATGCCCGGAAGCGGCGGGCGCGCCATTATCCGTTTCGGTGACGGCGAGCCATTTGATGTTCTTGCAGCTCGCGTTGACGAGCTCGGCGAATTTCGGCTGTGTGATCGCGCCGACGACGCCGGCATGTTCGGAGAAATAGGTAAGCTCATCGGCGACCGAACGCGCATTGGTCGTCACCGGCACCGCGCCGAGATGGGCGCAGGCATACCAGGCGATGAGGCTTTCCGGGCAATTGTCGAGATGGACGAGAACGCGCTCGCCGAAGCCGACGCCGCGCGCCTTGAGCCCCGCCGCGACGCGCCGCGTATCCTCGACGAATTGCGCATAGGTCCATGTCCGCCCCTCGCCCTCGAAGGGCTCCCAGATCAGGAAGGGATGCGAGGGCCGCGCCGAGGCATGGGCCGCGAGAAGATGCGGAATGTCGAAGCCGGAAAAGGGATGAACCGCCGGGCTGCGGAGAACCGGCCTCACGCCAGCGCCTCTTTCAGCGCCTTGGCGGCCGCCTTCACCGCGGCGCGCGACACGTCGAGCGCGCCCTGAAGGTTGAAGAAGCCGTGGATCATGCCTTCATAATTGACGTATTCGACCGAAACGCCCGCCGCCTTCAGCGCCTCGGCATAGGCCCGGCCCTCGTCGCGCAAGGGATCGAAGCCGGCCGTGACGATATAGGCCGAGGGCAACCCGGCAAGAGACGCGGCCTTCAGCGGCGCGACGCGCGGATCGTTGCGGTCGGCGCCGCCGAGATAATGATCGAAGAACCAGATCATGCCGTCGCGTTCGAGAAAATGCCCGGTCGCAAACGATGTATAGGAGCCCGTATCCACATCGGTGTCGGTGACGGGATAGATGAGAAGCTGGAAGGAGACGCGCGGTCCCTTCTGCGCGCGCGCAAGCTGCGACACGACGGCGGCGAGATTGCCGCCCGCGCTGTCACCCGCAACCGCGATGCGGTTCGGATCGACGCCGATCTTCGAGGCATTGGCCTCGACCCATTGCAGGGCGGCGTAAGCATCTTCCGCCGCCGCCGGAAAGCGATGTTCGGGCGCGAGCCGGTAATCGACCGCGACGACCTTGCAGCCGCTTTCATTGGCGAGCGTCCGGCAAAGCGCGTCATGCGTTTCAAGATCGCCGATGACCCAGCCGCCGCCGTGATAATAGACGAGCACGGGCAATGCGCCGCTGCCCGCCGCGACCGGCGTGTAAAGGCGCAAGCCGATCTCGCCGCCGGGTCCGGGAATGACCATGTCCTCGACCTTGCCGATGGGCAGGCCCTGCGGTTCGAGCTGCGCCGCCATCGCGCGGTACATCGCGCGCCCGTCCGCCACCGGCAGATCGATGATGCGCGGCGCGGTCGGATCGGCCGCCAATGCGTCGAGCAGGCCCTTCACTTGCGGATCGAGTGCCATCTGTTTCGTCTCCCCGTATTTTTTCGTTGGGAGAAGTTTTAGCGGGCGCGCGCGCTCGCGCAAAGCCGCAAATAAAAAGCGCCCCGCTTGGCGGGGCGCTTTGACCTTGGGTCAGTTTTGGGCGCCAGTTCTTGGGCGCCAGTTCTTGGGCGTCAGTGCATGAACGTCAGTGCAATGTGTTGCCGGCAAGCGTGCGCCGGCCTTCCACCATTTCCAGAACGACGCCGCGCAGCATCCGCCAGGCATCGGCCCGGAGACGCTCGCCGATTTCCTCAAGCTCCTCGACCGCCGTGTCGGCATACTGGATCGCCTTGCGGCCATGCGTGTCGACCATATAGGCGGCAAGCAGGTTGAGTTCGTTCTCGGTCATCATGATGGGCGGCACTCCGTGGAAAAGGACATGCCTCCTCTTCGCAACGCCCGTGCCACGCCATGCGTCTGATAACTTCCTTATGAATCAATCGGTTAGTCGGGCGCGCGCCGTCCCTCCAAGGGACGGCGGCAAAGCTTTCCCGAGCGCTTGAGGCCCCCCGGCAAAAATCGCCTGTGGATATTCACCAAGGCTCGGCATGGGTGCGCACGTCGATCTCGAAGGACCAGGCGGCGCGCGGCTGGCTGTGCATCAGCATGTAGATCGAGGCTATGCCTTCAAGGTCGATGAGGCGGCCTTCCTCGGCTCGCTGGGCGGCATATTGCGGCGCGAGCGTCTTCAGCTTCTCGCCGCCGATGCCGCCATCGATGACGACATGGCCGACATGAATGCCCTTGGGCCCGAGTTCCTTCGCCGCGCTTTGCGCGAGATTGCGGAGCGCACCCTTGGCGGACGAGAAGGCGGCAAAGCCCGCGCGTCCGCGCATGCTCGACGAAGCGCCGGTGAAAAGAAGCGTGCCCTCGCCGCGCGGCAACATATGCGCCGCCGCCTCGCGCGCGAAGAGAAAGCCGCCGAAGCAGCAGATGCGCCAGCAGCGTTCGAAATAGGCTGCCTCCATGCCCTCGACATTGCCGGGCATGTTGTTGCCCGCATTGTAGATGGCGAGATCGACGGGGCCTGTCGCTTCCGCCTGTCGCCAGAGCGCAACGACGGAGGCCTCATCCGTCGCATCACATTGGACGGGCGTCGCATGGCCGCCCGCCGCCTTGATCGCATCGGCGACGGCGGCAACCATCGCCAGGGTCCGGCCCGCGACGAAGACATGAAGCCCCTTCGCCGCCGCCTGTTTCGATAGGACCGCGCCAAGCCCCTCTTGCGGGCCGACGCCGAGAACGATCGCGGTCTTGATGCTCATGATTGTCCTTCCGCTCGCGCTGCTGCTGCCGGAGATATGGGTCGGTTCCCTAAAGGAACCAAGGGGGCGGGACGGCGCGGCGGCATTTTTGTTGATCCCGGCGCGCCCCTGTCCTAGCTTCGCGCCCATGACCGAGCGCCGCCACATCTCCGCCAATTATTTTACGCCGCACACATAGGCGCGGCGTTGCTCGATCTTTTGTTTTGACCAATGCCGCCGCCCCGCCGGCGGCATTGTCATGAAAGATGGTCTCCGGCCGGCAGCGGCCCCCGAGGAGACTGCATCATGAACCGCCCTCCACTGACGATCCGGCAAGCGACGGAAAGCGACTTCGAGCAGCTCTGCGACTTGTTCGCGGAGCTCGACGCGCTGCACCGCGAGGCACGGCCCGACCTATTCCGCAAACCCGCCGGCCTGCCGCGCGAACGCGCCCACATCGCCGGCCTGATCGCCGGACCGGAGAGCGCCATTCTCGTCGCCGCCGATCCCGGATCGCGCCATCTCCACGGCCTCGCCACGCTCATCGTCCGCACCATGCCGGAAAACCCCGTCAGGCCCGAACGCCGCCTCGTCGAGATCGACAATTTCGTCGTGCGAAAGGACGCGCGGCGGCAAGGCATAGGAACGATGCTCATCGAGCAGGCGGAATGCTGGGCGCTGCGGAAGGGCTTCGATGCGGTCGAACTCGCCGTCCACGAATTCAATGCAGAGGCGATGCGCTTTTATGAAGCGGTCGGATTCTCGACCTCGCTTCGCCGCATGACGCGCCGCCTCTCCGCCTAGAAAGTCAGCCCGCGAAACCGCCCGCATCGAGAAACGTCTGCTCCTCCGGCGTCGTCACACGGCCGAGCAGCGCATTGCGATGCGGGAAGCGGCCGAAGCGGCGGATGATGTCGAGATGCAATTCGGCGAATTGCACGGACTCAGGGTCGCCGACGCGATGGGCAATGTATTCGACGCAGAGGCGCTGCGCATCGAGCGCCTCGGCATGCATGAAGGGCAGGTAGAACCACTGCCGCGCCTCGGGCTCGAAGGCGAGATCGTGGCCCCGCTCGATCGCCTGACGCGCGATTGCGAGCGCCTTGGGATCGTTCGCCCAGGCGCGGTGATCGGCGCGGTAGAGATTGCGCGAGAACTGGTCGAGCACGATGACGAGGGCGAGCGAGCCTTCCGGCGCCTCGCACCAGCCGTCATGCCGCCCCGCGCAAGCCTCCGCATGAAGCGCGCCGAAACGGCGGCGCACTTCCGCGTCGAAGACGTCGTTCTTCGTCCACCATTTCTCCCGCCCCGCGGCGAGCCAGAAATCGATAATCTCGCGCGGGCGTATCGTCATACGACGATGACGTCGGGATGCGTCTCGCCGTCATAGAGCCGCGCAACGAGATGCGCGCGGCGCTCCATGGTCGCGCGCTGGTTCACATATCCCTTGTCGGTGATCTCGTGGCCGTCGATGGAGGGCGGCTCGGTCATCAGGATGATGCGGGCGATGCGCGTGGACGATCCGCCGCCCGCCTTGTTGTGGCGCTGTAACCGCTCGCGCACATAATCGACGACCTTGGGATGGGCGACGACCTCGTCAGGCGTCGCCGTGTCGTGCAGTCCGGCAATGGCCTTCGCCGCTGCGATATTTGGCCAGGCGAGAAGCGCGATGTCGGGCTTGTCGAGGCCGCAGACGACCGCGTCCTGAATGATGGGCGTACAGGCGGCGACGACATCGGCGCGCAGCGTGCCGGTCGAAACCCATGTGCCCGACGAGAGCTTGAAGTCCTCCGTCACGCGCCCGTCGAAGACGAGCCCTTCCTCCGGCCTGTCGGGATCGAGGAAGCGCGCGGCATCGCCCAGCGAGTAATAGCCTTCCTCGTCGAAGGCTTCCGAGGTCTTCTTGGGATCGTTGAGATAGCCCGGCGTCACCGTCGGACCCTTCACGCGCACTTCGAGCTTGGTGCCGTTCGGCACGAGCTTCAGCGTGATGCCGGGAAGCGGCAGGCCGATGAGGCCGACGCGCTCGGTGACCCAATGCACCACCGTCACGCCCTGCGTCTCGGTCGCGCCATACATGGTGGTGAGCGGCATGCGATAGCCCGTCTCGGCGATGGCGAGCGCCTGCATGCGGTCGTAGATGTCGCTCGACAGCGTCGCGCCGCCATAGCCCATATATTCGAGATTGCGGAAGAAGGAGGCGCGCAGCGTCGCATCCTTCTCCATCGCATCCGCCAGCATGGCGAAGGCGACGGGCGCCGAGCCGAAAACGCGCGGCGACACATCGCGCAGATTGCGGATCGTCTCGTTGAAGAGGCCGGGCACGGGCTTGCCATTGTCGAGATGCACCGTGCCGCCGGCGTTCAGATTGCCGTTGAAGCCGATATTGCCTGCGGAAATATGGTTCCACGGCATCCATTCGAGGCTCTGGGGCACTTCGTCGGGATTGGCCTCCTCGGTGCGGAGCGCCTCCTGGCCGGCGACGACCGCCATCATCATGCGATGCGTCTGGAGAACGCCCTTGGGCATGCCGGTCGAACCCGACGTGAAGAGATACTTCGCCACCGTGTCATGGGTGATCCGGTCCATCGAGCGCGCAACCTCGGCGGAGACCGCCGTGCGGATGAGATCGCCATAGGAGAGCGTCTTGACGCCCGGCACTTCGCCCTCGACGGTCACAACCTCGACGCCTTCGGGCGCGACGGCCTGAATGGCCTTGGCGAACATGGCCGCCTTGTCGGCGAAGATCACGGCGGGCTTCGTCAGCGCCACGACATGGCGGAGCTTGGAATAATCCGAACTCATCAGCGAATAGGGAACGCTGACGGGCGCGACGGGCACGCCCGCCTTCATGGCGCCGAGCGTCATCACCGCATGCGGAATGGAATTGCCCGACAGGATGAGAAGCGGCGTCTGCTGGCCGAGCCCGCGCGCGAGCAGCGCTGATGCAACCGCAGAGGAGGCGCGGTCGGCCTCGCCATAGGTGATGTAGGTCCAGGCGCCGGACTGATCGCGCTCGCCGATGAAATTGCGCTCGGAATGGAGCGCGGCCTTCTCGGCGAGGAGATGGACGGTCGAGCGCTTCATCTCGCCCAGCGGATGGTCGCACGAGACGTAGATCGTGCCGTCCGGCTTGCGGGTGACGGTGATCTTGGGCGCCTTCTGCTTCAGCGGCTTGAAGGGCGGCAGCGTGGTCTTCTCGACGGCAAGGCTCATGGGTCGGTTCCTCCGAAGTGCTTTATTGCGGCCATCCTTCGAGACGCGAACCGGGGGTTCGCTCCTCAGGATGAGGTATTGTGTAAAAAGTGAACCTCACCCTGAGGAGGCGGCAAAGCCGCCGTCTCGAAGGGCGAGGTTCGCTTCAATTCACCATCCGTGTACGGCCTTCCCAATAGGGCGCGCGCAGCTCGCGGCGCAGGATCTTGCCTGACGGGTTGCGCGGCAGCGCCGCGACGAAATCGATGGTCTTCGGCACCTTGTAGCCGGCGATGCGCGTCTTGGCGAAGGCGATGATGTCGGCGGCCTCGACGCTCATGCCGGGCTTCAGCACCACGCAGGCCTTGACCGCCTCGCCCCAGCGCTCGTCCGGCACGCCGATGACGGCGGCGTCCGCAATGGCCGGATGGCCGAAGAGCGCATTCTCCACTTCCGCCGGATAGACGTTTTCGCCACCCGAGACGATCATGTCCTTCACGCGGTCATGGATGTAGAGATAGCCGTCGGCGTCGAAATAGCCCGCATCGCCGGAATGGAACCAGCCGCCGCGCACGGCATCCGCCGTCGCCTCGGGCCTGTTCCAGTAGCCCTTCATCACCATGCCGCCCTTGATGACGATCTCGCCGACTTCGCCCTGCGGCAGCGGCTTGCCTTTGTCGTCGACCACGGCGATCTGCATGTTGGAATAGGGAATGCCGCAGGAGCGCAGCTTGCCCTTGGCCGGATCATGCGCCTCGGGCGGCAGATAGGTAGCGCCGCCCGTCGTCTCGGTGAGGCCGTAAAGCTGGACGAAGCCCGCATTGAAGGTCGCCTGCGCCTGGCGCAGCACATCCTCGGCGATGGGCGAGGCGCCGTAGAGAATCTGGCGCAGCGACGACACATCCGTCGTCTTGATATTGGGCTGCTGGAGGAGAAACAGGATCACCGCCGGCACCATGAAGGCGATGTTGATCTTCTCGCTTTCGATGAGCTTCAGGATCGCCTGCGGATCGACATCCTTGAGGATGATGTTCTTCGTGCCATGCACATGGCCGATGACACCGATATTGACGCCCGCCACGTGAAAGAGCGGCATGCAGACGAGATTGACCTCGCCGCGCTGCCAGTTGGCCCAGCCCGAGGCTTCGCCCGCAACGAAGGTGGCGAGATAATTGGCATTGGTGAGCTGCACGCCCTTGGGGTGGCCCGTCGTGCCGCTCGTATAGAGCTGGATCACATCGTCGTCGTCCGCGCTTGGCAGCATCGGATCGGTGGCGTGGAAGCTGTCGCGCCACTCGCTGAAGGAAATCCAGTCGACGCGGCCGCCATCGAGCGCCACCACGCGCCGCACGCTCGGGCATTCGGACAGAACCTGCGCCACCGTGTCGTAGAATTCCGCGCCGACGAAAAGCACTTCCACCTTGGCGTCGTTGAGCACATAGGCGACTTCCGGCGGGGCAAGGCGCCAGTTGACGCCGACGACCACGGCCTTGGCCTTGAAGGCGCCGTGCAGCATCTCGAAATAGCGATCCGAATTCTTGCCGATGAAGCCGACGCGCGCGCCGGGCTTGCAGCCTTCCGCTATGAAAGCCTGCGCCACCCGGTTCGACAATTCGTTGAGCTGCCCGTAGGTCGTCGCGCGCCCCTCGAAGACATGGGCGACATTGCCCGGCGCGGCCTTGGCCTGCGCCCGCGTAATGTCGGCAACCGAACGGATATGCTCGCGATCGAACATCGGCCTTCCTCCCCTGATGGAATGGCGGCTCCGGCCTTGGCGGCGGGCCTTATTGTTAGACCGGAGTTTAGCGACGATTTTGGCCGGGGCAAGCGGAGGGGAGAAGCCCGCCCGCGCTTCCCGCTGGACGCTGGGGAAGTTCGCCCCCAAACTGGCCCCAACAAAAATAAAGTCATGCCGTCAGGGAGGTTCACGATGGCTCGCATTCCCTATTTCGATCCCGAAAAAGCCGAAGGCCGCGCCAAGGAGGTCTACAAGAAGCTCCCCAAGCTCAACATCTTCCGCATGCTCGGCCATTCGGGCGACATGATCGACGGCTTCATCAAGCTCGGCAACGCGATCCTCGTCTATTCGAAGCTCGATCCGGTGCTGCGCGAAATCGCCATCGTCCGCACGGGCGTTTTGCGCGGATCGAAATACGAAGTCTTCCAGCATGAGCGCATCTCGCGCCAGCTCGGCATGTCGGAAGACCTCATCAAGGCGATCCATGAAGGCCCGGACGCAAAGGCCTTCAACGAGATGCAGCGCCTCGTCATGCGCTTCACCGACGATGTGGTGAAGAACACCCGCGCGTCGGACGCCACATTCAATCCGCTGAAGGAAAAACTCTCCTACAAGGAATTGCAGGAGCTTGTCGTCACCATCGGCTATTACACGATGGTGAGCTGCTTCCTCGAAACCTTCGATGTCGATATCGAGGAAAAAGGCAAGGAAGGGACCGTGAAGCTGCCGGGCATGGCGAACTGACCATGGCGCGCCTTCCCTATCCCGATCCCAGGACGCTGCCAGAGGCAAATGCGAAGCTTCTGGAAACCCTGCCGCCCTTGAACATCTTCCGCATGATTGCGGGCTCCGGCGCCTCCTTCGTGCCCTTCATGGCGCTCATCAACGCCTATCTGAACGAGGGAACGCTGGCGGCGGAACTGCGCGAACTCGTGATCCTGCGCGTCGGCCACCTTTGCGGCTCGGCCTATGAGCTCCACCAGCATGTCCGCGTCTCGCGCACGCTCGGCCTTTCGGAGGCGCGCATCGCGGCCACTGCGGGCACCCTGCCCTCACCGGCCTTCACCGCCGCCGAAAATGCGGCGCTGGCGCTTGCCGACGATCTCACCGCCCATGTGAAGGCGGATGCAAAGCTGTTTGAAAATGCGCGCAAGCATCTCGGCGACACCGGCGTGCAGGAACTCGTGATCGTCATCGGCGTCTATCTCCTCGTCTGCCGCTATCTCGAAACGCTGGAAATCGAGCTTGAGGAAAAGGACATCGAAGGCAGCGGCCTCGATGAAATCAGGAAAAGCGTGAACGCCCATGGCTGATGTGGAAACCGAACGGCCTGCCCGCGCACTGTCGGCGGAATCGAAAGGCGATGCGCCGGGTCGCGCGCGGCTCAAGGGCCGCAAGATCCTCGTCGTCGGCGGCGGCCAGCGCGTGGTCGATGCCGCAACCGACCCCATCGGCAATGGCCGCGCCATGTCGGTGCTCTTTGCCCGCGAAGGCGCGCTCGTCGCCGTCGCCGACATGAACCTCGCCTCGGCGGAAGCAACCGTGACCAAGATCGGCATCGACGGCGGCCGGGGTGCGGCCATCGAAGCCGACATTTCAAAGCCGGGCGATATCGTCCGCATGGTCGATGAAGCGGAAGCGAAGCTCGGCGGCCTCGACGGGCTCGTCCTCAATGTCGGCATCGGCGTCGGACCGCTGGGGCTTGCAGGCGCCAATGCCGACGACTGGGACAAGGCGCTCGCCGTCAACCTGCGCGGGCCCATGCTCACCTGCAAGGCGGCGCTGCCGAAACTCGCCGACGGTTCCTCCATCGTCTTCATCTCGTCGATCGCCGGTCTCGTCGCCGGATCGCGGCTCCCCTCCTATGACGCATCGAAAGCGGCGCTGGGCGGCCTGATGCGCCATGTGGCGCTCGAAGGCGCACGGCGCGGCATCCGCGCCAATATCGTCGCGCCCGGCCTCGTCGATACGCCGCTCGGCCGGCTCGCGACGCAAGGCCGCCCCTCGCGCACCCGCTCGCCCACGCCCTTCGGCCGTCAGGCGACAGGCTGGGAAGTGGCTTACGCCGCGCTCTTCTTCATGTCGGACGAAAGCGTCTATGTGAACGCCCAGACGCTCGCGGTCGATGCCGGCATCACGGGCATTTCCTGAACCCGGAGGACTAAGCCATGGGCCTCGGCCTCAGCCGTTTTCAATATACCAAGGGCCTCCACGATCTCGGACGCGGCGGCTATGCCTGGCTGCAACCGGATGGCGGCTGGGGCTGGTCGAATGCGGGCCTCATCGTCGATCAGGGCGAGTCGCTTCTCGTCGATACGCTCTTCGACGTGCCGCTGACGCGCGACATGCTCGCCGCCATGCGCAAGGCCGAACCGAAAGCCGCCGCGAAGATCGGCACGCTCGTCAATACCCATCACAATGGCGACCATTGCTACGGCAATGAATGCTGCGAGGGCGCGGAGATCATTTCCCACACGCTCGCAAAGGAGGCGATGGGCCATGAGAAGCCCGAACTGCTGGCGGGCTTTCTGGAGGCCGCGCCCCAGCTCGGCGATGTCGGCGCCTTCCTCGCCAAATGCTTCGGCGCCTTCGACTTCAAGAGCGTGACGCAGACGCTGCCCACCACGACCTTCGAGACGGAACTGACGCGGCAGGTGGGATCGAAGACCGTGAAAATCATGCATGTCGGCCCCGCCCATTCGCCGGGCGACGCGCTCGTCCATGTGCCGGAGGACAAGGTGGTCTTCACCGGCGACATACTTTTCATCGAGGGCCACCCGATCATGTGGGAAGGCCCGGTGTCGAACTGGATCGGCGCCTGCGACCGGATCATGGCGATGGATGTGGAAACCGTCGTGCCGGGCCACGGGCCCATCACCGACAAGAAGGGCGTGAAGGCCGTGCGCGACTATCTCACCTATGTGCGCGACGAGGCGAGGAAACGCTATGACGCGGGCCTCTCTTCGCTCGACGCCGCGCGCGACATCGACATGTCGGATTACGACAGCTGGGGCGACGGCGAGCGCATCGCCGTCAACGTCTCGACGCTCTACAAGGAGTTCAGCGGCGACAGGACCCCGAACGACGCCGCCGCCCTCTTCGGCCAGATGGCGGTGCTCGCCAAGGCGAAAGGCCGCCTCTAGCCCGCCATTCGGGCATCCGGGAACCTTTTTGCTTCCCGCCTCGTCTATGCTGGAGGAAGCCCAGAAGAGCGAGCGCGATGAACCTTGAAAAGCTGAAATCCGTCTTTCGCAACCGGACGCCCGCCGAGGCGGACGACGTGGCGCTTGTCGCCGCGCTTCGGCATGGCGATGCCCGCGCCTTCGACCTCATCATGCGCCGCTACAACCAGCGCCTGTTCCGGGTTGCCCGGGCCATCCTGCGCAATGAAACGGAAGCGGAAGACGCGGTTCAGGAAAGCTGGCTGCGCGCCTTCACACACATGGACCGCCTGCAGGACCCGTCACGCCTTGGCGGTTGGCTCGCGCGCATTGCCGCAAACGAAGCCCTAGACCGGCTGCGCCGCCGCGACCCCGCAACGGCCGCAGATGCAAGCGAGCCCGACGCCGAACGCGAGACCGCACCGGGAGCTCTTCCCGCATTTCCAACGCCCGACGCCGAGAAGCGTCGCAGCGAAGCCCGCGCACTCATAGAGCGTGCTGTCGATCGCCTGCCCGAAAATTTCCGTACCGTCTTCGTGCTGCGCGCAATAGAGGAGCTTTCGGTCGAGGAAACGGCTGCCGTCCTCGGAATCCCGCGCGACACCGTGAAAACGCGCCTGCACCGCGCCAACAAGCTTCTGCGCGATGAGTTGAAGGACGCGCTGGAAGCAGCGCTTCCCGACGCCTTCGAATTCGACGGCGCACGTTGCGACCGGATCGTCATCAACGTGCTCGCGCGACTGAAGACGGCAAGCGGCGCGCTGCCCGATCTCCCGCCGGACTAAATCGCCGGCGGATCAGCTTCGATAGACCGAGACGCCCGACAACCAGGCCGGAGAGCACCGCTCCTCCGAACGATGACCGCTGGCCGAAAACCCGAGAGGACAATGCCATGACGAGTTCCGATGAAACGAAACCCGTGCTGAAAATGCCGAACCGGCGCGGTTTTCTAACCGCCACCGGCGGTGCGACGCTTTCGGCGGCGGCCGTCGCCATGCTGGCGGGCGGCGGCACCTTGCTGCGCTCGACTTCGGCCTATGCGGCAAGCGCAACCGATGTCGGCATACTCAACACGGCGCTCGGCGCGGAACTTCAGGCCATTGCCGCCTATCAGCTCGGCGCGGAAAGCGGCCTGCTCACGCCCGGCGTCAAGAAACTCGCGCTCACCTTCCAGAGCCATCACAAAAGCCATGCCGACATCTTGCGCCAGACCGTCGGCAAGCTCGGCGGCATTCCCGTCGAAGCGCTGTAGGATTATGGATTCCCCGCGGAGACGCTGAAAGCGGAAGCCGACGTTCTGCGCTTCGCCGCGGGCCTCGAAAAGGGCGCCGTCGCCGCCTATCTCGGCGCCATTCCGCAATTCGATAACCGCGACCTCGCAAAGGCCGCCGCCAGCATACTCGGCGACGAGGCCATGCACTGGGCCGTGTTGCGTTCGGCGTTAAACGAGGAGCCCGTGCCCTCCGCCTTCATGGAGTAAGCACCGGCAACATCACCGACTGGCGGGGCCCGCAAAACGGGCTCCGCCCCTTCTCAATGGAGAGCCTTATGAGCCGCACAGCAAGCCTTCTCGCAGCAACGGCTTTCGCCGTCTTCGCGGCCGGTCCAGCCGGCGCCTTCGACAAAGGCGATGCGGCGCGCGGCAAGGCTCTCTATGCCCAATGCCGTTCGTGCCATATGCCGCAGGCGAACAGCGTCGGACCGAAACATTGTGGTGTCGTCGGTCGCAAGGCGGCTACTGTCGCCGGCTACACCTATTCGCCGGCGATGCGGAAAAGCGGGCTCACCTGGACGCCGGACACTCTCGACCGCTTCCTCACCGCGCCCGCCAGAACGGTACCGGGAAACTTCATGCCCTTCGCCGGTCTTTCAAAGCCTCAGGAGCGCGCGGACATCATTGCCTATCTCGCCACGCTCACTTGCCCCTAGGGCAACTTCACAATGTCGTGAGCGGCACCTGCGGCAGGCATGGACAGGCAGCTTCCGACGCCGGATGATCCCCCCAACCAGAAATCCGGACGGGGAGGTCCAAGTGATCACGCTCTACGAACATCCGCTATCGCCCTATGCGCAGAAGGTGAAAATCTCGCTGCGTGAGAAGGGCGTCGCCTTCGAGCTGAAAACGCCGGACGCCATGGGCTCGGGCCAGACGCGCGGCGACTTCATGACCGCCAATCCGCGCGGCGAGGTGCCCGCGCTCATCGATGGCGATCTGAGCATCTTCGATTCGACGATCATCCTCGAATATATCGAGGACAAATGGCCGACGCCCGCCATGCTGCCCACAGCACCCGCCGAGCGCGCGCGGATGCGCATGATCGAGGAAGTCTGCGACACGCATTACGAGGCGATCAACTGGGGCTTCGGCGAAATCGGCTGGTTCCGCCGCGCAGAGGGCGAGCTTGCCGCGACGCTGCGCGAGCGCGCCGCCGAACAGACGGAAAACATCCAGACCTGGCTCGCCCGCCAGCTCGGCACCCGCGACTGGTTCAACGGCGCGAGCTTCGGCTGGGGCGATCTGTCCGTTGTGCCTTACGTTGCGGGCTCGGCGGGCTTCGGCAATGCGCCGGCGGAGAACTCGCCGCTCGGCCGCTGGTTTGCCCGCACGCGCACCCGCGAAAGCGTGGCGCTGACGCTGAAGGAATCGGCCGCCACGCGCTCCGCGATGGAAACCGTCGCCACCATTGTCGAGAAGGGCCTCTTCAAGCGCGAATATCGCGATCACCGCCTCGAATGGATGATCAAGTCCGGCGGCATCGACGTGGTGCTGACGGGCCTTGCAAAAGACAACATCCGCTTCAGCAACGATTTTCAGTGAGAGGCCGAACCCATGCCCGCCAATGCGAACTCGATCATCCTGCATCAATACGACGTCTCGCCTTTCTCGGAGAAGGTGCGCGTCGTGCTCGGCATCAAGGGGCTCGAATGGTATGCCTGCGACGAGCCCGTCATCATGCCCAAGCCCGAACTCGTGGCGCTGACCGGCGGCTATCGCAAGATCCCCGTGATGCAGATCGGCGCCGACATTTATTGCGACACGCAGATCATCATCCGCGAGCTTGAGCGCCGCTTCCCTTCGCCTTCCGTCTTTGTCGGCGGCGACAAGGGGCTGGGCTGGGGCGTCGGCATCTGGACCGACCGCTCGATCTTCATGAACACGGTCACCGTCGTCTTCGGCGGCATGGCCGACGGCGCGAACGAACTGGCGAACGAAGCCTTCCGCAAGGACCGCGAGGCGCTGACCGGCCGCCCCTTCGACGCCAATGCGATGAAGATGGGCGCGCCCATGATGGCCGAACAGTTGCGCGCCCAGCTCGACTGGGTTGAAAGCCAGCTCGCCGATGGCCGGCCCTTCATCATGGGCGAACGTCCCGGTATCGCCGACGCCAGCGTCTATTACAACCTCGCCTTCATCCGCTGGGTCTATTCGGCGGGGCTGAAAGTGCTGGACGGGCTCTCCCGCGTCGAGGCCTGGGAGAAGCGCGTGACAGCCATCGGCCACGGAACGCGCCACGAAATGAGCCGCAACGAGGCGCTCGACATTGCGCTCCACGCCGTGTCGCCCGAACTCACCCATCGCGACCCGCATGAACCGAACGGGATTCAGCCGGGCGACAGGGTGACGGTGATGGCCGACGATTACGGCCGCGATCCGATACAGGGCGAGCTTGTCTCCTCCTCCGCCCAGCATGTCGCGATCCGGCGGTCCGACCCGCGCGTCGGCGATGTGGTGGTGCATTTTCCGCGCACCGGCTTTTTCGTGATGAAGTCCTGACGCGCCATAATGTCCGGAGAGTCCTCTAAATTTAATCCCGGCCGACCGACCGGCCGGGATGGCGCGCGCGTATAATGACTGAGCAGTTTCTCATTGGAGGCAGTCATGAATATTCTTCAGGCGCTCCGGAAGCCCTTGCTGGCGGCAGTTGCCGCCATGGGCCTTTTCGCCGGCTTGAGCGCCACGGCAACCCCGGCTCTGGCGCGCGGCGGGCATGTCAGCATCGGCATCGGTCTCGGCGTGCCGCTCTTCTTCGGTCCGGCCTGGGGCTATTACGCGCCGCCCTATCCCTATTATTACCCGCCCTATGCGGCGCCGCCGCCGGTCGTCTACGCGCCCCCGCCCGCCGTCTATGCGCCGCCGCCGGCCTATTACCAGCAGCCGCTGGAAGCCGTGCCGAGCTCACCCGTCTACCGTTCGCAGGACGGGCAATATTGCCGCGAATATCAGGCGACCGTCCGCGTCGACGGGCAATATCAGAATTCATATGGCACCGCCTGCCAGCAGCCGGACGGCACCTGGCACGTCGTCAACTGACGCAAGCGAGCTTGTGAGGCAACAGGGCGGAGGTTTCATCCTCCGCCCTTTTTTCGTCAGCGCGCCGTCATGCCGCCGTCGATAACGAGCTCGGTGCCCGTCATGTAACGCGACTCGTCCGACGCGAGGAACACGATGCCTGCTGCAATGTCCGACGGCAGGCCCGGATAGCCGAGCGGCGTGCCGAGCGCGATGGCATTGGGATCGATCGCATTGGCGCCGGGCTGCATGGCGTCGAGTTGCAGCGAGCCCATGCCGCCTTGCGGAATCTTCTGCCAGATCGCGGTGTCGATGATGCCGGGATGCACGGAATTGACGCGCACATTCATTTTCGCCTGCGCGCATTCGAGCGCGACCGCCTTGGTGAAAAGGCGCACCGCGCCCTTGCTCGCGCAATAGCCCGCAAGCCCCGGCGCGCCCTGGAGACCGGCGACGGAGGAAATATTGATCACCGAGCCGCCGCCCGAGGCCGCAATGAGCGGAATGCCGTGTTTCACGCCGAAGAAGACGCCATCGACATTGATCGCCATCTGGCGCTGCCAGTCGGCATATTCCATCTGGAAGATGTCGGCCGCGATGCCGATGCCGGCATTGTTGACGAGGATGTGGAGCGCGCCGCGCGTCTTCTTGATCTCGGCGACAACCTCGGCCCAGCGCGCCTCGCTCGTCACATCCTGATGGAGCGCATCGGCCTTGCCGCCCGCCTTGGCGATGAGGGCGACCGTTTCGGCATTGCCCTTGTCGTCCACATCGGTCGCCACGACATGGGCGCCTTCCGCCGCGAGAGCCAATGCCGCGCCGCGCCCGATGCCGCTGCCCGCGCCCGTGACCAGTGCGACTTTTCCACCTACCCGTCCCATTCGTTTCTCCCGATTTTGTCTGTATGACTTCTTGTTGGGATTTGTTTTAGGGTAACAACCCTAGCGACCGCAAATGGGCCCATATGAGCCCTTGCGAAAAATGGACTATGGTCTATTTTCGTGGGCGAGCCGTCATCAGGAGGCTGCGATTATCACCGAAGCTGAGGCAACGACCGAACAGGGCGGAACGAGACGGGCGCGCAAGAAAGAGCGGACGCGGCGCGAGATCTATCGCACCGCCATGCGTCTTTTCGGCGAGCGCGGCTATGACGGCGTGACCATCGAAGACATCAGCGCCGGCGCCGACGTCGCCAAGGCGACCTTCTTCCTGCACTTCGAGAACAAGGCGGCGCTGCTCAAGGAATTCAACGACGAGATCACGCAGTCTCTCGCCGAGCGCCTTTCGGGATATTCGGGCAGCGCGGAGGAAGAACTGATTTTCCTCGTCTCGGTGCTGCGGGAATCCTGGGAGATGAACGCGCTCGTGATGCACAAGATGCTGCGCGAATTCCTCGACCAGCCCGCCCTTCTGCCCAAGGCCGCGGCCGTCAACGAAAGCATTCTCGACCTGGTGACGCGGATCATCGCCCGCGGCCAGGCGCGCGGCGAATTCAGCAGCGACTGCGCCCCCGAAGTGGCCGCCGTCGCCCTCGTTTCGGCCTGGAGCGCTTTCGCCGCCTGGCGGCTCTCCAATCCGACGGTGAACATTGAGAGCCTCGACAAGAGCCTCCTCGAATTCCAGCTCAACGGTCTCAGAAAGAAGACCTGAGAAGATATTTACGAACAGGGAGAAGACGAGAAATGAGCAAGCTGCGCAGCGGTATTTTCCTCGCGCCGTTTCACCCGGTCGATGAAGACCCGACGCTGGCGATCCGCCGCGATCTCGAACTCATCGAGTGGCTGGACAAGCAGGGCTTCGAGGAAGCCTGGATCGGCGAACATCACTCGGCGGGCTACGAAATCATTGCGAGCCCCGAACTCTTCATCGCCGCCGCCGCCGAACGCACCAGCCGCATCAAGCTCGGCACCGGCGTCGTCTCGCTGCCCTATCACAACCCGCTGATGGCGGCGAACCGCATCATCCAGCTCGACCATATGACGCGCGGCCGCGTCATGTTCGGCGTCGGCCCCGGCCTGCTGCCGTCCGACGCCCATATGCTCGGCATCGAAGTCGCCAAGCAACGCGACCGCATGGTGGAAGGGCTGGAAGTGATCCTGCGCCTCTTCAAGGGCGAGACGGTGACGGCGGAAACCGAATGGTTCAAGCTGCAAAACGCCAGGCTCCAGCTGAAGCCCTTCTCCGATCCGTACCCGGAAGTCGCCGTCGCAAGCTCGGTCACGCCGTCTGGCGGCAAGCTTGCGGGCAAGCACCAGCTCGGCATGCTCTGCGTCGCCGCCACGAATACGGCAGGCTATGACGCTCTCGCCATCAACTGGGATGTCGCGCAGAAGACCGCGATCGAGAACGGCCGCGTCATGGACCCCGGCGTGCTGCGCCTTGTCGGCCCCATGCATATCGCCGAAACCCGCGAGGAAGCCCGCGCCCAGGTGAAATATGGCTTCGCCAAGTGGCAGCATTATTTCGGCTCGATCAATCCGATGGGGCTCGAAGTCAAGGAAGGCAAGGACCCGATCGACACCATGATCGAAAGCGGTCAGGGCATCATCGGCACGCCCGACGACGCCATCGCCCAGATCGAGCGCCTGCAGAAGAAAATCCCCGGCTTCGGCGCCTACCTGATGCTCGCCCACAACTGGGCGAATTTCGAGGATACGAAGAAGTCCTACGAGCTTTTCGCCCGCCATGTGAAGCCGAAGTTCCACAAGGCGAACGAGGCGCGCGAAGCCTCGCTGAAATGGGCGACGGAAAATGCCGGCGACTTCATCGGCCAGGCCATGAATGCCGCGATGCAGACGATCGTGAAACATCAGGCGGAAGAGGAAGCCAAGGCGAAGACCCGCGCCAAGCCCGCCGCCGACTGATCAAGAAATCGCAACCAGAGGAAACTGAAAATGGCAGGAACCAAACTCCGCTTCGGCGCCTTCATCGCGCCCTTCCATCCGCTGAACGAAAACCCGACGCTCTCGCTCGAGCGCGACATCGAGCTGATCCAGCACATGGACCGGCTCGGCTATGACGAGGCCTGGATCGGCGAACACCACTCGGCGGGCTACGAGCTCATCGCTTCGCCGGAAGTCTTCATCGCGACCGTCGCCGAACGCACGAAGCACATCAAGCTCGGCACCGGCGTCTCCTCGCTTCCCTATCACCACCCGCTGATGCTCGCCGACCGCATCAACCAGCTCGACCACATCACGCGCGGCCGCGTGATGTTCGGCGTCGGCCCCGGCGCGCTGCCCTCCGACGCCTTCATGATGGGCATCGAAGTCGCCAAGCAGCGCGACATGATGGACGAGGCGCTGGACGCGATCGTGCCGCTGCTGCGCGGCGAGACGGTGACGAAGAAAACCGATTGGTTCACGCTCAACAATGCGCGCTTGCAGATGACGCCCTATTCGCGTCCCTCGGTCGAAATCGCCGTGGCAAGCCAGGTCTCGCCGACCGGCGCCAATGCGGCCGGCCGCCATGGCGTGGGCCTGCTCTCCATCGGCGCGACATCCGCCGGCGGCTTCAACGCGCTCGCCACCAACTGGGCGATCTGCGAGGATACGGCGAAGGACAACGGCAAGCAGGTCGCGCGCGACGCCTGGCGTCTCGTCGGTCCGGTGCATATCGCCGAGACCCGCGAAAAGGCGCGCGAGAATGTCCGCTTCGGCCTTGAGAAGTGGCTCTACTACTTCCGCGAAGTGGCGGCCCTGCCGCTCGCGCCGACCGACGGCACCGATCCCGTCGATGCGCTGATCGCCTCGGGCATGGCGGTCGTCGGCACGCCGGACGACGCCATCGCCCAGATCGAACGCCTGCAACAGCAGTCGGGCGGCTTCGGCGCATTCCTGCAAATGGCGCATAACTGGGCCGACTTCGAGAACACGAAGAAGTCCTACGAATTGATGGCGCGCTATGTCTTCCCGCGCTTCCAGGAGCTGAACGTCAACCGCGAAGCCTCGCTCGACTGGGCCAAGAACAATCGCGAGACCTTCATGGGTCAGGCGATGATGGCGGTGGGCACGCGCGTCGCCCAGCACATCGAGAAGAAGGGCACGGAGAATATCCGCCCCGAAATCCTCGAAGCCATGGGCCTCGGCAAGAAGCCGGACGCCGCGCAGTAAGCGTCCCGCACCCCGTAATGCAAAGGGCGGCTCATCGAGCCGCCCTTTTTGTTTCGGAGCTTGCCGCTTTTCTCAGAGCTTGAATGCGCCCGAGCAGATCCTGTCGTGGAGATCCTTGTCGAGCGGCACGAATTTCTTTTCGGTCGGCGAATTGAAATAGACGGGATCGGCGATCTGGGAGAGATCGATCCCCTCCTTCACGAGCTCCACCTTGCGCTGCTTGAACGTGCCGGTCGTTTCCATTTCAGGCGAGAGCCGGAGGAAAATCGGCCGGGCATATTCCGGCAGTTCCTTGTCGATATGCTTGCGCAGCTTGTCGAGATCGAGCGAGGCGTCGCCGACGATGGAAGCCATGCCGGCCCGCCCGTCGGTGCCCGGAATCGCAACGCCATAGACATTGGCTTCCTTGACGCCCGGGAAAACCGAGATCGCTTCCGACACTTCCGCCGTCGAGACGTTCTCGCCCTTCCAGCGGAAGGTGTCGCCGATGCGGTCGACGAAATAGAAATAGCCGAGCCTGTCCTGCTTCAGAAGGTCGCCCGTGCGGAACCACTGGTCGCCCTTCTCGAAGACGTCGCGCAGGATCTTCTTTTCCGTCTCTTCCTTCTTGGCATAGCCGTCGAAGCGGCCGGTCGGCGCATTGGGATCGTTGACGATCTTGCCGATGGCCTCGCCCGCCTCGCCCGGCTCGCATTTGATGCAGAAGCCGTCAGCCCCGCGCACAACCTGCTCGGTCTCGGTGTTGAAACGCACCAGCTCGACGTTGAACCGCTTCTTCGCCCAGGCCGGAATGCGGCCGACGGCGCCGACCGTGCCGTCATAGTTGAGCAGCGCGACATTGCCTTCGGTCGCGCCATAGAACTCGATGATGCGCGGAATGCGGAACCGCTTCTGGAAGGCCGGCCAGATTTCCGGGCGAAGCCCGTTGCCGACGGCGAGCCTGATCCTGTGCTTGCGCTCGCCCTTCTGCTGTTCGCTGTTCAGCAGATAGCGGCAAAGCTCGCCGATGTACTGGAAGAGCGTCGCCTGATACTTGACGCAATCGGGGAAGAATTCGCGCGCCGAAAACTTGCGCCGGATGATGATCGAACCGCCCACCGTCAGCACCGTGCCGACCGCGCAGACGCCGCCCGCCGAGTGATAGAGCGGCAGCACGCAATACATGCGGTCCGTCTCCTTGGCGTTCGCCGCCGCCGAGAAGCCGACCATCATGGTGAGAAGCCGCGCATGGGGAATGCGCGCGGCCTTCGGATTGCCCGTCGTGCCGCTCGTATAGATAAAGAGCGCATTGTCGTTGAGCGTGAGCTCCTTGCGAATATCGGCGGGAAGGTCGCCCGGCGACTGCGCGGCGAGTGCGGCGTCGAGATCCTGCGCGCCTTGCACCGCGCCGCCCGTCGCCCAGACCTGCATCGGATTTTCGAGCTGGTCGATCGCCGTCGCATAGGACGAGCCGAGCTCCGCGCCGAGCACGAGATGGCGCGCGCCTGAAATGTTGAGACTATGGGCGAGCGGACCCTTCACGAGATTGGTGTTGATGAGCGCGGCCGAAGCGCCGACCTTCAGGATGCCGAGCCAGGCGACGAGATATTCCGCCCGGTTCTCCATCATCAGCGCGACGACATCGCCCCGGCCGATGCCTTGCGAGAGCGCCCAGCGCGCATAGCGATTGGCCTCGCCATTGTAGTCGCTATAGGTGAGCTTCCGGTCTTCGAAATAGATGGCGACGTTCTTGCCTTTGGTTCTGGCGAGCGCTTCGACCGTATCGACAAAGGTATGGTTCGGCGTCTTGTAGATGTCGCCGAGCCGTTTCAGCGAGCGGAGCGCCGCCCTGAGATAGATGATCTCGTTTCTGATCCGCTTGAAAATACCCATGCCGCGCTCCGATCCCCCGAAATGCCGCGTTTTACGCGTGTCAGACGTGTTATGCCCGGCCCATGCCGCAACCGTCAAGAAAGAGGCGGCAGGTGATGACAGGCGGAGCTTTTCTCGCCATCATCCGGCCCGCAAGCGAGGAACCATGACGACAATTGAGGATTCCGGGGCCGGACGACCCGTCGAGATCGTTCTCGACGTGATGGGGCAGCAATGTCCCCTGCCGGTGCTGCGCGCGCGAAAGCGCCTGCTCAATCTCGAACCCGGCACGCTCCTGCGCGTCTTCACGACCGACCCCGTCTCGCGCATCGACATGCCGCATTTCTGCGCCGAGGTCGGGCATGAGCTTGTCGAAACGCGCGACCGCGGCGGCTGGGTCGAGTTCCTGATCCGGCGCGGCGCGGAAATCCGCACCGAAAGCTAGCGGAATTCCTCGGCGAGAATGGCGTAGAGATATTCGTCGCGCCATCCCTCCTGAATGAGCTTCGAGGCGCGGAAAGCGCCTTCGCGCCGCATGCCGAGCTTCTCCATCACCCGCGCCGAGGCCTTGTTGCGCTGATCGCAGACGGCGACGATGCGCCGGAGCCCGAGTTCGTTGAAGCCCGCATCGAGCAGCGCCCATGCCGCTTCGACCGCAATGCCGTTGCCCCAGTAATCGGGATGAAGCGTGTAGCCGACCTCGCCCGTGCGGTTGTCGGCGTCGATGATGCGCAGGCCCGCGCCGCCGATGAGCGGCCCCTTGGGCCGGAGCACGATGGCGAGATCGTAGATGGTGCGCGGCCGCGTCCGCTGGTCTTCGAGAAAGCCGAGGATCGCGCCGCGCGTCTGCGCCAGAGTGTTCGGTCCCCAGATCATGTAGCGCGCCACATCCTCGCGCGAGGAATAGGCATGGACGGCTTCAAGGTCGCTCTTGCGGAAATCGCGCAGCGCGATGCGCGGCGTCGCGATGGGAAGCGTCAGCGTCGGCGCGGCGCGCGTTCTCGGGCTCATGCCGACACCGCCTTCAGCGCCGCCTTTTCCGCCTCGCGAAAACCGACGACGATCTTGCCCACCGCCTCGAAGACGGGCCGCTTGATGAGCGCGGGGTGGGCGGCCATCAGCGCCAGCGCGCGCGGCCCGGTGAGGCCGTCCTTCTCCGCGTCGGAAAGTTCGCGCCAGGTCGTGCTCGCCTTGTTGAGAAGTTTCTCCCAACCCGCGGCTTCGGCGAAGCGCGCAATGTCGGCCCGCGTGATCCCGTCCGCCCGGACATCGTGAAAGCGATGCGCGATGCCCTCGGCCTTGAGCCAGCCGAGCGCCTTGCGGCAGGTGTCGCAGTTCTTCAAGCCGTAAACGGTAATCAAACCGGCCCCCGCCCCGCATGGCGCGCCTGAAGGCCGCCAGAAAAAATGCCCCGGGATTTTAACCCCGGGGCACTCAACATATCAGGATTGGCGGGCGGCGCGAGCGGCCGGCTTCAGGCGGCTTTCTTCTGCTCGCCGTAAATCTTGCCTTCGAGAGCGGAGGTGACGGGCTCGATCGCGCGATAAACGGCGGGCACATCCATGCCGAGCGTCGCGCGCACTTCTTCAAGCGGCTTGTCGAGAAGCGCTTCCCAATCGGCGGCCGGGAACCAGCTCGCCTTCTTGCCGAGGCGGTAGCCTTCGCGCACCGCGCGCCAGACGCCGGCCTTCGGCGCTTCCTTATGGGCGACGCGCGCGCCCATCAGCACGATGAAGCCGATGCCGCGATTGCGCGTCTGGGCGTAATAGAAGGCAAGCTGCGACAATTCGCCGAGGCCGTCGCGGCCATAGCTCGTCGTGACATGCCAGAGGTCGTGGCTGTCGCGCATCCGGTCGCCGAAGATGCGGGCCTCTTCCGGACGGTCGCCGCGATGCGGCGCTTCCTGGCTCGCTTCGACAAGACCGTCCGCCGTCAGGTTCTCCTCGGCCATGAACTCGTAATAGGCCCTGCCGAGCGTGCCTTCGGGCAGACGCTTCAGGCGCTCGCGGTCGTTCAGGAGCGCGATCAGATCGCGCTTCTCGGTGACGATGCGCCGTCCGGTTTCCGTCGCCATGAACTTGTTGAACATGCGCTCGTCGGCGCCGCCCGACAGCGCGTCGATGATCTTGAAGACCTGACCCGTGTCTTCCTTGTCGGCGATCAGCGCCTTGATGGCGCGCCATGCCTTGAGGGGTTCGATCCGCTTGCGGACCGGCTTGGCCTTTGCTTCTTTGGAACGATCGACGGACATGCTGTTATTGGTCGCATCGTGAGCGGTCGTCATGGCATCACTACCCTTGCTATGATGGCCCCAGCCGGGGTTTCGATCTGAAACCTATTTAGACATTACTGACATTGATGTCAATAACAAATAGAGGACGTCCGATTTGAGCAGCGCCGCCAAGACCAGCCTGCATCCCGCCCTGCGGGAGGCCGGTGCAGCGCCTGACGCCAAACGCGAGCCGAAGCGCATCCGCCGCTCCGCCGGCGAGGCGCGCCGCCTCATCCTTGACGCCGCCGAAGAACGGCTGGCGACGCAAGGCCCCGAGGGCATCCGCCTTCAGGACATTGCGCGCGACGTGGGTATTTCCCACCCCGCGATCCTCCATCATTTCGAAAGCCGCGAAGGCCTCGTCAAGGCGCTCATCGCCCGCACCTCCGACCAGCTCCGCGACAAGATGCTGGCGGCGCTGAAAAGCGACGACACGACCTCCGAAGCGAACGAGCTCATCGGCAATGTCTTCGAGGCCCTGAGCGACCGCGGCACGGCACGGCTTCTGTCATGGATGCTGCTGACGGGGCGCGCGGCAAACAGCGGCGCATCGAGCTCGCTGATGACGGAAATCGCCGACGAGCTGCATCAGCGCCGCAGCGACGCCGCGGCGAAAACCGGCGCTTCCGCCCCCGACCGCGAAGACACGCTGTTCATGGCGATGCTGACCGTGAACGCGGCTTTCGGCGACGCGATCATCGGCCGTTATCTGGCGGAAGAAGCCGGCCTCGACCATGAAGGCGTCAACCGCTTCCGCCTCTGGTTCGCCAAGCTGCTGCGCGACCACGTCGATGGGCCCGAGACAAAGCGCTGAGGCGGTTTTCGACGCCGCCGTCGGAAGCCGGCCGCGTTTTCGACTGCGGGCGGAACCAGTTGCGAATGCGACTCACGCCCTGAAACGTCCGTTTTAAACGCCAAAGCCGCAAAAAACCGCATAATTTCGCCGAATTATGTTCAGGTCGCCAATTGACGGCCGGCCTCGGGCTCTACATATCTCTGCCCAGACAATGATTGCCTAGGCAGCGAAATGACCGAACCCTTCTATCGTCCCGACACCTACAAGGCCAAGTCGGCCATAAGCTACCTCGTGCGGCGGTCCCACAATCTCCTGACGCCGAAGCTCGAGGCGCTGTTCGAGAGACAGGGCTTCACCTTCTCCCAATGGGCGGTGCTGATGCATCTGCGTGACGGGCTGGCCGATACGGCCGCCGACATCGCGCGCAGCTTCCACCACGACGGCGGTGCGATGACGCGCATCATCGACCAGCTTGAGGCGCGCAACCTGATCGAACGCAAGCGCTGCTGCGAGGATCGCCGCGTCGTCCGGCTGAAGCTGACGCCCGAGGGAGCGCGCACCGTCGAGACGCTGATCCCCCTCGTCGCCGATTTTCTCAATCAGGTCGTCGCCGATTTCACCCGCGAGGAAGCGGAACAACTTCTCCGCCTGATGACGAAACTGATCGCCGGGCTGGAAAGCCTGGACAAGCCCACAGCGTAACGAACCGAGACAAAGGCTGGAGCAAGCCATGAAGTACCGCGTGATGATCGCCGCCCTGTCGAGCCTGCTGATGGCGGGCTGCGTCATTCCTCCCTCGAACCAGCCGAAGGAGGTGCCGCTGAGTTCATCTTCCGTCGGCCTCGGCGCCATGGCCGCGCCGCGAGCCGAGACCGGATGGTGGAAGAGCTTCCGCGATCCGCAATTCGACAGGCTGGTCGACAGCGCGCTTGCGCATAATCCCTCGCTCGGACAGGCATTGGCGCGGATGCGCGCGGCGGAAGTGCAAGTGACGGGCGCGCAATCGCAGAGCCTGCCCCATGTAAGCCTCGATGCCGAAGAGCAGCGCCAGAAGTTCTCGGGCACCTATATCTATCCGCCGCCCTTCGCCAGCAACTGGAACTGGATCGGCTCGACCCAGGCGAACCTCTCCTGGAACCTCGACTTCTGGGGCAAGCAGGCCGCGCTGGTTTCAAGAGCGGGCGATGAAGCGCAAGCCACGAAGCTCGACGCCGAAGGCGCGCGGCTCGCCATCACCGGCGCGCTGGCGCAGGCCTATATCGGCCTCGACCGCGCCTATCGCCTGGCCGATATCGCCACCGAAACGGAAAAGCAGCGCAAGCATATTCTCGACCTGACGCGCCAGCGCGTCGCCTCGGGCATCGATACCAATGTCGAAGTCAGGGAAGCGGAAGCCCTTCTCGCCAGGGCCCGCGTGGCAAAGACGCGCGCCGAAAGCGAACGCGACCTCGCCACGCATGAAGTGGCGGCCCTTGCCGGCCTCGGCGCCGAAGCCTATGGCGATATCCATCGCCCGACGCTCGACCTCGATGCAGGCCTGCCCCTGCCCGCCGCTCTTCCCGCCGATCTGTTGAGCCGCAGACCCGACGTGCTCGCCGCGCGGCTTCGCGTCGAGGCGGCGGTCTCGGGCCGCAAGGCCGCCAAGGCTGACTTCTATCCCGACATCAACCTTGCCGCTTTCGCGGGCTGGCAGGCCATCGGCCTCGACTCGCTCTTCAAGTCGCCCTCGCAGGCCTTCGGCGTCGGCCCCGCGATCCACCTGCCGATCTTCGACGCCGACAATCTGAAGTCGCAATATATCGGCGCGACGGCGGAAGTGGACGACGCGATCGCGGGCTATAACGGCACGGTGCTCGCCGCGGTTCACGCCGTCGCCGACCGCGTGACCCAGATCGGCGCACTGTCGAGCGAGATCGCCGACGAGCGTCAATCGCTCGACGCGGCGTCCGACGCCTATCGCCTCGCCGAACGCCGCTACGGCGCGGGCCTTTCCACCTATCTCTCGGTTCTGAGCGCCGAAACGCTTCTTCTCGAGGCGCGCGAAAGCCACGCGACGCTTGCCGCCGCGCAGGCGACGAACCGCGTACAGCTCCTGCTCGCGGTTGGCGGCGACTTCACGCCCGCGAAAACGGCGTCCTCCGCGCCCGCAACGCAACTCGCATCCGCAAGCAAGTAATCAGTACCCCCCAGGAACGACCGCCATGACATATGATGTGAACTCCTCGAACTTCCGCCGCCGCGGGCTGACCGGCATCGGCGTCCTCGTCGCCATCGGCATTTTCGCCTATGGCGCCTACTGGCTCGCCTATTCCCGCTACTTCGAAAGCACGGACGATGCCTATGTGGCCGGCGACATCGTGGAAATCACCAGCGAGCAGGCGGGCACCGTCGTCTCGCTCCATGCCGACAACACCCAGGCCGTGAAGCGCGGCCAACCGCTGGTCGAACTCGATCCTTCGAGCGTCGCCATCGCCGAGCAATCGGCGGAGGCCGATCTCGCCCGCACGGTCAGGCAGGTGCGCGCGCAATTCGCCAAGGCGGACGCGCTCACCGCCGAAATCCGCCAGCGCGAAGTCGCCGTCCGCCAGGCCGAAGCCGACCTGAAGCGGCGCGCCTCTCTCGCAAAGGACGGCGCGATTTCCGGCGAGGAACTCGCCCATGCCCGAGACACGGTGGCCTCGATGGAAGCCGCCCTTGCCTCGACGCGCGAACAGTTGAACGCAACCCGCGCCGCCGTCGAAGGCACGACGGTTGCGACCAACCCCGAAGTTCTCGCCGCCGCCGCCAATGTGCGCAATGCCTCGCTCGGCGTCCGCCGCACGCATATCTCCTCGCCCGTCGAAGGCCTCGTCGCCCGCCGCACCGTGCAGGTCGGCCAGCACATCGCCGCGGGCGAGGCGCTGATGGCCGTCGTGCCGCTCGGCGACGTCTGGGTCGACGCCAATTTCAAGGAAGTGCAATTGCAGCGCATGCGCGTCGGCCAGCCGGTCGAGATCCGCTCCGACATCTATGGCGGCAGCGTCACCTATCACGGCCGCGTCGTCGGCGTGTCGGCCGGCAGCGGCAATGCCTTCGCGCTGCTGCCGCCGCAGAATGCGTCGGGCAACTGGATCAAGATCGTCCAGCGCCTGCCCGTGCGCATCGCCCTCGACCCGGAAGAAGTGAAGGCGCATCCGCTGCGCGTCGGCCTGTCGCTCGACGCAACCGTCGATGTGCGCGACACCTCGGGCCCGCTGATTGCGAGCGAAGTCCGCACCGGCCCCATGCCGACACGGCCCGGCGACGGCGGCGACCCGGCGGTTGAAAAGCTGATCGACCGGATCGTTGCCGACAATGGCGGCGCAACGTCCCTTGCCGCGGAGACGCCCCGGTGAGCGCCCAGATCGTCCGCCCGGAGCCTGCGCCGCTCCAGGGCAGCGCTCTCGCCATCACATCGGTGGCGCTGGCGCTCGGCACCTTCATGCAGGTGCTGGACATGACGATCGCCAATGTCTCCCTGCCGACCATCGCCGGCGATCTCGGCGTCAGCGCCGATCAGGGCACCTGGGTCATCACCTCATTCGCCGTGGCGAACGGCGTGACGCTGCCCCTGACCGGCTGGGTGATGCGCCGCTATGGCGCGGTGCGCACCTTCGCCATCTCGGTGCTGCTTTTCACCGCCGCATCCTTTCTCTGCGGCATCGCCTGGAGCCTGCCGAGCCTCGTCCTCTTCCGCATCCTGCAAGGCGCGGTCTCAGGGCCGATGATCCCCGGCTCTCAGGCGCTTCTCATTTCGATCTTTCCCAATGCCAAGCGCGGCACGGCGCTCGCCATCTGGTCGATGACGACGCTCGTCGCGCCGGTCTGCGGCCCCATTCTCGGCGGCTATATTTCCGACAACATGCACTGGTCGTGGATCTTCTTCATCAACGTGCCGGTGGGCCTCCTCTGCGCCATCGTATGCTGGCGCGCGCTCGCCACGCGCGAAACGCCGACGCAGAAGATGCCGATCGACCTTGTCGGTCTCGGTCTTCTGATCGTCTGGGTCGGCGCCTTGCAGGTCATGCTCGACACGGGCAAGAACGCCGACTGGTTCGAGTCGAGCCAGGTCGTCATCCTCGCCATCGTCGCCGCCATCGGCTGCGCTGTCTGGATCGTCTGGGAGGTGACGGAGAAGTTTCCGATCGTCGACCTTTCGCTCTTCAAGGGGCGCAACTTCACGCTCGGCGTCATCGCCTCCTGCCTCGCTTACGCAGTCTTTTTCGGCAACGTGATCATCCTGCCGCTCTGGCTGCAAACGCAACTGGGCTATACCGCGACATGGGCGGGCCTCGTCGCCGCGCCGAGCGGCGTCGTCGCCGTCATCCTGACGCCCTTCGCGGCAAGGCTGATGTCGCGCGTCGACGGGCGCTGGGCGGCGACGATTTCCTTCCTCGCCTTCGCCGCTTCCTACTTCATGCGCTCCGGCTTGACTTCCGATGCGAGTTTCGCCGCCTTCGTGATGCCGATGCTGGTGCAGGGCATCGCCATGAGCATGTTCTTCGTCGCCATGCTGACCATTGCGCTCAACGGCCTCCATCACGAGCGCATTCCCGCCGCGTCGGGCCTCTACAACTTCACCCGCATCACCTCGGGCAGTTTCGCCGCCTCGATCACGACGACGCTGTGGGACCGTCGCGAGGCGCTGCACCAGAGCAGGCTTGCCGAGGGCACAAGCATCTACGATCCCGCGATGAGGCATGCGCTGGACGGGCTCCACGCCATGGGGCTCTCCGACCCGCAGGCGCTCGCCATGCTGGCGCGCAGCATGACGAGCCAGGCCTATCTGCTGGCGTCGGACGACTATTTCTGGCTCTCCGGCTGGCTCGTCCTCGCCATGATCGGCGTCGTCTGGTGCGCCAGGCGCTCCATGAGCGGCGGCGGCCCTGTGGCGGCAAGCGACTAGCTTCGCCCACATCCGTCGCCTCGAAAGGGGCGACGGGCGGCGGCCACAGGCGTATAATCCTCCCGCTTGGAAGGTCGCGGGTTACTCGTGACCGGCGCAAGCGAGCGCCACGCCGCGAGCGGTCCACGACCCTTGAACCACAGGTTCGGGAGGAATGGACATGACGATCAGAAACCCCATCGAATGGGGCTGGGCGCAGCTTACACATGCGGCCTCCGCCTTGAGCGCGGCCGGTCCCTCGCTTCATCACATTCAGGAAACATTTCATTCGCCGGCGCCGGCCGTCCGCCGCATCAGCATCGGCGATGTCAGGGACGCGCTCGCCAGAGGCTTCGACGATTTCGGCGCCTTCCGCACCGATGTCGTTTTTCTCTGCGTCTTCTATCCGGTGATCGGCCTCGTTCTGGCGCGGCTGACCTTCAGCAACGATGTGCTGCCGCTGCTCTTTCCGCTCGCCTCGGGCTTCGCCATCGTCGGCCCCTTCGCCGCCCTCGGCCTTTATGAAATGAGCAGGCGGCGCGAACAGGGCCGCGAGGTGGTCTGGACCGACGCCTTCAACGTGCTCCATTCACCCGCGTCGGGCGCCATTGCGATCCTCGGCCTGATGCTGGTTGCGATCTTCCTGCTCTGGCTCGCCGCCGCCTGGGGCATTTACCGCGTGACGCTCGGGCCGGAAGCGCCCGCCTCCATCGCCTCCTTCGCGCATGATGTCGTCATGACGCAAGCCGGCTGGACGATGATCGGCGTCGGCATGGGGGTCGGCTTCCTCTTCGCGCTCCTCGCCATGTCGATCAGCGTCGTCTCCTTCCCGCTGCTGATCGACCGCGATGTCGGCCTCGACACGGCGATCCGCACCTCGATCCGCGCGGTCAGGGAAAACCCCGTGCCCATGGCGGTCTGGGGACTGGTGGTGGCGGCCGCGCTCGTCGCGGGCTCGATCCCGCTTTTCGCCGGCCTCATCATCGTCATGCCGGTCCTCGGCCATGCGACCTGGCACCTCTACCGCAAGCTCGTGCCGCGCTGAGGCCCCGCGCCCGAATTGACTGAAAGTCAAACAATTCCATAGCTTTACCGCCTGTGGGCGCGCGGCTCCGCCTGTATTTGACTATTTGGTCATTTTGGGAACGGAGGGGAGCCGTGTCGCCAAACTTCTGAGGAGACCTTTACGGCCGCGCCGCCCTGCGCGATCCCTATCCGCGCTACCGCAAAATCCGCGACCGCGGTGCCGCCGTCTGGATGCCGCGCCGCCGCCTCTGGGCCGTCGGACGCTTCGACGATGTGAGGGCGGCGCTGCGCGCCGACAACCTCTTGATCAGCGGCAAGGGCGTCGCCGCGAACAGGCTCGTCAACAGCCGCTCCGCGCCGATCACCCTGACGAGCGACGCCGAAACTCACGCCCGCCGCCGCCAGATTCTGATACAGCCTCTGATGCCGCCGCCGCTGAAAGAGCTGCGCGCGCGACTGGAGGCCGAAGCGGACAGGCTGGTTCGCGAGCTGGCGACCGGAAGCTGGTTCGACGCCATGACGAGCTTTGCCGCGCATCTGCCGGTGACGGTGGTGGCCGAACTTGTGGGTCTCAACGAGGAGGGCCGCCGGCAGATGCTGCGCTGGGCCGCCTCGACCTTCAACCTGCTCGGCGTGCTGAATGCGCGCGGCCTCGCCGCCATGCCCGATCTTCTGAACCTCAGCCGCTATGTCGAGACGCTGCGCCGCCAGGACGTGATGCCCGGCGGCTGGGCGGACAAGCTGTTCGACGCCGCCGCGCGCGGCGACATAACGCCCGAGGAAGCCAACGCCATGGTCATCGACTATGTCGCGCCCGCCCTCGACACGACGATCCTTGCGACCGGCCATATGCTCTGGCTGCTGGCGACGACGCCCGGCGCCTATGACGAGCTATGCGCCGAGCCGGCGCTGATCCCCGGCATCGTCAACGAGGCCGTGCGCCTCGCCTCTCCGATCCGCGGCTTCACGCGCTACGCCGCCGCCGATGTCGAACTGGCCTCGACGGTGATCCCCAAGGGATCGCGCGCGCTGATCCTCTTTGCCTCCGCCAATCGCGACGAGCGCCATTATCCGGACCCGGACAAATTCGACATCAGGCGCAACCCGCGCGATCATGTCGGCTGGGGCCACGGAACCCATAGCTGCGTCGGCATGCATCTCGCCCGGCTGGAAATGGAAATCCTGCTGGCGAGCCTCGTCCGCCATGTCGGCCGCATCGAAACCGGCACGCCGGTCGCGACATGGAACAACGTGCTGCAAGGCTTTGAAAAGCTGCCCGCCATCTTTCATCCCAGGGCCTTGGCGGCCTGACGCGCAACAAGGAGAGTGCGATGACACACGGCGAAGGCTGCGCCTGCGGCGGAAATCTCATCGACGTTCACGCCCACTTCCTCCCGCCCTGCTATGCCGACGCACTCGCAAAGGCCGGCATGACGACGCTCGACGGCGGCTTTCCGGTTCCCGCCTGGAGCGCCGAAATGGCGCTCGGCATGATGGACCGGCAGGGCATCGCCGCCGCCGTCATTTCGCTCTCCTCGCCCTCGACGCATTTTCTGCCCGAGGACCGGAAAGGCGCGCTCTGCCGCGAGGTCAACGAAGCGGGCGCGGCGCTCGTGCGCGCCCATCCGTCGCGCTTCGGATTTCTCGCAAGCCTTCCCCTCCCCGATGTCGCCGCCGCGCTGGAGGAAATCCGCTTCGCCTTCGACAGGCTCGGCGTCGAAGGCGTGATCCTCGAAACCAACATCAACGGCGAATATCTGGGCTCGCCGCGTTTCGCGCCCGTCTTCGCGGAGCTGAACCGGCGCAAGGCGACCGTCTTCCTGCATCCGACGAGCCCGGCCTGCTTCGACCAGCTGGCGCTCGGCCGCCCCGCGCCGCTGCTCGAATTTCCGCTGGACACCACGCGCAGCGTGGTCGACCTCCTCTATTCGCGCAGGTTGCAGCTCAATCCCGACATGAAGGTGATCGTGCCGCATGGCGGCGCCGCCCTGCCGGTCCTCATCGCCCGCATCGCCGCTTTCGCCAACCTGCCCTTCCTCAATCCGCGACCCTCGAGCGAACAGGAAGTCTTCGAGACGCTGGAAAGGCTCTACTACGACGTCGCGCTCTCGACGCATCCGATACCCTTCGCGGCCCTTCGGCGCATCGCCCCCATCGGCCAGATCCTCTTCGGCAGCGACTGGCCCTTCACGCCCGAATTCATCGTCGAACGCAATCTCTCAATGCTGGACGGGGCGGAAGGCCTGAGCGAGAGCGACGCCCGCGCCATAGCGCGCGAAAATGCCGGGCGCGTCTTCCCGCGATTGGCGAAACTGGCGGCGGGCCGGTGATATGCGTTCGGGCCGCGCAACAACCCCCGAAACGACATCCCTTCCCGACATGTCGATGCGATCAGATCCTGAAAAAGGAATTAGATCGTTTGGCGCACCAGCGCGGAAAAAGTTCGAACCGAATTTTGGAGTTTATAGCGGCATTCAAGAACGGATAAATACTAGTCGACTATTACACTGTAGCTTTCCACTTGCCCGTTCTTCAAAGTGAAAACGAGCCATTCTGAATCCATACGCATGCATGATCTATCTGGCCCCAACCAATAAATCATATCATAATTTGGGAGCTTATCTGTTTGTGTTGGCTCACCCAAAAGCTCTATCAATTGTGCCTTTGTCTGGCCTTTGAAATTTTTATGAGCGAGTAAATCTTCTATAGCTGAGATGCGATATTCTTGTTGTGCGCTGCTTGCGCCCTTAGCACCTGCCTCTATCCATTTCTTTGCGTCAAAAGGTTGTAAGGATTTCGCAATTTCACTAACGCAGTGATTGTTTGAAATAATAGTGAAAGCAATGAATGCTGCTATGAGCAATCCGACAACAACGATAGCCGCTAATATTATTCTTTTTGCCGACCGCATATAAATTCCTTGGAACCGCTTATTTTATTGTACTTACTTAATTCCAGGCATCGACCCGTGAAATGGGTGTAGGCAAACTTCTGAAATATGGAACCAGCCGTAAGTCTTTATCCCAGCCGGACTCGAACCTGTTTTCAAAAAATGAAATTCCGAAGTGGTGCCCCTGGCCGGACTTGAACCAGCACGCCCTTGCGGGCAACAGATTTTGAGTCTGCCGCGTCTACCATTCCACCACAGGGGCCCCTGCGCGCGGCCCGCATGATAGTCAGGCTTCGCCCCGGGTCAATCGGCGATACGGGGGCCGCGCCTGCATCCCCGCCGATATTGGCGCCCCACCCCCGATCGCGTCACGATCGCCCGCGCTCACGATGAAGAGCGAGTGCGACCCGACCTATGAGGTCAAGCGGCAGCTTTTGCTCAAGCGGAAAGCTCAGATTTCCCTTCTCGCCGCGATAGGGCTCAAGCTCCTCGATGAGCCCTGCATCCAATCTGACCGGCGGATAAACGCCGATATGTTTCTTGAACGCCGCGAAATAGAAGAACACGGACCCGTCCCTGAAGGCGGGCATGTTGTAGCCGATGCAGCGCGACGCCGAAGGCACCAGTGCTTCGACCTTTGCCTGAATGGCCGCCAGCAGGGGCTTTGCCTGCGGCCCCGCTGAATCGAAATAGGCTTCGTGCGACAGGAATTTCATCGGCGCCTCCCGGACCTCCAATCGGCGATACGACCGGCCTCAACCGCGCCGCGCCGCTTCGATCGCGGCGACGTCGATCTTCCCCATTGTCATCATGGCCTCGAAAGCGCGCCGGGCCTCCGCGCCGCCCGCGGCCATGGCGTCCGTCAGCACGCGCGGCGTGATCTGCCAGCTCACGCCCCAGCGGTCCTTGCACCAGCCGCAGGCGCTTTCACGGCCGCCATTGCCGACGATGGCGTTCCAGTAGCGGTCCGTCTCCTCCTGATCGTCCGTGGCGATCTGAAAGGAGAAGGCTTCCGTCTGGTGGAAATCGGAACCGCCATTGAGCCCTATGCAGGGAATGCCGAAGACCGTGAACTCGACCGTAAGCACGTCGCCCGCCTTGCCCGCCGGATAGTCCGCCGGCGCGCGCCGAACGGCCGTCACCCTGCTGTCGGGGAAGGTCTGCGCATAGAAGCGCGCCGCTTCTTCCGCCTCCTTGTCGAACCACACGCAGATCGTGTTCTTCGGAATCGTCATGACGGTCTCCTGATGTGAGGACATGGCGAGTTGTTGCGCATCCGCAGTTTATTTGATATCAAAGTAATATGCCTTCGACAACCCCAGAGCTCCTGCCCGGCGACGTGGTGTCCCGCATTCGGGACAATTGCCTGTGCCTGGCCGCGCAGCGGGCGGCGCGCAAGCTCGCGCGGCGGTTCGATGTTGCCTTGAAGCCCTTCAATCTGACGAACGGCCAATTCTCGCTGATGGTGGCGCTGAACCAGTCCGAGCCGCCGCCGATCGGAAGGCTCGCACCGCTTCTCGGCATGGACGCCTCGACGCTGACGGCCGCTGTGAAGCCGCTTGCCCGGCGCGGCCTGCTGACGGTTGAAACCGACCCCGGCGACCGCCGGTCGCGCCGCCTCAGGATCACGCCCGAAGGCGTTGCGCTCATGCGTCAGGCGGTGAAAGTCTGGCGCGACACCCATGCCGAAGTGGAAGCAGAGCTCAAACCCGGAACCGTCAAGGCGCTGCGCAAGGGGCTTGCGGCCATCGGATAGCGGTCGCGGCACGTGCGCCCTCCGCCCGTGGACACTCCCCGCCGCGCCCTGCTAAACCCTTCGGGCGCGACCGCGCCACAAGGGAACAGCCATGCTTCGCCGCCTTTATGACTGGACGATCGCGCTTTCGTCGCACAGACACGCCCATTGGGCGCTCGCCGCCGTCTCCTTCGCGGAAAGCTCTTTCTTCCCCGTACCGCCCGATGTGATGCTGGTGCCGATGACGGTCGCCCGGCCCGACAAGGCCTGGTTCTATGCCGGCGTCTGCACGGTGGCCTCCGTGCTGGGCGGGCTTCTCGGCTATGCCATCGGCGCACTCCTTTACGACTCCCTCGGCCATTGGCTCATCAGCCTTTACGGCTATGAGCACGGCATAGAGGAGTTCCGCAGGCTCTATGCCGAATACGGCGCATGGATCATCCTCATCAAGGGCCTGACGCCCATCCCCTTCAAGATCGTCACCATCGCCTCGGGCTTTGCCGGCTACAGCCTCTTCTGGTTTGTGATCCTCTCGACGATCACGCGCGGCGCACGCTTCTTCATCGTCGCCGGCATCCTCAACCGCTATGGCGAGCCGCTGAAACTCTTCATCGAGAATAATCTCGGCCTGATGGCGGCAGGCTTCGGCGCGCTGATCGTCGCGGGCTTCGTCGTCGCGCGTTACGTCGTCTGAACCGCGCATCGGCAGCGGACAACTCCATTCCCGCTGTGTAGACTTCGGATCGTTCCGAAACGTCGCACCGCCTATGGAGGCTCATGGATCACGGCACACCGCTCATCGCCACGATTGTCGGCGGCCTCGCCCTTGCTTTCATTTTCGGCACGATTGCGCAGAGGTTGCGCGTCTCGCCGCTGGTCGGCTATCTGCTGGCGGGCGTTCTCGCCGGACCCTTCACACCGGGCTTCGTCGCCGACAAGGAGCTGACACCCGAGCTTGCCGAAATCGGCGTGATCCTGCTGATGTTCGGCGTCGGACTGCATTTCTCGCTGAAAGACCTCCTCGCGGTCAAAGCCATCGCCATACCCGGCGCCATCGTCCAGATCGCACTGGCGACGCTACTCGGCATGACGCTGGCCTGGGCGCTCGGCTGGTCGGCGGGCGCGGGCCTCGTCTTCGGCCTCGCTCTCTCCGTCGCCAGTACCGTCGTCCTACTCCGCGCCCTTCAGGAACGCCGCCTCGTCGAAACGGTGCGCGGCCACATCGCGGTCGGCTGGCTCATCGTCGAGGATCTGGCGATGGTGCTGACGCTGGTGCTGCTGCCGCCGCTCGCGGGGCTATTCACCGGCGGCAACGGCGCCGAAGGCACACTCGATACTTCCACCGTCGCGATGGCGCTCGTCACGACCCTGGGCAAGGTCGCCGCCTTCGTCGCGCTGATGCTGATTGTCGGCCGCCGGGTCGTTCCCTGGATCCTGCATTACATCGCGCACACGGGATCGCGCGAACTTTTCCGTCTCGCGGTGCTCGTCATCGCGCTCGGCGTCGCCTTCGGCTCGGCCATCCTTTTCGGCGTCTCCTTCGCGCTCGGCGCATTCTTCGCGGGCATGATCCTCAGCGAGTCGCCCCTGAGCCAGCGCGCGGCGGAAGAAACCCTGCCATTGCGCGACGCTTTCGCCGTTCTCTTCTTCGTCTCGGTCGGCATGTTGTTCAACCCGTCGATCCTGCTCGACGATCCCCTCGCCGTCATCGCGACGCTGCTGATCATCGTGGTCGGCAAGTCGCTCGCGGCCTTCTTCATCGTCCGCGCTTTCGGCCACCCGCTTTCGACCGCGCTCACCATTTCCGCAAGCCTCGCCCAGATCGGCGAATTCTCCTTCATCCTGGCCACGCTCGGCGTCAGCCTGCATCTGCTGCCCGAACGCGGCCGCGATCTCGTGCTTGCCGGCGCCATCCTCTCGATCCTGCTCAACCCGCTCATCTTCATCCTGCTCGACCGCCTGAAGCCCTGGCTCGAAAGGCACGATGGCGGCGCGGAAAAAGCCGCAACGCCAGAACCGGCCGCGAGCCTTCCCAGGACGACGCTCACGAACCATGCCGTCGTCGTCGGCCTCGGCCGCGTCGGCGGGCTTGTCGCCGAAAGGCTGATGCGCGCCCAGATTCCCATACTCGCCATCGAGGACAGCAACGATCTGGCCGCAAGGCTCCGCGAAAGGGGTCTCGAAGTCGTCATCGGCAATGCCGCGCGTTCCGAAGTCATCGCCGCGACGAACCTTGCTGGCGCACGCTGGCTCTTCGTCGCCATCCCCAACGGCTTCGAGGCCGGTCAGGTCGTCCAGCAGGCCCGCAAGGCCAATCCCGCCCTCGAAATCGTCGCCCGCGCCCATTCGGATGCCGAAGTCGACTATCTCCGCCGCCACGGCGCGAACGTCATCATCATGGGCGAGCGCGAAATCGCCCGCGGCATGATCGAGCATGTGCTGGGCGACGATCCGGAAATGCCCGCCCCTATTTCGGCCTGACCGCGGGGCCGCGCTGCGGCGACAAGCCGCTCGCGCAAAGCCCCCGCCTCATGCTTCAATGCCGGCCATGTTGAACCGGATTCCGACGGCCTATATTCCCTGGATCGTGCTCGCCGCCAGCGTCGCAACGCTGGGCGGCGCGTATTTCTTTCAGTATGCGCTGGGCTATGCGCCCTGCCACCTCTGCCTCCAGGAGCGCATTCCCTATGTCTTTGCGATCGGCGCGGCGCTGGTCGCGGGCGTGCTGGCGCGGGAAGCCAATCTCGGCATCCTGCCGGTCATCTTCATCGGCCTCTGCGCGGCCGCCTTCGCCGTCGGCACGGTTCTTTCGGCCTATCATGCGGGCGTCGAATATAAATGGTGGCCGGGCCCGTCGAGCTGCACCGGCGGCGGCCTCGTCGCCAATTCGCTCGAAGCGCTGCAAACGGAATTGCAGACGGGCAAGCATCTGCCCCAATGCGACAGCGCGGCCTGGACGCTGTTCGGCATTTCGCTTGCGGGATTCAATTTCCTGATCTCGCTCGCGCTGTTCATCCTTTCCGCCCAGCCGCTCATCCGCTTCTTCCGCGAAGCGCACGGAGAAGAATGATGGCCGTGGAAAAGAAGCCCGAGAGCGGAACGACAGGTCAGCCGGGACGCGGCCGCGACGCCGCCATCGAGGAGATGCTTCGCGTCGATCATGCGGGCGAATATGGCGCGGTCAGGATTTACGAGGGCCAGCTCGCCGTCTTCAGAAACCTGCCGGGCAAGCACGACACCGCCGCCTCGCTCGCCCGCATGGCGAAGGACGAGGAAGTTCATCTCGCCCGCTTCAATGAAATAGTGAATGAGCGCCGCGTGCGCCCGACGGCGCTGAACCCCGTCTGGCACGTCGCCGGCTTCGCACTCGGCGCCGCGACGGCGCTCATGGGCGAAAAGGCCGCCCATGCCTGCACCGAAGCGGTGGAAAGCGTGATCGACGAGCATTACGCCGCGCAGGTAAAAAAGCTCGACCGCATGGGCGAGACGGAACTCCGCGACACGATCGAGCAATTCCGTCTCGAGGAAGTGCAGCACCGCGACGAGGCGGTGGAAAAGGGCGCGAAGGAAGCCCCCGCCTATCCGCTGCTCTCGGGCGCGATCAAGGCCGCCTGCCGTCTGGCGATCAAGCTGTCGGAAAAGGCCTGACCTCCCGCCCGCATACCTTCGTCATGGCCTGACTTGATCTCTTACGGCTCCAGCTCGCTGTCCCAGTAGAGATAATCCTGCCAGCTCTCATGCAGATAGTTCGGCGGAAACAGCCGGCCGTTCTTGTGCAGGTCGCTGACCGTCGGACGATAGGGCTTTTGCAGCGGAAACATTTCCGCCTGCTCGGGCATCTTGCCGCCCTTCCGGAGATTGCAGGGCGCGCAGGCGGTGACCACGTTGATCCATGTCGTCTGGCCGCCGCGCGAGCGCGGGATCACGTGATCGAATGTGAGGTCGTGGCGCTCGCCGCAATACTGGCAGGCGAAGCGGTCGCGCAGAAAAAGATTGAACCGCGTGAAGGCGGGAAAGCGCGCCGGCTTCACATAGGATTTGAGCGAGACGACGCTCGGCAGCTTCATTTCGAAACTGGGCGAGCGCACGAAGGTCTCGTAGCTCGATACGATGTTCACACGATCGAGGAACACGGCCTTGATGGCGTCCTGCCATGACCAGAGCGAAAGAGGGTAATAGCTGAGCGGCCTGTAATCCGCATTCAGCACCAGCGCCGGACAGCTATCCGGATTCGCAAACGATCCGTGCACCTTGTCCTCCTGAAGAGGTGCGCCTTGCCATCGCCGCCCTCACCGTACTTTCGCAAAGAATACTATATCTGGTGCGACGACATTGTGAAGCCACCCCCCTTTGAAACCGCTGCCCGGCGGGGGGTTCAGGCGCCCGCGGCGACGCCCGGAACGGCCGCAAAGGCATCCCGGAGGAAGCGCCCGCCGATCTCGAGCCCGGCCGGGTCTATGCCATGGCCGACGTCATGGCTGACATGCCACTGGACGGCGACCCCGGCATCGCCAAGGGCCCGGACCGCCTCATGCATCCGCGAAACCGGCAGCATCTCGTCGGCGTCGCCATGCACCATCAGCACGGGCGGGCGGACCTTGATCTCCCCCTTGAGCCGGTCGGGCCCGGCCAGCGCCCCCGAATATCCGACGATGGCCGCGGGCGCGACGGCGCGGCGAAGCCCCACATGAAGCGACATGATCGTCCCCTGGCTGAAGCCGACCAGCGCAAGGCGCGAGGCGTCGAGGCCATGGAGCCGAAGCTGTTCGTCGATGAAGCCGTTGAGGACGGGAGCGGCGCTTTCGACGCCCCGCATCAGCTCGGCCGGGTCGAGCCGCGAGATCGGAAACCACTGATAGCCGAAACCGGCATCGCAGCGCTCCGGCGCATTGGGCGCGATGAAGGCGGCGTCGGGCAGCAACCGCTGCCAATGCGGCGCAAGACCGATCAGGTCGTTGCCGTCGGCGCCATAGCCGTGACAGAGAATGACGAGTTGCCGCGCGGTGCCGCTCGCCGCCGGTATCGACGGGCCTGAAATCTTCGCCATGCAGGCGCTCTCCTGAGATATAAGGTCGGTGAAGTTTAGGCCGGTCAGCGGAGCTTTCAATGCCGGATGAGAGAGGCGAAGTGATCCGCTTCGCGCCGAGCCCCAATGGCTGGCTGCATCTCGGCCACGCCTATTCCGCCCTCTTCGCCTTCGAGACGGCGAAACGCCTCGGCGGCCGCTTTCTCCTGCGCATCGAGGATATCGATATCGGCCGCTGCCGCCCGGAATACGAGCAGGGCATCTATGACGACCTCGCCTGGCTCGGCGTCGAGTGGGAGCGCCCGGTGCGCCGCCAGTCCGAACATTTCGCCGACTATGAGCGCGCCCTGAAGCGCCTGCGCGACATGGGCCTCGCCTATCCCTGCTTCGCGACCCGCAAGGAAATAACCGATGCGATCGAGGCATCGGGCGTCGGTCTCGCGCGCTGGCCGGTCGATCCCGATGGCGCGCCGCTCTATCCCGGCCTCTACAAGGACATTCCCCGCGCCGAACTCAATCGCCTGATGTGGGAAGGCCGCACCTATGCCTGGCGTCTCGACATGGAAAAGGCGCTTGCCCGCGCCGAGGAGATGAATGGCGGGCCGCTGACATTCGAGGAGACGGGCGAAGGCCCGCGCGGCGAAAAAGGACTGCTCCCCATCGACCCGATGCGCTTCGGCGATGTCGTCATCGCGCGCAAGGACGTGCCGACAAGCTACCACCTTGCCGTGACCGTCGACGATGCGATCCAGCAGGTGACGATGGTGACGCGCGGACAGGATCTCTTTCCCGCCACCTATGTTCATCGCGTCTTGCAGGTGCTGCTCGGCCTGCCCGCGCCGCGCTACCGCCACCATGCGCTCATCCGCGACGAGAGCGGACGGCGCCTGTCGAAAAGCGCGAAGGACATGGGCCTGCGGGAACTGCGGGCGCAAGGCCTCGCGCCGGCGGACATCCGGCGCATGATCGGTCTCTAGCGCCGCCGCCTCTGGCCTGCTTCCTGCTTCATTCCAACCGATGACGGAATTGCGTCCCGAACGGGGACGCAAACCCGCGTCCTTTTGAGGTTGGTTAATGACTGCGACGAAGCCGCGCGTGAACTGGGTCGATGCCGTGAAGGGTCTCACGATCATTCTGGTCGTGATGAAGCACGCAACCTATGGCGACTACGTGGCGCTGCATTCGATGCCCTTTTTCTTCAACTACCTCTGCGAATTCACGATCCCCTTCCGCATGCCGCTCTTTTTTCTCGTCGCCGGGCTCTTTGCCGAGAAGGCGCTGAGAAGCGAGCGGCGCGACTTCATCGACAGCAAGATCCTGCACTTCGCCTATTTCTATCTGCTCTGGTCGCTGATCCAGATCGGCATCAAATTCGCGCTGCCGGGCGAAGGCGCATGGACGATCACCTGGAAGGATTTCGCGCTCATTCCGCTGGAGCCCTTCGGCCTTCTCTGGTTCATCTATGCGCTGGCGATCTTCTTCGTGACGATGCGCCTTGCGCGCGATCTGCCGAAGGTTGCCGTCGTCGCCTTCGCCCTCGCGCTCTACCTCGCCAAAATCAATACGGGCTGGACCCTGCCCGATGAATTCGCGCGGCGCTTCATCTTTTTCGTGTCCGGCGTCTACGCATCGCCCTTCATCTTCCGCATGGCGAGCTGGGCAATCGCCGATATGGGCCGCGGCCTCGCAATCGGCATTCTGCTGTTCGCGGGCGTCGGCCTCATCGTCTTCAATGGCCTTGGCGATATTCGTGGTCTCGAACTGCTGACGGGCTTCATGGGCGCGGCGGGCACGATCATGCTCGTCGCAATCCTCGCCGCGCGCGGATGGGCAAGACCCCTTACCTATGTCGGCGCGCGCTCGCTTTACGTTTTCCTCGCCTTCTTCCTGCCCATGGCGGCGACGCGCATCGCGCTGGTGCGCCTCGGCTTCGAGAATGGCGACGCCGTGACGCTGATCGTGCTCGCCATGGCGATTGCCATGCCGCTTCTTGCTTTCCGCATTCTGGAGCACTCGCCTCTGTCTTTCCTCTTCGTCCGGCCGCAAGCCTTCCGCCTGCATGCGACGCGGCGCAACGCGGAAGCGACCGCCTCCGCCTGACATGGAGCCGCTGGCCCGAAACCTGCTCGGTCATTTGCAAACAGGCGGAACGCGTTCCTTTTGGAACGGTTGCCGCTCCATTCCGAGCCAGAGAGCCCCCCTATGGCCGATACCGAGACATTAACCAAGAGCCGCCTGGACTGGGTCGACGCCGACAAGGGCCTGTCGATCATTCTCGTCGTCGCCCGCCATACGGCCTATGGCGTCGCCGCTTCGCTCGGCCATATGCCGCTCGTCTTCGGCCTCATCTCGACGCTGTCGATGCCCTACCGCATGCCGCTCTTCTTCATCGTTGCCGGCCTCTTCGCCGCCAATGCGCTGAAGCGGCCCTTGCGCGAATTCCTCGACAAGAAGCTCGTCCACTTCGCCTATTTCTATTTCCTCTGGTCGGCCATCCAGATCGGCGTGAAGCTCGCTCTGCCCGGCGGCAATCACGAAGTCGGGCTGAAGGACCTGCTGCTCGCGCCCATCGAACCTTTCGGCGTGCTCTGGTTCATCTATGCGCTGCCGCTTTTCTTCATGGCGATGCGCCTCTTGCGCAATGCGCCGAAGCCGCTCGTCCTCGGCATCGCTCTTGCGCTTTATTTCGCCCGCATCGACACGGGCTGGACCGTGCCTGACGAAGGCGCGCTGCGCTTCGTCTTCTTCGTCGGCGGCGTCTATGGCGCACCTTATGTCTTCCAGATCGCAGACTGGGCCCGCGCCAATGCGCTGCGCGCAACGCTGATGGGCGCGATCACGCTTCTCTCCGTCGGCGTCATCGCGCTCACCGAACTGATCGGCATCCGCGCGATCGAGCTTCTCGCGGGCGTCGCGGGCTCGATCGGCTCCGTCATGCTGGTGAGCGTCGCCGCCTCGAAGGGCCTGACAAGCTGGCTCTCCTATCTCGGCGCGCGTTCGCTCTATGTCTTCGTCGCTTTCTTCCTGCCCATGGCGGCGACGCGCATCGTGCTGGTAAAGCTTGGGCTCGAGAACGGCGACCTCATCACCTTCGCCTCCGTGCTCCTCGGCGTGACGCTGCCGCTCGTCGCCGAACGCCTCATCAAGGGAACGCCGCTCGGCTTCCTTTTCGCCCGGCCTGAATTTCTGAAACTTGTCCGGGCAAAACCCGCTGCGCGCGGAAAGCCCGCCCTCGCCCTTGTCGGCTGACCTCTACCAGTCGTAGAGGCCGACATAGCGGCTGAAGCCCGCCTTCTCGGCGTATCGCTTCCATTCCCTGTTGAGATGGACGGTCGCCGAAGGACTGCCGCTGCCCTGCCCGATGCCGAGGATCAGCAGTTCGTCGCAGCCCGCAAAATCGGCGGAGACAGGCGGCGGCAGATGTCCGCCATGCCGCGTCAGCGTCCCATATTCCGAATCCTCGAAACCGTCCGTCGCAAGGATCACGCGCACATCGCTTCTGCGGCAATCGACGACCGGGGCCATGGTGTCGAGAAAGGCGACGATATTGGTCATGCCCTGCGCCTTGAGCTTGCCGTCGCGCACCAGCGCCGGCATATGCGCGATCAGCTCCGCCACGCCTTGCGCCACCGCTTGCGGCTTCGCATGGGATGAAATCACCTGATCGACCTTGAGCCCGTTCTCCCGGCCGCTATAGCTGCCGAAGGTCCGCACCATGACGCGGCTTCGGAGCGGCAGCGCCAGAATCTCCTGCGCCACGCGCGCGCCGACGCGGGCCGCATAGCCCTCGTCCTTGATGAGCGGATTGCTGAGCGACAGATCGAGCCCGACGACAATCGTCTGCGGCGGGGGCGGCGCATCCTCCGCATGAGCGGCGCTCGCCGAAACCAAGGCAAGCGCAACGAAGCCCGCAAGGATGGAGCGGCGGCGCATATGGATCACTCGGCCGCGCGCTCGATCGGGATGACGCGACGTGCGCCGGGAGCCGGCGGCAGCAACTCGCCCATCGGTTCGCGAATGCCGCCGAAAGCCGTCGGCCCCGCCTTCATGGCGTTGCGCGAACGGCGCTCCCACCATTCGTCGAACAGCTTCTCATAGCGTTTGACATCGCGCGAGGCGTCGCAGGCCTTCAGCCGGTCGAGCTGGCCGGAGCCCGAAGCCGCGGCATCGCGCCGGCCGAGAAGCCCGCGCGAGGGGGAGGGTGCGGAAAATACTTTGCGCGCTTCGTCGAGACCCTGCTCATAGGCGCGGCATTCGCGCATGAGACCCGTCCAGAGAAGATGGCGGCGATTTTCCTGACCTTCCATTTCGGAAAGCCTGTGGCGGTTCGCATCATATTCCGCTTCGAGAGCGGCGAGCCGCGCCATGTCCTGCTTGCGCTGCGAGAAATCGCGGGCGAGCACGATGCGGCGAAGCCTGTCGCCCGCAAAATGAATGCAGAGCGCGGCGACGCCCGTGACGACGAGGAAGACGACGCCGAGCGAGCCGAGCCAGAGGATCGGCTGCCACGTCCGCACCGTGTCGAGTTCCGCCGCCGTGCGCGCCGTATCGCCTGCCGCCGGCGCGGCGATGCCGAGGCCGTTGAGCGCCGAGCCGAGCGAAGAGCCGACATCGCCCGAGCCCGTCGCCGCAAGACCGTTCGGCAGCGACATGGTGGCGAGCAGGAAGCCGACGCCCATCAGCATGACGAGCGCGAGCACGAAGACGATGCGCACGAAAGCCGCGCGGCCGAAGCGGCCCATATGGTCGTAGAGAATATGCGCGGCGATGGTGGCGAAAAGCACCTGCATCGACTTGAAGGCGACCGACGTCGCCAGCGTGCCCGGCAATTCGAGAAATTCATTGGCGAGCGCGCGCGTCCAGAATTCGCTGACGATCATGTAGTCGACAAGGATCGCGCCGAGCGACACGAGCCCGAAGACGAGAAAGGCCCCGAAATGGAGAACGGCGAAGCGCGCCTCGCGCTCGCTCGTCACATAATTATGCGCCATCTGGGCGCGGGCCTGTTCGGAGATGAGGCTGACGCTCGCCATGGCTCAGGCCTTCCTGTTCGAGGAACGGCCGAACCAGCCGCGAGCCGGGGCTTCGGGTTCGACGGCAAGCGCCGCATGGCCTTCGAGCGGCGATGTCAGCCGCTTCGACAATTCGGCGATTTCGCGCTCCAGCGTTTCCTGCCTCGCCCGCGCGCGAGCAAGTTCCTCGGCATAGGCTTCGTCGAGTTCCGACAGGCGCGAAAAGACATGGAGGTCGGGCAGCGGCTCGGCGGCGCGGCCATAGTCCCGCGCGCTGTGCCCGGTCGCACTTCCGGCACCATTGAGACGATCGCTTGCCTGGTTCATCGCTGAAGCCCCGAGACGTTAAGCTCTGTTAACTCTAACACCGGAAAGGAAGGCCCGAGAAAGCCGCCGATACAAGGGAACGGGGAAAGGGAGGACGGCGGCGAAAGCACGCGGAACCACTCACACGTTCCAGACTGAAACGCCTTTGCGGCGGAAACATTATGGGAATATGGCGGGATTGGGGCGAGCCCGCTATCGAAGGCCCCGGTGGCTTACGCCGCCGCTTCTTTCGCCGGATCGACCAGCCGCACCACGTCTTCCATGATGTCGGTGATCTGGAAATCCTTGGGCGTATAGACGGCGGCGACGCCGGCGGCTTTGAGGCGTTCGGCGTCTTCGGGCGGAATGATGCCGCCGACGACGACGGGAATGTCGATGCCCTCGTCCTTCAACCGCTTCATCACCTCGGCGACGAGCGCGACATGGCTGCCGGACAGGATCGAAAGCCCGAGCACATGCACCTCGCCGTTGACGGCCGCCTCCACGATCTCGGCGGGCGTGAGGCGGATGCCGTCGTAAACTACGTCCATGCCGCTGTCGCGCGCACGGACGGCAATCTGTTCCGCGCCGTTCGAATGCCCGTCGAGGCCGGGCTTGCCGACGAGGAATTTGAGCCGCCGCCCGAGCCGGGCCGAGACGGCATCGACGAGCCCGCGAACGTGGTCGAGTTCGGGCGCATTGTTGCGCGCCGATTTGGAGACGCCGGTCGGCGCGCGATACTCGCCGAAAATGCCGCGCAGCGCCGTGCCCCATTCACCGGTCGTGACGCCGGCTTTGGCGCAGGCGATGGAGGGCTCCATGATGTTGCGACCCTCTTTCGCCGCGCGACGAAGCTCGGCCAGCGCCGCTTCGACCGCTTTGGCGTCGCGCGTCGCACGCCACGCCTTGAGCCGCGCGATCTGGCCCGCCTCGACGCCTTCCTCGACCACCATGATCGAGCCTTCGCCCGTGGTCAGCGGCGAGGGCGCCGTTTCAATGTACTTGTTGACGCCGACGACCACCTGCTCGCCCGTCTCGATGGCCTGCAGCCGCGCCGAATTGGAGCTGACAAGCTGCTCCTTCATATAGGCGCTCTCGATGGCGGCAATCGCCCCGCCCATTTCCTCGATGCGGCGAAGCTCTTCGCGCGCTTCCGCCTTCAGCGCCTCGACCTTGGCGTCCATGACATGGCTGCCGTCGAAAATATCCTCATACTGAAGAAGGTCGGTCTCGAAGGCGAGTATCTGCTGGGCGCGAAGCGACCATTGCTGGTCCCAGGGGCGCGGCAGGCCGAGCGCTTCGTTCCAGGCGGGAAGCTGCACGGCGCGCGCGCGGGCCTTCTTCGACAGCGTGACGGCGAGCATCTCGATCAGGATGCGGTAGACGTTGTTTTCCGGCTGCTGCTCGGTGAGGCCCAGCGAATTCACTTGTACGCCATAGCGGAAGCGGCGGAGCTTCGCGTCCTTGACACCGTAGCGATGCTCGCAGATCTCGTCCCAGAGATCGACGAAGGCGCGCATCTTGGCGATCTCGGTGATGAAGCGCACGCCCGCATTGACGAAGAAGGAAATGCGCCCGACGACCTGCGGAAATTCCGCTTCCGGCACCTGCCCGCTCGCCCTCACATGGTCGAGCAGCGCAACGGCATTGGCGAGCGCGAAGGCAAGCTCCTGCACCGGCGTCGCGCCCGCTTCCTGCAAATGATAGGAGCAGACATTCGTCGGGTTCCACTTCGGCACTTCCCGATAGGTATAGGAGACGATGTCGGTGATGAGCCGCATCGAGGGCTCGGGCGGAAAGACGTAAGTGCCGCGCGAGAGATATTCCTTGATGATGTCGTTCTGCACCGTGCCCTGGAGCTTGGCGCGGTCGGCGCCCTGCTCGTCCGCCACCGCGATGTAAAGCGCCAGCAGCCAGGCCGCCGTCGCATTGATCGTCATCGAGGTGTTCATCTTCTCGAGCGGAATGTCGCGGAAGAGTTCGCGCATGTCGCCGATATGGCTCACCGGCACGCCCACCTTGCCGACCTCGCCCTGTGCCAGAACATGGTCGCTGTCATAGCCCGTCTGGGTCGGCAGATCGAAGGCGACGGAAAGGCCGGTCTGGCCGCGGGCGAGATTGGTGCGGTAAAGCTCGTTCGAGGCCTTGGCCGTCGAATGGCCCGCATAGGTGCGGAAAATCCAGGGCTGGTCCTTCGCGCCCGCCGCCTTGCCGCCCTCGTCCTTGCTCATGACTGCCTCTGAACCGTCTCCCGGAAAGAGGCCATTATCACAGGCTTTGTTGCGCTGCAAAAGAGCAAAGGCCCGAACGGTTCCCCATCCGGACCTTCGCCGCGTCTCAAGGCCTTAATGCACGTTGGCGAGGATGTCGACGACGAGCCCCGTGGCCACCGCGATGAGCACGATGTCGTCGCCGACGATGTAGGGCTCGTAGCCCGGCCGGTGCGGAAACCGCTGGGCAAGCTCCGGCGGCAGCGGATGGCGGACGGCACGCTTGGGAATCCGCTGTCCCACCGCGACGCGCTCGCCATGCGGCAGCGGCTTACCTTCCCATTTGTGGCTGCGGTAATAGTCGCGCGCGAAGCCCGACTGATCGGCATTGAACTCGGGATGCTCCGCCCGGCCTTGAGAGCGATGGCCCTGTCCGCCGGCCTTCTGATCGTGATGACCGGGCGGCGGCATATTGTCGGCAAGCGCGCCGAGCGGCGACAAGGCAAGGAGACTGGCGACGGCGGATGCGAGAATGCGCCGCGAATAGACAGGTCCGTTCTTGGGCGTCATGGGATTCTCCCGATGAATATCGCCCCCCTTCATCGGGATCATACCCCGCGCCCGGCGTCATGACAGCGGAAATCCGCCCGCCCCGGCGCGGCGCGCCGCCGGATTGTGTTTCGCATTGCGCGCCGAGGCGGTACCTTGCGCGAACAGAAATTGAAAACAAACGGATGGGAACGCCATGTCGGAACTCAATCAGGATCTGTTTCAACTCGCCATGTCGGAGGAAGCAAGACCTCTGATGGATGCGGTGAAGAAGCACATCAGGGAAAACGTAGACCCGATCACCGAGGAATTCTTTCGGCTGAACGACGAAAAAAAGGGCAAGGACCGCTGGACCTGGCACCCGCGCCAGCTTGAGCTGCTGGAAGGCGCGAAGAACAAGGCCAAGGAATCGGGTCTGTGGAATTTCTTCCTGCCGGATTCCGAAATCGGCTCGGGCCTTACAAATCTCGATTACGCCTATATCGCCGTCGAACTCGGCAAATCGCCGCTTTCCTCCGAATCGCTCAATTGCAGCGCGCCCGACACCGGCAACATGGAAGTGCTGGAGCGCGTCGGCACGCCCGCCCAGAAAAAGCAGTGGCTGGAGCCTCTGCTCAACGGCGACATCCGCTCCGCCTATGCGATGACGGAACCGGATATTCCGAGCTCGGACGCCAAGAACATCCGCACCAGCGCCGTGCTCGACGGCGACGAATGGGTCATCAACGGCGAGAAGTTCTATATCTCCGGCGCGGGCGATCCGCGCTGCAAGATCATGATCGTCATGGTGAGGACGAGCCCCGACGCGCCGCCCAGCAGGCAGCAGTCGCAGATCCTCGTCCCCAAGGACACGCCCGGCGTCGAGATCCTCGAAGGCATGCAGGTCTTCGGCAAGGACCATGCGCCCTGGGGCCACATGCATATCCGCTTCAACAATGTGCGTGTGCCCAAGGAGAACATCCTGCTCGGCGAAGGCCGCGGCTTTGAAATCTCGCAGGTGCGTCTTGGACCAGGCCGCATCCATCACTGCATGCGCTCGATCGGCAAGGCCGAGAAGGCGCTGGAACTGATGGTAAAGCGCTCGGCGACGCGTCAGGCCTTCGGCAAGCCCATCGCCAAGCTCGGCGGCAACCTCGAGATCATTTCCCGTGCCCGCATCGAGATCAACGCGATGCGCCTCGCCGTCTTGCAGGCGGCCAAGGCGATGGACGTGCTGGGCAACAAGGAAGCCCGTGTCTATGTGAGCGCGGTGAAGGCCATGGTGCCGGAACGGGTCTGCCTCATCATCGATCAGGCGATCCAGATGCATGGCGCAACAGGCATCTCGCAATGGACGCCGCTCGCCGATCTCTACACCGACATGCGCCATCTGCGCTTCGCGGACGGTCCCGACGAAGTCCATCACATGGTCGTCGGCCGCGCCGAGATCCAGAAGCACGGCCTCTGGTAGGCGCCGCGCCCGCCACCGGCGATGCTGAAATGAGAAACGCCGGCCCCGTCATGGGGCCGGCGTTTTGATTTTGCGGAAAGCGACGGGCCTACTCGGCCGCCGCCGTCGCCCGCGCGGCGATGCGCTCGATATGCTTGCGCCGCGCGTCGAACTCGCGCGCGATGTTGTCGTCGTCCGACTGCATCTTGTCGACATCCTGATCGGCATAGGCGAGCACGCCCATCTCCTCATAGCCCTTGCGGATGCGCGGACCCCAGAGCCCGACATCCTTCACGATGGGTACGATGCGCTGGAAGAGCGAATTGCGGAACATCGTCATGAAGCCGGAATTATACATGTGCTCGCCGCAGGCGACGGGATCGAGGCCGAGATTCTTCCAGACCTCCACCGCATCGAAGCGGTCGCGCATGAGATAACTCGCTTCGAGCAGGAATTCCTCTCGCTCGTCGCGCTCCTTCTCGGTGAGATGCGGATAGTAGTCGCGCAGCGCCAGCCGGCCGAAAGCCACATGCCGCGCCTCGTCCTGCATCACATAGGCGTTGACGGCGGCCGCCAGCGGGTTCTGCGCATTGTCGCGGATCTGCGCGAAGGAGGCGAGCGCCAGCCCCTCGATGACGACCTGCATGCCGAGATAGGTCATGTCCCAGCGGCTGTCGAGCAGCGTCTGTTCGATGAGATCCTGCAAGGGCTTCGTCATCGGATAGACGATGGCGAATTTTTCAAGGAGCCGCTTGTAGCTCTCGACGTGGCGCGCTTCATCGATCACCTGCGTCGAGGCATAGAACTTGGAATCGATGTCGGGCACCTGCGTCACGATCTTCGCCGTGCAGATCAGCGCGCCCTGCTCGCCCTGCATGAACTGCGAAAGCTGCCAGGCCTGAAAATGCTTGCGCACATGCGCCTTTTCCTTGCGCGACATCTTCTCGAACTGCGCCATGCCGTTGATGGGCAGCATCTCGTCGGGAAGCTGTTCGGGATTGTCCTCGTCAAGCTCCTGAGACCAGTCGATGCGCGTATTCGCATCCCACTGCATCTCGACGCCCTTGCGATAGAGCCCCATCATCGTGGTGCGCTCGGGGTCGTAGGTCCAGTTGAAGGTGGCGTCGAAATTCTGCGGCACCGACCAGTGGCTGCCCTCAAGCTCGAGCGCATATTGCTTCGTGAATCCCATGCGGTTCCTCCTCCCAAAAGCCCGCTTGCGGAGCGGAACTCCGCAATTCCTCCCAAGCCTATACTCCGCAGAGCCGTTGGCAAGCGCCGGGCGCGGCTTCCCGTCCCGTCAAAGTCCAATGCTGCACTGCAAAATCTCCTTGCATCCGCTCCGGCAACCCACAATGATCCGCCCAAACGGGCCGGCCTGTCTTGCAGTCGACATACGGCCCAAAATCTGAGGTCGAGTTGATGACGAAATTGGAAAAGGCGGCGGCTTCCGCCGCCGGCGGCGCCGCGCCCCTGAAGGACCTTTACGAGGTCGGCGAGATCCCGCCGCTCGGCCATGTGCCGGCGAAAATGTATGCCTGGACGATCCGCCGCGACCGCCAGGGCCCGCCCGAACAGGCCATGCAGGTCGAAGTGGTTCCGACCTGGGAACTCGACAGCCACGACGTGCTGGTTCTCGTGATGGCCGCGGGCGTCAACTACAACGGCGTCTGGGCCGCGCTCGGCACGCCCATTTCCGTCTTCGACGTTCACAAGCTGCCCTATCACATCGCCGGTTCCGACGCCTCGGGCATCGTCTATGCGGTCGGCTCCAAGGTCACGCGCTGGAAGGTGGGCGACGAAGTCGTCATCCATTGCAACCAGGACGATCACGACGACGAGGAGTCGAATGGCGGCGATCCGATGTTCTCGCCTACGCAGCGCATCTGGGGCTACGAGACGCCGGACGGCTCCTTCGCGCAATTCTGTCGCGTGCAGTCCCAGCAGCTGATGAAGCGCCCGAAGCATCTCACCTGGGAAGAAAGCGCCTGCTACACGCTGACGCTCGCCACCGCCTATCGCATGCTCTTCGGCCATCGCCCGCATATTCTTGAGCCGGGCCAGAATGTCCTCGTCTGGGGCGCATCGGGCGGCCTCGGCAGCTTCGCCGTGCAGCTTTGCGCGACCGCGGGCGCCAACGCGATCGGCGTCATCTCGGATGAATCGAAGCGCGAATATGTGATGTCCTTGGGCGCCAAGGGCGTCATCAACCGCAAGGACTATGATTGCTGGGGCCAGCTCCCCAAGGTGAACTCCGCCGAGTTCAACGACTTCATGAAGGAAGCGCGGAAATTCGGCAAGGCGATCTGGGACATTTGCGGCAAGGGCGTCGATCCCGACATCGTCTTCGAGCATCCCGGCGAAGCGACCTTCCCCGTCTCCTGCATGGTCGCAAAGCGCGGCGGCATGGTCGTCTTCTGCGCCGGTACGAGCGGCTTCAATATCACCTTCGACGCGCGTTTCGTCTGGATGCGCCAGAAGCGCATTCAGGGCTCGCATTTCGCGCATCTGAAGCAGGCCTCCGCCGCGAACCAGCTCGTCATCGACCGCCGCATCGATCCGGGCCTCTCGGAAGTCTTCGCCTGGAACAACATCCCGAAAGCGCACATGAAGATGTGGCGGAACGAACACCTGCCCGGCAACATGGCCGTGCTCGTGTCCGCAAAGCGCCCGGGCCTGCGCACCTATGAAGACGCGATCGAGGCCGGCAACGGCTGAACTAGGCGAAGCTGAACGCGGCAAGCCCGCGCGCCGTCACATAGACGCCGACGACAATGACGACGACCGCGAAGACGCGCGCAAGCAGCGCCTTCTTCGCGGCAAGTCGCCGCGAGAGCGCGGTGCCTGCGGCGGCGCCCGCGACGCCGCCTGCGAGCATCAGTACCGCCACCTGCCAATCGACCAGGCCGGACAAGGCGTAGCTCGTGGCGGTCGCGACCGCGAAGGCCGCAACCGACACCAGCGATGATCCGACGGCGTTGATGACCGGCATGTTGGTCGCATTGGCAAGGCCCGGCACGATGAGAAAGCCGCCGCCGATGCCGAAGAAGCCCGAGAGCGCGCCGACGCCCGCGCCATAGCCGAGAAGCGAGGGAAGAAGCCTGCGCGCGCTCGACATATCGAGCCGGACGGCGGGGTCGCCTTCGGACCCCTTGCGCAAGAACATCGTCGCGCCGACCGCGAGCATGATGAGGCCGAAAAGCGAAAGCAGCAGCTTGCCGTCGACGGCCTTGCCCGCCAGCGCGCCGAGGAACGCGCCCGCGACGCCCGCCGCCGCGAAGACAAGCGCGCAGGGCCATTTGACGGTGCGGGCACGCGCATGAAGCACGACGCCGACCCCGGCATTGGCCGCCACCGCGACGGCGCTGGTGCCGATGGCGACATGGGTGGATGGAATGCCGACCGCATAGAGCAGCAAGGGCACGGCGAGAATCGAACCGCCGCCGCCGATGAGGCCGAGCGTCAGCCCGATCGCGCCGCCCGACAGAAGCGACATGAGGTCGGCGACGGAAACAGTGGTCATCCGGCGCTCAACCGCGCGCGGCCCGGCGGTTCCAGGGCATCAGCGCAAGGAACCGCGCCATGCCGCAAAAGCCGGTGACGCCAGCAACGACCAGCCCCGCGCCCGCAAAGGCCGAAAGCGCGTAAAAGGCGGGATGCAAAGTCGCACCGAGAAACACGCCGACAAGAACGAGGCTTCCGGCCGAGATCTGCACCTGCCGCATCAGCTCCATCGGCTGTTTTGTATCGACGGCGACGGGAAGCCCCGCCGTCTTCCAGCCTTCAAGTCCGCCTTCGAGGATATAGGCATCGCAAGCATCCGACGGCAGCCGCGCGGCATTGGCCTGCGTCCTCATGCCGGACTTGCAATGATAGACGACGATCTCGCCCGCCTTTGGCTGAGGGAGCCTGTCGATTTTCGACAGCGGCGCATTCTTCGCGCCCGGAATGTGCTCGCGGGCGAACTCGTCCGGCTCGCGAATATCGACGATGGCCGCGCCGCGATCCTTGAGCGCCTTCGCTTCGGCGGCGGAAACGACTTTCAATGTCATGGCTTCAACTCCTCGATCTGCAACAAGACGGCCTTGGCCGTTCAGGGGCAATAAATGTCTTTCAGCACTTTGAGAATCTTCGCCGCGTCGGGATCGGCGATCCGGTAAAAAACCATCTGCTGTTCCTTGCGCGCTTCGACGAGCCCGTCGTCGCGCAGCTTGGCGAGATGCTGCGACAGCGCCGACATGCCGAGATCGACCTCGGCCGCGATGTCGGAAACCTTCGCCTCTCCGTTGACCGCAAGCATGCAGAGAATGAGAAGCCGCTTCTCGTTCGCAAGCAGCCGCAGCATCGCCGCCGCCTCTCCCGCACTTGCCGCCAACCGGCTCATATCCGCCTTCTTCAGCATCTTCCGACCTGCTTCATTTTAGGTATTGCTAATTTAGTAACTTCTAACATATATGTCAAGTCATCGCACGAACCCGGGAGAAACCTCCATGAACAAGATCGCAAGCCCCTCGATCCGGGCGTTTTTCGACGAACCGACCAACACGGTGAGTTATCTTGTGATGGACGCCGAAACGCGCGAAGCCGCGATCATCGACCCGGTGCTCGATTTCGACATCCGGTCGGGAAAAATCTCGACGTCGGGCGCGGACGCCATTCTCGCCGCGGCGAAGGAAGACGGCGCGCGCGTCCTCTGGATACTCGAAACGCACGCCCATGCCGACCACCTGTCCTCGGCGCAATATCTGAAGGCGAAGACCGGCGCGCGCGTCGGCATCGGCGCGAAAATCGGCGACGTGCAGAAAATCTTCGATCCGGTTTTCAGCGCCGCGCGGCGCCCCGCAGATGGCCGTGAATTCGACAAGCTGTTCGGCGACGGCGAACGCCTTGCGATCGGAAAGCTGACGGTCGATGTCCTGTCGACGCCCGGCCACACGCCGGCCTGCATCTCCTACCGGATCGGCGATGCGGTCTTCGTCGGCGACACGCTCTTCATGCCGGATTACGGAACCGCGCGGGCGGACTTCCCCGGCGGCGACGCCCATGCGCTCTATCGTTCGATCCGGCGCATCCTCGCCCTGCCGCCGGAAACCCGGCTGTTCATGTGCCACGACTACAAGGCGCCCGGCCGGTCGGCCTTTGCATGGGAAACGACGGTCGCAGAGGAACGCGCGCGCAATGTCCAGATTCACGACGGGATCGGCGAGGAGGAGTTCGTGCAGGCAAGGCAGGCGCGCGACAGGACGCTCGCCGCGCCGCTTCTGCTGCTGCCCTCCATCCAGGTGAACATTCGCGCCGGCCATTTGCCGGCGCCGGACGCGAACGGCAGGCGCTACCTGCGCACGCCGTTGACGCTCGGCGAAGAAGCGAACGCGGCGCTCTAGGCTGCCCGCTCTTCAATGCACGGCGGCAAGCGCTTCGCGATGTTCGGCGGCAGGCACGGCCTGCTCGGCCTCGGGCTCCCCGGCTTGATCCTCATGCGCGGGGGCCTCGACCGCCGACGCTTCGACAACATGCGCCTCCGCAACCGGCTCTTCGACGACCGGCTCGGGATCGGCGGAAACGGCTTCGGCATGAGCCTCGACCGCCGGCTCCAGATGGGCGGGGGCAGCGTCCTGCGCCTCTTCGACGGCCGCCTCCGCATGCTCCCCGGACGCATCGAAACCCGTGGCCGCCGCCGCAACGGGCGCGGCCTGCGCCGCCTTCATCTTCCGCCTCTCGATATCGCCGATCTCGTCGAGATCGAGCGCAACGAAATCATCTTTCCAAAATGCAAATGGAAGAAGCGCGGCAATAAAGAGCGCGAAGGCCGGCACGAACCCGGTCGCCGCATCGATGAGAAGAACGACGTGAAAATCCGAAATCAGCGGCTGGAAGAGCGCCTTGCCGACCGCCGCCGCGCTCACGCCGAGGATGACGGCCTGAACCGAATAGCTGAAGCGGCGCAGGAATCCGAGGATCACGAATATCCCGATGACGCCCGCGACGACGCCGAAGGCGAGCTGCACGACCGGATTGTTGAAATCGCTGCCGTAGAACCTGTTGGAAATCTCGATGGCCCTTTCGGGATGCACGAACTTCACCGCACCCCATGCGATGAGATAAAGCCCCGTGCAAAGCCGCAGAGCCAATAAAGCGACCGCCTTCATTTCCTTATCCCCCAGCCAAGGTCTCGAAGCCGCGAAAGCAAGTGTGACCGCAAGGGGATACCGCCGCCAAGTACCAGTTTTATGAACCGACCAGTTTGCCGCATGGTTCGCGGCCTCGTCTGGCCGCATTCTGATCTTCGCGCTATACCTGCCCGTATAACTTCGAGATCGAGCCCAGAAAGCGTATCGACATGAGCCCTGCCCCGACGCCGACCGCCAGCCATTCCGAAAGCCTTGTTCTGAGCGACCTTTTGCCTCTCGCCGGAAAGGCGATCGAGGCGGCCGATGCGCTGCTGGCCCGCGCCAAGGCGGCGGTTGCCCAAAAAACAAGCAAGGACGGCCGCGTCGCGGCGGCGCTGGTGGAACGCGAACAATTCGCCGCCCACGGCCTTGCCTGGGTCGCCACCTATGTCGAGGCGCTGCGCCAGCTTCACGTCTATGCGACGCGCATGACGGGCGAGGGACGCTTCGGCGAGATCGAGGCGCTGATGGTGCAGGTCGCCTTCGGCGAATATCTCCAGCAGCTCTCGGGCGGCATACCGATGAGCCAGGGCGAGATCGTCCGCCCGCAAGACCTCGGCCTCACCGAAGCCGACGAGACCGCCTTTCTGACGAAGGACGTCCTGCGCCTCATCCGCGCCGGCAACACCGCGCCCGTGCGCGACCGCCTCGCCGCCCTGATCGCGGGCCTGCAGGGCGCCGCCACTTTCGGCGATGCGGGGCTTGAAGAAACCTACGAGACGATCCGCGACCAGATGCGCCGCTTCGCCGACGCCGAAGTCGTGCCTCACGCCCATGACTGGCACCTGAAGGATGACTACATCCCGATGTCGGTCATCGCCCAGATGGCCGAGCTCGGCGTCTTCGGCCTGACCATCCCGGAAGAATTCGGCGGCCTCGGCCTCGGCAAGGAATCGATGTGCGTGGTCTCCGAGGAATTGTCGCGCGGCTATATCGGCGTCGGCTCCCTCGGCACGCGCTCGGAAATCGCGGCCGAACTCATCCTCGGCGGCGGCACGCCGGAGCAGAAGGCGAAATGGCTGCCGAAGATCGCAAGCGGAGAAGTGCTGCCGACGGCCGTCTTCACCGAACCCAATACAGGCTCAGACCTTGCGAGCCTGAAAACGCGCGGCCGCCGCGAGGGCGACGTCTACAAGATCACCGGCAACAAGACATGGATCACCCATGCGGCGCGCGCCGACGTGATGACGCTTCTCTGCCGCACCAACGACCAGCCCGGCTACAAGGGCCTCTCGATGATGCTCGCGGAAAAGCCGCGCGGCGACGAGAAGAACCCCTTCCCCGCGAAAGGCATGACCGGCGGCGAAATCCATGTGCTCGGCTATCGCGGCATGAAGGAGTTCGAGCTCGGCTTCGACAATTTCGAGGTGAAGGCGGAAAACCTGCTCGGCGGCGAGGAAGGCCAGGGCTTCAAGCAGTTGATGCAGACCTTCGAAAGCGCCCGCATCCAGACGGCCGCCCGCGCCATCGGCGTCGCGCAGGCCGCCCTTGAGCTCGGCCTCTCTTACGCGCAGGAGCGCATCCAGTTCGCCCAGCCGATCTTCAACTTCCCCCGCGTCTCGGGAAAGCTGGTGATGATGGCGGTCGAAATCCTCATCGCCCGCCAGCTCACCTATCACGCCGCGCGCGAGAAGGACGGCGGCAGGCGCTGCGACCTCGAAGCCGGCATGGCGAAACTGCTTGCCGCCCGCGTCGCCTGGGCGGCGGCCGACAACGCCTTGCAGATTCACGGCGGCAACGGCTTCGCGCTCGAATACAAGATCAGCCGCGTGCTCTGCGACGCGCGCATCCTGAACATTTTCGAAGGAGCGGCCGAAATTCAGGCGCAGGTCATCGCCCGCCGCCTTCTGGAAGGCGGAAACTGAAAATGGAACATCTCTTTAAGTACCTCGCCCCTATCACCATGGCGGCCGTCGTCGTGGTGCTCCTGCTCGGCCTCTTCAACATGTTGCGGGGCGGCCCCGGCTCGCGCTCCCAGAACCTGATGCGCTGGCGCGTCGGGCTCCAGTTCATCGCCGTCATCCTGCTGATGGCGACGCTCTATTTCACCGGTCGCTGAACGCATCCGCGACTCGTTTTCGCCCAGCCGGACCGCTCCCTGCGCGAATCAGAGACAATTCGGCAACAGTCCTGCTAGATTGCGCCGCGGCCCATGACTATTGCCGAGGGGCCTATTTTCAGCGGGCCGGAAGCGCGCGATTCTGACGCCAGCGAATTTGAGAAGGGGAATATCTTGAACCACAAGCTCCTGATGGCCGCCGCGGCGGCGAGCATGCTCATCGGCGTCAGCCTCCCGGCCATGGCCGACGAGCCCTGGATCGACGAAGTGCGCCTCGGCGTTTACGACCACGACTCGAACCTCGCGGCCTCGCGCCATGAGACGAGCAATCCGGACATCAACGGGCAGATCCTGCTGAAGAGCCCGGATTTTCTCTCCTGGGCCGGAGCGCCTCGCCCGCTGATCGGCACGAACATCAACACCGGCAACGGCACCAGCATCGCCTATCTCGCGCTCGCCTGGGACTACAACTTCACCGACGCGCTCTTCGTCGAAGGCAGCTTCGGCGGCGCCATTCACAATGGCGAGACCGAGCACGAAACGCCTTCGAAGCTCGACCTCGGCTGCCGCGTGATGTTCCACGAAACGGCCTCGATCGGCTGGCGCTTCGACGAACATAACAGCCTGATGCTGACCGCCGACCACATGTCGAATGCGAGCCTCTGCCACGCCAATCCCGGCCTGACGGATATCGGCATCCAGTACGGCTACAAGTTCTGAACCTCGGCTCAAGCCGCCGTTCAAAGGGCGCCCCGAAAGGGCGCCCTTTTTATTTCGTCGCAGGACCGATGCCTGACGCTTTGCGTCACGGGGCGATTACCGGGTATCCTGCGGTCATGCCAAAGTGATTGAAACCGACGAGCCTCGAAGCTGCGATTGCGCAAGAACGGGAAGGAACGAACATGTCTGCAATTTCCCCCGCCGAACTTCCGAAGCAGAAGGTCAACATCGCCGGCCGGCAAATGGCCTATAGCGAAATGGGCGAAGGCGATCCGATCGTCTTCCTGCACGGCAATCCGACATCCTCCTATCTCTGGCGCAACGTCATGCCGCATCTGAAGGGTCAGGGCCGCTGCATTGCGCCCGATCTCATCGGCATGGGCGACAGCGACAAGATCGAACCATCGGGCCCCGAGCGCTACACCTTCCGCGAACATCGCAGGTATCTGGACGCCTTCCTCGAAGCCGTCGGCGCGCGCGAGCGCGTCACCCTCGTCATTCACGATTGGGGCTCGGCGCTGGGCTTCGACTGGGCGAACCGCAACCGCAACGCGGTCGCAGGCATCGCCTATATGGAAGGGATCGTGCGTCCGCTGAAATGGACCGAATGGAACCCCGCCGCCCGCCGCATTTTCGAGGGCTTCCGCTCCGATCAGGGCGAGGCAATGATCCTTGAAAAGAACCTCTTCATCGAGGCGGTGCTGCCCGGTTCGATCCTGCGAAAGCTCGATCCGGCGGAAATGGAGGTCTATCGCCGCCCCTTCGCCACGCCGGGCGAAGACCGCCGCCCGACGCTGACCTGGCCGCGCCAGATCCCGCTCGACGGCGAGCCCGAAGATGTCGTCGAACTCGTCCAGTCCTATGCCGACTGGATGGCCGCGAACGATCTGCCGAAGCTCTTCGTCAATGCCGATCCCGGCGCGATCCTCATCGGTGCGCAGCGCGATTTCTGCCGGAGCTGGAAGAACCAGACCGAGGTAACCGTAAAGGGCAATCACTTCCTCCAGGAAGACAGCCCGCATGAAATCGGACAGGCGGTCGCCGACTGGCGCAAGCGCTGGTACAAGAAGGCATGATGGCCGATATCCGGGCTTGATCGGCGCGCCCGCCCGCGCAACTCTGTGTCACACGAGGCGTTTTTCTGGAGCGTAAAATGACGGAAGCAGGCTCATCCAATTCGAGCTATTCGGGCGTCGCGAAGGCCTTTCACTGGATCATCGTCGTTCTGATCGCCGCAATGCTCTACGGGGCCTGGACGATCGACAGCGTGCCCAAACCCGACCGCCTCGCCGTGATGCAGAAACATGCGGGCATCGGCATCATCATCCTGATCCTGATGGCCTCGCGTCTCGCCTGGCGGCTCCGCCATCCCGCGCCCGCACTTCCCTCCGGCATGCCGCGCTGGCAGGAGATCGCGTCGAAGGCGACGCATCACGGCCTCTATTTTCTGGTGATCCTTCAGCCGCTGCTCGGCCTCGCTTTGACCACGACGTCGAAATTCAACCTGAAGCCCTTCGGCCTTTTCGGTCTTCAGATCGCCCAGAACGATACGATCCACCATACGGCGGAGGTGCTGCACGGCCTCAATGCCTATCTGATCGCCGCGCTGATCGTGCTGCACATAGGCGCGGCGCTCTATCACCACTTCATTCTTCGCGACAATGTGCTGAAACGCATGCTGCCTTTCGTGAAGGCCTGAACGGACGCGGATGGTCACGCTCAACAAAATCTACACGCGCACGGGCGACAAGGGCACGACGGCGCTGGCCACCGGCGAGCGCGTGGCCAAGCACGCCCTGCGCATCGAAAGCTACGGCACCATCGACGAGACGAATTCCGCCATCGGCCTTGCCCGCCTCCACACCAAGGGCGATCCTGCGCTCGACGCCATGCTTGCGCGCATCCAGAACGACCTCTTCGACCTCGGCGCCGATCTGGCAACTCCCGGCAAGACGAAAGAGGAACTGGGCTACGAGCCTTTGCGCATCGTCGAGGCGCAGGTGACGCGGCTTGAAGGCGAGATCGACGCGCTGAACGCTCATCTCGAACCGCTGCGCTCCTTCGTGCTGCCCGGCGGAACGGCGGCCGCCGCCTATCTGCACCTCGCCCGCACCGTCTGCCGCCGCGCCGAGCGGCTGATGACGTCGCTGGCGGGCGAAGCGAACGAGCCCGTCAGCGACGCCGCGCTCAAATATGCAAATCGCCTGTCCGACTTCCTCTTCGTCGCCGCCCGTTACGCAAATTGGGCGCCCGGCGGCGCGGGCCCCGGCGACGTTCTCTGGACTCCGGGCCAGAATCGCTGAAATGCAGGCTTTTTGCCTCTGCCGCAGCGTCAATTTGGCGCCTCCGGGCAGGGCTTTCAGCCTCACCCCAATTCGTTGACAGGGGCCCGAGGCGGCCTTAGGTTGCCGCACCGCAGCAAGAGCCATAACAACACCAGACCGGCGTCTGGGCCCTATCTTGAAAGCCGCCAGACCGCCGCGACAGGGAGCTCATTTCGATGAAAGTCCTCGTACCCGTTAAGCGGGTGGTCGATTACAACGTGAAGATCCGCGTGAAGTCGGATCAGACCGGCGTCGACCTCGCCAACGTGAAAATGTCCATGAACCCGTTCGACGAAATCGCCATCGAAGAGGCGGTGCGTCTGAAGGAGGCTGGCAAGGCGACCGAAGTGATCGCCGTCTCGATCGGACCCGCCCAGGCGACGGAGACGATCCGCACCGCGCTTGCCATGGGCGCCGACCGCGGCATCCTGGTGAAGACGGACGAAACCGTCGAGCCGATCAACGTCGCGAAGATCCTCAAGGCCATCGTCGAAGCTGAAAAGCCCGAACTTGTCATCCTCGGCAAGCAGGCGATCGACGACGATTGCAACCAGACGGGCCAGATGCTCGCCGCCCTTCTGGGCTGGCCGCAGGGCACCTTCGCCTCGAAGCTCGAATTCGACGGCGACAAGCTCCTGCTGACCCGCGAAATCGACGGCGGCCTCCAGACGCTGAAGCTCAACATGCCGGCGATCGTCACGACCGACCTTCGCCTCAACGAGCCGCGCTATGCCTCGCTGCCGAACATCATGAAGGCGAAGAAGAAGCCGATCGACGAAAAATCGCCGGCCGACTACGGCGTCGACGTGAAGGCGCGCCTTCAGGTGCTGAAGGTAACGGAACCCGGCCAGCGCCAGGCCGGCATCAAGGTTGAATCGGTCGAGCAGCTCGTCTCGAAGCTCAAGGAAGCGGGAGTGATCGGATGACAACGCTGGTATTTGCCGAACACAACAATGAAAAGCTGAACGACGCCACCGCCAAGACGGTGACGGCCGCCGTGAAGATGGGCGGAGACGTGCATGTGCTCGTCGCCGGGCAAGGCGTCGACGGCGCGGCCGCGGCCGCGGCGAAGCTCGACGGCGTGAAGAAGGTGCTGGTCGCCGACGACGCGCTTTATGCGCATCGCACCGCCGAGCCTCTGGCCGCGCTCTTCGTCGGCCTCGCCGGTTCCTACGACGCGATCGTCGCGCCCGCGACGACGGTCGGAAAGAACTTCATGCCGCGCGTTGCAGCCCTTCTCGACGTCGCCCAGATTTCCGAAATCACCTCGGTCGAGGCGCCCGATACCTTCACGCGCCCGATCTATGCCGGCAACGCCATCCAGACCGTGAAGTCGACCGACGCGAAGAAGGTCATCACGGTCCGCACCACCGCCTTTGCGGCGGCGGCGAGCACGGGCTCGGCCCCGGTCGAAAAGATCGCCGCCGGCGCCAATCCCGGTCTTTCGGAATGGGTGAGCGAGAACCTGACGAAGTCAGATCGCCCCGAACTCACCTCGGCCAAGATCATCATCTCCGGCGGCCGCGGCATGCAGTCGGGCGAGAACTTCCACATGCTGGAAAAGATCGCCGATCGCCTCCACGCCGCCGTCGGCGCCTCGCGCGCCGCGGTCGATGCGGGCTTCGTCCCGAACGACTACCAGGTCGGCCAGACCGGCAAGGTCGTCGCTCCCGATCTCTACATCGCGGTCGGCATCTCCGGCGCCATCCAGCATCTCGCCGGCATGAAGGACTCCAAGGTCATCGTCGCGATCAACAAGGACGAGGAAGCGCCGATTTTCCAGGTCGCCGACTACGGACTTGTGGCCGACCTCTTCCAGGCCATTCCCGCCCTCGACCAAGAGCTTCAGAAGATCGGCCTTTGAGCCGTTTCGCCATGTGCGAGAGGACTGGACAATGAACAAGCGGCGCCGCCTGGTTTCCTCGGGCGGCGCCGTTTCCTTTTAAGCTGTTTTTGTTAGCCGGTGTGTTCGGCTATTGTAACGATGCGCGGACGCTCCGCGCGGCCGAGGTGAGAGAAAATGAACATTCGCAAGGTTGGCGTCATCGGCGCCGGACAGATGGGCAACGGGATCGCGCATGTCTGCGCGCTCGCGGGCTACGATGTCCTGCTGAACGACGTTTCCCCCGAACGCATCGAAGCGGGGCTTGCGACCATCAACGGCAACATGACGCGCCAGGTGGCGTCGGGCCGCATCAGCGTCGCCGAACGCGACGCCGCGCTCGACCGCATCGCGGCCGCCGTCACCTACGACGCCTTCGAGGCGACCGATCTCGTCATCGAATCCGCCACCGAAAACGAAGCGGTGAAGCGCAAGATTTTCGCCGAGCTTTGTCCGCATCTGCGCGAGGACGCGTTGATCGCGACCAACACATCTTCGATTTCGATCACCCGGCTTGCCGCCTCGACCGACCGCCCGGAAAAATTCATCGGCGTTCACTTCATGAACCCCGTGCCGGTGATGGAGCTTGTCGAATTGGTGCGCGGCATCGCGACCGACGACGCCACCTTCGACGCCGTGCGCGACCTCGCCAAGAAACTCGGCAAGCAGATTGCCAATGCCGAGGACTATCCCGCCTTCATCGTCAACCGCATCCTGCTGCCGATGATCAACGAAGCCGTCTACACGCTTTACGAAGGCGTGGGCTCCGTCGAGAGCATCGACAAGGCCATGCGGCTCGGCGCCAACCATCCGATGGGCCCCTTGCAGCTTGCCGATTTCATCGGCCTCGATACCTGCCTGTCGATCATGCAGGTGCTGCATGAAGGCCTGTCGGATTCGAAGTACCGCCCCTGCCCGCTGCTGGTGAAATATGTCGAGGCCGGCTGGCTTGGCCGCAAGACGCAGCGCGGCTTTTACGACTATCGCGGCGAAAAGCCGGTTCCGACCCGCTGACCCGGCCGTCCGCCCGGCAGTCCGGGCATTGAGCCCCGCAAGCAGGCGCCCAGAATTCGTTAACCTCCTCCTGTCAGGCTTGGCCGTCCAGCCGGCCTTCGCGCCGGTGAAACATGGACGGGGCAAAGGGCATGGACCTTCTCGAACTCGAAGACCGGCTGCATTTTCCCGATGCTCCCGAACATCCGGGCGTCGCCGCCATCGTTGCCTATTGGGAAGCGAAACGCGCCGGACGCAGGCTGCCTGACCGGCTCGACATCGACCCGTCGGAAATAGTCCCGCTGCTGCCGAATATCATCATCTGCGAGTCTGTCGATCACGGCGCGGATTTCCGCATCCGCATCTTCGGCACGAAACTCGTGGAACTCGTGGGCGAGGAGAGAACCGGCAAACTCCTTTCCGAGATCGGCGACCATGCCGTGCCGCCGACCCGCTCCGACATCGTGCGCGACCGCTGGTTCGAGGTTTCGCGCCGCGCCTTTACCCGGGAGCGGCCCGTTTTCGTGTCCGGCCGCATGTCGAGCTCCAACCGCGCCTATATCTGCTGGCACGCCGTGTCCTGCCCGCTGACGGCGGGCGGAACCGGCATCGCCCAGACCTTTGGCGGAATGTTCGTCGCCCAGTCCTGACCTTCGCCAACGCGAAGTGACGGTTTCATTAACCTTCCGCATATCAAGATAAGCCAGACAGCGGTCCGGGGCGGGCCGGCAGGGGATTTCCATGACGACAATCGAAACCGGAAGGCCGGATCATACCGGCCTCCCGCCGGACAAACCGACGCTCATCGACGCACCGGAGCATCCCGCTCTCGCCGAACTTCACGCCTATTGGGAAGCCAAGCGCGGCAACCGCGCCATCGCCGATCGCGCCGACATCAATCCGGCCGATATCGTACGGCTGCTGCCGCATCTCTTCGTTCTCGACGTGCTCGAAGGCGGGCTCGATTTCCGCGTGCGCGTGTTCGGAACGGCGCTTGTGGAGCTGATGCGCGAGGAGCGCACGGGCAAGCTCATTTCCGATTTTGGCGAACCGGCGACGATCCCGACAGACCCCATCGAGCTGCGCAACCGCTGGCTGACGATTTCCCGCCTCGCGCTTCAAAGCCGCCGCCCGCTTTTCTTCAAATCGCCGACTGTCGCACCCGAACGGAACTACATGTACTACCACGGCATGTTCGCGCCCCTGACCGCCGGAAGCCCGGAAATCAGCCAGTTGATCGGCATTCTGATCACCGCCGCGACGCTTTGAGACCCGCACTCTCCCGATTTGCGGGATTCTTAACACTCGCAGCCGAAAATGATGGCCACGCTCCGGCGCCTCATGCGTCGGCGGAGAAAGCCATGAGCAAGACCATTGAAAGACCCGCGCCTGCGGACGCACAGATCCACTACCTCGATGCGCCCGCGCAGCCGGACGTGGCGGCGCTCGCCGCCTATTGGGAACGCAAGCGCGGCACACGCCGGATGCCCGACAGGCAGGACATCGTTCCGGCGGAAATCGTCAGGCTGCTGCCCTATCTCCACATCAGCGAGGTTCTCGATGGCGGCGGCGATTTTCGCTTTCGCATCTTCGGCACCGCGCTCGTCAACCTGATCGGCGCCGAGCTGACCGGAAAGCGCCTGTCCGAACTTGGCCAGCCCTCAGCCCTTATCGTCGATGCGGTGGCGGCCAAGGGCCGCTGGTCGGAATTGACGACACGCGCCTACAAGAGCGCCCGCCCGGTCTATGCCACGGGCTATTTCGTCAACACGGTTCATCGCCACGTTCAGTGGCACGCTTTTTCCGCGCCGCTGACCGCGGCAGGCGACGAGATCGCGCAGATGCTGGGCGGCATATTCTTTTCCGATCAGCATTGACGCAAATCCGCCTGGCGATATTCTGCCGGGCTTCGCGCCATGCGGGGCAGAACAGGACGCCCCGCCATGCCCGCCGGAAAACCCGCCGATCTCCTTGAAGCCAATCGCGCCCGCTGGGACGAGGTGGTCGATATCCACATCGCCTCGGAATTTTATCGCGTCGATGAATTGCGGCGCGGCGGCACCAGCCTCGATCCGCTGATCCTTTCCGAAATCGGCGACATTGCGGGATTGAAGCTCCTCCACCTCCAATGCCATTTCGGCCTCGACACGCTGTCGCTCGCCCGCCTCGGCGCGGATGTGACCGGTCTCGATTTTTCACCCAAAGCGATAGAGGCCGCGCGGAAACTTGCCGATGAAACCGGCCTCGCCGCGCGCTTCGTCGAGGCCCGCGTCTATGACGCCGCCGCCGTCGCCGGCACCGGCTACGACATGGTGTTCACGAGCTGGGGCGTGCTCATGTGGCTGCCCGACATAAAGCTCTGGGCCCAGACCATCGCCTCCTGCCTGAGGCCCGGCGGCCGCTTCTACATCGCCGAGGGCCATCCCCTGATGTGGACCTTCGACGATACCAAGGCGAGCTACATGGAAAACCTCCATGTCGTGCGGTCCTATTTTCTCGAAGGCCCGCAGACATGGGAGAGCCCCTTCGACTATGCCGAACCCACCGTCTCGCTGAAGCATCACCGCTCGCATGAATGGCAGCATGGATTGGGCGAAGTGGTGACGGCGCTTGCCGAGGCGGGCCTCCGCATCGACTTCCTGCATGAACATGACAGGCTGGTCTGGCCGGGCATTCCCGGCATGGAGCGCAAGGACCGGCACTACTTCGAGGCGCCCGAAGGCGCGCCGCGCCTTCCCGTCGCCTATTCGATCAGCGCCCGGAAGGAAGCTTGAGCGCGGCCGCGATGAGCGCCTTCGCCTCGGGCGTGTTCCATTCGGCCGGGCCGACGATACGGCCAAGCTCCAGCCCCTCGGGCGAGACGAGCACGGTGGTCGGCAAACCGTAACCCTTCATCTGGAAGTTCGACCGCGAGGTCGGATCGTTATAGAGCGCGAGATGGCTCACCTTGACCTCCTTGAGGAAGGCCCTGGCAAGCTCCAGCCCGTTCTGGTCGACGCTGAGGGCCACGACCTGAAACCTGTCGCTGCCGATCGCCCCTTCCAGCGCGTCGAGCGAGGGCATTTCCTCCCGGCAGGGCGTGCACCAGGTCGCCCAGAGGTTGAGGAGGACAAGTTTGCCCCTGAAATCGGCCAGGCGGACGGTCTTGCCCTCGCCGTCCTTGAATTCGAGGTTCGGCACGGGGGCAGGCGCCGCGGCGGGCACGAAATTGGCGACCGGACCCGTCGCCAGAGCCGCCAGGGACGAGCTTCCCCGGCCCGGGCCGGTGCCCAAATCATTGCTATGTGGCCCGCCGATCAAGTATACCGCCGCCACGACGACAAGGCCGACTGCCGCCAAAATCGCTATAAGTAAACGTCTGGACTGAAACATCGGGGGTCCGAAAGCTCCCGGGGAACGGTTATGAGCAACAAAATGTGGGGCGGCCGGTTCGGCCAGGGCCCCGACCGCATCATGGAGGAAATCAACGCCTCCATCGACTTCGACAAGCGCCTCTTCGCCCAGGACATCCGGGGCTCGCAGGCGCATTGCGCCATGTTGGCCGCGCAGGGAATTATCTCAAGCGAGGACGCAAGGCAAATCGTCGCGGGGCTGGAAGACATCCGCAAGGATATCGAGGTCGGCCAGTTCACCTTCAGCCGCGCGCTCGAGGACATTCACATGAATGTCGAGGCGCGGCTCGCCGAACTCATCGGCGCGGCGGCGGGCAGGCTCCATACGGCGCGCTCGCGCAACGATCAGGTCGCGACCGACTTCAAGCTCTATATCCGCGACACCATCGACCATCTGGACGAACAGCTGGCCGCCCTGCAACTGGCGCTGATCGACAAGGCCGACGCCCATGCCGGCACCGTCATGCCGGGCTTCACCCATTTGCAGACGGCCCAGCCCGTCACCTTCGGCCATCACTGCCTTGCCTATGTCGAGATGACGGCGCGGGATCGCGGCCGGCTGAGCGATGCCAGGAAGCGTCTCAACGAAAGCCCGCTGGGCGCCGCCGCGCTCGCCGGCACGTCCTTCCCCATCGACCGCGCGCGCACCGCGAAGGAACTCGGCTTCGACCGCCCGACGCGGAACTCGCTCGACAGCGTGTCGGACCGCGACTTCGTGCTCGAAACGCTCGCCGCTGCCGCCATCGCCGCGACGCATCTGTCGCGCCTCGCCGAGGAAATCGTCATCTGGTCGACGCCGGGCTTCGACTTCGTGCGCCTGCCGGACAATTTCACCACCGGCTCCTCGATCATGCCGCAGAAGCGCAATCCGGACGCCGCCGAGCTGGTGCGCGCCAAGACCGGCCGCGTCATCGGTGCGCTGACGACGCTTCTCATCGTCATGAAAGGCCTGCCGCTCGCCTATTCCAAGGACATGCAGGAAGACAAGGAAGCCGCCTTCGACGCGCTCGACGCCCTGTCGCTCTCGCTTGCCGCCATGACTGGCATGGTCGAGACGCTCGCCGTCAACGACAAGGCCATGCGGGCCGCCGCCTCGCGCGGATTTTCGACGGCGACCGACCTTGCCGACTGGCTGGTCCGCAAGCTCGGAATGCCCTTCCGGGAGGCGCATCACGTGACGGGCGCACTCGTCGCCAAGGCCGAGCGGAAGGGCGTCGATCTCGACGGCCTCTCTCTCGCCGAAATGCGCGAGGTGGAGAAGGGGATCACGGACGAGGTATATTCCGTACTCGGCGTCGACAATTCGGTCGCGAGCCGCACGAGTTTCGGCGGCACCGCGCCCGACAATGTGCGGGCCGCGGTCGCATGGTGGCGCAAGGAACTCGGACGCAACGCCGCGAATGCGGGGGAGAAGTGAGATGAACAGGCGATTGAAGATTGCAGGCGCGCTCTGCCTCGCAGGCCTCCTCGCGCTCGGCGCCTGCGGCCGTCGCGGCGACCTCGAACCGCCGCCCGGCTCGCCGCCCAAGGCCGCCAAGGCCGCAGGCTGCGAGACGCAGAGCGGCGACAACGCCCAGTTCCAGAAACCGATCGACGCCGCCGGGCCGATGAATATGTCCGGCAACACGAATCTGATGCCAGATACGTCGATCCCGCCCTGCTAGACAGGCACTCGACGGACATTCCTGAAAGCCGGTCGTTACATGAACCATTTCGAATATCGCGGCGGCATTCTTCACGCCGAGGATGTCGCCATACCCGATATCGCCGCGAGCGTCGGCACGCCTTTCTATTGCTATTCGACGGCGACGCTGGTGCGCCATGCCCGCGTCTTCATCGACGCCTTCAAGGGCCAGAAGGCGCGGCTGTGCTATTCGATCAAGGCGAATTCGAACCTCGCGGTCGTCGCGACGCTGGCGCGCGAAGGCGCGGGCGCCGACGTCGTCTCGGAAGGCGAATTGCGCCGCGCGCTTGCCGTCGGCATTCCGGCTGGCAAGATCGTCTTTTCGGGCGTCGGCAAGACGGGGGCCGAAATCGCCTTCGCGCTCGAAACCGGCATCGACCAGTTCAACGTCGAATCGGAACCGGAGCTCGATCTCATTTCCGAACTGGCCTCGGCGCGCGGCCTCGAAGCCCGCATCGCCATCCGCGTCAATCCGGACGTCGACGCGAAGACCCATGAGAAGATCGCGACCGGCAAGGCGGAGAACAAGTTCGGCATTTCCTGGAAGCGCGCGCCGGAGGTCTATGCCCGCGCCGCCGCGCTGAAGGGCATCCGCATCGTCGGCATCGATGTCCATATCGGCTCGCAGCTCACGGACCTCGCGCCCTTCGAAGCCGCCTTCCGCCGCGTCGCCGACATGGTGGCGACGCTGCGCGCCCAGGGCCGCGACATCACCCGCATCGACCTCGGCGGCGGCCTCGGCATTCCCTATCGCGGCGACAACGACGTTCCTCCGCATCCGGACGAATATGCCGCGATGGTGAAGCGCGCCGTCGGGCACCTCGATTGCGAGCTGACATTCGAGCCCGGCCGCCTGATCGTCGGCAATGCCGGCATTCTGGTGTCGCGCGTGATCTATGAAAAGACCGGCGACAACCGGAACTTCCTGATCGTCGATGCGGCCATGAACGACCTGATCCGTCCGACGCTCTACGACGCCTTCCACGAAATCCGCGCCGTGGCCGAGCCCGCGGAAGCGGCGCGCGTGACCTATGACGTCGTCGGCCCCGTCTGCGAGACGGGCGACTTCCTCGCCAAGGGCCGCGAGCTCCCCGAACTGAAGTCGGGCGACCTCATCGCCATCATGTCGGCCGGCGCCTATGGCGCGGTGCAGGCCTCGACCTACAACACCCGCCCGCTTGTGCCCGAGGTGCTGGTCAACGGCGCGACCTTTGCCGTCGTGCGCGCACGCCCCAGTTATGACGAAATCCTGAAGCAGGATATGATTCCGGCTTGGCTTCAGACCGATAAAACCCCTTCGCGCTAACGGCCCGACGACGAGGCCGGAGCGCGAAACAAGGCGCGAGACCCGTGACCGGCCCCGACAGCGACGATCTTCCGACGAATGAGAGCCTGAACCGGATGCGGCGCGAGCGCCGCCGCGCCGCGCGCAAGGCCCGCCGCCTGCCCCGGCG
>JARLIS010000017.1 GCA_031291615.1 Parvibaculum sp.
AATGAACGCCGAAGACCCGCTCTTCATTCTCTACACATCGGGCTCGACCGGAAAGCCGAAGGGCGTGCTCCACACGACGGGCGGCTATCTCCTCTTCGCCGCCATGACGCATCAATATGTCTTCGACTATCACGACGGCGACATCTACTGGTGCACGGCGGATGTGGGCTGGGTCACGGGCCACAGCTATATCGTCTATGGCCCGCTCGCCAATGGCGCGACGACGCTGATCTTCGAGGGCGTGCCGAATTATCCCGACAGCTCGCGCTTCTGGAACGTGATCGACAAGCATCAGGTGAACATCTTCTACACCGCGCCGACCGCGCTCCGCGCCCTGATGCGCGAGGGCGATGCGCCGGTGAAAAAGACCAGCCGCAAATCGCTGAGGCTCCTCGGATCGGTCGGCGAGCCGATCAATCCCGAAGCCTGGCTCTGGTATCACCGCGTGGTCGGCGACGGGCGCTGCCCCATCGTCGACACATGGTGGCAGACGGAGACGGGCGGCATTCTCATCACGCCGCTGCCGGGCGCCATCGCGCAGAAGCCGGGCTCGGCGACCAAGCCCTTCTTCGGCGTGAAGCCCGTGGTGGTCGACACCGAAGGCAAGGTTCTCGAAGGCGAGACGACCGGCAATCTCTGCATCGCCGATTCATGGCCGGGCCAGATGCGCACCGTCTATGGCGACCATCAGCGTTTCATCGACACTTATTTCATCCAGTATCCCGGCAAGTACTTTACGGGCGACGGCTGCCGCCGCGACGCGGACGGCTATTACTGGATCACGGGCCGCGTCGACGATGTGCTCAACGTCTCGGGGCATCGTCTGGGTACGGCGGAAGTCGAAAGCGCGCTCGTCGCCCATCCCAAGGTCGCGGAAGCCGCCGTCGTCGGCTATCCGCACGACATCAAGGGCCAGGGCATCTATGCCTATGTGACGCTCAATGTCGGCGAGGCGCCGACCGAGGAGCTGAAGAAGGAACTCGTGCTCTGGGTAAGGAAGGAAATCGGCGCCATCGCCGCGCCCGACCTCCTGCAATTCTCGCCGGGCCTCCCCAAGACGCGCTCGGGCAAGATCATGCGCCGCATCCTCAGGAAGATCGCGGAAGACGACTTCTCCAATCTCGGCGACACCTCGACGCTCGCCGACCCCGGCGTCGTCAGCGACCTGGTGGAGAACCGGCAGAACAAATCGGCTGGCTAACGCGCCGCAAGCGCGCACCAGCCTCCCCGTTTGCCGCCACCATAGGCGCGCGCGAAATGCTGCGCGAGGAGCGCGGCGCTGAGATCCTCCGCGCCGTCGCCGCCAACATGGGCGATGACGCGGCCGCCGAACTTGTCGCGTCTTATGTCGGTGAGGCGAACCTTGCCGCCGCCTGTCAACGCCGCGAGCGCATCCTTCGCGGCGAGCGCCGCCTCCCGCTCGCGGTCGCAAGCCCCGTGAAGCTCCGGCGCGTCGATGCCGGCAAGCCGCACATCGACCTCGACCGTCTGCCCGAGCCAGATCTTCGCCCGCACTTTCAGCGTGTCGCCGTCGACGACATTGACGACCTCCGCCTCGACCGGGCCCGCAATGACATCGGCCGCCCGCGCCGCGAGAGGCGCGAAAGCGAGGGCTGAAAAAGCAAAAAAGACGGCGAGGCGGTACATGGGTTCATCCCTCAGGAAGAGGAATATAATCCTACGTCCTCCCCCGGCGCAACTTCCATGCGGCCCCGCTTAGCATGGCCTTGGCCAACTCCTCGACCTCAGTTGCATCCGGAATGGGAGGGATCGGCCTCAGAAATCCGAGACGATGCCTTTGACTTCCCAGTCGCCATAGCGCGTCGGCTCGGCGCCTGCCGCGGCGCCTTTCGGCCCGTTGATCTCGCGCGGGCGCGGATGGGCGGCCAGCGCCTCGTCGGCCTTGCGGCGGCGCTCTTCGGCCTCGGCGAGCGCGCGCTTGGCCGCCTCGCTCAGCTTTTTTTCGGGCGCTGCGCCCTCGTTTGCGTCGCTCACACTGACCTCATCTGCCGTTCAGCCCGTCACATATATGTCTCGCCGCGCCCGCGCGCCAGCCGCCAATGGCCCGGCGGCGAATTCTCGCCCCAATCCGGTCGTATTGCGCCGCCACCTGTGCTTTAAACTCGCCGCCATGAACGACATTGCCTCCGAAAAATCATTGCCCGACATCGGCGACGAGCCCGGCCTCGCCGCGCGCATCGCCGCGCAGCATCTGCTGGGCGCCGTGCTGACGGAGCGCCGCGCCTTCGACGACGCCTTCGCCGCCGAAATCGCCTCGGGCGCGCTTGCCGACGCAAGCCCGCGCGACCGCGCTTTTGCAAGGCTCATCGTCGCGACCGCGCTGCGCCACCTCGGCGAAATCGACCATGCGCTGGCGCAGCTCATCGAAACGCCGCTGCCCAAGCGCGCGCGCCCGGTGCAGAACATCCTGCGCGCGGCCGCCGCCGAAATGCTCTTCCTCGGCGTGAAGCCCCATGCCGCCGTCGACATGGGCGTCGAAGCCGCCGCGCATGACGACACCGCGCAGCATTTCAAATCGCTCGTCAACGCGGTCGCCCGCCGCGTCGCGCGGGAAAGCGCATCCCTCATCGCCGGCCTCGACGCCGAACGCCTCGCCCTGCCCGACTGGCTCTGGCAGAGCTGGACCAAGGCCTATGGCGAGGCGGCGACGCGGGCAATCGTCCGCGCGCAATTCGCCGAGCCGCCGCTCGACCTCAGCGTGACGCGCGAAGCGGAAACCGCGTACTGGGCCGAACGCCTCGGCGCGCAGACCTTGCCCACGGGCACGCTGCGCCTCGAACGCGCGGGCCGCATCGAGCAATTGCCGGGCTTCGATGAAGGCGCATGGTGGGTGCAGGATGCCGCCGCCGCCTTGCCGCTTCGCCTTCTCGGCGAAATCGAAGGCGAGGACGTGCTCGACCTCTGCGCCGCGCCCGGCGGCAAGACCGCCTGGCTCGCCGCCCGCGGCGCACATGTCACCGCGCTCGACCGGTCGCGCCAGCGCCTCGTCCGGCTTGAAGACAATCTCGCCCGTCTGCATCTCGAGGCGACCGTCATCGCCGCCGATGCGGCGCTCTTTTCGCCCGCGCGCCAATGGAAGAAAATCCTGCTCGACGCGCCCTGCACCGCGACAGGCACGGCGCGCCGCCACCCCGATGTGCCGCATCTGAAAACCACCGCCGACCGCGATCGCCTCGTCGCCTTGCAGGCGCGCCTTCTCGACCATGCGGCGACGCTGCTCGGTCCCGACGGCACGCTCGTCTATTGCACCTGCTCGCTCGAACCAGAGGAAGGGCCGGAACAGATCGAGCGCTTCCTCGCCGCCCATCCCGATTTCGAACGCCGCCCGGTCGCGCCTTCCGAGCTGCCGGGCTTCCGCGAATGCCTGACGCCCGAGGGCGATGTGCGAACGCTGCCGAGCCATCTCGGCCTCGAAGGCGGTCTCGACGGCTTCTATGCCGCCCGCCTCGTCCGCTGGCATTGAAGCAAAGCCCTTGGGGCGGCCAACCTTGCGCCACCAGATTCAAGCTGTTAATCACTGAAACCAGCAAGATATAGTGGCCTCAGCGCGATTCAGCCTTCGCATAATCCCGATACGTCGAGCGACCGGTTCCATGAGCGGCAAATCTTCCGTCAAGATCGCACCGTCGATCCTCTCCGCCGACTTCGCCCGTCTGGGCGAAGAGGTGCGCGCCGTCACAACAGCGGGCGCCGACTACATCCATATCGACATCATGGACGGCCATTTCGTGCCGAACCTGACCATCGGCCCCGATGTCGTGAAGGCGCTGCGCCCGCATTCGGCCCTTCCCTTCGACGTCCATCTGATGATCTCGCCGGTCGATCTTTTCATCGACGCCTTCGCCAAGGCGGGCGCGAACATCATCTCTTTTCATCCGGAAGCAGGCCCCCATCCCCACCGCACCGTGCAGACGATCAAGGCGGCGGGCGTGAAGGCGGGCCTCGTGCTCAATCCGGGCTCGCCCGTCGAGCTTCTCGATCCGCTCATCGGCGACATCGACCTCATTCTCGTCATGAGCGTCAATCCCGGTTTCGGCGGCCAGAGCTTCATCGAAAGCCAGCTCGCCAAGATCGAAATCATCCGCAAACGGATCGATGCGAGCGGACGCAACATCGACCTCGAGGTCGATGGCGGCGTCAATTTCGAAACCGCGCCGCGCGTGATCGCCGCAGGCGCCAATGTCCTCGTCGCGGGCTCCGCGACATTCAAGGGCGGGGAAGCCGCCTATGCGAAAAACATCGCGACCCTTCGCGGCGGCGCTTGAAGACCCGCGCCGCGCCATGAGGGACCGCCAGAAGGCGGAATGCCCATGACGGAGACGGAGTTCGATCCGCCGCCAATTGCGGCTCCCGTTGCGGCCGAAGCGCCCGAAGCGCATTCGCCCGCCTATTTCTCGATGCCGCCCGGCAATCGCGCGACGGACCTCGCCGCCGCCGCGCTCGTCCGGCTGCGCGACCGCATCCTCGCCCGCACCTATGCAAGCTGGCCCTATGGCCAGAGCCTGCGCGGGCCGATGCCCGATCACATGGTCTTTTATCCCCGCGACCTCCGCCCCGGCCGCGCCGACAAGGCCGATGCGTTTTTCCACGGCCGCTGGTCGCTGCCCGGCGGACAGGTGAAGACGGATGGCGGCTCGCCCTTCGCCGCCGTCGCGCCGAGCGAGACCTGGGCGGAAGAGCTTCACGGCTTCTCATGGCTGCGCCATTTCACCGCCGCCGGCGGCGACGCGGCGCGCACCTATGCCCAGACGCTGATCGCGGGCTGGATGCAGCAGGACGGCAACTGGCACGACATCGGCTGGCGGCCGCAGGTGATCGGCAGGCGGCTCACCTCCTGGGTCGCGAACGGCGCTCTCATCATCGACGGCTCGGACCTCATCTACCGCTCGACGCTTCTGCGCAGCATGGCGCGCCAGGCCCGCCACCTCGCGCGCACGGCGGCGCTCGCCCCCGCGGGCGAGCCGCGCATGACGGCGGCGATCGGCCTTGCCTTTTCCGGCCTCTGCCTTTCGGAAGGCCAGGCCCGGCTCGACAAGGGGTTGAAGCTCGTCGCCCGCGAAGTCGCCCGCCAGATTCTCGCCGATGGCGGCCATGTCAGCCGCAACCCGGCCGCCATGCTCCAGATCATGCTCGATCTGATTTCCCTGAGCGAAGCGCTCGCCTCGCGCCATATCGAAACGCCGAAGCCCGTCCGCGACGCCATCGACCGGATGATGCCGATGCTGCGCTTCTTCCGGCACGGCGACGGACGTCTCGCCCTTTTCAACGGCGCCAATGAAGGCCCCGAAGGTGCCATCGACGCCGCGCTCGACTATGACGACGCCGACGGCCGCCCCTTCGGCTTTGCGCCCCATTCGGGCTATCAGCGCCTCGCCGCCGGCCCCGCCTATGTCGTCGCCGATACAGGCCCCCCGCCGCCCGGCCGCTACAGCCATGCCGCCCATGCGGGCTGTCTCGCCTTTGAAATGAGCGCAGGAACGAAACGCCTCATCGTCAATTGCGGCGCGACGCGCATGCTCGGGCCCGACTGGGAAGCGGCAAGCCGCGCCACCGCCGCCCATTCGACGCTGGTCCTCGCCGATACGTCGTCGGCCCGCATCCTGCGCGGAAGGATCAGCCGCGCCCTTCTCGGCGCCCGCATGATGGAGGGCCCGACCCGCGTCGAAAGCCGCCGCAACGAGAACGACGCCGGCATCTGGCTGGAAGCGAGCCATAACGGCTATGAGAAAGCCTTCGGCCTCGTCCACCGCCGCCGCCTCTTTCTCGCCGCCTCGGGCGAGGAGCTGCGCGGCGAGGACCTGCTCGTCACCGCCGAGAACCCGCGCGACGCCTATGTCTGGGAACGCGCCTTCTGGCACCGTCCGCCCGAGAACCCGCCTTTCACGCTGCGCTTCCACCTCCACCCGGACGCCCGCGCCTCGCTCGCCCATGACGGCTCGAATGTGCTCGTCCTGTTGCCGAATGGCGACGGCTGGCAGTTCCGCGCCTTGAGCGCAGGCGCTGCCGCCCCGATTTCGATCGAGGAAAGCGTCTATCTGGGCTCGGGCGAAGCGAGCCGCCGGGCCGAGCAGATCGTGGTCACGGGCGCGGTTTTCCGCGGCGAAGCGCGCGTCATCTGGGCGCTGAGGCGGCTTTCCGCCAAAGGCGCCGGCCAGCCGAAACCCGAAGACGCCGAAGTGCCGGAATTGCCGACGCTCTAGCGAGATCGGGCCTTTTCATGCTATCGGCGGGCACCATCCGCCAGTCCGGAAAGAACCCTCATGTCCGTCTCCGCCAAAGCCGCTCCCAAAGCCGCCGATCTCCAGCCCGTGCGCCGCGCACTCCTCTCCGTGTCCGACAAGACCGGGCTCGTAGATTTCGCCCGCGCCCTGCACGAGGCGGGCGTCGAACTCGTCTCGACAGGCGGCACCGCGAAAGCGATCAAGGATGCGGGCCTCCCGGTGAAGGACGTGTCGGAACTGACGGGCAGCCCCGAAATGATGGACGGCCGGGTGAAGACGCTGCACCCGAAGGTCCATGGCGGCCTTCTCGCCGTGCGCGACGACGCCGAGCACAGGCAGGCGATGGAGACCCACGGCATTGCCGCCATCGACCTTCTCTGCGTCAACCTCTATCCCTTCGAGGCGACGGTGGCGAAGGGCGCGGGCTATGACGAATGCGTCGAGAATATCGACATAGGCGGCCCCGCCATGATCCGCGCCGCGGCGAAGAACCACGCCTATGTCGCCGTCATCGTGGAAGGCAGCGACTATGCCGCCGTCATCGAGGAGCTGAAGGCGAAAAAGGGAACGACGCTCGCCCTGCGCAAGCGCCTCGCCCAGAAAGCCTATGCGCGCACCGCCGCCTATGACGCGGCGATCTCGAACTGGTTTGCCGACGAACTGAAGGAGACGGCGCCCGAATGGCGCGCCTTCGGCGGCCAGCTGAAGCAGACGCTGCGCTACGGCGAGAACCCGCATCAGCATGCGAGCTTCTATGTGACCGGCGAGAAGCGCCCCGGCGTGTCCTCCGCGACGCAGCTTCAGGGCAAGGAACTTTCCTACAACAACATCAACGACACCGACGCCGCCTTCGAGCTCGTCGCCGAATTCGACGCGAACGTCTCCCCCGCCATCGCCATCATCAAGCACGCAAACCCCTGCGGCGTCGCCATCGGCTCATCGCTTGCCGACGCCTACCGGAAAGCCTTCGCCTGCGATCCGGTCTCGGCCTATGGCGGCATCATCGCGGCGAACCGCAAGCTCGACGGCGCGACAGCGGAAGAAATCGCCAAGATCTTCACCGAAGTCATCATCGCGCCCGACGCCGACGAGGATGCGCGCCGCATCATCGGCGCGAGGAGGAACCTCCGCCTGCTCCTTACCGGCGGCCTGCCGGATGCGGGCGCGCCCGGCCTCACGGTGAAATCCGTGTCGGGCGGATTGCTCGTCCAGTCGCGCGACAATGGCCGCGTCGATCTTCTCGACCTGAAGGTGGTGACGAAGCGCCAGCCGACGGCGCAGGAACTCGCCGACCTCAAATTCGCCTTCCGCGTCTGCAAGCATGTGAAGTCGAACGCCATCGTCTATGTGAAGAATGGCGCCACCGTCGGCGTCGGCGCAGGCCAGATGAGCCGCGTCGATTCAGCCCGCATCGCCGCGCGGAAAGCGCAGGACGCAGCCGAGGCCGCCGGCGAAAAGACGCCCGCGACCGTGGGCTCGGTCGTCGCGTCGGACGCCTTCTTCCCCTTCGCCGACGGCCTGCTGTCGGCGGCGGAAGCCGGCGCCACCGCCGTCATCCAGCCCGGCGGCTCGATGCGCGACGACGAAGTGATCGCGGCGGCGGACGAAAAAGGCCTCGCCATGGTCATGACAGGCATGCGCCACTTCCGGCATTGACGGTCCATCGTCAAGCCGGACCAATAGTCGTCATGCCGGACTTGATCCGGCATCCATCTTGACCTTTTCCCGAAGAAAGATGGACCCCGGCTCAAGGCCGGGGTGACGGAACGGATGTGCGGCCCGCCTACTCGATCGCCGTTGCGCGCTCTTCCTTGACGAAAAGCAGCATCGCGATGCCGACGAGGATGAGCGGCACCACGACCGACAATCCGATGCGCTGGCTGCCGGTCTCCGCCGTGACGAAGCCGATGAGCAGCGGCGCGACGAAGGTGGTCGCCTTGCCGGCAAGCGAATAGAGGCCGAAGAACTCCGTCATCATCTCGACCGGCGCGATACGCGCGAGCATCGTCCGGCTCGATGCGATCGTCGGCCCCGCCATCAGCGCAAAGCCCGCAATGGTGAGCAGGAAGGCCTGTTGCGGCAGGGTGGTGAAGGGCTTCGCATCGGCGGCGACGGGAAACTCGATGACGAAGAATATGTGGTCGCGGTCGATCGAGATCAGCACCAGGAAGGAGACGACCGCAAGCGCGAGCGACCAGACGAGCGTCGCCCGACTGCCGAAACGCTGATCGGTCCAGCCGCCGACGAAAGCGCCGAGCGCGGCAAAGAGCGTCGCCCAGACGCCATAAACCGCCATCTCGGTCGCGCCCCAATGAAAGGTCGAGGCCGCGAGAATGCCGCCGAAAATGAAGATCGCATTCATGCCGTCATAAAAGGCCATGCGCGAGACGAGATAGAGCCCGACATTGCGGAAGTGCCGCGCCTTGGAAATCGTATGCGCAAGCCGCCTGAGGCCCGCTTGCGCCGCCTCGATGCGCGACAGGTTGCGCGAGGTCTGATCGGGCACCCAGAAAAGCAGCGGCAGCATGAAGACGAGGAACCAGAGGCCGGAGATCGGTCCCACGATGCGGTCGGTTTCATATTTCGCTTTCGACAGGCCGAAGATCGGCGCGTCGGGAATGAACGAGGCATGGACGACGCCCGGCAGTTGCAGAACGATCAGCACCGCGACGAGCGCGACGATGGCCGCGAGCTGGCCCATGCCGATGCCGATGCCCGAGAGAAGCCCGATGCGCCGCTCCGACGCGATGGTCGGCAGCATGGCGTTGGCGAAGATGATCGTGAATTCCATGCCGACGGAAGCAATGACGAGCGCCGCGGCCACGGGCGCGATGGCGGCGCCCGGCACGGCGAGCCAGAGCCCGAAGCAGCCGAGAATGCAGACCGCCATGAAAGTCACGATCCACGGCTTGCGCGGACCTGCCGCGTCGGCGATGGCGCCGAGAAGCGGGCTCGTCAGCGCGATGATGATGCCGGCAATCGCCTGCGTGTAACCCCAGACCGCCTGACCGTGGACGGGGTCGCCGACCACCGTGGCGCTGAAATAGGGTGCGAACAGAAAAATCGTGACGAGAGAATAATAGGGCTGGTTCGCCCACTCGTAAGTCACCCAGGAAACCTGCGCGACCCTCGAGGCGGGCTCGCCATTCGCATAAACCTTGGTCAATCGTAAGCCTCCGAACGGCCCTCACGCACGAACAACATGCCGCCAAGACCTATGAGCATCAGAATGAGAATGGACGCAAAGCCTGCCCGCTGGCTGTGAAAATATTCGGTGGTCAGACCGACAAGTTCCGGCCCCATGAAAGCGGTCGCCGTTCCCGACAGGGCATAGAGCCCGAAGAATTCCGACATCTTCGACACGGGCGCGATGCGGGCGAGCATCGTGCGGCTGTTCGCGTAAGCCGCCGTGATGCAGATCGCAACGACGAGCACGACGATGAGATACATGAGCTCCGGCAGCGTCCGGAAGAAGGGCAGGCTCCACAGCGGCGGGCTTGCCGTGTCGTAGGGCAGGAAGAAGAACATTTCGGTCGGCGTCATCGAAACCGCGAGCACGATGCCGATGGAGGTGCCGCCGATCGAAATCAGGATCGCCTTCTTGGAACCGAAGGTGTCGTCGAGCCAGCCGCCGAAAAAGCCGCCGCCGACCGCGAAGATCGAGAGCACGATGCCGTAGATGGTGAGCGTCAGCGCATCCCAGTGGAAAACGCCCGCCGCATAGACGCCGCCGAAAATCAGCACCGCCGTCTGCCCGTCATTGAAGAACATGCGCGCGATGAGATAGGTCGCGACATTCCGGTAATGCTTGATCTGCCGCACCGTCTTGATGACGCGCTTGACGCCGTCGACGATGGCGGCGCGCTTTCTGATCTTCGTCACCGGCTTCATGTCCGGCGTGAAGAAAAGCAGCGGCAGCGTGAAGACCAGAAGCCAGACCGCCGTGAAGGGTGCCGAGATGCGGCTGTTCTCATGCTGGGAAACGTCGAGGCCGAAGAGCGCGTGGTCCGGAATGAAGCTCCAGCTCACATGGCCCGGCAGCATGAAGGCGTAAAGCATGAAGCAGAGAATGATCAGCGCGCCCGCATTGGCGAGCGCCAGCGCGAGGCCCGACAGGAATCCGATCCGGTCATGCGGCGCAACCGTCGGCAGCATCGAATTGTGAAAGACTTCCGAAAAGGAAAAGGCGACCGAAACGATGATGAAAAGCGCCGCGATCTGATAGATGCCGAGCCCGGCCCCTCCCGGCAGCGCCCACCAGAGCGCGAAAATCGCCGGCACCATGATGGCGACGAAGGCGATGAGCCAGGGCTTGCGCCGCCCGCCGGTATCGGCGATGGCGCCGAGAAGCGGCCCGAAACAGGCGATGATGAAACCGGCAATGCCGTTGATATGGCCCCAGATCGCCTGTCCGCGCACCGGGTCGCCGACCACGGTGTTCGAGAAATAGGGCGCGAAGATGTAAATCGTGACGACGATCACATAGGGGTCGCGAGCCCATTCGAAAATCGCCCAGCTGATCTGGCCCTTGGTGTCGGCGGCCTTGTGGCCCGAGGCCGAAAGCCCGTGCGGGGGGTGGGGGTCGTTCTGGGCGGCGTCGCGCACTTCACCCAATTCGGTCACAACATCCACCGCGATCCTCCTCCATGCCCGTTGCAGACGGCGGCGCGCTTCTTGGACGCAGCGTCCCGGCGCGCTTTTCTCGCTGCGGCGCGGATTGGAGCATAAAGCCCGCCCTCATGGAAGGCCGGGCAACCGGCCCGTCGCCGATTGCGCCGGCCCGCGAACCCTCATAGTTTTGCCCCCATCGTCGCTGGAGGGGAAACGATGTCGATATTGTCCGATCTGCGTCTGCTGACGCCGAAACAGAGAAATGCCGTCCTTGCGAGCTATCTCGGCTGGACGCTCGATGCCTTCGACTTCTTCATCCTCGTCTTCGTGCTGAAGGACGTCGCCGCCGAATTCTCCACCGACGTCCAGTCGGCGAGCTACGCCATCGCGCTGACCCTGATGATGCGGCCCGTCGGCGCGCTCATCTTCGGCCTCGCCGCCGACCGCTATGGCCGCCGGCCGGTGCTGATGCTCAACATCCTCTTCTATTCGACGATGGAGCTGCTGTCGGGCTTCGCGCCGACGCTGACCGCGCTCATCGTGCTGCGCGCGCTCTTCGGCATCGCCATGGGCGGCGAATGGGGCGTCGGCGCCTCGCTCGCCATGGAGACGATCCCGCCGAAACTGCGCGGCCCCGTCTCCGGTCTGCTCCAGACCGGCTATCCGACCGGCAACCTCATCGCCTCGCTGGTCTTCTTCATCTTCTTTCCGCTCGTCGGCTGGCGCGGCATGTTCGTGATCGGCGCCGCCCCCGCCCTTCTCGTGCTCTATATCCGCTGGGGCGTGGAAGAATCGCCCGTCTATATCGCCCACAAGATGCGGCGCGGCGGCGCCGGCCTCCTTGCCCATGCAAAGGAAATCCTCGGCATCAGCAAGACGAACATCCTGCTCTTTCTCTATGCGATCGCGCTGATGGCCGCCTTCAACGCTTTCAGCCACGGCACCCAGGACCTCTATCCGACCTTCCTGCGCGAACAGCACGGCTTCGACGTCCACGCCGTGAGCCTCATCGTCATCATCGGCAATATCGGCGCGATCATCGGCGGCCTGACCTCGGGCACGCTGTCGGAGCGCTTCGGCAGACGGCGCATGATCGCGATTGCCGCGCTGCTCGCCCTACCCGTCATTCCGCTCTGGGCCTATTCGACCTCGACCTTCTACCTCGCCCTTGGCGGCTTCCTGATCCAGATCTGCGTCCAGGGCGCCTGGGGCATCGTGCCCGCGCATCTGAACGAGCTGTCGCCCGACGAATTGCGCGGCACCTTTCCGGGCTTTGCCTATCAGCTCGGCAATCTGATCGTCTCGCTCGCCGCGCCCTTGCAGGCCGGCATCGCCAAGAGCCATGGCGGCGATTACAGCCTCGCGCTCGCCTCGGTCGCGGGCGGCGTCGCCATCGTGCTCGCCGCGCTTGCCTGGTTCGGCGTCGAGAAGAAAGGCGTCGCCTTCGGCGCGGACGCTTCGCGGTAGGCGCGCCGCACCGCCATGGCGAGGAGCAGCAGAAGGGCGGGAAAGCCGATCTGCACATGCGTCGCCTGCGCGAAGGGCGCGACGAAGATCGGCATGATGTAGAGAAAGAGGAGCGCGATCTTTTCGGCCCGCGTCGCGCCGCGTGCGCTCATGTCGCTTGCAAGCAGCACCAGCGGCAATCCCATGATGGCGAATTCATAATCGAACGTATAGGGCGGCACGAGAAGCGTCGCCGTCACGAGCGCGGCCCAGGCGAGCGGCTTTGCGCCGACACGCCGCCAGACAAGCGCCACCGATGCCGCCGCGCCGAGCGCGGTTGCGCCTTGCAAGACATAGGCGAATTGCGCGGGCACGCCGAAATGACGGAAGAAGATGAAGGCGCTCGGCATCTTCGACCATGGCAGCATGCCCTCTTCCATGATCTCGCCCACGAGCGACGCATTCTTGGCGAAAACGAACCAGAGATCGACGCCGAAAACGAGCGTCGAGACGCCGGCGAAGATCGCCGCCGCAATGCCGGTCGCAAAAAACAGCCGCCACTCGCCGGCTGCGACAAGCGCCACCGGAATGAGAAGCCCGAGCTGCGGCTTGTAGGCGAGCATGCCGAGCGCCGCGCCCGCGATCCACACGCGGCCCTTTCGATGAGCGAGCATCGCGCCCGCAAAGCAGGCCGCCGATAGCAGTGAATTCTGTCCGTGAAAGGCGCAGATGAAGAGGCCGGGATAAGCGAGAAGGATCAGCGTCAATTCGCGCGGCGGCAGGTCGCCGAGCCGGAAGAGCGGCCGGAGCGTCAGCACATAGGCGACAAGGCCTGCGCCGACAAAGACGAAGAAGGAAAGCCCGTAAGGCATCAAGGCGAGCGGCGCGGCGAGAAGCTGGAACGTCGGCGGATAATGCCAGAGGAATATGCTGGTCGTTGCGGGCACGGCGAGTTGCTGCGCGGCGAAAATCCTGCGGAAGTCGAATGCCGCCGCTGCATCGCCCTGAAGCGTCAGATGGGACGCCGACCAGAAGGTGATGAAGTCGTAGCCGAGCGGCTTGCCGAAAAAATCGATCATCGAGACGGACGTCGCGACGATGCCGATGGCGGCGGCGACATAGGCCGCGATCGCCATGCGCGGATAAACGCGCAGGCGGTCGGCATCGAACAGAATGTCGCCGGATCTGCCGGTCACAGCCGCTCCCCTTCCATAAGGACAGGCGCGAGCTTAGAGCGGCGGGCTTTCCAAATTCTTTACCAATGCCATCCCTCGGGACGGCGGCTTCGCCGCCTCCTCAGGATGAGGACCAACATAAAAACCTCACCCTGAGGAGCCCGCGCAGCGGGCGTCTCGAAGGGTGGCGGCAATTTCAGCGCTTCACGCCGCCGCGCCGTGGCACTTCTTGTATTTCTTGCCCGAGCCGCAGGAGCAGGGATCGTTGCGGCCGATCTTGACGACCGTGCGCGGCTTCGTCCCCATCACGCCGTCGACGTAATACCAGCGCCCGGCCAGTTTCTCGAACTTGCCGGTCTCATGGTGAACCCGGTCCTGGCCTTCCTGCCGGAAGAGCGCGACGAATTCGACTTCGCCCTCGCTGTCGCCCGCGCCGCCCGCCTCGACATGGCGGACCTGAAGCCCGGTCCATTCGCTGCTGCGCGACCATTCGCCGACCGATTTCGCATCGAAATCGCCCCTCGTGCCGGGCTTCAGCGTCTCTTCGAGATAGGTGATGTTCTGCGTCGCAAAGGCCGAATAGCGCGACCGCATCAAGGCCTCGGCCGTCGGCGGCAGCGCCTTCCCCGTGAGATAGGGCTCGCAGCAATCGGCAAAGCTCTTGCCGGAAGCGCAGGGGCAGGTCTCGCTCATGGCTCATTCCCTTTTCGTCTGCCGCGGCCGGTTGCGCGGCGTCGCCGGCTCTATGCATTGCTTTCCGGCCGCTGACAAGGCGCTGAATACGCTTGGCCTGTCGGCATCGGGTGGTCGCGGCCTTCCCCGCGCCTATGATAGAAAAGGGCCTTCGTGGAGGTAGCGCCGCCGAAGCCGGAGAATGTGATGAGGATAATCCAGATCGCCGCCATTGCCGTGACGCTTCTCACGGGCTGCGCCGGTGGCGGCGCGCAGGTGCAGGGCAATGGCCACGGCGCGCATGGCGGCATCTTCGGAACGCTGGTGAGGTTCTGACAGCCTGCCGCACGACGGCGGCCACGGCGCCGCTCGGGCGGAGGGCGCCACTTTTATCCCGGTTTTTCGAGAGACTTTGGAGCGGGCGAAGGGATTCGAACCCTCGACCCCAACCTTGGCAAGGTTGTGCTCT
>JARLIS010000018.1 GCA_031291615.1 Parvibaculum sp.
CCGCGCCGCGCTGGACGCCAGACCTTCGCGCAGGCGGACGCGTGCTGCTGTGGAACGATCAGGGCCTCGGCGACGCGTTGCAATTTCTGCGCTTCGCCAAAGAGCTCGCAAAGCGTCATCGCCTCGTCTTCTTCTGCCAGAACGCGCTGGCGCCTCTCGCGGCCGGCGTCGAAGGCATCGCCTCGGTCGTCACGCCCGCCGATGATCCGCAAGCGGTCGATGCCGAGCTCGCCCTGTCGAGCCTGCCTCACGCGCTCGGCCTCTCGCCCGAAGGCTCATTCGCCGCACCCTATCTTCATGCGCCATCCATACCGTTGCTGGGCGAGCCAAAGGCAGGCCGGATGCGGATCGGCCTCGTCTGGGCGGGCAATCCCGATCACCCGAACGATCGGAACCGCAGCATGCGGCTTGCCGATCTCGCGCCGCTTTTCGACCTTGCCTCGGTCGAATGGGTCAGCCTGCAAGTCGGGCGCGGCGTCGATGAATTGCGCGCCTCGCCATGGGCGTCCCGCATCGTGGATATGTCGCCGCGCCTCGGCGACCTCGCGGCCACAGCAACGGCGATCAGCGAGCTCGATCTGGTGATTTCGGTCGATACCGGCCCCGCCCATCTCGCGGGCGGCCTCGGCCGGCCGGTCTTCGTCGCCCTGCCCTTCATCGGCAGCGACTGGCGCTGGGGCGTCGGTGGCGAGGCGAGCCTCTGGTATCCGAGCATGCGTCTTTTCCGCCAGACGCGCGTGGGCGACTGGTCGCCGCTGGTTACGAGGATGAAAGAGCTGATCGCGGCGAAGGCGCTTCCCGCCGCCGTCTCGTCCTAGAGCGGCTGGCTGGTGAAAGGCGCCTTCAACTGGCCGAAGAAGGTTTCCGGCATCGGATGGCTGATGCCGATGTCGCGCGGCGGACGGCGCGGGGAATTGTAGAAGGTGCCGAAAAGCTGGTCGAAGATCACGAGGTTTTCGCCATAGTTGCGATTGCCCTCGGCCAGCACCTTCGAATGATGCCAGCGATGCAGGCTCGGCGTGTTGAAGACGTAGTTGAGCACGCCGCAGCGCATCTCGATGTTGCAGTGTGTGAGCATGCCGATGATCGCGGTGATGGCGCTCACCAGCAGCAGCACATTCTGCGGCGCGCCGAGCGCGAGCAGCACCGGAATGCCGACCGCAAGCCCCGTCACCGTGTCCACCAGATGAAACCGGCCGGTATTGAAAAACCACAGCCGCGTCACGCTGTGATGTACCGCGTGAAAGCGCCAGAGCCAGGGCCATTCATGCGCAAGGCGATGCTTCCAGTAGAGTCCGAATTCGGCGACGACGAGACCGAGCACGACCTGCGCCGCAAGCGGCAGCTCCGTCGGCCAATAGGGCGTGTCGACCGGCGCGATCCAGTCCGCGATGCCCATGAAGATGATGAAGGTGATGAGAACCTGCGCGAAGCCCTTGTTCAGGATCGTATGCGCGAGGTCCGCCGGCATCTGCCCGTCATTTTCGAGCCAGGCTTCCTCATGCGGCATGAGGCGCTCAAGCAGCGCGACCGTCAGCGCGAGCGCGAGATATGTGAGGTTGAATGCGAGGACGCCATGACCGGACTGCATTCCGGCGACGGTCAGCACGAGCGCCGCGGCAAAAAGGCCCGGCCAGAGAATGTAAGACAGAACGCGACGCAAGCTTCCCCCGGCTGTTCTCATATCCACCCCTTATTCAGTCTAGCACGATGCGGCGCGCTCCAAAAACAAAAGGCCCCGCCTCATCGGCGGGGCCTTGTCTACTGTCAGGGCCGATAACTCAGCCGACGATCTCTTCCGGCTTGAAGAAATATTTGATTTCCTCGGCAGCCGTTTCCGGCGCGTCCGATCCGTGGACCGAATTCGCCTCGATCGATTCCGCGAATTCCTTGCGGATCGTGCCGGGTGCGGCGTTGGCCGGATTGGTCGCGCCCATGACTTCGCGGTTCTTCGCCACGGCGTTCTCGCCTTCGAGAACCTGCACGACGACCGGGCCCGAAATCATGAAGGCCACGAGGTCGTTGAAGAAGGGCCGCTCCTTGTGAACCGCATAGAAGCCCTCGGCCTGCGCCTTGGTCATGTGGATGCGCTTGGAGGCGACGACGCGAAGACCGGCCTCTTCCAGCTTCGCGGTGATCTTGCCGGTGAGGTTCCGCCGGGTCGCATCCGGTTTGATGATCGAAAAGGTCCGCTCGCGCGCCATGCTCTTATTCCTAAAAGGGTTCAGGGATTTCGCGCGGTTTATAGCCGCCCTTAATGACGGCGGCAACGGCCTATGCTAAGGAACCGCCCATGCTTCATATTAACGATCTCACATTCCGGATGGAGGGGCGCCTCCTCCTCGACCATGTCACCGCGGCTGTCCCCCCGGGGCAGAAGGTCGGTTTTGTCGGCCGCAACGGCACCGGCAAGTCGACGCTACTCAAGATCATTACCGGCGAATACGGCACGGAAACCGGCGGTATCAGCTATCCGAAGAACTGGCGGGTGGGCATGGTCCGGCAGGAAGCCCCGGCCGGTCCCATCACGCTCCTCGACACGGTGCTGGCCGCCGACCTTGAGCGCGCCGCGCTGCTTGAGGAAGCCGAACACGCGACCGACCCCCATCGCATCGCCGAGATTCACACCCGCCTGTCCGACATGGGCGCTCATGCCGCACCCGCCCGGGCGGCCTCCATTCTGGCGGGTCTCGGCTTCGACGAGGCGGCGCAGGCCCGCCCCTGCTCCGATTTCTCGGGCGGCTGGCGCATGCGCGTCGCGCTCGCGGCCGTGCTCTTCTCCGAGCCCGACCTCCTGCTGCTCGACGAGCCGACCAACTATCTCGACCTCGAAGGCACGATCTGGCTCGAGGATTACCTGCGCACCTATCCCTATACCGTGCTCATCGTCAGCCATGACCGCGACCTCCTCAACAATGTCGCGGACGCCATCCTGCATCTCGAGCACAAGAAGCTCACCTTCTACAGCGGCAATTACGACCGCTTCGACCGCACGCGGCGCGAAAAGCTGATGCTGCAAATGTCGATGAAGAAGAAGCAGGAAGACCAGCGCCGCCACATGGAGAGCTTCATCGAGCGCTTCAAGGCGAAGGCGTCGAAGGCGCGTCAGGCGCAGAGCCGCATGAAGGCGCTGGCCAAGATGGAGCCCATTGCCGACATCATGCAGGAACGCGTGATGCCCTTCCGCTTCCCTGCGCCCGACAAGCCGCTCGCCTCGCCCATCATCCGGCTTGAGCACGCCTCCGTCGGCTACGATCCCGAGAAGCCTGTGCTGACGCATCTCGATCTGCGCATCGACCAGGACGACCGCATCGCGCTTCTCGGCGCGAACGGCAACGGCAAGTCGACATTCGCGAAGCTCCTTTGCGACCGCCTCACTGTCACGTCGGGCAACAAGTACGATTCCAAGAAGCTCCGCATCGCTTACTTCGCGCAGCACCAGCTCGACGAACTCGCCATGGGCGAAACGCCCTATGAGCATTTCCGCGAGCTGATGCCGACGGCGACGCAGGCGCAGGTGCGCGCGGCAGCGGGCTCCTACGGTTTCGGCGCGGACAAGGCCGATACGAAGGTCGAAAAACTTTCAGGCGGCGAGAAGGCGCGCCTCCTCTTTGCAATTGCGACCTTCAACAAGCCGCACATGATCATCCTCGACGAGCCGACGAACCATCTCGACGTCGACAGCCGCGAGGCGCTGGTCATGGCGATCAACGAATATGACGGCGCGTTCATTCTCATCAGCCACGACAGGCATCTGGTCGAAACCTGCGCCGACCGGCTCTGGCTCGTCGCCGATGGCACGGTGAAGCCTTATGACGGCGACCTCGACGATTACCGCAAATGGCTGCTCGATCCCGCCCGCCGCGTGAAGCCCATGGCGGCGAACGAAGACGACGAAGATGCGGAGGCCGCGCCGAAGCCGAAGCCGTCGAAGAATCCGAAAGAAGCCCGCCGCATCGCCGCGCAGCGCCGCGAGCAATTCGCGCCCTTGAAGAAGAAGGCGCAGGCCGCCGAAAAGGAAATGGCGCGGCTGCAAGCCGAAATCGCAAAGCTCGACGCCGACCTCGGCAGCCCCGAGAAATTCCACGGCAAGCCCGACGAAGCAACCCGCATCGCCAAAGTCCGCGCCGACGCGCTCCGGACCTTGGCGAAGACGGAAGAAATCTGGCTCGAAGCCAGCGCCGCCTATGACGAGGCAATGAACGCGGAATAGAGAGAAGATGGATGCCGGATCAAGTCCGGCATGACGTTTGCTTTTAGGGCAATGCCTCAACCCCACTCGTCACCCCGGACTTGATCCGGGGTCCATCTTCCTTCCCCGACCCCAAAATACTTTCATACAAATCATCCCATCCCGGATTAGCCGCCAGGATCAGATCGATCTTCCACGCCCGCTGCCAGTTCTTGAGCTGCTTCTCGCGCGCAATCGCGGCCTCGATGTCCTCATGCCGCTCCACGAAGACCAGCCGCTTCAACCCATGCCGCTTAGTGAAGCCCTCCACCGCACCCTCACGATGCTCCCAGACGCGGCGCGCAATGTCCGACGTCACGCCGACATAGAGCGTTCCGCGGGGCATGTTGGTCATGATGTAAACCCAGCCGCCTTTCATGACGGCATTCTTGGGAAAGGTGGACCCCGGATCAAGTCCGGGGTGACGGTGATTGGGGCAATGCCTCAACCCCACTCGTCACCCCGGGCTCGACCCGGGGTCCATCTTCCTTCCTGCCGAGCTGCAAAGATGGATGCCGGGTCAAGCCCGGCATGACGTACGTTGCTTTGCCGATGCAGAAAAAACAGCCGTCACCCCGGACTTGATCCGGGGTCCATCTTCCTGCCTAGAACCCCGCCTTCACCACGCCCGCAGCCTCAAGCGCCGCGACCGTCGCGCCGTCATGGCCCGGCACGATGTGGATATTCGGTTCCGCCTCGTGCAACCTGTGCAGCTCCGCGAGCTGGGCGAACACCGCCTCGCGGTCTTCCTTCAGCATGAACTGCGTGACGAGGCGGGCCCGCTCGCGCACCAGTTCGATGTTCTTGAATATCCAGGCCACATCGCCAATGAACAGGACTTCCGTCCCGTCCGCCTTCTGCACATAGATCATCTGGCTGCCCGGCGAGTGACCCGGCGACTTGATGAGCACGACGCCCGGCGCGACCGCGTAATAGTGGTCGTAGGCAAGCGGCTTGTAGCCGTCGAGCGCGCCCTTGGGAAATGCGGCGGGTACGGAACGTTCCGGGTGGTCCACCTGCTCCTGCGTCAGCACGGTCGAGGGCAGGATGCGCCGCAGGTCGGCATGTTCGGTAAGCCCGCCGATATGGTCCATATGCTCATGCGTGATGAGGATCAGCGAGGCCTTGTCCAACGCATCGCTCATGCGGTCGAAGGCCGCTTTGTTGAAGGAGGCAAGGTTCGAGCCGCCGAGCTTGTCGTCGAGCGCGGTGTCGATGATCGCTGTCTTCCCATCGGGATAGACGAGCCGGTAGGAAAAGACCGGGATCTCGATGCGCTTCCAGCCGCCGCCGGCGACGACCGCCGTCAGCGGAAAGGAGAAGGCCGCCACCTGCTGGGCGTCGATCTCGGCGGGTTTCGCTCCGGGTTTCTCGTTGGCGAGGCGGCGGATTTCCTCCATGTCGAGCGCGAAGTGCCCGTCGGCGGGCGCATGGCTTTCCATGATGAGCCAGTAATAGGCCCCTCCGCCCACGACCGCGAGCGCGGCCAGTCCAGCCAGTAGGTTTCTTTTCCAGCCCATCTGCGGCTCCCCTTCGCAACGTCTCCGGCCATCTGCCGGCCCAGACAAAATAGGCTCTGCCCGCCGCAAAACAATTGGGGATATCTTCAATAGCCGTTCAACGGATTTGAATAATCCTCAGGCCTTCTTCTCCCAGCGCCCCTGCTCGTTCTGCTGCCAGTAGGTCGCGTCATGGCCTTCGCCCTTGAGCCGCTTCCAATGCTCGCGCGCGGCCGCCAGCGCCTCCTCGTTCCGTCCGTCGAACATCAGTACACAGCGCTCGAAGCCCGCAATGTCGCCGGGCGCCGCGCCGTCGACCAGAAAGACAACCTGGGCGGCATTGGGGTTTTCATCTTCGAGGGTCAGAAACACGGGCTGGGCTTCCGCCGGGCCGTCGTCGCGCGTGCCATGCGGCAGGAAGCTGTCCTCGCGATAGGTCCATAGCGAATTGACCAGCGCCTCCATCCGCTCGGCATTGCCCACTTTCACGACGGCGCGCCATTGCCGTTCGAGCGAGCGCTCGAGCAGTTGCGGCAGCACCTGCTCCAGCGGCGCATTCTGCAGATGGTAGAAAAGGACTTCGGTCATGCCGGCGTCCCCGCCCTCACCCCTCGTAATGATCCTCGACGAGGCGGTTCAACAGGCGCACGCCCCAGCCGGAACCCCAGCTGTGGTTGATCGGCGTCTGCGGCGAGGCCATGGCCGTGCCGGCGATGTCGAGATGGGCCCATTTCACGTCGTTGACGAAACGCTGGAGGAACTGCGCCGCGGTGATCGAGCCGCCGTCGCGCCCGCCGGTGTTCTTCATGTCGGCGAATTGCGAGTTGATCTGCTTGTCATAGGCGGGGCCCATGGGCATGCGCCAGACCTTCTCGTTTTCCGCCTCGCCCGCTTCGGCGAGCTGCTTCGACAGCTTGTCGTCGTTGGAAAAGAGGCCCGCATATTCCTTGCCGAGCGCCACCATGATCGCGCCGGTCAGCGTCGCCAGGTCGATCATGAATTTCGGCTTGAAGCGGTTCTGCGTGTACCAGAGCGCGTCGGCCAGCACGAGGCGGCCTTCGGCGTCGGTGTTGATGATCTCGATGGTCTGGCCCGACATCGAGGTCACGATGTCGCCGGGGCGCTGCGCATTGCCGTCCGGCATGTTCTCGACGATGCCGATGACGCCGACCGCGTTGACCTTGGCCTTGCGCGCGGCGAGCGCATACATCAGGCCAGTGACGCAGGCCGCGCCGCCCATATCGCCCTTCATGTCTTCCATGCCCGCCGGCGGCTTCAGCGAAATGCCGCCCGTGTCGAAGCAGACGCCCTTGCCGATAAAGGCGACCGGCTTGTCGCCCGGCTTGCCGCCGTTCCAGCGCATGATAGCGAGCTGGCTTTCGCGGATGCTGCCCTGGCCGACGCCGAGCAGCGAGCCCATGCCGAGCTTCTTCATCTCGGCCTCGCCCAGCACCTCGACCTTGACGCCGACCTTGGACAGCGTGCGGACGCGCTTTGCGAATTCGGCAGGGTACAGAACATTCGGCGGTTCGTTGACGAGATCGCGCGTCAGGAACATGCCGTCGGCGATCTTCTCCAGCGTCGCATAGCTCTTGCGCGCGGCGGTGGCGACCTTGGACAGGACAGCGAAGGTTTTCACCCGGCCGTTCTCGTCCTTCTTTTTCGTCTTGTACTTGTCGAAGTGGTAGCTGCGCAGCTTCGCGCCGAAGGCGACGCGCGCCGCAATGTCGCCGGTGTCGAGCTTACCGGCCTTGAGGCCGTCGACGATGACGGAAGCCGCCGTTTCCTTCGCACGCTCAAGTCGGCCGACGAGTTCGCCGCCGGCATTCTCGAAGGTCGTCGCATTGGCGTCTGCGGGCTTGCCCGCGCCGAGCAGCAGGATGCGGCTCGCGGCCACGCCATGGGGCGCCAGAATTTCCAGCACGCTGCCCGACTTGCCGGTGAAGTTCGCCGCCTTCATCGCCCGCTTGAGCGCGCCGCCCGTCTTGCGGTCCAGCTCGGCCGCGACCCCGGATAGAGACGCTCCCTCCGCGACGACGAGCGCAAGGGCGCCCGGCTTGGCGATGGAAATTTCGGCGAAGGAGATATTCATGCGGTGGCCTTTCTCATGCGTCTTCCGGCGTTCTGGGAGCGAATCGGGTACGAAGAGGCCTCATGGACTTTCCGCCGGCCGGTTCCGGCTTCCGGATGCCCGAAACCTGCCTTTTCCGATCTGGCAAAATGGGGTAACCCTTCGTCTCCCGGCTTGGCGGGCGTATCCTACCTCAAACCCCTGAGAGGAAAAGCCATCTCGACCCGAAAACCCTCTCCGCGCCCCCGCCGCCGGCGGGAGAAGCGCATCGGGGCCAGCAGCGAAAGCCGGACCGAATGCTCTTTGGCCTGACCCGATACATATTCTGGCAGGCGGCCGGGCCGTTTCTCGTGGCGACCTTCACGCTGACGGGCATCATCTGGCTGACCCAGGCACTGAAGATGCTCGACGTGCTCATCACCCAGGGGCAGACGGTCGGGACATTCTTCGAGTTGAGCCTGCTCGCGCTGCCGAGCGCCGTCAACACGGTGCTGCCGATCGCGCTCTTCTGCGCGCTGCTCTACACGCTGAACAAACTCATCACCGACAGCGAACTCGTGGTCATGTTCTCGGCGGGCGTCAGCCGCTGGTCGATCACCGTGCCCGTTCTGACTCTGACGGCGCTGGTGATGGTCGTCGTCATCGCGCTCAATCTCTATTTCATGCCGGCCGGGATGCGCGAACTCCGGCAGAAGCTTTTCGCCATCAGGGGCGACGTCGCCACCTCGCTCATCCGCGAAGGCGCCTTCACCAATCCCGTGCCGGGCCTCACCGTCTATGTCCGGTCGCGCACGCCTGAAGGCAGCATTCGCGGCATCCTCGTCCATGACGAGCGAAACCTTGCGCAGCCGGTCACCTATATGGCGGAGACGGGCGAACTTGTCCGCTCCAGCGAAGGCGCGCGGCTCGTCATGTACAACGGCAATATCGAGCGCGTCATCCGCAACCCCAAGGCCAATGACACCCCGGTGTCGCTGCTCTATTTCGACAAGTACACTTACGACCTCACACAATACGCCTCCGCGCAGAAGGCGACCGAATACGAAGTGCGTGATCGCTATCTGAACGAGCTGTTCAATCCCGCGAGCACCGATCTCTACGGTCAGATGTACCGCGCGCGGCTGCGAGCCGAAGGGCATGACAGGCTCGTCGCGGCGCTTTACCCGCTCATGTTTTCCATGATCGCGCTGGCGGCGCTCCTGCCCGCGCCGTTCAACCGGCGCGGATATACACTCCGGATCGCGGGCGCTGCGGTCGTCGCCATCGTTGCCCGCGTCATCGGCTTCGGTCTCGTCAACATCGCGGCGACGCAGCCGATATTCATTCCACTGATCTATCTGCTGCCGCTCGGCATATGCGCAGCGGCCGGCGCCGTGATTTCCGGCACGCGGTTCGACGTGCTGCGGCGGCGCATTCTCGCCTGGAGGGAACGCCTGCCCCAGATCGGAGCCGGCGGATGAACGCGGTCAGCATTTCCTGGACCTTGTCGCGCTATTTCGGGCGTCAATTCCTCACGACGGTGCTGATCACCTTCGGCATCTTTCTCTGCCTCATCTACATGATCGACCTCGTCGAGCTGATGCGCCGGGCGGCGAACCAGCCGAACATGTCCTTCGGCGTTCTCGCCACCATGTCTCTGCTGTCACTGCCGACGGTGGGCAGCGACACCCTGCCCTTCGCCGTTCTGTTCGGCGGCATGGCGGCGTTTCTTCGCCTGACGCGCAATCACGAGCTGGTCATCGCACGGGCGGCCGGCGTTTCGGTCTGGCAATTCCTGATGCCGGCGCTCGTCGTCACCTTCGCCATCGGCGTCGGCGTCATCACCGTCTACAATCCCGTCGCCGCCGCGATGTCCAACCGCTACAGCCAGCTCGAAGCGCAATATCTGGAAGGACGGCCGAGCCTGCTCGCCGTCTCGCAGAACGGGCTGTGGCTCCGTCAGGCCGATCCGGGCGGACAATCGGTGATCCATGCGCTGCGCGTCAGCGAGCGCGGCCTCAGGCTCGAAGACGTGATCATCCTGCTCTACGACCGCGAGGACAGCTTCATCGGCCGCATCGACGCGCGCTCGGCCTCGCTGGAAGACGGCTATTGGGATATGCGGAATGCCTGGGTATCCCAGTTGAACGATCAGCCGCGTCACTACGACAGTTTTCGCCAGCCGACGACGCTGACGCTGAACCAGGTGCAGGAGAGCTTCGCGGACCCCGACACGATTTCGTTCTGGGACCTTCCGCATTTCATCGAAATGGCCGAGGCGGCCGGCTTTTCCGCCCGGCGCTATCAACTGCATTTCTTCGATATTCTGGCAACGCCCGTGCTCCTGTGCACAATGGTCTTTCTGGGGGCGATCTTTTCGCTCAAGACCTCGCGGCTCGGCGGGCTGGTCCAGCTGGTGCTGGGCGGGATTCTCGCCGGCTTTCTGCTCTACTTCCTCAGTGCACTGTCGCTTGCGCTGGGTTCGTCGGGCGTTCTTCCGCCCTTCCTCGCGGCCTGGGCTCCCGCTATCGTGGGGCTGCTTTTGGGGCTTGCGGTTCTCTTTCACCTTGAAGATGGTTAGCACGGAACGTTGAGGCGATTTGAGAGACCCCGGGCCGGACTTGGCCGGGGTCCATTGGTGCGGGGGATAGTTTGAAGAGGGGTTTGAGGATGGGGTCTGCGACCCGCCGCGCTTTTGCGTTTGCGGTGACGGCGCTTGCGCTTTCACTCCCTCTTGCGTCGCCCGCTCATGCGGCCGACGCGGCTTCGCCGCGGGTCGCCGCCGAGGGCCAGAAGCCCTATCCCGAATCGGGCGAAGTGCTGATGCAGGCCGACGACCTCGTCTATGACCGCGACAAGCGGATCGTCACGGCGACCGGGCATGTCGAAATTTCCTACAGCCCGCGCGTCCTCATGGCGGACAAGGTGACCTACGACCAGAATACCGGCGTCGTCACCGCCGACGGCCATGTCTCGCTGCTCGATCCGGAGGGCGATGTCGCCTTCGCCGATCATGTCGTGCTGCGCAACCAGATGAAGGACGGCGTCGTGCAGACGCTGTCGGTGCTGCTGACCGACAAGTCGCGGCTCGCCGGTCACGACGCCGTTCGCACCGACGGCGAAATCACGACGGTGCATCGCGGCGTCTACAGCCCCTGCGAGGTCTGCAAGGAGAAGGGCGAAACCACCCCGCTCTGGCAGATCAAGGCGTTCCGCGTCATCCACAACAAGGAGAAAAAGGAAATCATCTACGAAGACGCCTTCATGGAAATGTTCGGCGTCCCCGTGATGTATCTGCCCTATTTCTCTCATCCCGATCCGACCGTGAAGCGGAAATCGGGTTTTCTCGCCCCGGACCTCGCCAGCTCGACCAATCTCGGTCAGGAAGTCACCATTCCCTATTACTGGGCGATACAGCCCAACATGGATGCGACCCTGGCGCCCCGCTACACGTCCAAGCAGGGCATGGTTTATGAAGGCGAATTCCGCCACAGGATCGAGCAGGGTTCCTATCAGTTCTTCGGCACGGCGACATGGCCGACCAGCCAGACGCCCAATACGCCCGGCGAAGCGGATTTTCGCGGCAGCCTGTTCGGCAACGGCCGGTTCAATCTCGAAGACAACTGGGATTGGGGCTTTCAGTCGCAGCTCGTTTCGGACAACACCTATCTGCGCAAATACGGTCTGTCGGACACGACCGACCTGACAAGCAACCTCTTCCTCGAGCATGTGGACGGCCGCGACACCTTCACGGCCAATGCATATTATTTCCGCAACCTGCTGCCGACGGCCAATCGCGACAATACGCCCTGGCTCGCGCCGATCGTCAATTTCACGCACAGCTTCGGCGACATTCTGGGCACCGGGCGGCTGAACTTCACCAGCAATGCGATGGTGCTCGGCACGCCGGCGGGGCTCGGTTCGCGCCGCCTGTCGAATACGTTCGACTGGGAAAAGCCGTTCACCTCGCAGGCGGGTTCGGTCTACCGCTTCTTCGCTTCGCTGCGCGGCGATCTCTACTCGACCAACAAATCCCCTGTGGACGCCACTTCGGGCCTCGTCTACGGGCAGGAAACTGTCGCCCGCGCGCTGCCGACCGTGGGCGTGCAGGCGAGCTATCCGCTCGTCAGTTCCGAAGGTTCCGTGCGGCAGGTCATCGAGCCGATCGGCGAACTCATTTATTCGCCGAACATCGGCAACAATCCGCGCATTCCGAACCAGGATTCGCAGAGCCTCGAATTCGACGACACCAACCTTTTTTCCGACAACCGGTTTCCGGGACTCGATCTCTGGGAAACGGGCGCGCGCGCCAGCGCGGGCATCCGCTATTCGATCTACGGCAACAACGGCGCTCAGGCCAGCGTGCTTCTGGGCCAAAGCTACAGGCTGAAGGAAGACACGAGCTTCACGGCGGAAAGCGGCTTGCGCAACGAGCTTTCGGATTATGTCGGCGCGGTTCAGGTTGCGCCGGACAACAACATTCTGGCGGTCTATCGCTTCCGGGTCAGCGAAAGCCAGTTCAAGTTCAGCCGGAACGAATTCGATCTCATGGCCCGGACGGGCCCGCTGACCACCCAGCTCGGCTATGCCTTCTTCGCCTCGGACCCGGCCGTTCTCACCGCGCCCGGCGCGCGCGAGGAAGTCACGCTGGGCTCCGTGCTGAAGCTCAGCCAATACTGGCGTCTGTTCGGCAGCACCGTTCGCGACCTCGCCAACAGCGCAACGATCTCCAACGAGCTGGGCATCGGATACCAGGACGACTGTTTCGGCATCGCGGTCGGCTTCTACCAGTCGAATATCAGCTATCAGGACATCCAGCGCTCGAACACGTTCCTCGTCCAGATCACGTTCAAGAATCTCGGGTCGACGGGCGTCGGCGGATCGCAGCCGCGCGGGCCGGCCACGGCGGGCATCGTCAACCCCGGAACGACCCTTTTCGGCAATCCGGACACTTCCCTGTTCGGCGACCCCTATGGCCGCATGACGGGGGGGCGCACCTATCGCTGACGGCCGGGCGCAGAGGCTGAAACCCGGCGGCCAAGCCGCTGAATTTCGCGACTTTTTACCCTCCGTCATTGGTTGATTAGAAGGCCGTTTCCAGTATTCTGTGCGCCTCAGGTCGGGGGCGTCCGGGCCAAACGGGAGGGGCTACGCCCCTTGTGAACAAAGTCATGAAGTCTGAAAAATTCGCGGGCCTGTTCTTGCCTGTCGGGGGTGGTGTGCTTCGGTATCTTCGGGCACGGATTCTTGCCGGTATCTCCGCGGCCTGCGTCGCGGTTCTTCTCGGGCTCTCTCCCGCTCATGCGGAAGATGCACTTCAGAGCCTCATCAACTCTTCCGCGCCGACGGAAGCCGCGCCGAAGCCCGTCGACAGCTCTCAGGGCATCGCCGCGGTCGTCAACGACAAGATCATCTCGCGCTACGACCTTGAGCAGCGCCTGAAGCTGATCATGGCGACGTCCGGCATTCCCAATACGCCCGAAAATATTTCCCGCATCGAGCCGCAGGTCTTGCGCGCGCTGATCGACGAAGCGCTGGAAATGCAGGAGGCCAAGCGGCTCGACGTCAAGGTCGACAAAAAAGATGTCGATGCCGAGTTCGACTCCATCGCCAAGCGCGCCAACATGTCTCCGGCGCAGATCGACGAATATCTGAAGGTGAACGGCGTTTCGAAATCTTCGCTGATCGATCAGATCACCGCGGATATCGCCTGGAACAAACTGGTCGGCCAGCAGTTCGGCTCTCTGATTTCCGTCGGCGAAGGCGAGGTCGACGATGTGATGCAACGCCTGAAGGAAGAATCCGACCAGCCTCGCTTTCTTGTTTCGGAAATCCTGCTGACTTTCGACAATCCCGCTCAGGAGCAGGAAATGGTCAGCGGCGCGCAGCGCCTCGTCGATCAGATGCGCCAGGGCGCGCCCTTTGCGGCGGTCGCCCGCCAGTTCAGCCAGTCGCCCAGCGCCGCCAATGGCGGCGACATCGGCTGGGTGCATGCAAGCCAGTTGCCTTCGGAAGTCGCGCCTGTCGTCCAGAAGATGGATATCGGCACCATTTCCGATCCGATCAAGACGCTGAACGGCGTCTATGTTCTGCAATTGCGCAACAAGCAGACCGGACTCGGGCCCGATCCCATGCGCGATCAATGGGTGCTGTCTCACATCCTGCTGCCGCTATCCGCCAATGCGCCCGCCGCTGCCGTCGAACGCCGTGCAACGGAAACCACGAAGTTCGTCAAGGAATTCAAGAGCTGCGACGGCCTTCAGGAACAGATCAAGGGTTATCTCGGCGGCGTGGCCGGGGCCCAGCAGACCGTGACCTTCGGCGAGCTCGATGCAAAGTTGCGGAGCGCGCTGAGCAAGGCCAAGCCGGGCGAGATTCTTCCGCCCATTCGCAGCGCACAGGGCATCGAAATGGTCGCCGTTTGCGGACACAAGGCGGACGACACGGCCATGCCCACGCGCGACACGATCGAGGACAATCTGTTCTCGCAGCAGCTTTCGATGATGGCGCGGCGTCATTTGCGCGATTTGCGCCGTGACGCGGTTATCGAGGTCAGGTGACGATCGGGCCAAGGACTTCGGCCACCGGGTGGAAGCGATGACAAGCCCGCGACAAAGCCCGCCCTACAGCCTGCCGCTGGCGCTCACGCTGGGGGAGCCTGCGGGCATCGGGCCCGAAATCACGCTCAAGGCCTGGCTTGCGCGCAAGAGCGAGGCGCTGCCCGTGTTCTTCGCCATCGGGCCCGTCGCGCTTTATCGCCAATTGGCGGACGCCCTCGGTCTCGACGTTCCCGTTCAGGCCATATCGGATCCGTCGGAAGCCGCTTCCGGCTTCGACAACGCCTTGCCCGTGCTGGCGATCGAACTCGACGCCGGGGTTGAGTCGGGAAAGCTCGCGCCCGCCAATGCGCGGGCCGTGATGCGCTCGATCGACATGGCCTGCGACTTCGCGCTGGGCGGACGCGCCGGGGGCCTCGTCACCAATCCCATTCACAAGCGGGCTCTTTACGAAGCGGGCCTTCAGGTTCCCGGACATACAGAATATCTCGCCGCGCGGACGGGCGGGCAGACGCCCGTGATGATGCTCTCCTGCCCCGGGCTTCGCGTCGTGCCGGTCACCGTGCATGAGCCGCTGGCGCGCGTGCCCGCGCTTCTCACCGCCGCCGTCATCGTCGAGAAGGGGCTCATTCTCGGCCATGCGCTCAGGCGCGATCTCGGGATCGCTCGGCCGCGCATCGCGGTTGCCGGTCTCAATCCGCATGCGGGCGAGGAAGGCCATATCGGGCGGGAGGAAATCGACATCATCGCGCCCGCCATCGAGGCAATCCGCCGCGAAGGTTTCGACGTGTCGGGGCCGCTGCCGCCCGACACCATGTTCCACGCCGGTGCGCGAGCGCGCTACGACGCGGCGCTTTGCATGTATCACGATCAGGCGCTGATCCCACTCAAGACCATCGACTTCGAGCGCGGCGTCAATACGACGCTCGGTCTTCCCGTCGTGCGCACCTCGCCCGACCATGGCACGGCGCTCGACATTGCCGGACGCGGCATCGCGCATCCGGGCAGCCTCATCGAAGCGCTGAAGCTTGCGGCGGAGATCGCCCGCAACCGCGCCGCCGCATGAGCGACAATCTTCCGCCGCTCCGCGAGGTGATCGCGCGTCATGGGCTCGGCGCGCTGAAGGGGCTTGGCCAGAATTTCCTTCTCGACCTCAATCTCACGGGCCGCATCGCGCGGGCGGCAGGCTCGCTTGCCGATCACGAGGTGATCGAGGTCGGGCCCGGTCCGGGCGGGCTGACGCGGGCGCTACTCGCCGAAGGCGCAAAGCGCGTCGTCGCCATCGAGCGCGACAAGCGCTGCCTGCCCGCGCTCGAAGAAATCGCCGCCGCCTATCCGGGCCGTCTCACCATCGTCGAGGGCGATGCGCTGGAAACCGACATGGCCGCGCTGGTGAAGGGCCCGGCGCGCGTCGTCGCCAACCTCCCCTACAATATCGCGACGCCGCTTCTTGTCGGCTGGCTCCAGACAGAGCCCTGGCCCGGCTGGTTCGACAGCCTGACCCTGATGTTCCAGAAGGAAGTCGCCGAACGCATCGTCGCGGCGCCCGGCGGCAAGGCCTATGGCAGGCTCGGCGTGCTGGCGCAGTGGCGCACGCGGCCGCGCATGCTCTTTGACATCGACCGGCGCGCCTTCACCCCGCCGCCGTCGATCACATCGACGGTCGTGGAGCTGATCCCGCGCGCCGAGCCGCTCGCGCCTGCCGATCCGCGCGCAATGGAAGTGGTCGTCGCCGCCGCCTTCGGACAACGCCGCAAGATGCTGCGCTCGAGCCTGCGTTCGCTGACGGGAGACGCCGCCGCGCTGCTCGATGCGGCGGGCATCGACGGAACAAGACGCGCGGAGGAGCTTTCAGTCGAGGAATTCTGCGCGCTGGCGCGTGCTTATAAGTCGCGCGGCTGAACGGTTGTCGCGCCATTCCACCCATGCCACATTGGCGGCCAAATCCGCCAGGCATCAGACCGAGGAACCAGTCGATGAAATCCGAAGCCATCATTGAATACGGCCAGCCGCTGCAAATGATCGACGGCGAGACGCCCACGCCTCAGGGCAGCGAGGTTCTGCTCAAGGTCACGCATTGCGGCGTCTGCCATTCGGACGTGCATATTCATGACGGCCATTTCGACATGGGCGGCGGAAACAAGCTCGACGTGCGCGCGGGCCGCAAGCTCCCCTTCACGCTCGGCCACGAAATCGAGGGCGAAGTCGTCGCCGTCGGACCGGACGCCAAGGATGTGAAGATTGGCGAGCGCCGCGTCGCCTTCCCGTGGATCGGCTGCGGCGAATGCCCGACCTGCAAGCGCGGCGAAGAGCAGCTTTGCAACAAGCCGAAGAATCTCGGCATCCAGGTCGCGGGCGGCTATGCCACGCATGTGCTGGTGCCCCATTCGCGCTACCTCATCGACTATACGGGCGTGCCGCAGGGCCTTGCCGCGACCTATATGTGCTCGGGCCTCACCGCCTATGGCGCGATGAAGAAGCTCGATGTCAGCGACGAGGAGCGCGTGCTCGTCGTCGGTCTCGGCGGCGTCGGCATGATGGGCCTGCAATTCGCCAAGGCGCTTTTCAAGCAGGCGCCGCTCGGCGCCGATGTCGACGACCAGAAGCTCCAGGCGGCCAAGGGCGCCGGCGCGCATGAGGTCTACAATCCGAAAGACCCGGAAGCGCTGAAGAAGCTGCTGGCCGACACCAATGGCGGCGTGCCCGCGGCGGTCGATTTCGTCGGTTCGGAAGCCTCGCTCAAATTCGCGCTCGGTTCCGTGCGCAAGGGCGGACAGGTCGTCGTGGTCGGTCTTTTCGGCGGCGGCTTTTCCATGCCGATCCCGCTTTTCCCGATGCGCGCCATTTCGATCGGCGGCTCCTATGTGGGCTCGCTCGGCGAGACGCTGGAAATGATGGAGCTGGTCAAAGCCGGCAAGATCGACCCGATCCCGGTCGAGGAGCGCCCGCTGTCGCAGGCGTCGAAGTCGCTTGACGATCTGCGCAAGGGCGGCGTCATGGGCCGCGTCGTGCTGAAGCCCTGAGCAAGGGAAAGTCCGGGCCTCGCCCTTCGAGACGCGAACCTGCGGTTCGCTCATCAGGGTGAGGTTCGGGACTTGCGGCGCTCAGAGCGCGTCGCGCAGGCGCTTCACAAAGTTGGAGAGACCGGTCAGCCGGTGGCGCTTCAGGCGCTCGGCGGCGAGGATCGCCTTCAACTCGGCGAGGCTCACCTTCACATCGTCGTTGATGATGATGTAGTCGTATTCCTGATAGTGGCTGATTTCGTCCGACGCCTTTTCCATGCGGGCGGCGACGACTTCGGCGGAATCCTGCGCGCGGCGGTTCAGGCGCTTTTCGAGGTCCTGCGCGGAGGGCGGCAGGATGAAGACTTTCACAACATCTTCATGCGCCGCTTCTTCCAGTTGCTGCGTGCCCTGCCAGTCGATGTCGAACAGAACATCGCGGCCCTTGGCCAGCGCTTCCTCGACGGGCGCTTTCGGCGTGCCGTAATAGTTTCCAAAGACCTTGGCGTGTTCCAGGAACTCGCCCTTGTTGCGCATGATGCCGAAATCTTCAGTGCTCAAAAAGTAATAGTCCTTGCCATGCGTCTCGCCGGGGCGGCGCGGACGCGTGGTCGCGGAAACCGACATGGTGATGTCCGGATCGCTTTCGAGCAGCGAGCGCGACAGCGTCGTCTTGCCCGCGCCGGAGGGCGAGGACAGAACAAGCATGAGGCCGCGACGGCCGACATATTTCTCACTCGACATTCTGGACCTGCTCGCGAAGCTGATCGATGACGGCCTTGAGTTCGAGACCGATGCGCGTGAGGCTTACATCCGCCGCCTTGGAGCAGAGCGTGTTCGCCTCGCGGTTGAATTCCTGCGTCAGGAAATCGAGCCTACGCCCTGCCGGTTCCTTGCCTGCAAAGAGCTCGCGCGCCTGAGCGACATGGGCGGTCAGGCGGTCGATCTCCTCGCGCACATCGGCCTTGGTGGCGATCAGCGCCGCTTCCTGCGCGAGACGCTCTTCGGAAAGCGCGGGCGAGGCACCGAGCAATTCGGCGACCTGGGCTTTCAGGCGGGCGCGCATCGCCTCGACGCTGGTGGATGGCGATGCGGCGGCTTCGCGCGTCAGCCTTTCGATCTCGTCGACCTGTCCGCTCAGCACGGCTTCGAGCTTGCGCCCTTCCTCACCTCGGGCCTTGGCAAGCGCGGCCGCCGCTTCGGCGAATGAGGCCATGAGCGCGGCTTCGAGGCTTGCATGTTCCTCGTCGGTTTCGACGGCGGTTTCGGCAGCTTCGAGCACGCCCTTCAAAGCCATGATGCCTTCCGGGCGCGGCGGCATCAGCTCAATGCGCTGCTGAAGGTCGGTGATGGCGGCGAGGACGACATTCAACGCCTCCTCGTTCACGCGGAGCGGAGCGGCGGCGCGGTTGCGTTCGAGCGTCAGCGATATCTGGATGTTGCCGCGCTTGGCGTGCCGCGCCAGTTCCTCGCGCAGCTTCGCTTCCATGGTTTCGAAACCGGCGACGAGGCGGAAGCGTGCGTCGAGGCCCTTGCCGTTGACGCTTCGGAGCTCCCAGTGCCAGCGCGCCGCGGCGTTCTCGCCATCGGAGCGGGCAAAGCCTGTCATGCTGGTGAGCGGCATCGGCAACCTTCCAAGAATCACTGAGTAACTGGAACGAAGTATAGCAAGCGGGCCGCGCTAACTCTTCGCAGGGCGCGCCGGCGCCTTCAGCGGAATGTTCGGCGCCGGCTTGGCGGGCGCTGCAGGCTTCTTCACCGCCGACTTCTCGACCTTGCGCCAGCGGCCGACATTGCGGTCATGCTCGGCCAGCGAGGAGGCGAAGGCATGGCCGCCCGTACCGTCGGCGACGAAATAGAGGTCGTCGGTCGCGGGCGGGTTCAGCACCGCTTCGATGGCGGCCTTGCCCGGATTGCAGATCGGCGTCGGGGGCAATCCGTCCACCTGATAGGTGTTGTAAGGCGTCGGCCGGTCGATCTCGCTCTGGCGGATGGGACGGCCCAGCGGTCCCGCGCCCAGAGTGATTCCATAGATAATCGTCGGGTCCGACTGGAGCCTCATCGGTTTCTTCAAGCGATTGATGAAGACAGCGGCGACGCGCGGGCGCTCGCTCGCTATGCCGGTTTCCTTTTCGACGATGGAGGCGAGGATCAGCGCCTGTTGCGGCGTCGAGAATGGAAGCCCTGCGGCGCGCTTCGGCCAGAGCGCCGTCATCAGCGCGGTTGCATCCTTCTGCATGCGGGCGACGATCATCGCGCGCGTCATGCCGCGTGTGAAGTTGTAGGTCTCGGGCAATAGCGAGCCTTCGGGCGGCAGGAGCGGCATGTCGCCCGTGAGCACGGGGTCCGCTTTCACGATCGCCATGGCCTGCTGGCTCGTCAGACCTTCGGGAATGGTGATCTGGTGAACGATGGATTTGCCGCTGCGGAGCAGGCCTGCGATCTCCGCCATGCTGGCATGCGCGGGCACCTCGTATTCCCCGGCCTTCAGCGTGCTGGCGCCCCGCGTCAGGCGCACGCCGGTGCGAAAGATGAGGCGGTCGTCGATGACGCGGGCCTCATAGAGGCGTTCGGCGATGGCGGTGAGGCCGAGGCCCGGCGGCAGCCAGACGACGGTTGCCTGAGCCGCAGGCCCTTCGGCGGTGAAGCGCGCCTTGCCATAGAGATAGGCCCCGCCCGCAAGCAGCGCGGCGAGGCCCGGCAGGACAACCAGAACGAGGAGCAAAAAGCGGCGGAGGCGCTTCGGCCGCGCCGGTGTTTCGGCGGCGGTTTCGGGCCCGTCCGTCAATTGACTTTCTTCAGCACCAGCGAGGCGTTCGTGCCGCCAAAGCCGAAGGAATTGGAAAGCGCGTAATTGACTTCCTTCTTCTTCGCTTTCAGCGGAACGAGGTCGATCTCGGTCTCGACTTCGGGATTATCGAGATTGATCGTCGGCGGCAGAATGCTGTCGCGGATCGCCAGCATGCAGAAGATCGCTTCCACCGCGCCGGCCGCGCCGAGCAGATGGCCGATCGAGGATTTGGTCGAAGACATCGAGACCGTGGCGGCCGCATTGCCAAGAAGGCGCGTCACCGCGCCAAGCTCGATCGTATCGGCCATGGTCGAGGTGCCGTGAGCGTTCACATAATCGAGGTCCGAGGGCGAGATGCCCGCGCGCTTCAAGGCGGCCTTCATCGAGCGGAAGCCGCCATCGCCGTCTTCGGCGGGCGCGGTGATGTGATAGGCGTCGCCCGACAGGCCGTAGCCGACGACCTCGGCATAGATTTTCGCGCCGCGCGCCTTGGCGTGCTCGTATTCTTCAAGCACGACGACGCCCGCGCCTTCGCCCATGACGAAGCCGTCGCGGTCCTTGTCATAGGGGCGCGAGGCGCGCTCGGGCGTGTCGTTATATTGCGTGGAAAGCGCGCGGCAGGCGGCGAAGCCGGCGATGCCGAGACGGCAGATCGCGCTTTCGGTGCCGCCCGCGACCATGACGTCCGCATCGTCGAGCGCGATCAGGCGCGCCGCATCGCCGATGGCGTGCGCACCCGTCGAGCAGGCGGTGACGACCGAATGGTTCGGGCCTTTGAGGCCGTGGCGGATCGAAACATAGCCGGAAGCGAGGTTGATCAGGCGGCCGGTGATGAAGAAGGGGCTGACGCGGCGCGGACCCTTGTCGCGCAGCGTATAGGCCTCCTCGGCGATGCCTTCGAGGCCGCCGATGCCGGAGCCGATCAGCGTGCCGGTGCGGCACTTGTCTTCTTCGGTCGAGGGATGCCAGCCGGCATCGTCCAGCGCCTGGGTGGCGGCGCTCATCGCGAAGACGATGAAGTCGTCGACGCGGCGGGATTCCTTGGGGTCCATCCAGTCGTCCTGGAGGAACGCGCCCTCGCCTTCGCGGGGCACAGGCATCGCGATCTTGCAGGGAAGATCGGAGACGTCGAACTTCTCGATCTTGCGGGCGCCGGATTGGCCCTTAAGCAGGCGGTTCCAGGTTACATCCACGCCGCATCCCAGCGGCGACACGATGCCAAGTCCGGTGACGACAACCCGTCTCATCTAGCACCCACCTCGTCAAGGATACTCAAAGCAAGATCATATGGAGAGCGCGGCCGAGACCGGACGCCTCTGGCCGCGCTCCACCAAAAGGAAATCAGGACTTCGCGTTCGCCTTAACGAACTCGATCGCGTCCTTCACGGTCAGGATCTTCTCGGCGGCGTCGTCGGGAATTTCCACGCCGAATTCTTCCTCGAACGCCATCACGAGTTCGACGTTGTCGAGACTGTCCGCACCGAGATCATCGATGAAGCTCGCGTTCTCGGTCACCTTGTCGGCGTCGACGCCGAGGTGCTCGACCACGATCTTCTTCAAGCGTTCTCCGATATCACTCATTTTAAGTCCTCAGATTCCTTGTTTGTGACCGGCCTCACGCCCCGCTCCCCGCGCCATGACTTCTAACCCTGGCACCGTGGTAGCAACGCGACCGAATTCGGCGGAAAGACTGCCCCTCTTCTGGCCCATTTCAAGTCAGGACCGCAAGCCAAATCGAGGGCCTAGGTAACACAGTTTTGCATGCTGTGCCAGCGGATGAAAGTCCCTGAAAGCAACCTCTAGATGTCTGAATTAACTGATATTTCCGTTCCGGACGCCGCCGCGGCCGGTTCAGATCATGGCCATGCCGCCATTCACATGCAGGGTCTGGCCGGTCACATAGGCGGCTTCATTGCTCGAAAGATAGACAACGGCCGCCGCGATTTCAGCCGCTTCGCCGAGGCGTCCGGCGGGAATCGTTCCCATGATGCGGGCCTTCTGATCGTCCGTCAGGGCGTCGGTCATGGCGCTGCGGATCATGCCTGGCGCGACGCAGTTCGCCGTGATGTTGCGGCTGGCGACTTCCTGGGCGAGCGACTTCATCATGCCGATCATGCCGGCCTTGGAGGCGGCGTAATTGCCCTGCCCCGGATTGCCCATGACGCCGACGACGGAGGTGATGCCGATGATGCGGCCGAAGCGGCGCTTCATCATGCCGCGGAGGCTCGCGCGGGAAAGGCGGAAACTTGCCGTCAGGTTCACACGGATGACTTCGTCCCACTCCTCGTCCTTCATCCGCATGAAGAGATTGTCGCGGGTGAGGCCCGCATTGTTGACGAGGATATCGAGCGAGCCCATGGCCTCCTCGGCCTGTTTGGGGAGCGCGTCGACGGCGGCACTATCCGAGAGATTGCAGGGGAGCACATGGGTGCGCGCGCCGAGATCGGCGGCCAGCGCATCGAGCGCCTCGCGCCGCGTGCCGGAAAGCGCAACCGTCGCGCCCTGCGCGTGGAGGGCGCGCGCAATATCGGAGCCGATGCCGCCCGAGGCGCCGGTGACCAGCGCGCACTTGCCTGTGAGGTCGAACATTCTGGTTCCCCGACTTTAAAGTGTTTTCAGAAGCGCTTCGACATCGGCCGGCGCGCCGACGGAAACCGTCTCGCCTTCCTGCACGATGCGCTTGACCATGCCGGCGAGCGCCTTGCCCGCGCCGACTTCAATGTATTTCGAAACGCCGTGCTGCTCCATGTAGAGCACGCTTTCGCGCCAGCGGACCATGCCGGTGACCTGCTTGACGAGAAGGTCGCGGATGGTCGCCGGATCGGCGACGCGCGACGCCGTGACATTGGCGACAAGTGCGACGGAGGGCGTCTTCAGGTCGACGCCGGCCAGCGCCTCGGCCATTTCATCGGCGGCGGGCTTCATCAGCGCGCAATGGAAGGGGGCGCTCACGGGGATCGCCATGCTGCGCTTGGCGCCCTTGCCCTTGGCGATTTCGATGGCGCGCTCGACGGCGGCCTTGTGGCCGGAAACGACGACCTGTCCGCCGCCATTGTCGTTGGCGGCTTCGCAGACTTCGCCTTGCGCCGCTTCCTTGGCGATCTCGGAGGCGGCGTCAAAATCAAGGCCGAGAAGGACCGCCAACGCGCCCTGCCCGACCGGCACGGCGCGCTGCATGGCCTGGCCGCGCAACTTGAGGAGGCGCGCCGTATCGGCGAGCGTGAAGGCGCCGGCGGCGGCAAGCGCGGAATATTCGCCGAGCGAGTGGCCGGCGACGAAGGCCGCCTTGTCGGCGAGCTTGAAGCCGCCTTCCTTTTCCAGCGTGCAGACGACCGCGAGGCTCACCGCCATGATGGCGGGCTGAGCGTTCTCGGTCAGCGTCAGATCTTCCTGCGAGCCTTCCCACATCAGCTTCGACAGCTTCTGGCCGAGGGCATCGTCGACCTCCTGAAAGACCTCGCGGGCGGAGGCATAGGCGACGCCCAGATCCTTGCCCATGCCGACGGCCTGCGACCCCTGCCCCGGGAAAATGAAAGCCCTGCTCATTGACGCTCCCTGCTATCGCGCGACCATTTCAGGCGGCCGCTTGGAAGCCGCAAGAGATAACGGCAGGGGGAGTCGAGTCAAGGCGCGGGGGAGGCCAGGCGGAGGGACTACCGCGCGTCCAGTCCGTCATGCCGGACCTGATCCGGCATCCATCTTTGCGGTGGTGGAATTGGCGAAGGTGGACCCCGGCTCAAGGCCGGGGTGACGGGTTGGGTTGGGTTGGGAGCGCGTCTCCCCCCCGCCGTCATGCCGGACCTGATCCGGCACCCATCTTTGCGGCGGTGGATTTGGCGAAGGTGGACCCCGGCTCAAGGCCGGGGTGACGGGAGGGATTGGGGTACAGGCAAGCCCCGGGTGACGGGGTTACCGGGGGAGCCGCATCCCCCTTGCTTCCCCCGCCTTTTTCCGTATATTGCGCCCCTTCTGGAAGGCCTTGGTTGGAGGCTGAACGGGGCGTCGCGCCTTTAAAAAGCGCGGTATGGATGGAAATCCGGGCTCCGGTGTCTCCGCTTCTTTGGTGGTCCTTTCGAGCCTTTTGGGGCTCAAAGGGGGCTTTGCGCCGGGGCTGGATTAAAAAGGAAAAGGCTCAATGGCTCTTTACGAGCATATTTTCATTGCGCGGCAGGACGTGTCGCAGCAACAGGTCGAGGCGCTCACCGAGCAGCTTTCGACGATCATCAAGGACAATGGCGGGACCGTCGGCAAGACCGAATACTGGGGTCTGCGCAACCTCGCCTTCAAGGTGAAGAAGAACCGCAAGGGCCATTACGCGCTCATGAACATCGACGCGCCGGCAGCCGCCGTCGCCGAGATGGAGCGCCAGATGGGCATCAACGAAGACGTGATCCGCTTCCTCACCGTTCGCGTCGAGGAACATGAGACGGGCCCGTCGGCGATGCTGCAGAACCGTGGCGGCCGCGACGAGCGTCGTGGCGGCGGCAATGACCGCTTCGACCGCGGCGGCGACCGTCCGCGCGGCGGCTTCGACCGTGGCGACCGCGGCGACCGTCCCCGCTTTTCCCGTGACCGCGACGAAGCTGCTACCGAAGGGAGCGACGCATAATGAGCATGACCGCACAGCCCGCGCGCCGGCCCTTCTTCCGCCGCCGCAA
>JARLIS010000019.1 GCA_031291615.1 Parvibaculum sp.
CACTTGGCAAGGGTCTCGCTTCCGCAGCGCTTGGCGCGCTGTTGCAGTCGCGCGGTTATTCCGTGCGGCTTCGGAAACTCGACCCCTATCTGAACGTCGACCCCGGCACCATGTCGCCCTACCAGCATGGCGAGGTCTACGTCACGGATGACGGGGCGGAGACCGACCTCGACCTCGGCCATTACGAGCGTTTCACGGGCGTGCCTGCGACGCGCGGCGACAACATCACCACCGGCCGCATCTATCAGGACATCATCGCGCGCGAACGCCGCGGCGATTATCTCGGCGGCACGGTGCAGGTCATTCCGCACGTCACCGACGCGATCAAGGAATTCGTCCTTTCCGGAAATGACAGCGTCGATTTCGTCCTTTGTGAAATCGGCGGCACGGTCGGCGACATCGAAGGGCTTCCCTTCTTCGAGGCGATCCGCCAGCTCGGCAACGAGCTCGATCGCGGCCAGACCTGCTTCATCCACCTGACGCTTCTGCCTTTCATTCCGAGCGCGGGCGAGATGAAGACCAAGCCGACGCAGCATTCCGTGAAGGAACTGCGCTCCATCGGCATCCAGCCCGACATTCTGATGTGCCGTTGCGACCGTCCGATCCCCAAGGACGAGCGCCGCAAGATCGCGCTCTTCTGCAATGTCCGCGAAAGCGCCGTCATTCAGGCGATGGACGTCGACACGATCTATGACGTGCCGCATGCCTACAATGCCGAAGGGCTCGACTCCGAGGTGCTGGCCGTTTTCGGCCTCGACCACAAGAAGCAGCCCGACCTCGCGAAGTGGAACAGCATCACCCACAATATCCGCGAGCCCGAAGGCGACGTCACCATCGCCATCGTCGGCAAATACACCGGCCTCAAGGACGCCTACAAATCGCTGAACGAGTCCCTTGTCCATGGCGGCATCGCCAACAAGGTGCGCGTCAACATCAAATGGCTCGAGTCCGAAATCTTCGAGAAGGAAGACACGGTCCAGCATCTGGAAGACGTCGACGGCATCCTTGTGCCCGGCGGCTTCGGCGAGCGCGGCAGTGAAGGCAAGATCGCGGCGGCTAATTTCGCCCGCACGCGCGCCATTCCCTATTTCGGCATCTGCTTCGGAATGCAGATGGCCGTCATCGAGGCGCTGCGCAATCTCGGCGGACTGACAGGCGCGAGCTCGACCGAATTCGGCCCGACGAACGAGCCGGTCGTCGGCCTGATGACCGAATGGATGCAGCAGAACGAACTCGTCCGCCGCGCCGCCAATGGCGACCTCGGCGGCACCATGCGCCTCGGCGCCTATGACGCCGTTCTCCAGGAAGGCAGCCGCATCGCCGAAATCTACGGCTCGACGCGCATCAGCGAACGCCACCGCCACCGCTACGAAGTCAACATGACCTATCGCAAGCAACTGGAAGATGCGGGCATGCTGGTATCGGGCGTCTCGCCGGACGGGCTGTTGCCGGAAACGATCGAGATACCCGACCACCCCTGGTATATCGGCGTGCAGTATCATCCGGAACTGAAGTCGAAGCCCTTCGATCCGCACCCCTTGTTCCGTTCATTCATCGAAGCGGCCGTGACGCAGAGCCGATTGGTCTGATTTTTTCTTCACGTCATTGCTTCGCTTCGCTCGCAATGGCGTAAAAGAAGATCGAGGGAACCTATCCATGCCAGCCAATGCCACCGTCAGGATCGGCAATCTCGAAATCGCGAACGACAAACCGTTCACGCTGATCGCCGGTCCCTGCCAGCTCGAAACGCGCCAACACGCCTTCGACATGGCGGGCGCCATTCAGGAAATCGCGAAGCGCCTCGGCATCGGCTTCATCTACAAGACCTCCTTCGACAAAGCGAACCGCACCAGCCGCAATGCAAAGCGCGGCCTCGGCCTCGAACTCGCATTGCCGATCTTCGACGACCTGCGCAAGGAACTGGGCGTCCCCGTGCTCACCGATGTGCATGAGCGCGAGCAATGCGCCGAACTCGCGCCCGTCATCGACGTGCTCCAGATTCCGGCCTTCCTCTGCCGTCAGACCGATCTTCTCGAAGCGGCGGCGCAGACGGGCAAGGTCGTCAACGTCAAGAAGGGCCAGTTCCTCGCGCCCTGGGACATGAAGAACGTCGTGAGCAAGGTCGTCGATGCCGGCAATCCGAACGTGCTGGCGACCGAGCGCGGCGTCAGCTTCGGCTACAACACGCTCGTCAACGATATGCGCGCGATCCCGATCATGAAGGAGCAATGCGGCTGCCCGGTCGTCATCGACGCGACCCATTCCGTGCAGCAGCCGGGCGGGCAGGGCAACGCATCGGGCGGCGACCGCCGCATGGTGCCCCATATCGCGCGGGCGGCCGTCGCCATCGGCGTCGCCGCCGTTTTCATCGAGACGCATGAAGACCCGGACAGCGCGCCGTCGGACGGCCCGAACATGGTGAAGCTCTCGGACCTCGAGGCGCTGCTGACGAATCTTCAGAAGTTCGACCAGCTTGCCAAGACAGTGTGATCTCGTTCCTAGCTCGTCCTGACTTATTTCCGTTATTTGTGAAGTCGATTGTGTCTTAGCCGCCGCTCATTTCATGAGGTCCGGATGTCTTGTGACTTTTTTGCTATCAAATGGACGGATGAGGAATCGAAAGGTTTCATCGATTTGTTTCCGCGCAAAAAGCTTGTGGAGGCAAAATTAGGTTCTGTACGTCTCGAACATCAAGTCATAGGGCCGCGCAAATCGATTTATCGGGCTCTCTGTGAGGTGGTTACAAAGGATAACGTTTCCACGTTGGACTATACAAAGTACCCCTTTGAAAATGATAAGTGGGGTATGTTTCTAGGGGAGATTCGTCTGAAATTTTCAACGTCGTCTCTGGACGAGTTGATCTCCGCCGAGTGGCGAGATGCTCAAAGAAAGAAGTTTTCGGCGGAGTATTTGGTAATTATTCCGTACAAAGAGAAAAAAATTCCCCAATATAAATTACAGAAGGATACTTCGACCAAAAAGCGCCGTGAATTTCGAGAGCGACCAAAGCAAATAGCGTTCCGGAGAAGCTTGGAAAAATATTACTCCAGTGAATGTTGTATTTCCGGCTGCCACGTTAATGTAGCTCTCCAAGCTGCCCATATAGACGGATTTAACGGAGATCCGTCGAATAACCCACAAAACGGATTGCTGTTGCGCAGCGATCTGCATGCGCTCTTTGATGCAGATATGCTCGCAATTAAGCCGGATACCCGCGAAGTGTATTTTCATACAACTGTTCGCGAATGGCCTGAATATAAAATGATGCATCTGAAGGTTCTACGGGAACCAAACACACCCGCTGCGCGCCCTTCGGAAGCCGCGCTAAAGAAACGCTGGCGAGCGTTTCAAAAGAGCAAGGGTGACGAGGCCTGATGTGGATATTAGTCAGCCCCGACCGCGATAAGGCGCGACGCCCTGGTCCGGCACCCAGACGCCGGATGGCAGCTTGCCCGTCTGCCAGAACACGTCGATCGGAATGCCGCCGCGCGGATACCAGTAGCCGCCGATCCTGAGCCATTTCGGCGCCAGCAGCTTCACGAGCTTCTTGCCGATGGCGACAGTGCAGTCTTCATGAAACGCGCCGTGATTGCGGAAGCTCTGGAGATAGAGCTTCAGCGACTTCGACTCGACGAGCCATTTGCCCGGCACATAGTCGATGACGAGATGGGCAAAGTCCGGCTGTCCCGTCACCGGGCAGATCGAGGTGAATTCCGGCACCGTGAAGCGTGCATTGTAATTCGTGTCGGGATGCGGATTGGGCACGCGTTCGAGAACGGCCTCTTCCGGCGAGGCGGGAACGGCCGCGGCCTTGCCGAGTTGGGTCAGTCCCGTCGCCTTGGTCTTTTGCGCCATCACTTGCTCTCCGGCCCGTCATAGACGCAGCCCTCGCGGCACGATGCGCGATGAACCTCGATCCGCGCAAGCTCCGGCAGCGGCGTCTTGAGATTCTTCCAGAGCCAGACCGCGATATTCTCAAGCGTCGGATTTTCGAGGCCTGGAATCTCGTTCAGCATGTGATGGTCGATCTTCTCGCGCAAAGGCGCGATCTCGCGGTCGATCTCCTCGAAATGCCGGATGAGGCCCGTCTTCGGCGACACCGGTCCTTCGAGCCAGAGCGTCACCCTGAACGAATGCCCGTGCACGCGCCGGTTCGGATGGCCTTCCGGTGCATCCGGCAGGTAATGCGCGGCGTCGAACAGGAACTCTTTGTAGATGCGCGTCATGGAATGCCGATCAGCTTGTGGGTTTGCAGCGAGAGCCGCCATTTCGGATGGGCGAGACAATAGGCCGTCGCCGCCTTCGTATTCTCTGCGACATGAGGTCCGTCCATCGGCTGCAAGTAGAAATGGCGGAATTCCAGCCCTTCGAAGCGCCCCGGTTCGGCCTTTGCCTGCGGAAAGACGAGCTTCAACTCGTCTCCGCCGGTGAGTTTCAGCACGGCGTCCGCCTTCGGGCTGACGCAGATCCAGTCGAGCCCTTCGGGCGCCTCGACGGTGCCGTTCGTCTCCACCGCGATCTCGAAGCCGCGCGCATGAAGCGCCGCGATCAATGCCGCGTCGAGTTGCAACAAGGGCTCGCCGCCGGTGCAGACGACGAAGCGCGCTTCCGCGCCACCGCCCCATGCCTGCTCGACCGCAGAAGCCAATGCCTCCGCATCGGCGAACTTGCCGCCGCCTTCGCCATCGGTGCCGACGAAATCCGTGTCGCAAAATGTGCAGACGGCGCTCGCGCGATCCTGTTCGCGTCCTGTCCACAGGTTGCAACCGGCGAAGCGGCAGAACACGGCGGGCCGTCCGGCATTCGCGCCTTCGCCCTGCAAGGTGTAGAAAATTTCCTTCACCGAATACATGGCGTCACACCTTCGCCGCGCGCCATTTGGCGTAGCCGTTCGCGCGCAGTTCGCAGGCGGGGCAGGCGCCGCAGCCATAGCCCCAGTCGTGGCGATGCGTCCGGTCGCCGCGATAGCAGCTATGCGTATGTTCGACGATGATCTCGGTGAGCGCCGCGCCGCCGAGCTCTTCCGCCAGCGTCCATGTCGCCGCCTTGTCGATCCACATCAGCGGCGTTTCGATTTTCACATCGCGCGCCATGCCGAGACCGATCGCGCGAGCGAGCGTCTGGATCGTGTCGTTGCGGCAATCGGGATAACCGGAATAATCCGTCTCGCACATGCCGCCGACGAGCGTGTCCGCACCGCGCCGATAGCCGAGCGCCGCCGCATAAACGAAAAAGAGCAGGTTGCGCCCCGGCACGAAAGTATTGGGCAGTCCGTTGGCGCTCATCTCGATGGCGACGTCGCGCGTCAGCGCCGTTTCGCTGATCGCGGCAAGCTCGCCGAGGCGGAGCGTGTGGTCGGTGCCGAGCTTCGCGCCCCAGGCCGGAAAGGCCGCCGCGATTTCCGCCCGCACCCGGCTGCGGCATTCGAGTTCGACGGCATGGCTTTGCCCGTAGTCGAAGCCGACCGTCTCCACCGCCTCGTAGCGGTCAAGCGCCCAGGCAAGGCAGACAGTGGAATCCTGTCCGCCCGAAAACAGCACGAGTGCCTTGTTTTCCGCGCTTTGCGCCATCTGTATCGCTCCGGTTCGGGGTGTTGAACAGGAGCCTTGCCCCGGCGTCAAGCGCGATGAAGGCGGGGGCGGAGGCAATAAAAACCGCCTCGGGATGGGAGGGCCCTTCCCGAGGCGGCCTCTCGTCGAACCCCTGGTCCGGGGGGGATGGGGTTCGACTTAGCTCGTTGTGGTGCGATCCGTCAGAACGAGTAGGAAATGCTCGCCTGTGCGAAATCGCGGTCGGAGAAGGAATTGTACCAGCCTGCGCCGAAGCTCGACGTCCAGCTCAGGCTCGCCTTGATCCGGCTCTGGTAGTCGGCGTCGACGCCCAGCGTGACTTCCTTCAGGCCCTTGAGATAGTTGGCCGTGTTCGGACCCGGCGAGTAGCCGAGCACGTCGTTGCGCCAGGCCACATAGGGGCTGAGCGTGACGGGCGTGCTGAAGGCGTTGTTGTAATCGGCCTTCAGCAGCATGCGGTAACCCGACGAGAAGCTCGTCGCATATTGCGGGTTGGTCGCACCGTCGGTGAGAAGCGCGGCGGCGAAGGGGTTCTTGATGCCGCCGATGAAGCCCGACCGGTTGAGCGGGTAGTCGCCCGCGCTCGGAACGTAGACGAAGCCCGCATTGACCACGAAGGTCGCGCCGTCGGCGTCGAGATTCCGCGGAATGAAATCCGAAGTCGTGAACGACGTGATGGTGCCGAACTGACCCTGCCAGGCGTTGAGGTCGATGTGACTGAGCGTCGACTGGTTGGCGCCCACGCCGTTGAGATAGGAGCTGAAGCGGTTCGTCGCGCCGCCCGACAGGTAGATCGCCGCACCCAGACCGTCGATCTGCGAAGCATTGAGTTCCGAGTCGGAGATGCCGAACGGCATCTGCGGCGTGAAGGTCATTTCACCCGAAAGCGCCGTGCCCTCGACCGTCGTGCTGAAGCTCGCGCCCAGCGTGTTGATGGTCGGGAAGTCGTAGAAATACTTCGCCTGGTTCGCGCCATAGGCGAAGGCCGCCTTGACGCCCTGAGCGGTGGCGCAGGTGAGCGCGCCGAGGGTCGCCGCCGCAATCGTGGCGCAGGACTGAGCCGTGTCCAGGCCGCCATTGGTGAAGCCGAGATAGGGCAGGCGGCTCGAATAGCGCACGAAATAGGCGCCGAAGTCGGTGCCCGTGCCGACATTGTCGGCATAGTAATGGGCAGCGACGCCGAACTGGTTCGTGTTACTGTGGCCGCGATCTTCGCTGCGACGAAGCGCGATGGGCACCTGTGCGCCGCCGAGAAGCGCGGCGAGGTCGCCCGGAGCGATGGCGAGGTCGGGATTGTCGACGGCCGGCGACGAGAGAGCGTAGAGCGAGCCCTTGCCGACGATGTCGTTGACCGCGAAGAACGAGCCGGCCGGATCGAGTTCGGTGCGCTTGTAGGAGAACTGCCAGAAGGCCTCGACCGTCAGCGCTTCCGTCGCCGCGAAAGACGCGTAAACCATCGGCATCGGCGTCATGCCGTCCTTCAGTTCGGAAGCAGCCGAACGAAGGGCCGTCACGTCGAAAGCCTGGAACGAGTTGATGCCGCCCGTAATGAAGAGGCTTTCACCCCAGTTGAGCGCCTGCTTGCCGAAACGAATCGTCGTCGAATGTCCGGCGATGTCGTAATTGCCGTAAACGAAGGCGTCGAGCACGTTCACGCTGTAGTCGAGCTGGCCCTTGCCGTCGTCGTTCAGATCGTGGAAGCGCAGATCGTTGTTCGCATAGATGGCGTTGTAGAAGGCCGTCGGACGAACGAAGACGCCGTAGTTTTCCCACTTGGCCTGCACATCGGCCGTGATGCGGCCGGTCGCGTCGGCCAGGTCCCAACGGTTGAAGTTGAGATTGCCGTTGTCGGAGTTGACGCCGGTGGTGCGGCCGCTCGAAGAGCGGCAGCCGCCGTTCACAAGCGAGACGTGGCTGCAATCGCGCGCGCTTGTTCGCATGGTCAGGCCGGCCGACACGGTGGTGTCGATCGAGAGGTCGATGTCGCCGAACTTGTAGGCGTCGGCCTGGGCAGCCCCCGCCCAGAAGCCGATTGCCAGGGCGCCAGCCATGGCAGAGGCGACGATCAGACTGCTACGGCGTTCGGCCGTGACAGGCGATGTTCCCGCAGATAGTCTCATTTTGAGGGTTTCTCCCTGTTATTCTTGGAAATGGCCGGATTGATTCCCGGCTCAGACATGGAGGACGACCACCGGCAGCCCAGCCGGCAGAGGAAAGGACGAGCGACTGGATCCGGATTGGGAGGAACCAGTTGCATATGAATTGTAGTAATAGGTGGAAAACACCTAGGATTTGTAAACTTATATGCAAAAAACATAACTTCCCGCAAGGGGGGAGTCTGCTGCTCGGGGGAGGAGGCGGATATGAATACGAAGGAATTGCTGCTCAGCGTTCTTATTGCGGGCCCTGCAACGGGCTACGACATCAAGAAAACGCTGGAGCAGGAGGTATCGAAAATCGTCGATGTGACGATCAGCAATATCTATCCGTCGCTCAATGAACTCGCCGATGAGGGGCTGGTCACGTTTCAGCGGGTGGAGCAGGAGCACAGGCCGAACAAGAAGGTCTACGAGATCACCGAGGCGGGCCGTGCGGTATGCATCAACGCGCTGATGACCTGCCATGCGCGTCAGAGGCTGCGCTCGGAGTTCATGTATATCCTTCAATTCGCGCCCTATCTGCCGAAGTCGCGAATCAAGGAACTGCTGGATGTGAGGCTCGCCGAAAATGACGAGGCATGGGCCGCGCTCGACAAGGTCGAGGCCGAGGGCCAGCCCGACGGCCGCCAGCTCAATGCCGGGCAGGAGTTCTGCGTCGGCCTTGGCCGCGCGCTGATCGATGCCGAACGCAAGTTCATTGCGAGCCAGCGCGAGCGGCTGATCGCAAGGGCGCCGGACACCATATCGCTGGACCACATCGGCAAGGAATACGCCCTGGCCCAGGCCGATTAGGCCGGAAAGGGACGGGTGCCCCTTTCGCTCGGCCCGCCTCTCGGCTAGAAACGCGCCAACCAAAACCTGCGGAGTTGGAGCTGACATGGCCGCGATCATCGACATTACCGGGCGCGAAATTCTGGACAGCCGGGGCAATCCCACGGTTGAGGTCGATGTGTTGCTGGAAGACGGCGCATTCGGCCGGGCCGCCGTCCCGTCCGGCGCCTCGACAGGCGCACATGAAGCCGTCGAGCTCCGCGACGGCGGCTCGCGCTACAAGGGCAAGGGCGTCCTCAAGGCGGTCGCCGCAGTCAATGGCGAGATTTTCGAAACCATCGGTGGCATGGATGCCGAGGAGCAGATTTCCATCGACCGTGCGATGTGCGAACTGGACGGCACGCCCAACAAGTCGCGCATCGGCGCCAACGCCATTCTCGGCGTCTCGCTCGCCGTCGCCAAGGCCCAGGCGGAATCGACCGGCCAGCCGCTCTTCCGCTACCTCGGCGGCCCGTCGGCCCGCATCCTGCCGGTGCCGATGATGAACATCGTCAATGGCGGTCAGCATGCGGACAATCCCATCGACATTCAGGAATTCATGATCATGCCCGTCGCGGCGGAAACGCTCGCCGACGCCGTCCGCATGGGCTCCGAAGTCTTCCACACTCTGAAGTCCGAGCTGAAGGCCGCCGGTCACAACATCAATGTGGGCGACGAAGGCGGCTTCGCGCCGAACCTCGCTTCGACCGAGGACGCCATCGGCTTCGTCATGAAGGCGATCGAGAAGGCGGGCTACCGCCCCGGCGAGGACATCTACCTTGCGCTCGATGCCGCCTCGACCGAGTTCTACAAAAAGGGCGTCTATGACCTCGAAGGCGAGGGCAAGAAGCTCGATGCCGGCGGCATGGTCGACTATTGGGCAAAGCTCGTATCGCGCTATCCGATCATCTCGATCGAAGACGGCATGGCCGAAGACGACTGGGAGGGCTGGAAGGCCCTGACCGACGCCATCGGCGACAAGGTTCAACTTGTCGGCGACGACCTGTTCGTCACGAACAAGCTGCGCCTCGCCGACGGCATTTCGAAGGGCGTGGCGAACTCCATTCTGGTGAAGGTCAACCAGATCGGTTCGCTGACCGAGACGTTTGAATCCGTCGAGATGGCGCAGCGCGCGAGCTACACGGCGGTCATGTCGCATCGCTCGGGCGAGACGGAAGATTCGACCATTGCCGACCTCGCGGTCGCAACGAATTGCGGTCAGATCAAGACGGGTTCGCTCGCGCGTTCGGACCGGTTGGCGAAGTACAACCAGCTCATCCGCATCGAAGAACTGCTCGGACCGTCGGCTGAATATGCCGGCCGCTCCGTGCTGAAGCGCTAGACCGCGCAGAAATTCGCGCGCGCGCGGATCGCGTTCACCAGAAAGTCCGAAAGCTCGATTGCCTGTTCCACCAGATTTTCGCGGTGGAACTGGGCGACGAGGATCGGGCTGTGGAATTTCATCATCGCCGAACGCATCACGGCCGCCGTCTTCGGCACATCGTCGATGTCGAATTCGCTCGAGCGCACGCCGTCGGCAAGGATGGACGCGAATATGTCCGTGAGCGCCTGTTCGTGGCGGACCATGCAGGGCCAGCGTTCCACCGACGCCGCGACGCAGGTTTCGTGGACTTCGTCCTCGAAAGTATGACGATCACGGACGAATTCATGGACTTCCACGATGTAGTCGCGGACGCGCTCCGCCGCGCTCTTGGGACGCAGCGCCACGTTGCGCGCGTGCTCCTCGGTGACCCCGAGCCACACTTCCGAAACGGCCTCGACGAGCGCGGCCTTGGTCGGAAAGAATCGGTAAACGTTTGCGGGTGACATCGCGCAGTGCTGCGCTATGTCGGCCATGGTCGTCTTCACATGCCCATGGCGATGAATTTGCGCGATGGCGGCGGCGACGATCCGCTCGCGTGTATCGTCGACGGCGCCCTTGGCCCTGTGATGGCGCCTTAGATGGGCGGTTGTGTCCGCGATGAGATCATTCTGCATATGGTCGCAAATCCCGTGCATTGCCGTCGCTGACGAAATTACGCCTGACGACAATTAGCATATGGCAGCGGCCCCATAAATCTGAATGCGTAGCGCATCCCCGCATAAAGCTGGTTAGTCAACCGAACATGACGATTGACAAAAATCGAATATTATCAGTCAATAGAGATATAAGATTAAAACACCCATATGTGGGGCGACGTTTGGAGGGAGGAGACTCGGAATGAAGATTTCTTATGTGGCAGCGATCGCATTGGCGGTCGGCGCGCCTTTGGCAGCGCATGCCCAGGTACCGGACGCGCAGGTCAACCGGCTCGGGGCAGACCTGACGCCGATCGGCGCCGAAAAGGCGGGCGAGGGCGACATTCCTGCCTGGACGGGCGGCCTGCCGACCGTGCCGAGCAATGTCAGCTACAAGCCGGGCGATCATCTCGCCGATCCGTTTGCCAGCGATCCGATCAAGTACACGATCACGGCGAGCAATGCCGCGCAATACGATGCGCTGCTGACGGATGGCTACAAGGCGCTGCTGAAGACCTATCCCGACTACAAGATGAACGTGTACCAGACGCGCCGCACCTGCGCCTATCCGGACCGCGTTTACTCGGCGACCAAGAACAACGCCAAGGTCGGCGTGCTGAACGGCGGCGGCTCGGGCGTCGGCGGGGCCATCATGGGCTTCCCCTTCCCGGTCGTGAACAACGCTAACGAAATCATGTGGAACCACACGCTGCGCTATCGCTCGTTCAAGGCGACGCGTCAGTTCGCTGCGGCGCCCGTGACCCGTGGCGGCGACTACACGCTGACCATCGTCCAGGACGAAGCCATTCTGAACTGGTCGGACCCGTCGAAGAAGTCGGCCGAAGATCTGAACAACATCTCGCTCTACTACATCGCCAACACGATCGCTCCGGCGCGTGAAGCGGGCAACGTGATCCTCGTTCTCGAAGCCCTCAACGCCACGCTCAATGGCGGCCGTCAGGCCTGGCAGTACAGCCCCGGCACGCGTCGCGTCCGTCGCGCTCCGAACATCTCCTACGACAATCCGGGCACGAACTCGGACGGTCTGTCGACCTCTGACGCCTTCGACGGCTTCAACGGCGCGCTCGACCGTTACGACTGGCAGGTCATCGACAAGTCGCCGCGCATCATCGCCGCGAACGACTACAAGGCCGAGTCCACGAAGTACAAGGACTACATCAAGCCGCTTCATCTCAACCAGGATGCCATTCGTTACGAAGTGCACCGCACCTGGAACTTCGAAGCGCGTCTGAAGGCCGGCACGCGTCACGTCTATGCCCGTCGCGTCTATCACAACGACGAAGACGCCTGGCAGGTGTCTCAGGCCGAACTCTATGACGGCCGTGGCCAGCTCTGGCGCGTCCAGGAACTCGGTCAGCTTCAGCGCTACAACGTGCCGCTCTGCGGTTCGGGCACGGAAGTCGTCTACGACCTCCAGGCCGGCCGCTATCTGGCTCTCGGACTCCAGAACGAAGAGCCGCCGGTGAACTACTTCGCCGACGAGCTCGATCCGAGCCGCTACACGCCGAACTCGATCCGGCAATTGGGCGTGCGATAAGTTCCCTCCACGGTCTTATCGCTAAACTGGGCTGCGTGACTCCCCTGGGGCGCGCAGCCCTTTTTTATTCGGGCGGCTCTCGCCGTCGAAGCGGATGACGCTTTCTCGCAAGAACTGTTGACGACGGGAATCCAACTGTGATTCCTTCTTGTTTATGAAGGATTTGGGCTTGATTCGAACGAGAGAACCGCTGCGGCTGCGCCACGCGCTGATCCCGCTCGTCTGCCTGATCGTGATTTCCTATTTCGCCTATCACGCCGTCTATGGCCGCCATGGGTTCATAGCCTGGTTGAGCCTCCAGAACCGCGTCGACACGCTGGAGCAGCAACTGGCGGGCGTGCGCGCGACGCATGAGCAGCTCGATCGCCAGGTCGCCTTGCTGCGGCCTGAAAGCCTCGACCCCGATCTCCTCGATGAGCGCGCCCGTGCGACGCTGGGCCTCGCCAATCCGAACGACATCGTGATCTTCCGCGACCGGCCCGCGGCAAATCCGCCGCGCTAAGTCCTTGGCGGGGTAGGGCGTTTAACCGAAATTCGGTTAATCTCGATTTTCATCATATTATTCAGATATTTACGGTACAGTTGTATCAAGGCTGAAAGCCGGATCGAGCTGTCCGGCGCTTCCATATTCGCCGGTCGCGCCGGCACGCAAGCGGATAAAGCATGGCCAAAAAACCAGCCAGAACCTCGCCGTCTTCGAAACCCGCCGCAAAGAAAGCCGCGCCGAAAAAGAAGGCCGACAGCCCCGCAGCGCCATCCCGCGCCGACGATCTGAAGGCCTATCGCGAAATGCTGCTCATCAGGCGCTTCGAGGAAAAGGCCGGCCAGATGTACGGCATGGGCCTCATCGGCGGCTTCTGCCATCTCTATATCGGTCAGGAGGCGGTGATCGTCGGCGTCATGGGCGCGGCGAAGCCCGGCGACCAGATCATCACCGGCTATCGCGACCACGGCCACATGCTGGCCTGCGGCATGGACCCCAAGGGCGTCATGGCGGAACTGACGGGGCGCTCGGGCGGCTATTCGCGCGGCAAGGGCGGCTCCATGCACATGTTCAGCGTGGAGAAGGCCTTCTATGGTGGACACGGCATCGTCGGCGCGCAGGTGCCGCTGGGTACCGGCCTCGCCTTCGCCAACAAATATCGCGGCAATGACAATGTGAGCCTCACCTTTTTCGGCGACGGCGCCGCGAACCAGGGGCAGGTCTATGAGAGCTTCAACATGGCCGAGCTCTGGACCCTGCCTGTCGTCTATGTGATCGAGAACAACCAGTATGCGATGGGCACCTCGATTGCCCGCGCCTCCGCGCAGACGAACCTGTCGAAGCGCGGCGTCAGCTTCAACATTCCCGGCGAACAGGTGGACGGCATGGACGTGCATGCCGTGCAGACCGCCGCGGACAAGGCGATCACTTGGTGCCGCGCCGGCAAGGGCCCCTACATCCTCGAAATGATGACTTATCGCTATCGCGGCCACTCCATGTCCGATCCGGCGAAATACCGCGCCAAGGAAGAAGTGAACAAGATGCGCGCCGAGCACGACCCGATCGAGCAGGTGCGCCACCGGCTTCTCGAAGGCGGCACGAGCGAGGACGAGTTGAAGGAAATCGACAAGGAGATCAGGGCCGTCGTCGCCGAGGCGGCGGAGTTCGCGCAGGCGAGCCCCGAGCCCGATCCGAAGGAATTGTGGACCGACGTGCTGTCGCCTGTCGCCGTGGCGGGGGCCTGAACCATGACGACAAACATTCTGATGCCCGCGCTCTCGCCGACCATGGAAGAGGGCACACTCGCCAAATGGCTGGTCAAGGAAGGCGATGAAGTTCGCTCCGGCGATGTCATCGCCGAAATCGAGACCGACAAGGCGACGATGGAAGTCGAGGCGGTGGACGAAGGCAGGATCGTGAAACTTGTCGTGCCCGCCGGCACCGAGAACGTAAAGGTCAATGCCGTCATCGCCGTCATAGCGGGCGAGGGCGAAAGCGCCGGGGCGGCTCCCGCCCCGTCTGCACCTGCGGCGAAACCCGCAAAATCCGAAGCCACACCCGCAGCCGCACCGGCAAAACCCGCCCCCGCGCCGGAGCCGGTCGCAACACCTGCCGATCCCGACCTCCCGGAAGGCACGGAATTCGTCTCGCAGACCGTGCGCGAAGCCTTGCGCGACGCTATGGCCGAAGAAATGCGCCGCGACAAGAATGTCTTCGTCATGGGCGAAGAGGTTGCGGAATATCAAGGCGCTTACAAGGTCACGCAAGGGCTGCTCGAGGAATTCGGCCCGGCGCGCGTCGTCGATACGCCTATCACCGACCACGGCTTTGCCGGCCTCGGCGTCGGCCCGGCGCTCGCCGGGCTCCGCCCCATCGTCGAATTCATGACCTTCAATTTCGCCATGCAGGCGATCGACCAGATCATCAACTCGGCCGCGAAGACGCATTACATGTCGGGCGGCCAGATGCATTCGCCCATCGTCTTTCGCGGACCGAACGGCCCGGCCTCGCGCGTCGGCGCGCAGCACAGCCAGGACTATGCATCCTGGTATGCGCATATTCCCGGCCTCATCGTCATCGCGCCCTATTCGGCGGCGGATGCGAAGGGGCTGCTGAAGGCCGCGATCCGCAATCCCAATCCGGTCATCTTCCTCGAAAACGAAATCCTCTACGGCAAATCCTTCGACGTGCCGAAGCTCGACGACTATGTGCTGCCCATCGGCAAGGCGCGCATCCTGAAAGTGGGCAAGGACGTGACGCTCGTTTCGCACAGTCACGGCCTCACTTATTGTCTCGAAGCCGCGGCAAAGCTCGCCGAGGAAGGGATCGACGCCGAGATCATTGACCTCAGGACGCTGCGCCCGCTCGACATCGACACCATCGTCGCCTCGGTGAAGAAGACCAATCGCCTCGTCACCGTCGAGGAGACATGGCCCGTCTGCGGCATCGGCGCAGAGATTGCCGCCCGCGTTCAGGCCGACGCCTTCGACTGGCTCGATGCGCCGATCCTGCGCGTGACCCAAAAGGACGTGCCGATGCCCTATGCGGCGAACCTCGAAAAGCTCGCTCTTCCGAGCGCGGACGATGTGGTGCAGGCGGTGAAAGCCGTCTGCTACCGCTAGGAGGAACGGATCATGCCGACACCGATCCTCATGCCCGCGCTCTCGCCCACCATGGAAGAGGGCAAGCTTGCCAAATGGCACGTAAAAGAAGGCGATGAAGTGCATTCCGGCGACATTATCGCCGAAATCGAGACCGACAAGGCGACGATGGAAGTCGAAGCGGTCGACGAAGGCTGCATCGGCAAGCTGCTGGTGACGGAAGGCACGGAGAACGTGCCGGTCAACAAGCCGATTGCCATATTGCTTGCCGAGGGTGAAGACGCGAGCGCATTGACCGATGCCACCGCCGTGCCGGCGCCCGCCGCGAAGAAAGAAGCCGCGCCGGCGCCCGTTCTCCCAAAAGAAGAAAGCGCAAAGCCGTCGCCTAAGCCCGAAGCGGCAATGCCTGCTGTCGCGAAGGCCGACGGCGCGCGTGTTTTCGCCTCGCCCCTTGCGCGCCGCATCGCCAAGGACAAGGGCGTCGACCTTGCGAGTGTCACTGGCACAGGACCTCGCGGGCGCATCGTGAAGGCCGACGTCGAAAAGGCAAAGCCCGGCCAGGCGGCGCCGCGTCCGGCTGCATCGGGCGCCCCCACGCCTGTGAGCGGCCCGGCCATCGACCCGCGCGCCTTCTACGAAGTGGGCTCCTATGAAGAAGTTCCTCTCGACAGCATGCGCAAGACCATCGCGCGCCGTCTGACGCAGGCGATGCAGGAAATCCCGCACTTCTATCTCACCATTGATTGCGAACTCGACGAGCTGCTGCGCATCCGCAAGGAGCTGAACGCTAAGTCCGAGGATGGCGTGAAGCTGTCGGTCAACGACTTCATCATCCGCGCCTCTGCGCTCGCCTTGATGAAGGTGCCGGACGCCAATGTGAGCTTCGCCGGAACCTCGCTCCTGAAACACAAACATGCCGATGTCGGCATCGCCGTCGCGCTCGACGGCGGCCTCATCACGCCGATCATCCGCAGCGCCGAAACGAAGGGCCTCGCCGAAATCTCGACTGAAGCCAAGACGCTCGCGGAACGTGCGCGCACGAAAAAACTGAAGCCGAACGAGTTCGAAGGCGGCAGCTTCTCGATTTCCAATCTCGGCATGTTCGGCATCAAGTCGTTCACGGCGGTCATCAATCCGCCCCAGGCGGCGATCATCGCCGTCGGCAAGGGCGAGGAACGCCCCGTCGTGAAGGACGGAAAACTCACGGTCGCAACCGTCATGACGGTGACGATGTCCTGCGATCACCGCGCGATTGACGGCGCGCTCGGCGCGAAATTCCTCGAAGCCTTCAAAGCCTTCGTCGAATATCCGCCTTCCATGCTGCTTTGAGGACCGAAGCGATGGCCGAAAAAACTTACGATCTCGTCGTCATCGGCTCGGGCCCCGGCGGCTATGTGGCCGCGATCCGCGCCGCGCAGCTTGGCATGGATGTCGCGATTGTCGAACGCGCGGAATTGGGCGGCATCTGCCTCAACTGGGGCTGCATCCCGACCAAGGCCTTGCTGCGCTCGGCCGAGATTTATCATTCGCTCAGTCGTCTGGAGGAGTTCGGTCTCAAGGCCGACAATATCGGCTTCGATGCCGCCGCCGTCGTCAAGCGCTCGCGCAAGGTCGCCGAGCAGCTTTCGAACGGCGTCAAATTCCTGATGAAGAAACACAAGATCGCCGTGATCGAGGGCAGGGCGAAGCTTGGCGCACCCGGCCGCATCCTGGTCGAAGGCGCAAGCGGCAAGAGTGAGCTTCAGGCCAAAAACATTATCCTCGCAACCGGCGCACGAGCGCGCACCTTGCCGGGCATCGAGCCTGACGGAAAGCTCATCTGGACCTATCGCGAGGCGATGGTGCCGGCCGCCATGCCGAAGTCTCTGCTGGTCATCGGTTCGGGCGCGATAGGCATCGAGTTTGCGAGTTTCTATCGCGCCTTCGGCGTCGAAGTCACAGTCGTCGAAGTGATGGACCGCATTCTTCCGGTCGAGGACGCGGAGATTTCGGACCTCGCCGCCAAGGCGTTCAGGAAGCAGGGCATGAAGCTCCTGCTCTCGGCCAAGGTGGAGAAGCTGGAAAAGGGCGCAGACAGCGTAACCGCGACAATTGGCCTCAAGGACGGCAAGAAGGAAACGCTGACCGTCGACCGGGTCATTTCAGCCGTCGGCATCACAGGCAATGTCGAAGACCTGGGGCTCGAACAGGCCGGCGTGAAAATCGACCGGGGCCATGTCGTCGTCAACGAATGGCTGGAGACAGGTGTGAAGGGCGTCTATGCCATCGGCGATCTTGTGGGCGCGCCCTGGCTCGCCCACAAGGCCATGCATGAAGGCGTGATAGCCGCCGAACGCATTGCAGGTGCGAAGGGGCTCCACCCGCTCGACGTCACAAAAGTTCCGGGCTGCACATATTCCTCGCCGCAGATCGCCAGCGTGGGCCTGACCGAGGCGCGGGCGAAGGAAGGCGGACGCGAGGTAAAGGTCGGCCGGTTTCCCTTCCGCGCCAATGGCAAAGCCATCGCTCTCGGCGAGCAGGACGGACTGGTAAAGACCGTTTTCGACGCCAGGACCGGCGAGCTTCTGGGTGCCCATATGATCGGCGCCGAAGTGACAGAGCTCATCCAGGGCTATACCGTCGCCCGGGCCCTGGAATCGACGGAAGCCGATTTGATGCAAACGATCTTCCCGCACCCCACTCTCAGCGAAATAATGCACGAATCCGTGCTTGACGCTTTCGGTCGCGCTCTCCACATCTAGTCTCAGAGCCATGATCGAAATTTTCTCCAGCCCCGAAAACTGGGCCAGTCTTCTGACGCTCACGATTCTTGAGATCGTGCTGGGCGTGGACAACCTTATTTTTCTCGCGATCCTTGCCTCGAGGTTGCCCAAGGACAAGCAGAAGCTCGGTCGGCGTCTCGGCCTTATGGCGGCGCTGGTGACACGCCTTGCGCTTCTCGCCTCCATCGCATGGATCGTCACCCTGACGCGGCCGGTTTTCAATCTCGGCGACCTCGCCATTTCGTGGCGCGACATCATCCTCTTCGGCGGCGGCCTGTTTCTTCTCGTCAAATCGACCACTGAAATCCATCATGCGGTCGAAGGCGAGCATGACATGCAGAAACCTGGCGTTGTGGCCCCGACCCTCGCCATGACGGTTGTGCAGATCGCGATCATCGACATCGTTTTTTCCTTCGACACCGTCATGACGGCGGTCGGCATGTCCGATCACTTCGTCATCATGGCGACGGCCGTTCTCGCTGCCGTGGTGGTTATGATCTTCTGCGCCGAGTCGGTCGCGGCCTTTGTCGACAAGCATCCGACGATCAAGATGCTCGCCCTGAGCTTCCTGATCCTGATCGGCGTCTCGCTGATCGCCGACGCGCTCCACTTCCACATTCCGAAACCCTACCTTTACTTCGCGGTGGCCTTCTCGATCGGCGTGGAGTCGCTCAATCTTTGGGCACAGAAAAGACGCATGCGCGCTTTGGAAAAGCCTGAAGAATGAGCATTTCGGGCTATTGGGCGTTGGAATTAACGGCCGGTTAAGCCTGTTCCTCCAGTATCTGAGGCTGGAGGTGGGGCATGTTGAATGAGCCGACCCTGGCAACGGGCGCGTCGCAAGTCGACTACGAAGTCGTCGAAGTTGGCGCGCCGGCACACCCCAAGAACCAATTCATTCTTGCTTACTGGCGAGAACGGCTGAACGCCGACGCCATCGTGCTGCGCCGCGACGTCGACCCGGTCGACCTGAAGAAGGTTCTGGGCGGCGTTTTCATCGTCGAGCCCGTCGATGGCGGCAAGGATCTCCTCTATCGCCTCGTCGGTTCCCAGAACGAACGCCGCATCGGCATGAAATGCACAGGCAGGCGCTTCACCGAATGCTACAGCCCGCGCATGGCGGCCGAGCAGATTGCCTTTCACATGGAAGTCTTCGCCAGGGGGCGGCCGGCCTTTCTTCGCGGTCGCCTGACGGGCCTCGATCTCGAACATGTGAATTTCGAAGCCTGCTACCTGCCCATCGTGACGGATGCCGGCACGCCCCAGATGCTGGGTGGGCTCTACGACCTTGCCGAGCCGGAATGACGGAACGCCACTGAACCCGGATTCACTGCTCGGCGCGCCGCCGATTTGCTTGAATCGCGCCAACCTTCTATCCATGTTGTGACGAGCAGACGGGCGTGTGACGCATGGCGACAATCATCGATACTCTGAAGGACGGCGGCGCGGTGGCGCCGCGCCCGCGCCATCCTGAAAAGGCGCATCGCCCCGACACGCCCATCCTCCGCAAGCCCGAATGGATCAGGGTCAAGGCGCCCGGCTCGCCCATCTATTCGGAAACGAAACAGATCGTCCGCGAGAACAATCTCGTCACGGTTTGCGAGGAAGCGGGCTGCCCCAATATCGGCGAGTGTTGGTCGAAGAAGCACGCGACCATGATGATCATGGGCGACACCTGCACGCGCGCCTGCTCCTTCTGCAACGTGAAGACGGGACTGCCCGGTGCCCTTGACGCCCACGAGCCGGAGCATGTCGCCACGGCCGTCGCGAAGCTCGGCTTGAAGCATGTCGTCATCACCTCGGTCGATCGCGACGATCTCGCCGATGGCGGCGCGCAGCATTTCGTCGAGGTCATCCAGGCCATCCGCCGCCGCTCGCCCGGCACGACCATCGAAATCCTGACGCCCGATTTTCTGCGCAAGGACGGCGCGCTTGAGAAAGTCGTCGCCGCGAAGCCGGACGTCTTCAATCACAATCTCGAGACCGTGCCGCGGCTCTACCTCAATATCCGCCCCGGCGCGCGCTACTTCCATTCCCTACGCCTTTTGCAGCGCGTGAAGGAAATCGACCCGACGATCTTCACCAAGTCCGGCATCATGGTCGGCCTCGGCGAAACGCGCGAGGAAGTGTTGCAGGTCATGGACGACATGCGCTCGGCCAATATCGATTTCCTGACCATCGGCCAGTATCTCCAGCCGACGCGCAAGCACGCCGCCGTCGACCGCTTCGTCACGCCGGACGAATTCAAGTCCTATGAAACGGTTGCGCGCACCAAGGGATTTCTGCTGGTCTCGTCGAGCCCGCTGACGCGCTCCTCCTATCACGCGGACGAGGACTTCGCCCGCATGCGCGACGCGCGCAACGCCCAAATCGCACGCGGATAAAGCATGCCTGCCGCCCATCAGACGCGCGACGTGCCTTACGCGGCCGATGACATGTTCTCGTTGGTCGCGGGCATCGAGCTCTATCCGACTTTTCTTCCCTGGTGCGCCGCTGCGCGCATCCGCAAGCGTGAAGCCGAAGGCGAAACGGAAGTCGTCACCGCCGACCTCATCATCGCCTACAAGGTTTTCCGGGAGCAATTCACCAGCCGCGTCGTGCTCGACAAAGCCACCCGCACCATCGACGTGCACTATGTGCAGGGGCCTTTCAAATATCTCGCCAACAAATGGCAGTTCGAGCCGCTGGCCGAAGGCGGCTCGCGCATCCATTTCTTCATCGACTTCGAGTTTCGCAGTGCGACGCTTCAGAAGCTGATCAGCGGTGTCTTCTCGAAGGCCTTCGCGCGCATGATGCAGGCCTTCGTGGACCGCGCGGATGCGCTATACGGCAAGCAGGCTCTGCCGCCGCTCGGCTCGTCCGAGCCGATGCCGTCGCCGCAATAGCCGTCAGATCATCCGCCGTAACATGTCGAGCGCGAACTCGACGCTTTTCAGCCTGATCGCCTCGCGGCCGATATCGCCGAAGCGCTGCGATTCATGGATGATGCTTTTGCCGCGTCGTGCCGCGCCGAAATGAACGAGCCCAACCGGCTTCATCGGCGTGCCGCCGCCGGGTCCGGCCACGCCCGTCACCGAGACGGAAATCTGCGCCCGCGAATTGTTGAGTGCGCCTTCCGCCATGGCGCGCGCCACGGGTTCGCTCACCGCGCCGAAATCGGCGATGAGATCGCCCGGCACGCCGAGGGAGTCCCGCTTGGACTCGTTCGAATAGGTGACGAAGCCGCGCTCGACAACATCGGACGAGCCGGGAATTTCCGTCAGCAGGGCCGCGATGAGGCCGCCGGTGCAGGATTCCGCCGTGGCGATCTTGAGTTTCGCGTCGCGGCAGTCGGCGAGAAGAAGTTCGGCGCGTTGCACGAGCGGGCGAGGAAAAAGCGACATCAGACGGCCCCGGTGAAATGGCGGCAAACGAGAATGAGCAGAATGGCATAAAGCGCGGCCACCATGTCGTCCGCCATGATGCCGATCCCGCCCTTGAGACGCCGATCGGCGAGGCTGACTGGCCAGGGCTTCACGACATCAAAAAAGCGGAAAAAGGCAAAGCCCGCCAGCCAGGCGAAGGGCGTGAGCGGCAGCACGGAAAGCACCAGCCATTGCGCCGCGACTTCGTCGATCACGACTTCGGAAGGATCAGCTTTGCCGAGCGCCGCCGCATAGCGCGCCGCAGCCCATATGCCGACGGCGAAAATGACGATGGAGCCTGCTACCAGCATCCATGGCCCGCCGATCCAGTGGAGCAACAAGGCGGCCGGCAAGGCCGCGAGCGAACCCCATGTTCCCGGCGCCTTCGGCAGAAGCCCCGCGCCGAACCATGTGGCGATGAGCGCGACCGGATCGCCGAAGCGCAAGGAAGCGGGAAGGGGTGTGAGGACCATCAGCCGAAAGTCTCCGTCAACTGAAGGACAAAGTGGCGAGCGCCTGCGCCGCAAGCCCCTCGGCCCGGCCCGTAAAGCCGAGGCCTTCGGTCGTCGTTGCCTTGACGCTCACCCGCGCAACCTCGATACCCAAAATATCGGCAATGCGCGCTCGCATGGCCGGCGCATGCGGCCCGATCTTCGGCCGCTCGCAGATGAGCGTGACATCGACATGAACGATCCGGGCCCGCGCCTCGCGCGCGAGTTTCGCGGCGTGAGCGAGAAAGCGGTCCGACGAAGCGCCATTCCATTGCGGATCGCTCGGCGGGAAATGCTGTCCGATATCGCCTTGCGCAAGCGCGCCGAGAACGGCGTCGGTCAGGGCATGAAGTCCGGCATCGGCATCGGAATGGCCGACAAGACCCGCATCATGCGGCACGCGCACGCCGCAAAGCATCACATGGTCGCCGGGCCCGAAGCGATGCACGTCGAAGCCCGAGCCCGTGCGCGTTTCGCCCGCGCTCGCAATCAGCCGCTCTGCGCGCGCAAGGTCGTCGGCGCCGGTGATCTTCATATTGGCCTCGTCCCCCTCGATCATTGCGACCTCAATGCCGGCCGCCGCCGCAACCGCCACATCGTCGGTGAAGTCGGCGCCTGCCGCTTTCCTGTGCGCATCGAGTATTGCGTCAAAGTGGAATGCCTGCGGCGTCTGCGCCCGCCAGAGCCCGTCGCGGGGAACGGTATCGCCCGCAATCCCTTTTGCCGCCCGCCTTATGGTGTCGGTGACGGGGAGCGCGACAAGCGCGCCTTGATGGCTGTCGAGCGCCGCGATGCTGCGCGAAATAATCTCCGCGCTGACAAGCGGCCGCGCGCCGTCGTGAATGAGCACGCGGGCAGGCGCGGCGGCCGCAAGCGCTTCAAGGCCCAGAAGCACCGAAGCCTGCCGGCTCGCGCCCCCCGCACAGGGCGGCAGCAGCTTCGGCAACCCGCGCGCGGCCTCCTCATAGGCGTCGGCGTCGTCGGGGTGGATAACCGCCAGAACGTGGGATACGCCTTCATGCAAGGCAAAGGCGGCCAGCGTCCGGCGCAGCACCGGCTCGCCGCCCAGCAGCCTGTATTGCTTGGGCGCACCCGGCCCGGCACGTGTGCCCCGGCCGGCCGCCACGATGAGCGCCGCGACAGTCATGAAGGCTCGTGTCGCATTAGCCTCGCGGCGAAGCAAGACAAAAACCGGCCTGGAATGGCTTGCAACACCTTCGCAGCTGCGGTAGATTGTTGAAAATTTGTGCAATACCTTTTGGTGCCTATATTTTGACCATCTCAATCGGCCAGCATAGCCTCCGGACTTCCGTCCTGCTCGCGCCCATGGCCGGCATCACGGATCTTCCTTTCCGGCGGGCCGCCCATAATCTGGGCGCGGGTCTGGTCGTCTCGGAAATGGTGGCGAGCGATGAGCTGGTGAGGGCCCGCCCCGATGTCGTCCGCAGGGCGGCAGGTGCAGGCGAGGTCGAGCCGCTGACGATCCAGCTTGCAGGACGCGAACCCCATTGGATGGCCGAAGGCGCGCGCGTGGCGGAAGCCGCGGGCGCCGAGATCATCGACATCAACATGGGCTGCCCCGCCAAGGCCGTGACGACAGGCCTCTCGGGTTCCGCTCTGATGCGCGACCTCGACCATGCGCTGACGCTGATCGATGCGACGGTCGGCGCGGTCTCCGTGCCGGTGACGCTGAAGATGCGCACGGGCTGGGACGACGAGACGCGCAACGCACCAGAGCTTGCCCGCCGCGCCGAAGCCGCAGGCGTGAAGATGGTCACGGTCCATGGCCGCACCCGTTGCCAGTTCTACAAGGGCCGCGCCGACTGGAGCTTCATCGCCCGCGTCAAGGAAGCCGTATCCATTCCCGTCATCGCCAATGGTGACGTGACGAGCTGCGAAGACGCCCGCGCCATTCTTCAGGCCTCCGGCGCCGACGGCGTGATGATCGGCCGCGGCGCGCAGGGCCGTCCGTGGTTTCTCCGCCAGGTCGCGCATTACCTTGAAACCGGCGTGAAAATGGCGGCGCCTTCATGGGAAGAGCAGGGGCGCATCGTGGACTCGCATTACCGCGACATGCTCGACCATTACGGCGTCGAACTTGGCTTGCGCAGCGCGCGCAAGCATCTCGTCTGGTATCTCGAAGAGGCCTCGCGCCTTCTGCCCGAACAGGCGATCGCCGTGAAGAACGAAGTCGTCCGCATGCGGGAGCCCGAAGCCGTGCTCGCCGCAATTGCGGAATTCTACGCCATGGCCGCGGCGGCGGGCCCGGCGGTCGAAACCAGCGAGGCGGCATGATGGCGCGGACGGCGGCTACTCTTCCGACGGACAATCGGCCTGAAGCGGCGGCGATCCTGAATGCCATGCCCCATCCGGTCATCATGGTCGATGGCGGCTTGCGCATCGAATATGTGAACGACAGCGCCGAACAGTTTTTCCAGGCGAGCTCCGCCGTGCTGCTCGGTCACGCGCTGAACGATGTGGTCGCCTTCGGCAGCCCCGTGCTTGCCCTTGTGAGCCAGGTTCTGGAACACGGCGTTTCGGTCAATGAATACGGCGTCGAGATCGGCACCCCGAAAACGGGCGAGCGCGCCGTCGATATTCAGGTGACGCCGCTCAATGAACATCCCGGCCATGTGCTGCTGATCCTTCAGGTCCGCACCATGGCGCACAAGATGGACCGGCAGTTGACGCATCGCGGCGCCGTGCGCTCCGTCACCGGCATGGCCGCGATCCTCGCGCATGAAATCAAGAACCCGCTGTCCGGCATTCGCGGCGCGGCGCAATTGCTCGAGCTGACGGTGTCGAGCGAAGACCACACGCTGACGCGCCTCATCTGCGACGAGACGGACCGCATCTGCAAGCTCGTCGACCGAATGGAAGTGTTCTCTGACGAACGCCCGGTTCCGCGCGAACCGGTCAACATCCATGTTGTGCTCGGCCATGTGAAAAGGCTCGCCGAAACGGGCTTCGCGCGCGGCGTCAAGTTCATCGAGGAATACGATCCTTCGCTGCCCGCCGTGCTGGGCGACAAGGACCAGCTCATTCAGGTCTTTCTGAACCTCGTCAAGAATGCAGCCGAAGCCGTCGACGGATCCGACGGCGAAATCGTGATGACCACGGCCTATCGTCCGGGTGTCCGCCTTTCCATGCCCGGCAGCCGCGACCGTGTCAGCCTGCCGCTGGAAATCTGCATCATCGACGACGGCCCCGGCGTTCCCGCCGATCTGCTGCCGCATCTTTTCGATCCCTTCGTCACGACTAAGGCGTCGGGAACGGGCCTTGGCCTCGCACTCGTTGCCAAGATCGTCGGCGACCATGGCGGCATCGTCGAATGCGAAAGCCAGCCCCGCCGCACCATCTTCCGCGTCCTCTTGCCGATGCATACCGGCGAGACCGCCTCTGTCACGCACTAGGAGCGAACCAATGCCGAGCGGCACAATTCTCCTCGCCGATGACGATGCCGCCATACGAACCGTACTGAACCAGGCGCTGGGCCGCGTCGGTTACGATGTGCGGGCGACGAGCAACGCGGCGACGCTCTGGCGATGGGTCAATCAGGGCGACGGCGATCTCATCATCACCGACGTCGTGATGCCGGACGAAAACGCCTTCGACCTGATCCCGCGCATCAAGCGCGTGCGCCCCGAACTTCCGATCATCGTCATGAGCGCGCAGAACACGCTGAAGACCGCGATCACGGCGGCCGAGCGCGGCGCCTATGAATATCTGCCGAAACCCTTCGACCTGAACGAGCTGATCCGCGTGGTCGATCGCGCCTTGACCGCGCCGCGCGAAGCGGCCGTGGCGCGCCAGCCCGCGCAGGATGAAGAAAACATCCCCCTGATCGGCCGCTCGCCGGCGATGCAGGACATCTACCGTGTGCTCGCGCGGCTGATGCAGACGGACCTCACCGTCATGATCTCGGGCGAAAGCGGCACCGGCAAGGAGCTTGTCGCCCGCGCGCTCCACGACTACGGCAAGCGCCGCAACGGGCCTTTCGTGGCGATCAACATGGCGGCCATTCCGCGCGAACTGATCGAAAGCGAACTCTTCGGCCACGAAAAGGGCGCCTTCACCGGCGCGAGCCAGCGCGCCACGGGCCGCTTCGAGCAGGCGGAAGGCGGCACGCTCTTTCTCGACGAAATCGGCGACATGCCCATGGAAGCGCAGACGCGGCTTCTGCGCGTGCTTCAGCAGGGCGAATACACGACGGTCGGCGGACGCACCGCTATCAAGACCGATGTGCGCATCGTCGCCGCGACCAATCGCGATCTGCGGCAGCTCATCAATGTCGCCCTTTTCCGCGAAGACCTGTTCTTCCGTCTGAATGTCGTGCCGATCCGGCTGCCGCCATTGCGCGAGCGGACGGAGGACATTCCCGATCTCATCCGCCATTTCCTCGCCCAGGCGGAGGCCGAGGGCCTGCCCCCGAAGACCATCGACAGCGAAGGCCTCGAACTCCTGAAGCGCTATCGCTGGCCGGGCAATGTCCGCGAGTTGGAAAACCTCGTCCGCCGTCTCGCCGCTCTCTACACGGAGGAAACCATCGGCGCGTCGGTGCTCCAGACCGAACTCGCCGAACCCGAATTCGGCCGCCCTCACGACGAGGCGCCGACCGACGAGCCCTTGACCGCCTCGGTCGAGCGCGCGCTCAACCGGCTTTTCTCAAGCCATGGCGACGCCCTGCCGCCGCCCGGCCTCTACGACCGCATCCTCCGGGAAGTCGAAAAGCCCCTGTTCGGCATGACGCTGGCGGCCACGCGCGGCAACCAGATCAAGGCCGCCCACCTCCTCGGCATCAACCGGAACACGCTACGGAAGAAGCTCCGCGACCTCGAAGTCCAGGTCGTGCGCGGGTTGAAGTAGGCGAGGGGCTTAACCGCATTTGGTGCCGGGGCCTTACCGAGTGTGCTTAGTGCACGGTGTAGGGCTTTGCCGCGGGATTCTTGCTCGCCTGTCTGGCGGCGTTGGAACTTGAGGGCGTAAGATTGGAGGACATCTAGCGCCGGGGGGACGTTTGTTCAAACTTCAGCCGACAGATCGACCGCTGTTTGTGGTACTCGCCGCTATCGTCGTCCTTTTGGCTGCGGTCGTTCTAAAGCAGCCTAAGTCCGACACTCAGCAAGCCAAAGGCCATTATGAGAATGCCGACCAGCGCGAGGGTCAGCCCGACGTACTTACGCTCAATGCCACCCGTTCTGCCGATGGGCGAACCGTTGAGATACAAATTCCAACCGAAATATTGCAGGCAGCCGCCCAAGCCGAAGCCAATGCCGAAGACAAGGATAGCGGCTTTATATTTTCGCCAGATTCCTGGGTAGCTATTTTCACGCTCGCCCTCACCATTTCCACGATCTTGCTGTGGCAAGGCGGAGAGAAGCAGGCCATGCTTCTCAGGGAGTCCATCGACAAAGCCGAAGTCTCCAGCGAGCGTCAGTTGCGGGCTTATGTCTACCTTGAAATTGAGGCGAGACCCTATCCTCCTGATAAACCCGATCGATATTCCATCGTCTTTTCGATCACCAATACTGGGAGTACGTGGGCACGCAACATCGTCATTTTGCGAAAGGTAATCACCAATGCGGCCACTGACGCTGATCCGTTCGATGAATTGAAAGCCCAGAAGCCGGAAGGTGGAAAAATCCTTCTCGGGCCCGGTCAAGTTCTCAAATTGCAATTTGGCGACATTCCTACGTCCATTGTTCCTGCAATCGCAGCCAAAACACTTACGGTCGATTATGTTGCTTGGGTAAAATATGAAGATACGCTCAGCAACCCCGCGATTTTGAGACAAACTCAAATTTCGCAACATTTGAACGGGGACGCCGAAGGCGGCGTTAGCTTCTCGTACCGGCCAACCCATAACTGCGCCGATGATGATTGCGTATAGCGCGGCGACCGCCGCCCAGCGCCTCACCTCACACCCCCTTTCGGGAGCGAGGTGTGTTTGGTGCATAGTGTAGTAAACATACAACATTGTTGTTGATTAGCCGCGCCTGCCGCGCGAGAATGTGCCCGCCGTTTGTGGCGCGTGGCGCATTAGGCACAGGTTGATGCTGGAGGCGGGTCTCACTGGCCCGCCGCTTGTGTCTTCGGTGAGCCGGACAAAAGCATGGCGACGACAGAAGAACTGGGTAGGACAAGCTGGGACAGCCGGCTCTGGGGGATGATGTCCCGCCGGGGCTTTTCGGGCACGCTTGCGGTCGGCCTGGTCATCGTCTCGATCCTGCTCGGCACCTTCACCTACATGACCCTGACGGGCCTGACGCCTTTCCCTCCCAGCCGGTGGCTGGTGCTGACCCTGCTGCTGGCCAATCTGACGACCGTTCTCGTCCTGATCGCGCTCATCTGCTGGCGGGTCATCCGCATCATCATCGCCCGCATGAGCGGCGTTGCCGGCGCCAAGCTGCATGCCCGTCTGGTCGCGATGTTCTCCGTCGTCGCGGTGATGCCTGCGATCATCGTCGCGGTCTTCGCGGCGGTGACGCTCAACCGCGGCCTCGACGCATGGTTCAGCGCCCGCACACACGTCATCATTTCGAACGCCCAGACGGTCGCCGAAGCCTATCTCGATGAGCATCATCAGGTGCTCAGGGGCGATGCTCTGGCCATGGCGACCGACATCAACCGGGCGGCGCCTTACCTCGCCTCCAATCCCGAACGCGTCCAGCAGCTCGTCGCGACGCAGGCGGCGCTGCGCTCCCTGCCGGCGGCCTATCTCATCAATTCCAAAGGCCGCCTTCTCGCCAAGGTGACGGCCGGCGAGGCGCCCGACATGGGCCTGCCGACAGCCGATGAATTCGCCAAGGCGGACAAGGGCGAGGCCGTGCTCTGGACCGAAGAGGCGCGCAACCAGATAAGGGCGCTGGTCAAATTGCCGGCCCTGGACGACACATATCTCTATGTCGGCCGGTTCGTCGATGCGCGCGTCCTGGAGCATCTGGCGGAAACGCGGGCGGCGGCGGACGAATATCAGAACCTCGAAAAGCGTCGCATCACCTTTCAGGTGACCTTCGCGCTGATCTATATCGCGGTCGCGCTGGTGACGCTGCTCGCCGCCATCTGGCTCGGCCTGTGGGCCTCGAACCGCATCGTCGATCCGATCAGCAAACTCGTCGAGGCGGCCGAGCGCGTCTCCGGCGGCGATCTCGGCGCGCGCGTCGAGCCGGGCGACACGGGCGACGAACTCGACGTCTTGTCCAGCGCCTTCAACCGCATGACGAGCCAGCTCGAAAGCCAGCGCAACGATCTGATCGAAGCCAACCACCAGCTCGACCAGCGCCGCCAGTTCACCGAGGCGGTGCTGTCGGGTGTCAGCGCGGGCGTCTTCGGTCTCGACAACGAGGGCCATATCAACCACGCCAACAGGGCGGCCCTTCGCTTCTTCGGGCAAACGGACCGCCAGATCGTCGGCCGGGACATTTCAGTGGTCATCCCCGAAATGGCCGCCGTCGTGCATGAAGCATTCGTGCATCCCGAACGCCGGGCGCAGAGCCAGATCGCGATCGAGCGCGAAGGGCAGGAGCGCACGCTGAGCATTCGCGTAACGAGCGAGGTAACGGATTCCGGCCTTGGCGGCTACGTGCTGACCTTCGACGACATCACCGAGCTTGTGCGCGCGCAGCGCACCTCGGCCTGGGCGGATGTCGCCCGCCGCATCGCGCATGAAATCAAGAACCCGCTGACGCCGATCCAGCTTTCGGCCGAGCGCCTTCGCCGCAAATACAGCAAGGAAATTCTCTCCGATCCCGAGGTTTTCCAGCAATGCACGGATACGATCATCCGTCAGGTGAACGACATTGGCCGCATGGTGGATGAGTTCTCATCCTTTGCGCGCATGCCGCATGCCGTGATGAAGACGATCGAATTGAACGAAACCGTGCGGCAGGCCGCCTTCCTTCAGCGCGTGGCGCATCCCGAGATCGACTATGTCCTCGAATTGCCGCTGACGCCCGTGAGGCTGAAATGCGATGCGCGTCTCGTCAGCCAGGCATTGACCAACATTCTGAAAAACGCCGCCGAGGCCATCCGCGGCCATGACGCGGCCGAACATGCCGAACACGGGACGACGACGGAAGCGGAGCTCGGCCGCATTCTCGTCAGGCTGACGGAAAGCCCGAATGCCGTGACGATTGCCGTCACGGATTCCGGCTGCGGATTGCCGAAGACGGATCGGGCCCGGCTGACGGAACCCTACATAACGACGCGCGCGAAAGGCACCGGGCTCGGCCTCGCAATCGTCAACAAGGTGATGGAAGACCACGGTGGAAGGCTGACGCTTGAGGACGCGCCTCAATCGGAAGGCTGGGAGAGCGGCGCGCGCGTCAGCCTCGTTTTCCCGCATCTGGAAGAGGACGGCGAAGGGGCTGCGGCCGCCGAAAACGAGACGAAGACAGTGAACGAGGAAGTGCATGGCGTCTGATATTCTGATTGTCGACGACGAGGCGGATATTCGGGAACTCGTCGCGGGCATCCTGAACGATGAAGGCTACGACACGCGCGTCGCGGGCGACAGCGACGGCGCGCTCGCGTCGATCGAGGCGCGCCGTCCTGGGCTTCTCGTGCTCGACATCTGGTTGCAGGGAAGCCGTCTCGACGGACTCGAATTGCTCGACGTCATCCATGAGCGCCACCCCGATCTGCCTGTCGTCATCATCAGCGGTCACGGCAATGTCGAAACCGCCGTCTCCGCCATCAAGAAGGGCGCTTACGACTTCATCGAAAAACCCTTCAAGGCCGACCGGCTGATCCTGATCGTGCGCCGCGCTCTCGAAGCGTTCCGGCTGCGCCGCGAGAACGACGAATTGCGCACCCGCGTCGGCGACGATACGACGCTGATCGGCGCCTCCGCCGTCGTCGCCCATGTGCGCCAGACCATCGACAAGGTGGCCCCGACCGGCAGCCGCGTCCTCATCACCGGCCCGTCGGGATCGGGCAAGGAAGTCGTCGCCCGCCTTCTCCATTCCCGCTCGCGCCGGGCGAGCCACGCCTTCGTCGCCATCAACACCGCGACCATGGCGCCCGAGCGCATGGAAACGGAACTCTTCGGCACGGAAGCCTCAGCCTCCGGCCCGCGCAAGGTCGGCGTCTTCGAGCAGGCCCATGGCGGCACGCTCTTTCTGGACGAAGTGGCCGAAATGCCCATCGAGACGCAGAGCAAGATTCTGCGCGTGCTGGTCGACCAGACGTTCGAGCGCGTCGGCGGCGGACCGAAGGTGAAGGTCGACGTGCGTGTCGTCTCCTCTTCGAGCCGCGACCTGACGGAGGAAATCGCCAAGGGCCGCTTCCGCGAAGACCTGTTCCACCGCCTCAATGTGGTGCCGATCCAGGTGCCGCCGCTCGCCTCGCGCCGCGAGGATATTCCGTTGCTCGTCGACTATTTCATGGCCCAGATTTCGCGCACGACCGGCCTCCCGCCGCGCCGCATCTCCGAGGATGCGATGGCGGCGTTGCAGGCGCATGACTGGCCGGGCAATGTTCGCCAGTTGCGCAACAATGTGGAGCGACTGCTGATCCTGACCTCGGGCGATCCGACGGCCGTCGTCACCGCCGACATGCTGCCGGCCGAAGTCGGCTCGTCGGCCCAGATCACGGTGAATGGCGCGGGCGGCGAGCACATCATGGCGCTGCCGCTCCGCGAAGCGCGCGAGACCTTCGAGCGCGAATATCTGATGGCGCAGATCAGCCGCTTCGGCGGAAACATCTCGCGCACCGCGGCCTTCATCGGCATGGAGCGCTCGGCGCTGCACCGGAAGCTGAAGTCGCTGGGCGTGGCGACGACAAGCCGCCCCGACATGCTCGTCTGACCGGCGGAAGGAAGCGTCTTGTCTCGCATAGCCTATGTGAACGGCCGGTATGTCCGCCATGCGGAAGCGGCGGTGCATATCGAGGATCGCGGCTACCAGTTCGCCGACGGCGTCTATGAGGTCTGCGGCGTGCGCGGCGGCCGGTTGATGGACGAGGCGTTGCATCTGGAAAGGCTGGAGCGCTCGCTCGGCGAGCTGCGCATCGCCATGCCGATGAGCCTGCCGGCTCTCCGCCATGTGCTGCGCGAGGTCGTGCGCCGCAACCGCATCTCGAACGGCATGGTCTATTTCCAGATCACCCGCGGCGTCGCGCCCAGAGACCATCCGTTTCCGCCCAAGGGCACGCCGTCCTCGATCGTGGTGACGGCCAAGCGCCTCAACGAGGCCCGCGTCGCCCGTTCGGTGGAGCAGGGCGTCGCCGTCGTCACGCGGCCCGACGAGCGCTGGGCCCGGCGCGACATCAAGTCGGTCTCCCTGCTGCCGAACATCCTCGCCAAGCAGTCCGCCCGCGAGGCCGGCGCCTACGAAGCATGGCTCGTGGACGGGGAGGGCTTCATCACCGAAGGATCCTCCACCAACGCCTGGATCGTGGACAAGGAAGGCCGCGTCGTCACCCACCCGGCGGACCGCGACATTCTGAACGGCGTCACCCGCCGCGTGCTGTTCGAAGCGGCCAGGCGCGCCGGTATCGAAATCGTCGAGCGCAAGTTCACGGTCGAGGAAGCCCGAACCGCCCGCGAGGCCTTCCTCAGCGCCTCCTCGGCCATCATCGTCCCGGTCGTCAGCATCGACGGAACCGTCATCGGCAATGGAGCTCCGGGTTCGGTGACCATGCGGCTCCGCGAGGCCTATGCCGCGAGCGGCCAATTGTCCTGACGCGGGCTTCCGGCTCCCGGAAATTCCATCCTGCCGACAAGAAATCAGAAAAAAACGCCCATAATGTCCGGCGAAGTCGTTTTCGCACTTGCAGCATTAAAATAAAACGCCAGATTGTTAAGAAGGCCGCGCACGACGCCCTTCGGGACGTCGGATCAGCCAAACAGAGGTCGGCCGATGCGGCCAGGTCGGCCCGCCCAAATTCGACAAATGGGGTTTACCCATGAGCGAGAAGACCCATAACTTGCAGGACACGTTCCTGAACCACGTGCGCAAGCACAAGGTCAACCTCACCATCTTTCTTGTGAACGGGGTGAAACTTCAGGGCGTCGTAACCTGGTTCGACAACTTTTGTGTATTGCTCCGCCGGGATGGCCACTCGCAGCTCGTTTATAAGCACGCCATTTCGACCATCATGCCGGCGTCGCCCGTACAGCTTTTCGAGCCGGGGGCGAACGGCGAGGAAGCTTGAGACTTTCTTTTGAATAAAGAGACCGATACCGGCTCCACGCGCAGCGTCACGCGCGCCTTTGTTCTCGTTCCTTGGCTCAAATCCGCCGAGCAGGACGCGAAGAAGCGCGGGCGGCTGCAACGCACCCAGGAAGCGCGGCTGGAAGAGGCCGTCGGCCTCGCCGCCGCCATCCGGCTGTCCATCGTCGGCACCGCTATAGCCAATGTCGCCGAGCCCCGGCCCGCGACGCTGATCGGCGAGGGCAAGGTCGAGGAACTGAAAGGTCTTTTCGAGGAACTGAAGACCGATCTCGTCATCGTCGACGGGCATCTCTCGCCGGTTCAGCAGCGCAATCTCGAAAAAGCCTGGAACCTGAAAATCCTCGACCGGACGGGGCTCATCCTCGAAATCTTCGGCGAGCGCGCCAACACGCGCGAAGGCGCGCTTCAGGTTGAGCTTGCCCATCTGAACTATCAGAAGAGCCGCCTTGTTCGCAGCTGGACCCATCTTGAGCGTCAGCGCGGCGGCTTCGGCTTCCTCGGCGGCCCCGGCGAAACCCAGATCGAAGCCGACCGCCGCGTCATTCAGGAACGCATCGCCAAGATCGAAGGCCAGCTCGAAGCGGTGAAGCGCACCCGCGAACTCCACCGCAAGACGCGCCGCGCCGTGCCTTATCCGATCGTCGCCTTGGTTGGCTACACCAACGCCGGCAAGTCGACGCTGTTCAACCGGCTGACCGATGCCGATGTCTTTGCGGAGAACCTGCTTTTCGCAACGCTCGACCCGACCATGCGCGCGGTCTCGCTGCCCAGCGGCCGCAAGATCATTCTCTCCGACACGGTGGGTTTCATCTCCGATCTGCCGACGCATCTCGTCGCCGCATTCCGCGCCACGCTTGAAGAAGTGCTGGAGGCAGAAGTCGTCATCCATGTCCGCGACGCGGCGCATGAGGAGAGCGACATCCAGAAGGCCGACGTCGAAGCCGTCCTGCGCTCGCTGGGCCTCACCGGCGAAAAGGTCGAAGGCGAACCGCGCCCGATTGTCGAAGTCCTGAACAAGATCGACAGCCTCGATCCCGAGCGTCACGACGCCGTCGTCAATGCGGCCGACCGCGATCCTCTTACCGTTGCCGTCTCCGCGCTGACCGGCGAGGGCGTCGACAGGCTGCTCGCGCTGATCGACAAGCTTGTCGCGGACAAGGGTGTTCTTGTTCACCTGACGCTGAAACCCGCCGAAGGCGAGGCGCTGGCCTGGCTCCACGAACACGGGCAGGTGCGCACCCGCGACAGCGCCGAAGACGGCTCGACCGTTCTCGATGTGAGCTTGCCCGCCGCCGAGATCGGCCGGCTCGAAAAGCGCTTCCCCGCGCTCCACGCCCGCATCGCCGCCGATCTCGTCAAGGCCGCCGAATAATGTCCGCCCTCATGGAAGAAGTCGCCGCGCTGATGCGCGAGGTTTCCGCGCGCGAAATTCTCCCGCGCTTCCGGCTTCTGAAGGAGGGCGATGTCGAGGAAAAATCGAAGGGCGATTTCGTCACCGTCGCCGACCGCGAAGCTGAACTTTGGCTGACGCCGCGCCTTGAAAAGCTGTTGCCCGGATCGCGCGTTCTGGGCGAGGAAGCCGCCGCCGCCGATCCGGGGCTGTTCCGGCTCCTTGAAAGCGACGCTCCCGTCTGGACGGTCGATCCCATCGACGGCACCGGCAACTTCGTCGCGGGCCGTGAAACCTTCGGCGTCATGATCGCGCTTGTCGAGGCCGGCGACGTACGCCACGCATGGATTTACCTTCCTGTCTCCGGCGATCTGGCAAGCGCGGAGGAGGGCGCCGGCGCGTTCTGGCAATCCGGCGGCAATGTAAGGCGAATGGATGCAGGCCGTTCGCCGGACGACGCCGGAAAAATATCGGGCGCCTTTAACGTCCGCTTCATGCAGGAAGAGTGGCGGGACCGTGTCGAACTCTTTGCCGACCGCGTGCCGCGCAAGTCGTCCTATCTCTGTTCGGCATGGGATTATACCGGCCTCGCGCGCGGCGAAATCGACCTCGTGACCTATCATCGCATGATGCCTTGGGACCATGCGCCGGGCTCCTTGATCCTGCGCGAAGCGGGCGGCGTTCTGCGCGACATGTCGAATGGTCTCGATTACAAGCCGCGCACGCTCGGCGGTCCCCATCTCGCGGCGCGCGACGACCGGGCCTGGCGGTATTTCGCAAACGCAATTCGTAACGGAAAATCCTGACCCCGGTTGGCAAGGTAGGCGCATGCGTATTGGAAGGCTTCCCGCGATCGGTCTTGCGCTGTCCGCCTTCTGGCTTGTGGCCGGCTCGTGGATCGACCATCGCGCCCGCGAACAGGAAGTCGAGGACTACGAGAAATCGGTCGTCTATCTCTGCGTGCACTGGTCGGACGGTCTTCCGCTGATGCCCCGTCAGTCGCCTGAAAAATGCAGCCGCAAGCATGTGGACGGCAATCCGGTTCGGCAACGCTTTATCGAGAGCGGTTGGGGCGAGGACATCGCCGTGGCGCTCATCCAGATCGCGGGATTCTGGGTGGTGGGCACCCTGCTTGTGCTGCTCTTTCGCAGACGCTCGCGCGCCGAACAAAGCGCGATGGACTGAAGCTACTTTCGCTCCTCGCGCTTTGCCGCATTCCACAAGGCGTCCATCTCCTCAAGGTCGGATTGCTCGGGCTTTCGCCCCTCGGCCGCCAGCCTTTCCTCGATATAGCGGAAGCGGCGGCGGAACTTTGCATTGGCGCGCCGCAGCGCCGCTTCCGGATCGACCTTCAGGTGACGCGCCAGATTTGCGTAGACGAAAAGCAGGTCGCCCAGCTCATCCTCCAGTCGGTCGTGATCGCCGCCCTTGGCGACCTCGTGCGAAAGCTCCAGCATCTCCTCGTTGAGCTTGTCGAGAACCTCCGCCGTGCTCGGCCAGTCGAAGCCGACACGCGCCGCGCGCGCCTGCAATTTCACCGCGCGGGCAAGGGCGGGGAGGGCGAGCGGGACATCGTCGAGCAGGCTTGCCTGGGCGGGCTTACCTTTGGCGGCTCGCTCCTCCGCCTTGATGTCTTCCCAGCGGCCTTTGACCGCGCCCGCTGTCCGCGCATCTTCGTTGGCGAAAACATGCGGGTGCCGCCGGATCATTTTCTCGGAAATCGCCCGCACCACGTCGCCGAAGCCGAATGCGCCGGCCTCGCTGGCCATCTGCGCATGAAAGACCACCTGAAACAGCAGGTCGCCCAACTCGTCCTTCAGCTCACCCATATCTCCGCGTTCGATCGCCTCGGCGACTTCATAGGCTTCCTCGATCGTATAGGGCGCAATGGTCGCGAAAGTTTGCTCCAGATCCCACGGACAGCCGCCGTCGGGCGAGCGGAGAGTCGCCATGATGCGGAGCAGGGTGTCGATACGGGTGAGATCGTCCACAGGCGGCTCCTGATTGTTGCGGCCCAAGGGGCGGACGTCAGCGGAAGTTTTCGTCGGCAACGAAAGGATTGGTCAGCCGCTCCGCGCCGAACGTCGAAAGCGGCCCATGCCCCGGTACGAAAGTCACATCGTCGCCGAGTGGCCAGAGCCGGTCGCGGATCGACGTGACAAGTGCATTATAGTCGCCGCGCGGCAGATCGGTGCGCCCGACCGAGCCGTTGAATATGACGTCGCCGACAATGGCGAGCCGCGAAGGCTCATGGAAAAAGACCACATGGCCGGGCGTGTGGCCCGGACAGTGGCGCACATCGAGCGTCAGCCCGGAAACCTCGACTGTGTCACCGTCCACCAGCCACCGCGTCGGCTCGAAGCCGCGATATTCGGGAAAGCCATATTGCTTGCCCTGTTTCGGCAAGGCCTCGATCAGGAATAGGTCATCGCGATGCGGGCCCTCGATGGGAATGTCGAGCTGCGCCGCAAGTTCGCCCGCCGCCGAGGCATGGTCGAGATGTCCATGCGTCAGCAGCACTTTCTCGATCGTCACGCCGAGCTCAAGCGCGGCGTTCAAAATCCGGTCGAGATCGCCGCCCGGATCGCTCACCGCGCCGCGCATGGTTTCGTCGTTCCACAGCAGCGTGCAGTTCTGCTGGAAGGGTGTGACGGGGAGAATCGCTGCCTTGAGACTCATGAAACACGCACATTTTTCAATTTCGATATGCGGTCAAACTAGGGTCGCATATCGTTTCTGTCCAATGCCGACAGGGCATTTTTGGCTTTCCGCCTCGAAATCTGTGCATAAACCGCGTTGGGCGAACGAAAAAAGCCTTGGGGCACAGCAATTTCTTGGTGTTTTCCTCAAACTTGTGAAAGATAGCGCTCAGGTTTCACCAAGGACGAATCACGAATCATGGCCACTAAACCAGCAGCTCAAGTTACCATCCCGCTTTCGAAGCTCATCGCCGAACTGGCGGAGAAGCACGAACTGTCGAAGAAGGCAGCGGCTGCCTTGTTCGAAGACTTCGTCGCTCTGACGGTCAAGAACCTGAAGAAGGGCAACAAGGTCCGCATCACCGGCCTCGGCATCCTTCAGGTTCGCAAGCGCGCCGCTCGCATGGGTCGCAACCCGGCGACGGGCGAAGCGATCAAGATCAAGGCGTCGAAGAAGGTTGCCTTCCGCGTCGCCAAGGATCTGAAGGAAGCGATCTAAGATCGCTGCCTGAAGTTTCGGCCGGTCCGCGCGAGCGGTTCCGGCGGGCGCTTCGACACTGAAAAAATACGACAGCGCTTACGCGCGGTCGCAAAGGGCGGTCCATCGGGCCGCCCTTTGTATTTGAGGGGGGGGCGGGGCCGCTTTTGCCGGTTGCGAGTTTTCCGGCCTGGCGCTATCAGAACGCCTTCGGAGCCTTGGCGGCGCACCAGCCCCGGGCCTACGCGCAAAGGAACATCGAAATGGCGATCAAGCGGCTGAGCCCCGGCAAGCGTATGAGCGAAGGTGTCGTGCATGGCGACCGGGTCATTCTGGCCGGTCAGGTCGCCGTCGACGGTGGACCGATCAAGGTTCAGTCGGCAGAAGTCCTGAAGCAGATCGACGAGCTGCTGGCCGCCGCCGGCAGCAACAAGTCGAAGGTTCTCTTCGCGCAAATCTTCCTCGCCGACATGGCCGACTACGTCGCCTTCAACGAAGTCTGGGACGCCTGGATCGATCCGGCCAATCCGCCCGCGCGCGCCTGCATCCAGTCGCCGTTGGTGAAGCCGGAGTGGAAGGTGGAAGTTCAGGTTACCGCCGCGGTCTGAGGCGTCCTGAGCTTCCGGCAGACGCGCGCTCGCCACCAATCGAAGGCGCCGCGACTTCTGGACGAATTATCAATTTTTTTGGACGTGCTGGTTACGTAGCCGCGAGCAATTCGCTGCATCCTCTCTATAGGGAGAAACCGTCATGTGCGACTTCGCGCATGACGGAGAGAGGGAGGATGACATGGACTTGATCCATGAGGCGGGCGCAGCGCCCGACAAAGCCGACATCAGATCGTATTTCGACCCCGCGTCCGGAACTCTGGACCGGCGAGTGTTTGCGGACGAAGCCGTCTACAAGCTCGAGATGCAGAATATCTTCGCGCGCGCATGGAACTTCATGTGCCACGAGAGTCAGATTCCGAATATCGGCGACTACTTCATAAATTATATCGGCGAGGATCAGGTCATCGTCGTCCGCGATAAGCAGGGCGAGGTGCAGGTGCTGCTGAACACTTGCAGGCACCGCGGCAACGCGCTCTGCCGTGCGGAACAGGGCAATGCGAAATCCTTTGTGTGCTCCTATCACGGCTGGAACTACGACCTGAACGGCGACCTGATCGGCGTGCCCGGCCTGACGTCCTACTATCACAAGGATTTGGACAAATCGAAATGGGGCCTGGCGAAGGCCGCGCAGGTCGATCACTTTCACGGCTTCTATTTCGCCACGCTCGATCCCGATGCGCCTTCGCTCCACGATTATCTCGGCGAAGTCGGACGAATTGGGCTTGGGCTTCTGGTTGCGAACGGCGACGTCGTGATCGTCGATGGTGTCCAGAAAAACGTCATCGACTGTAACTGGAAGATAGCCGTCGACAATCTCTTCGACTGGTATCACGTCCAGTACAGCCACGCCTCGGCCGGCATCGCCGGTTTCATGGACATCGCCGCGATCCTGCATCCGAACAATCAGATGGTGATGTTCGGCGAATATGGACATGCGATCAGCGGTCCCGTCATTCCGCTCGACAAGCAGGCGGAAATCGACGCCATCTCGGATGAAGACAAGCTGAAGATGGCGGCGGACATGTTCGACAACGAACGCGGGCCTGTGCCGCCGCCGCGGGTGAGCTTCGCCAAGGAGCTGCTCGGTCCTGTCGGCATGCGTTGCATGGGACATCCCAACATCTTCCCGAATTTGTGGGTGTCGACAAACGGCACGCAGCTTTCGCTGCGCCTGCCGCGTGGGCCCTTCGAGACGGAAATCTGGTGGTTCACGGTTCTTCCCAAAGCGATGCCGGAGGAGATCAGGAAGAAACAGATTCTCTTCAACGCCCATCTTTTCGGCCCGGCGGGCATGCTCGAGCAGGACGACGGCGAAAACTGGAGCCAGAGCACGCGGGCTTCGCGCGGCGTCAAGGCGCGATCCTATCGCCACAATATGTCGATGGGGCTTGGGCATGACGATGTCCTGACCGACAACTCCACCGTCTCACGCGTGGAAACCAAGATCAGCGAACATGCTCAGCGATGGCTCTATCGCAACTGGACGGACTGGTTGACGGCCGACAGCTGGGCGGAGCTGAAAGCGAACCACGCACCGCTGCCGAAGGGGAGGGTGTGATGTCGCAAGCCGTCGCAACGCCCGCGCGCGCCTCCGGCGTCGATGCTCTTCCGATCCAGAAGCGCATGGAGCTTCAATACGAAATCGAACAGCTCCTTTATGCCGAGGCCGCCATGATAGACGGTCGCCGCTATCGCGAATGGCTCGACCTATGGACGGAGGATTGCACCTATTGGATGCCGATCCGCCGCACAGTGACGCTCTCCGACATCGACCGCGAATTCACCCGGCGCGGCGACATGTCGTTTTACGACGACGACAAGAAATCGCTCACCATGCGCGTCGCCAAAATGGAATCGGGTTCCTCCTGGTCTGAGGACCCGCCTTCGCGCACACGGCACATCGTGAGCAATGTGCGGATATTGAGCACCGAAGGCGATGAAATCGAGATCGAGGCGGCGTTCCTTCTCTACCGGAGCCGCCTCAATACCGAAGAGTCGTCATGGGTCGGGCGCAGGGTCGACAGGCTTCGGCGCGTCGATGGCGAACTCAGGATTTGTGCGCGCGAAATCTATCTCGATCAGACGCTGATCCGCGCGACGAACATGAGCACGCTCTTTTAGAACGAAATTGGAAACCTTCATCGAGCGGGGAGGCTCATGGCGGGATTATCAGGAGAAGTTGCGCTCGTAACCGGCGGCGCATCGGGGCTCGGACGCGCCATCGTATCGCGTTTCGTGGAAGAGGGCGCGCGCGTCGCCGTCTTCGATCGCTCCGCCGACCGGTTGAGCGAATTGAAGCGCGAATTCGGCGATGCCGTCGCGACACATGCCGGCGATGTGCGTTCGCTTGCCGACAACAAGGCCGCCGTCGCTGTCGCCCTGAAGCAATTCGGCAAGCTCGATTGCGCCATCGGCAATGCGGGCATATGGGACTACAACATGACGCTCGACGACACGCCCGAGGATCGCCTCGGCGATGCGTTCGACGAATTGTTCGGCGTCAACGTCAAGGGCTACCTGCTGCTCGCAAAAGCAGTCCTTCCCGCGCTCGTCCGCAGCCGCGGCGCGCTCGTCTACACCGTTTCCAATGCGGGCTTCGATCCGGCCGGCGGCGGGCCGCTTTACACGGCCTCGAAGCATGCCGTTGTCGGACTGATCCGCCAGCTGGCCTTCGAGTTCGCCCCGTCCGTTCGCGTCAATGGCGTGGCGCCCGGACCGATCGGCACCGACCTTCGCGGGCCCGCTTCGCTCGGCTTGTCGGAAACCTCCATCGGCAGCGTCCACATCGAAGACATGGCGGACAAACTCTTCCCGCTCGCGCGCGTGCCCGTGCCTGAGGAATATGCGGGTTCCTATGTCTATTACGCATCGCGCCGCGACAGCGCGCCGGCGACCGGCGGCGTTCTCATCTGCGAAACGGGCATCGGCGTCCGCGGCATCGGCATGGTATCGGCGGGCGCAGGCCTCGCCGGAAAATATTCTTGAGGGGAGCTGGATTATGAGCGTTGGATCGCTTGGATATGTCGGATTCGAGGTCAGCGACCTCGCGGCATGGGATGACTACCTGACCGGTTTCCTGGGGCTGATGCGCGGCGCCAGTAGCGGCGAAACCGCGCGCTATCGAATGGACGAACGCGCCTTCAGATTCCATCTCTCGAAAGGCAAGGCGGACGACATCGCCTTCATCGGGCTTGAGGTCGAAACGCATGAAGGCATGCGCGCCCTGCGCGAAAGGCTCGACAAGGCGGGCGTGAAATACGCCTCGGCCCCCGACAATCTGAAGGCGGAACGCGGCGTCCGCGATCTCATTGTGCTCAGCGATCCGTCGGGGCTTCAGGTCGAGATTTATGTCGGGGCGACATCGCTCACCAATATGCCGTTCAGCTCGTCCGCCGGCGTGTCGGGTTTTCTGACCGGCGAACAGGGGCTGGGGCATGTCGTGTTGTCCGCCGAACGTATAGACGAGGTGCGCGATTTCTATATGCGCATTCTTGGCTTCAAGCTTTCGGACACCATCGGCATGGCGCTCGGGCCCGACTTCACGCTGCTGATCGAATTCTACCACTGCAATCCGCGCCACCACACGCTGGCCATCGCGCCCATCGCGGCGCCGAAGCGGATCAATCACTTCATGGTGGAAATGGCGACGCTGGACGATGTGGGCTTCGCTCTGGATCGCCTCAGCAAGCTCGGCGTCAAGCAGACCATGACGCTCGGCAAGCACAGCAACGACCGAATGGTGTCTTTCTATGCCGCAACCCCGTCGGGCTTTGAGGTCGAGGTCGGAACGGCGGGCATCGCGGTCCACGACGACGTCTGGCGCGTGACGCATCACGAAGCGATCAGCATGTGGGGCCACAAGCGCTGCCATTGATTTACTGAAAACAGGAAGAAGACGATGAGCATAACTGAAGCAGGCACGAGCCGGTTCGTCACAGTCGGCGGCGTCAAGATCCACTACAACGAAGCGGGCTCCGGACCGGCGCTCGTGCTTATTCATGGCGGCGGACCGGGCGCGAGCGGCTGGTCGAATTACAGCCGCAACATAGAGCCGCTGTCGCGTCATTTCCGGGTGCTCACGCCCGATCTTCCCGGCTTCGGAAAATCCGACGTCAAGCCGAGAGGCAGCGCCATGCCTGCATGGTATGCGACGAAGATGGGCGAGTTCCTCGACGCGCTCGGCATAGAAAAGGCGCATTTCGTCGGCAATTCGCTCGGCGGTATGGTGACGCTTCGTCTCGCGCTCGACCGTCCGGAAAAGGTGGACCGTATGGTTCTCATGGGCCCAGGCGGCAGCATTCCGATGTTCAGCCAGTTTCCGACCGAGGCGATCAAGACGCTGCTCTTCTTCTATGACGGCCCCGGCCCGTCGCTTGAACGGCTGCGCGGCTTCGTAAAGGACTTTGTCTACGATCCGTCGAAGATCACCGATGAGCTTCTGGAAGGCCGCATGAAGACGGCGCTACAGCCGCACATCGTCGAAACGCCGCCGATGCGTCCCGATCCGACCGCGAAGCTGGAGCAGCTCTGGTCGGATCCTCGGCTCGCAACCGTTCCCCACGAGACGATGATCATCTGGGGCCGCGAAGACAAGGTCATGCCGATCGACATGTCCTTTGCCTATCTGAAGCAGATTCCGCGCGCCCGCCTTTACGTGCTGCCGCAATGCGGCCATTGGGCCCAGTGGGAGCATGCGGAAGAGTTCAACAGCGTGACCGCGGGCTTCTTCGGTGTCGGCAATGCCGCTTGATCTGAGCGGTATTGCCGCCTCGCTCGCCGCGGCGCGCCGGATGCGCGTTCCTTTGTCCCCCATAACGGATAGCCATCCAGGCTTCGATGTTGTGTCGGCCTACGCCGTACAGGAAATCAACACGAAGCAGCGCCTCGCGGCGGGCGAGCGTATCGTCGGACGCAAGATCGGCCTCACTTCGCCGGCCGTTCAGGCGCAGCTCGGCGTCAACGAGCCCGATTACGGCATGCTTTTCGACAGCGACGACGTGAGCGACGACAAGGTCATTTCCACGGCTTCGCTGATGCAGCCAAAGGTCGAAGCCGAAATCGCCTTCGTACTCGCCCGGCCCATTTCAAATCCGGATGCGACGATCGAGGAAGTGGGGGCAGCCGTCGGTTATGCCGTCGCGGCGGCGGAAATCGTCGACAGCGCCATCGCGGATTGGCGGATCAAGCTCGCAGATACGGTCGCCGACAATGCGTCCGGGGCGAAATTCGTCCTCGGCAAGGACAGGAAAAAACTCTCGGAAATCGACCTCCATCTCGGCGGTATGGAAATGCGTCTTCGCGGCCGGCAGGTTTCCGTCGGCGTGGCGGCGGCCTGTCTTGGCAATCCGCTCAACGCGGCGCTCTGGCTTGCGCGGAAGATGATCGAGGTCGGTCGTCCTCTCGACGCTGGCGACATCGTGCTTTCCGGTGCGCTCGGCCCGATGGTCAATGTGTCGGCGGGCGATGAGTTCGACGTCCATGTGCAGGGCTTCAAGCCCTTGCATCTCCTCTTCGGTTAGGAGGGGTCATGTCCGGCGGAAAGACCAAGGTCGCCATCATCGGCTCCGGAAATATCGGGACGGACCTGATGATCAAGATCATGCGTCTGTCGAAGGTCCTCGAAATGGGAGCCTTTGTCGGCATCGATCCGGAATCCGACGGATTGAAACGCGCTGCGCGCATGGGCGTGCCGGTGACTGCGGAGGGCATTGAAGGCCTGGCGAAAATGCCGGGCTTTGCGGACATAAAAATCGTCTTCGACGCGACATCGGCAGGCGCTCACGCGCACCATGACCGGGTGCTGCGCGCGCATGGCAAGCGCGTGATCGACCTCACGCCTGCGGCCATCGGCCCATATGCCGTACCGCCGGTTAATCTCGACGCGCATCTCGATCAGCCCAACGTCAACATGGTGACCTGCGGTGGGCAGGCGACGATTCCCATAGTCGCCGCTGTCAATCGCGTGTCTCCGGTGCAATATGCCGAAATCGTTGCTTCCATCGCATCGAAGTCGGCGGGCCCCGGCACGCGCGCCAATATCGACGAGTTCACCGAGACGACATCGAAGGCGATAGAGGTCGTGGGCGGCGCGCGGCGCGGCAAGGCCATCATCGTGCTCAACCCGGCCGAACCGCCGCTTATCATGCGCGACACCGTCTACTGCCTTTGCAACGATGCCTATGAAGCCGCCATCGAAGCCTCCGTCGAAGCCATGGTCGAGGAGGTGCGAACATACGTACCCGGCTACCGCCTCAAGCAGAAGGTGCAGTTCGAGCGGGTGGGCCATAACAGCAGGCTCTATATCCCCGAGATGGGCGAGGCCTTTGCGGGCCTCAAGGTGACGGTACTGCTCGAAGTGGAGGGTGCTGCTCACTATCTGCCGGCCTATGCTGGCAATCTCGACATCATGACGTCCGCCGCCCTGAGGACGGCCGAGCGCATGGTCGAGCGCGGGCTGAGGAGGGCCGCCGAATGACAGCCTTCGCACCCCAATCGAAACTCTATATCCAGGACGTGACGCTGCGCGACGGCATGCATGCGATCCGCCATCAATATGGCCTCGATCATGTCCGGGCGATCGCGAAGGCGCTCGATGAGGCGAAGGTCGATGCGATCGAGGTCGCGCATGGCGACGGTCTTTCGGGTTCGAGTTTCAACTACGGCTTCGGCGCCCATACCGACTGGGACTGGATCGGCGCCGTGGCCGAAGTCCTGACGCATGCGAAGCTCACCACTCTGCTGCTTCCCGGTATCGGCACCATCCACGATCTCAAGCACGCCCGCGAGATGGGCGTGCGTTCCGTTCGTGTCGCCACCCATTGCACCGAGGCGGATATATCGAAGCAGCATATCGAGGCCGCACGCGATCTCGGCATGGACGTTTCGGGCTTCCTGATGATGAGCCATATGAGCGCGCCCGATGCTCTGGCCGCCCAAGCAAAGCTCATGGAGAGCTATGGCGCTCACTGTGTCTATGTGACGGACTCGGGCGGTGCGCTGACCATGGACGGCGTCGCCGAGCGCTTTCAGGCTTATGACCGGGTGCTGAAGCCGGAAACCGAGCGCGGCATCCACGCCCACCACAATCTGAGCCTCGGCGTCGCAAACTCGATTGCTGCCGTCCAGAACGGCGCCATCCGGGTCGATGCCTCGTTGGCCGGCATGGGGGCAGGGGCGGGCAACGCGCCGCTCGAAGTCTTCATTGCGGCCGCCGACGTTTATGGCTGGGAGCATGGCACGGACCTTTTCGGGCTCATGGATGCGGCCGAAGACCTGGTTCGGCCGCTTCAGGACAGACCCGTTCGCGTCGACCGGGAAACTTTGAGCCTCGGTTACGCGGGCGTTTATTCAAGTTTTCTGCGCCATGCGGAGGCCGCTTCGAGCCGCTATGGCGTCGACGTGCGGAAAATCCTGCTGGAAGCCGGCCAGCGCGCTATGGTTGGTGGTCAGGAAGACATGATCGTCGACATCGCGCTTGACCTGTCGGCGAAAGAAGGTCGCCGGTGACGCGCGTGTAGCCCGGAGGGGAAGGGGCTTCTGGAATGACGAAGAAGCGGCGATCGGGCAACGATACGCTTCGCCCGGTTAGAGGCATAACGGTGGACGGCTCTGCCGAAGACGTCCGTATGGACGGCGTCTATTTCTTCCGCTCGTCGGCGTCATATCCCTTTGCGAAGGTCCTGGACCCGGGCGACTTCTCATATTGCATCATGCTCAGGCGTGGCCGGATGCGTCTCACAATGGATTTTCCGGCGCCGCGAACCATCGATATGGAGCCCGGCGACATAGTGGGCATAAGTGGACTGGCGCCCCATCTGTTGCATTCAATGCCGCGGCGGGAAGATTGCCCGACGACCACATTCGAAAGGCATCTGATTTCCGATCGAGCCGATCAGGATAGCGATGTCGAACTCATCGTCGGCGTCGCGCCGTCCGAAAGCATCGCGCTTTCGAACATGATCCTCGGTCCCGTCTATATCGATCCCTCTTCGGTGCCCGAATGCTCGCGCCGCATCTGGAAATCGGCGGAGCTTCTCGAGGAAGAGTTTCGCGACACGGCACAAGGATACGGGCACGCGATCATCGTCCGCCGCATCGCCGAGATCATGCTCATCAACCTGACCAGGGCAATTTTGGCGGAGCGAGAGCGAGGAGGAGGGCCATCGCCAGGCCTGATGAAAAGCAGCGGTGTGCTGGCGGCAATCCGCGCCTTCCTCGACGCACCGCTCGACAACTGGAGTCTCGGAAGCCTCGCGCGCGCCGCCGGCATGTCGAGAGCGAAATTCGCCGACGAATTCCGGCGCGCCATGGAGCGAACGCCGATGCAGGCGCTCGGCCGGATTCGCCTGACCCTGATCGCGCGCAAGCTAGTGACCGAGGAACTGTCGGTCGACGAGGCGGCGGACATTGCCGGTTACAGCTCCTCGGCCGCCTTCATCCGCGCCTTCAACAGGGAATTCGGCGCGACACCGTTCCAGTGGCGGAAACGGCAAATTGGCGCTCCTCCAGACGGTCAGGAAAGTCAGCGTCGGAAGCGGGTGTAGAGATTTTAGGTACACGGCGGAAGCACATCAATTCTGGACTCGCTCGCCGCGACCTTCCTCCGCTGAATTGCAGCTCACGAAAATCGAAGCAGAGTGGCAGGCTCAGGCCCCACGCTCCCATCTCCGTCTTGCCTTGGCAAATGCGCTTGCATCGCTGAAACCCAGAAGCTCCGCGGCCTCGCGCAGGCTGCGCTTGCCGGTCTTTGTCAGCTCCGCGTAAATATCCTGCCGCACCGCATCAACCAGATCCGAATAGGAGAGGCCGGCCCCGGCGAGCCGCCTTTGCAGTGATCTTTCTCCGATCCCGCATTGGCGGGCGACGACCGCAATGCCCGATCGTCCCGTCGCAAGCGAGCGTCGAATGGCCCAGCGCACGCGCCCGATCTCGTCATCGGGAGGGGGCAAGCCTTCCAATTCCTGCTCGACATATTGCGCGAGGATCGACCTGAGCTTCGGATCGGCGCCGCGGATGGGCAGAGCGAGGATCGACGCCTCGTAACGCAGCGCGTTGTGCCTGTCGTGATAGAGGGCCGGACAACCGAAGTGATCCTCGAGGCGAAGGCGACGTTTCCCGCCGCCATGCTGCACGCGTATTTCAACCGGACGAACTGGACGGCCCGAAAGGCGTTGGACGATGGCATGCGCGATTGCGAGCGTGCATTCGGCGTCCTGGCGGCGGAGCGGTTCGGCCAGCCCATGAGCGTCGTAGCGGACTTCGACAAAGCCGTCCGACGTTCCTTTCCAGACGAACGCATTACCCTGCTGCTGAAACTCGGCAAAGCGTTGAGCAAGCGCCATCGATTCCCCGAGCGTGGGCGAGTTGAGCAGCAGATAGCCATAGGCGCCGAGATCGCTCGGATGGAATCTCGCGCCCAGCTTCAGTCCGAACGAGTCATCGCCGCTTGCCTCCGCCGCCCAACTGAGAAATCGCGCAAGAAGATCGAGCGGAACGCGCGAGCCGTTGCGGCGAGGGCGGACCGCCTCGCGTTTGGTATCGAAAAATGCATCCGGCTGGAGGCCAAGCTCGACGGCGAATCCAATGGCGCGGTCGAAGGTTGCACCCCAGGTGAGCCCGTTCGCGCCAGCCGCTTGCCGGACGTTCGATCCTCGCATTTTTCGCATTGACGTCATAGGACATCTATTTGTCGCCAAAAGACAACCGGCAGGTGATCTCTAGCGTTATTTTGACAGGCATTCAACGCCCGCCGCCTGCCCAGCGCGGCAACAAGGGGACCATGATGCCAGTGAACGATGCCTCAACTCCGTTTCTCGACGTCAGCCCCTATGTAAACCCGCCGTCCGACTTGCAGCCGGCATTGTCCGCAGACATCCATGCCGACGTCGCCATCGTCGGCGGCGGCTATACGGGTCTCTCCACCGCGCTCGCGCTTCGTGAGCGTGGCATTTCGTCCGTGGTGCTCGAGCGCGATTTCTGCGGCTATGGCGCAAGCGGTCGTAACGCCGGCCATCTCACACCCACCATTTGCAAAGACCTGCCGACGGCCATGATGCTGTTCGGACGAGAGACGGCGGCAAATCTCGCGCGCTATGCGGATTTCTGCGTCGAGAGCGCCGAACGCATGATCGAGGACTACGGCATCGACTGCGACTACAACCGCAGCGGCAACATCATGGCGGTGATCCATCCCTCGCAGGAAAAGCGTCTGCGCAAGGCCACCGAAGCCGCCGTCTCGCTTGGCGCGAAAATACATTTCGTCGAGCCGGGCGAAATGCGCGAGCGCGGCGTGCCGCGTGCATTTCTCAGCGGTTCGATGGAAGAGGCGGGCGGCACGCTGCACACGGGTAAGTTCGTTCTCGGCCTGCGCAAAGCGGCGCTCGCGCATGGAATAAAGATTTATGAGAAAACGGCGGTCCAATGCATCGAGGAAACAAAACCCATTCGCGTCGTGACGGCTGGCGGCACGGTCACCGCCGACAGGATCGTCATGGCGTCAAACGCCTATGCGCCCGAGATCGGTCGGCCCGGCAATCTTCTCGGTCCGCTCTACATCACATTGTTCGAGACGGCGCCGCTGTCCGAGGCCCAGCTCGATGCAATCGGAGGCTGGGGCGCGCGCGAGGGCATCTACACCGCACATGAAAGCATGGAGAGCTATCGTTTGACCGCCCAGCGCACCATCATCGGCGGATCGAAGGACGTGCAATTTTTCTATGATTGCGCCCCGCACAACCACGGCGGCGACGGCGATGCCCGGAAGATGAGTGTCATAAATGCCTTTCGTCAGCGGTTTCCCATGCTGGGTGAGCTTCCTATCGCGCATGCCTGGGCGGGGTGGTGCGGTTTCACGCTCAACTTCATGCCGATCGTCGGGCGTGCCGCCGACAATCCGGCCTATCACTATGCGGTTGCCTATAATGGCCACGGCATCGCACAGGCGACGACGATGGGTGCGCTGCTTGCCGATCTGTTGCAGGACAAGCCCAATCCCTGGCACGACCTCATTTGCCGCAAACCGGCCTATATGATGCCGTCCAAGACGTTGATGTATCTGAGCGTCAAGACACTTCTGACCGTGCTCAACGGCATCGACCGGCGCATCGACAACAAGGCGCGCCGGGGAAATTTCGGTCGCTAGTTCAAGGGGGACGATGCGCGCTGGCTGGGACGCATCAAGCGAAACGCTAAACGATCACCAATCCGCAATGCCTATATCCATTTATCCGATAATATATATTATGGAGATTATTGTGTTACCGAAGTGTTTGAAAACACAAAGGAAAAACAAAACTCGACAGGACAATTAACCCTGTCCGGCTTCCTCTTTTGGTCGTCCCTCGGGAATGTCCCGGCGGACCGAAGGTCAACAAAAGAGACAAATCATGACCAGCTCCAGCTTTTTGAAAAGTGCGCTTTTTGCGAGTGCAGCTGCTTTCGTGTTCGCCTCAGCGCCGGCCTATGCCGGCCTGCCAGGCGGCGTTGGCGGAGTGCCCAGTCTGCCCGGCCTTTCGAACCTTCCGAGCCTTCCGGCGCTTCCTGGCGGTCTCGGCGACATCGGCGGCGGCGCGGTGCCGATATCCATCCAAGCGGCGCCGATCGGCCCGGATGCCAATGGCGCCGTCGGCTTCACCGGCGGCATCACGACGCCCGGTGGCGGCGGCAACCTGACCGTCCTGGTATCGCCGCCCTCCGGCGGTCTGCCGACGCTGCCCAGCTTGCCGGGTCTCCCGTCCGCTGGACTGCCCGGACTCCCGAGCCTGCCGTCCGGTGGCTTGCCGAGTTTGCCGTCTGGCGGCCTGCCGTCGCTTCCGGCGCTTCCTGTCGGATTGCCGTCCGGCGGTCTCCCAGGCTTGCCGAGTCTGCCATCCAGCGGTCTGCCGACGCTCCCCAGCTTGCCGGGTCTCCCATCTGCTGGTCTGCCCGGTCTGCCAAGCTTGCCGTCTGGCGGCCTCCCGACACTGCCATCGCTCCCGGCGCTTCCGGTCGGACTTCCGTCCGGTGGCTTGCCGAGCCTGCCGTCTGGCGGCTTGCCGTCGCTGCCCGGACTTCCATCCGCTGGTTTGCCCGGACTGCCGACCTTGCCGTCGGGCGGTTTGCCGGCACTTCCGAGCCTGCCTGCAAGCGGTAACCTGTCCGGCTCCGCCGCCGTCAGCCTGTAAGTCACGTCGGCGTATCCACAAAAGCGAGGCGCAGCGTGCAAACATGCATGCTGCGCCTTTCGCTTCGTTTGCCTTTGCGAAACAACATTGGACTCGCAAATGCGCATCTGCGTGAACCTGCATAAATCCGCATACTGAAATTCGTAAACAGGAATTATGTCATGTCGTCAGCGGCTTCGGCGCGTTCTCTGCGTTTGGCCGCAACACGCTGCCATGGTTGAGACCTGATTGAGGCAGCGACGCGATCTTTTCGTGCGTGGATTGACCCGGCAACGGAACCGCGGTTCCAATCGTCGCGCTTCGGGCTGCGGGACATGCGATCGCAACAAAGGATCGAACACATGAATACTCTCAAGCGGATGTTTTTCGTCGGCGCGGCCGGTTTCGCGCTCCTGTCCGCACCCGCTTATGCGGGTCTTCTGGGCGGCTCGGTTGGTGGCGGCGGAGATGTCGGGATAGGCGCAAATGTCGGTATTCACACGGGCGGCACCGGTAAGGTCTCAACACCCGGCGGCTCCGCCAACGCGTCGGCGGACACATCCGCGGATGCGACGACCCCGGACGTGGCTGGCACCGTCAAGAATACCGGCGCTGCCGCCAAAGACGCGGGCCAGCGGATAGCCAACAAGGCGAAGACGACCGGCGAAGGTGTCGCCAATCAGGCCAAGGATGCGGGCTCGTCCGCGAGCGGTTCGGCCGATGTCGGTATTGACGCGAAGGCCGGCGCCGCCGCTGAATGATTCAAAAATAGATGCGATCAACGATCTGGGGCGGCGTGCGCAGACATGCCGCCCCTTTCCGGCCGATCCACGAATCGGAACAGGGCGTTACACCTCGTTCTAGATATCGAACTCGAGAACCATGCCGTCATAGCCCGGCACCACGCCGTCAGGCAGCTCGGCCGCGAGCGTCCGGTAATCGAGGTCGACATGCAGATTGGTCAGCACGCCGAGCAGCGGATTCACGCGGTTGATCCAGCTGAGCGCAAGGTCGACATGGGCATGCGTCGGATGCGGCGCATAGCGCAGCGCATCGACGATCCAACATTCGACGTCGCCTATCAGCGAAAAGCTTTCCTCGGGCAAATCGACCAGATCGCTCGAATATGCGAGCGGCCCGAACCGATAGCCGAGCGAACGGATGCCGCCATGGTCCTGGTCGAACGGCAAGGCCTCGATGACGCCGCCTGCCCCAGAAATCCTGATCGGCTCGCCCGGCCGCTCGATCCGGTGCTCGTTGAGAATGGCCGGATAGCCCGAGCCCTCAAGCTGCCTGAAGCAGTATCCGAAGCGCGACGTCAGCGTCTTCGCCGTCGGCTCGTCCATCCACACATCGACGCGCCGCCGGCCGTTCATGGCGACCATCCTGAGGTCGTCTATGCCGTGGCACTGGTCGGCATGGTCATGCGTGAACAGCACGCCGTCGATCCAGCTCACATTGGCGTCGATCAGCTGGTCGCGCATATCCGGCGAGGTGTCGACCAGCACGGTCGTTTTCTGTTTTGGATCCGTGTCCCATTGCTCGACCAGCAGTGAACAGCGCCGCCGCCGGTTGCGCGGTTCCAAGGGATCGCAGGCGCCCCAATGGCCGCCGATGCGCGGAACGCCGCCCGACGAGCCCGAGCCCAGAATTGTCGCCCGGAGCTTCATGCCGCAAACACCGCCTCGCGCGGCACGCGGGAAAAGAGCCGCAGGAAATTCCCGGTCGTGGCTTCCGCCAACGCCGCCTGGCTGACGCCTTTGACCTCGGCGAGCTTCGCCGCCGTGTAGACGACGAAAGACGGTTCGTTGCGCTTGCCGCGCTTCGGGATCGGCGCGAGATAAGGCGAATCCGTTTCGACCAGCAGCCGGTCGAGCGGCACTTTTCCGGCCGTTTCCCGCAGCTCATCCGCCGTCTTAAATGTGAGAATGCCGGACAGCGAAATATAGAAACCGAATTTCAATGCAGTTTCAGCAAGTTGTGCGCTGGATGTGAAGCAGTGCAACAAGCCGGGGAAGGCGCCCTTCCCCATTTCTTCAGACAGAACTTGAGCCGTATCTTCGTCGGCGTCGCGCGTATGGACGATGAGCGGCAGCCCGGTTTCGCGCGCCGCTGCGATATGGGCGCGGAATGCCCGCATCTGCGCTTCCCGTGGCGCGTGTTCGTAGAAATAGTCGAGGCCCGTTTCGCCGATGCCGACCACCTTCGGATGGCGCGCGAGATCGACCAGCGTCGCCGTGTCCGTTTCGGGCTCGCTCGCGGCTTCGTGCGGGTGAATGCCGACGGAGCAATAGACATTGGGAAACCGCTCGGCGATCGCCCTCACCTTGTCGAATTCGGAAATCTTGGTCGAGATCGTCACCATCAGGCCTACGCCCGCGTCGCGCGCCCTGCCCACCACATTCTCGACTTCCGACGCGAAGTCCGGGAAGTCGAGATGGCAATGGCTGTCGACGAGAACGGGAAGGCTCACGACGCGCTGTCCTCCTCGTCAACAAGACGCGGGAAGACGCCGACCGGCGCCGGCAGAGGCGTCTCGGGCTTCAGCGGGCTTCCGTCGAGATGCTCGAAGGTGCGTTCGTCTTCATGCACTGCCAGCATGTCGAGCAGCTTCGCCGCCGAAGCCGGCATGACCGGCTGAAGCAGGATCGCCGCATAACGCACCATCTCGGCCGTGACATAGAGAACGGTCGCCATGCGCACGGGGTCCGTCTTCCGGAGCGCCCAGGGCTCCTGCGAAGCGAAATAGCGGTTCGTCGCGCTCACCAGCTCGAAGACGCTGGCGAGATAGGCGTGGATCTCGAAGCGCTCCATCTGGATGCGCGTATTGGCGAGCAGCGAGGCCGCCGCGTCGAGCAGCGCATGATCCTCGTCGCTGAACTCACTGCGGACCGGAACCTTGCCGCCGCAATTCTTGGCGATCATCGACAGCGAGCGCTGCGCGAGATTTCCGAGATCGTTGGCGAGGTCGGCATTGACACGATTCAGCACCGTCTCGTGATTGTAGCTGCCATCCTGGCCATAGGGCACTTCGCGGCAGAGAAAATAGCGCATCGGATCGACGCCATAGGTCGCGGCGATTGCGAAGGGGTCGATGACATTGCCGACCGATTTCGACATCTTCTCGCCGCGGTTATAGAGAAACCCGTGGCCGAAAACATGCTTCGGCAAAGGCAGTCCCGCCGCCATCAGCATGGCCGGCCAGAGCACCGCGTGAAAGCGCACAATGTCCTTGCCGATGACGTGAACGTCGGCCGGCCAATACTTCTTGAACATCGCGTTCTTCAGATCGGGATAGCCGACGCCGGTGAGGTAGTTCGTCAGCGCGTCGAACCAGACATACATCACATGGTCGGGATCGCCCGGCACGTCGATGCCCCAGTCGAGGCGCGCGCGCGAACGCGAAATCGAAGTGTCGAGCAGGCCGCGCTTCACGAAGGCGACGATCTCGTTGCGCCGCGTCGCGGGCTGAATGAATTCCGGATTTGCCTCATAATAGGCGAGCAGCTTGTCCTGATAGGCGGAGAGGCGGAAGAACCAGGTCTCTTCTTCCATCCGTTCGACCGGCGTTCCTGTCGGCGCGAATTTTTGCCCGCCCTCGCCCGTCGTCAGCTCGTCCTCGCCGTAATAGGCCTCGTCGCGCACCGAGTACCAGCCGGCATAGGAGCCTTTGTAGATATCGGGCTGGCCGTTCGTCTTGTTCTTGGCGATGGTCTGCCAGATCGCGCTGCACGCCTTCTCCTGCCGCTTCTCCGTCGTGCGGATGAAGTCGTCATTGGAGACGTTGAGCGTCGCGGCCATGGCCTTGAACTTCGGCGCCATCTCGTCGGCGAGTTCGGCCGGCGTAATGCCCTTGGCCTTCGCCGTCTGCGCCATCTTCTGCCCGTGATCGTCGACGCCGGTGAGGAAATGCACGTCGTAGCCGTCGAGCCGCTTGTAGCGCGCGATGACGTCGGTCGTGATCATCTCATAGGCATGGCCGATATGCGGCGGACCATTCGAATAGGAGATGGCGGTCGTGATGTAAAAAGGCTTGGGAGCCGTCGTCATGCGATTTGAGAGCCTGTGGAGGGTGACGCCGGTCAGGCGCCGATGCGTTCGCCGGCAACGTTTTCCAGCATCGAAAAACTGTTCAGAATCACGAGCTTGCGATCCGTGTTAAGCGCTTCCGCCCGGGCGACCGATTGGGTGATCTTTTCCCATACCTCGACCCAGCGATCAAGGCTCGTCCGCCCGGCGAGACGAGCCATCTGGGCGCCCTCTCCTACCACAAGATCGGGCCCGGCGAGCCCCCCGGCCCCCACCCGGACAAGCCGCTGCAACCAATCGGTGAGCAATTCGATCGCCGTCGCGTAAGCCTCGTCCGCGCCGCGCCGCGCCACCTTGTCCGCAAGAGCATGCACGCCTTTCACGTCGAGCTTCGGCAGCGCCATGAGTAAAGCGACGATTTCCTTGTAGAGCGCAAGGCCGCCGCCCGCGGCAATCGACAGCGCGCGTCCGGCGCTTCCCTCGGCCAGCCGCGCAATGGCCTCGCGTTCTTCGGCGCTTGCCTTCACCTCGGTCGCGGCAAGAACCTGCGCAATGTCGGCAGGCGCCAGCGGTTTCAGCGCCAGGGTTCGGCAACGCGAGCGGATTGTCGGCAGAAGCCGCCCCGGTTGGTGGCTCACGAGAATGAACAGGCTGCGCGCCGGTGGCTCTTCGAGAATTTTCAGCAATGCGTTTTCCGCATTGACGTTCATGTCGTCGGCCGCATCGACAATGGCGACGCGCCAGCCGCCCGCGCCCGAACTCAAACCGAAAAAGCCCTGCGTGCGGCGAACCTCTTCAACGGTGATGACGGTCTTCAGCCGCTTCGCCTTATCGTCGTAAGGACGCCGGATCACCAGAAGGCCGGGATGGCTTTCGGCGGAAACCTGCCGGAACACAGGATCGTTTTCGGTGACGCCGAGGTCTTGCGCGCGCGCGGCCTCCGCGATCTCCGGCATGCCGTAGCGCAGGACGAAACGCGCCATGCGATAGGCGAGCGTCGCCTTGCCGATGCCCTTCGGCCCTGTCAGCAGCCAGGCGTGATGCATCCGGCCGCTCATGAAAGCGTCGAAGACGGCCTGCTCCGCGTCGTGCTGCCCGGCAAGCGTCGAGACTTCACGCGGATGCGGGAAGTCGCCAAGCCTGTCGCTTTCTGGAATGTCGCCCATACCCTCTTTTACATGACGAAGCGCGAGCCGTCATGAGCGCAAAAGGGGCTTCAGGGCTGCGGCGTCTCCTGGCTCACTTCAGCCACATAGGTCTTGAACCGGACAAGCGCGCTGCCGTCGAGGTTCACCTGCACCATGATGTCGGGGCGCGTCGGGTCGACCTGCTTGTTGTCGACGAGAACTTCGTAATAGAGGTGATTGCCGGTCGCGAGGCCGGAAGCGCCGATATAGGCGATGACGTCGCCGCGCTTCACCTTGGAGCCGCGATGAAGCCCTTTTGCGAAACCGGCCAGATGCGCATAGGCCGTCGCCAGGCGTTCATTGTGGCCGATCTTCACATAGCGGCCGTAATTGCCGCGCCAGCCCACCGTTTCGACGACGCCGTCTTCGGCCGCATAAACGGGCGTGCCTTTGGGCGCGGCGAAATCGACGCCTTTGTGGAACTTGCGAACCTTGAGCACGGGGTGAACGCGCCAGCCCCAGGGCGATGTCATGCGCGCGTCGCGCACCGGCGATGCGAGGCGGAACGGCTTCACGCCGCGTCCATTCACTTCCATGAAGGCGACTGTGCCGTCCTTCGTCTCGTAGCGATAGACGCGGTGTTCCTGCCCGTCGATGGTGAGAGACGCATAACGCAGCACGTTCTGCGCATTGGCAGCGCGGCCCGCCGACGCGGTTTCATAGACGACGGCAAAGACCGAGCCCTTGGCCGGATGCGTGGGAATGCTCGGATCATAAGTGAAGGCGGCGGCGACGTCGTCGGCGATTGTCTGGGGAACGTTCGCCGCCACGAGATCGGTCATCAGCGAGTGCTTGATGGTGCCCTTGCGCTCGGTGACGACGACCGACCACTTTTTGCTGTCCGGCGTCTGCGCGTAATGCTTGCCGAGCGGGTGGAAGGCGCCGTCATTGCCTGCGACGATCGTCAGGTCTTGCGCGCTGCCGGTCATCACGCGCAAGGCGACAAGCTGCGCCGAGGATGCGTCGGCTACGGCGCGCATCGAGAATTCAACGGTATCTCCGGCCTTCAGCGTCGATGCGTCGAAGAGATCGGCGAGCGACTTGAGCGCCGCGGCGCGCTGATCCTCGGCGACACCCTCACGGGCAAGAAGCTTGTCGAGCGTGTCCCCGGGCAGAAGCTTCACCGCACGCTTGGCGATGACGGCACTGTGGAGCGAGGCGGAATTCAGAAGCGCGGCGCTCACGTCGCCGTCCTTGTCGTCGGCCAGAAGATTGGCGGACGGAATGCTCAGCGTACCGAGCGTATTGGCGTTGGATTGCGTGCTGATGAAAACCAGGGAGGAGCAGAGTGCGGCACCGATAAGCGGCGAAAGATTCCGTTTGGACGACAGAGTCCGCTTTTGTGCGTATCGCAGCATCATGCCCGCGCTCTCCGGATTTTCGGCGCTCCCCCCGAATTGCGGAGCGCGGCTGGAGTGCTTCTATAGTCGAAGCCCCGGCGGCGGGTCAAACGCGAATTTACCTTGATTTGTCAGCAATCGTCAGAGAGAGACGCGTTCTGTCACGACTTTCCATATATGTCGTGAAACGTCCTCGACGCTGTGTGTTGCATCGATGACAACACAGCGTGACGGATGTGCAACGGCGATGTCCAGAAAGGCATTCCGTAATGCAATGTGGAATTCAACTCCCATTCGCTCATAGCGATCGTCGCCGCCGCGCTGATGCGCGCGAGAGAGACCGACCTCGACGGGTAAATCGAGAATAAGCGTCAGCACGGGCATATCTTCGTCGATGACCATCGACGCGAGCGCGTCTATCTCGCCGCGCTCCACGCCTTGCCCGACGCCCTGATAGGCATAGGTCGAATCGACAAACCGATCTGAAATCACCCAGGCGCCGCGCTCGAGCGCGGGCCGGATCGTCCGGGCAAGGTGATCTTCGCGCGCGGCGAAGTGCAGCAAGGTCTCTGCCCGAGGCGTCCATCGTCCCGTATCGCCGTTGACGAGCAGCGCGCGAATGGCCTCCGCCCCCGGCGCGCCGCCCGGCTCGCGCGTCACTGTGACCTTGTGTCCGAGGTCGGTGAGCCGCGAGGCGAGCGCGCGGACCTGCGTCGATTTGCCGGCGCCCTCGCCGCCCTCAAGCGTGATGAAGCGGGGCGCCGTCACCTCTCAGCCGCCGAAAATCATGTGATGGATCGCGGCGAAGGCGCGGCCGAATATGCCGAGGCGGTCGACATTGCCGCCGGCGACCAGCGGCACTTCCTGCACCGGCTTGTCGGGAATCTCGATCTTCAGCGTGCCGATGCGCTGGCCCGCTGCCACGGGCGCAACGACGGGTGCGGAATAGCTCACCGACACTTTCATCTCTTTGCGCTGATCGGGCGTCATGATGATGTCGATGTCGCTCGTTGCGACCAGCGGCACCTGCGAATAGACGCCCTGATAGACCGGCGCATTGTCGACGGCCGCTCCGGCGGCAAAAAGCTTATAGCTCTTGAACGAGCGGAAGCCCCAGTCGAGCACGCGCACGGCTTCTTCCGCCCGCGCCTTTTCGGTCGGCATGCCGTTCAAAACGAGGATCAGGCGTTCGTCGCCGCGCTTGGCAGAAACGACAAGTCCGTAGCCGGACGCTTCCGTATGACCGGTCTTGAGGCCGTCCACCGAGGGATCGAGGAACAGCGCCGGATTGCGGTTGTGCTGCGTGATGCCGTTCCAGGTGAACTCCTTCTCGCTGAAGAAGTGATAATATTCCGGGAAGTCATAAATGATGTGCCGGGCGAGACGCGCAAGATCGTGCGCCGTCATCATCTGGTTCGGATCGGGCCAGCCCGTCGCATTGGCGAAGGTCGAATTGGCAAGCCCGAGCTCCTTGCCGCGCTTCGTCATGGCGATGGCGAATTCGGGCTCAGAGCCCTTGAGCGCTTCGGCGACGGCGATGCAGGCATCGTTGCCGGATTGCACGATGATGCCCTGAATGAGCGTCTCCACCGGAATGCGCGAACCGACCTGCGCGAACATGGTCGATGATCCCGACGTCGTACCGCCCGCGCGCCATGCATGCTCGCTGATCGGGAATTCATCCGTCAGTTTGACGGTGCCCGCCTTCAACGCGTCGAACAGGAGCGACAGCGTCATCAGCTTGCTCATGCTCGCCGGATGCATCTGGACATCGCCGTCCTTTTCCCACAGCACCGCCCCGGTCGGGCCGTCGATCAACACGCCGTATTGCGCCGTCGTGTCGAAGGCAAAGGCCGGGCGCACGAACAGCCCCGCCAGCCCAAGCGACATGGCAATCAGGAACAGGAATGGCTTCGCTCTCGTCATTACGGGTATTTCCTTTTCAGTCGACTACGATCCGCGCCCCCGCATGCCCCTTGGCAAGCACGGTCTTCAATGACGCATCGGCGGTAGACACATCAGGCATCGGCCCGACCCGCACGCGATAATATTGCGAGCCGTCGACGATCGTGGGCGAAACCTGGACGTTCTGAACGCCCTGCGCGAGAAGCTGCTGGTGAACGGCTTCCGCATTGGTGAAATTCTTGAACGATCCGGCTTGAACATAGATGTTCGTGCCGGCCGGAACCGGAACATGCTGCACGCTGACGGTCTGCGGCACGGCGTCCGCCGGCGTTGCGTCGGCGTCGGGTTGTGCGCGCGGTGCGGCCTGCGCGGTCATCGGCGCGGATGGCATCGAGGATACGGGCGCGCTCTTCACGCCGGGCGGCGGCGGCAGCGCACCGCTGGAAACGACCGAGGAAAGCGGCGCGGCGGTCGCGGCGCGCTTCTCGCTCTCGTCCACGACGGGTTTCGGCGCGATGAAAGTTTCCTGGCCGGCCACCTGCGTGCTCATCGAGCCCGGAATGCCCGGCAACGGCGCGCGGCCCACATACTGCACGCGAACGCGGGCCGTGCCCTTGCGGTCATAGCCCAGAAGCTCCGCCGCCTTGCGAGAGAGGTCGATTTCGCGTCCGTTGACGAAAGGCCCGCGATCATTGACGCGCACGACGAGCGAGCGGCCATTCTCCAGATTGGTGACGCGCACCAGAACGGGCATGGGCAGCGTCGGATGCGCCGCCGTCAGCTCTTCCTGGTCGAAATATTCGCCATTGGCCGTGCGCTTGCCGTGGAACTGCGGCCCATACCAGGAGGCGATGCCGGTCTGGTCGTAATTCTCATCTTCCTTGGGGTAATACCAGACGCCGGCGACCTGATAGGGCTTGCCGATCTTGTAAGCCCCGCCCTGGCCATCGGGCAGGCGGCCTGAATCCTTCGGCGTGGTTTCGCAGGCGGCCAGGAAAAGCGGCAGCAGAAGCGCAAATGACCACGCAAGCGCCGCGCGAGGCATGGTGACGGATCTAAGATCGCTCATTCGGGTGTCCCCTGTTCCGCACGGAGAAGCCGGACTCGCGTTCGGCGGCCACCCTGCCGGCGGGCGACTCACGCGCGGAAACCTGTTCAAAACGCTTATAGTCAGCCCCAACTTGGGCGGCAAGCACGCACCCCCGTGCGTGCCGCTTCCAGCCTTTCCTTTATGCCTCGGGCGCGTTAACGATTGACGACCGACGGAAGCAGGACCGGACCCATGAACGCGCGCGAGACTGTTAATGCCCAAGGATCGGCGGACCCCTCCGCAGGCACCCTGACCGAAAGACTGGTGCGCCTCATCCGGGCAAAACCCGTGAGCCGCCCCGATCTCGACGCCGCCGCCCTCTTCACGCTCGACGCTATCGCGAACATTCTGGCGGGACGGAATTCGGCCCCCGGTCAGGTGCTGCTCGATTGGTGGAACGCCAGAACCGCATCCAATATGGCGCCCGATCCCGAACGTCTGGCCTTTCTGATGGGCGGCCTCTGCCACATCCTCGAAACCGACGATCTCCACAGGGAATCCGTCGTCCATCCGGGTTGCGTCGTCGTTCCCGCCGCCTGGGCGCTGGCGGCAAACCGCGGCGCGTCCGGCCAGGCGCTGCTGGAGTCCGTTCTGCATGGCTTTGAAGCGACGACCCGGGTCGGCATGGCCGTGGGTCCGGCGCATTACCGCATCTGGCACAACACGGCAACCTGCGGCCCCTATGGCTCCGCCATGGCCGGCGCCGCCCTTCTCGGCCTCACCGATACCGAGGCGGTCCACGCGCTCGGCAATGCGGGCAGCCAGTCGGCGGGCCTCTGGCAATTCCTCGAAACCGGGGCCATGACGAAACATCTCCATGCCGGCCATGCCGCCGAAGCGGGCCTCAAGGCGGCCGAGCTTGCCGCCTTCGGCTTCACCGGCCCGCCCCGGATATTGGAGGGCGAAAAGGGCTTCTTCCGCGCCGCCTGCCCCGACGCGGATCCGGACGCGGTGCTGCGCGCGCCGGAGCAGCCCTGGCAGCTTGTCCGCACCTCGATCAAGCCATGGCCCTCCTGCCGTCATACCCATCCGGCGATCGACGCCGCCGAGGAGCTGCGCACCCGGCTCGGCGCACCCGCCGAAAGCGCGATCCGCGAGATCGAGGTCGGCACCTATCAGGCGGCGCTCGACGTCTGCGACCGGCCCGTCGCCACCAGCGACTACGAAGCCAAGTTTTCGCTCCAGCATGCGACGGCAGCGGCGATGCTCTATCCGCTGGTCGACTTCGCCGCCTTCGGGGACGAGGCCCGCGCCCGCTGCGCCGCGCTCGCGCTCCGCGTCCGCATCGCCGCCGAAGAGCCCTATCGCTCGGCCTATCCGAAATCATGGGGTGCGCGCGTGCGCGTAACGCTCAACGACGGAACGGTGCTTGAGGCCACGCGCACAAATGCAAAGGGCGACCCTGAGGCCGCCCTGTCGCATGATGAAATGGTCGCCAAGGCGCGCATGTTGCTTGCGCATGGCAAGGTTCGGGAACCGGACCGGATCATCGACGGCGTGCTCGGCCTTGCGGCAGATGGAACGCTGCCGGACCTGTCGCTCGTCTAGAATTGCGCCTCAGTGATGCGCCGCTTTTTCGACCAGCGGTCTGATGATGTCGAGATAAGCCTGCCCGCCGAAACCGACAATGAACGGCACCCAGATGCGCATCGCCCAGCCGCGCCAGATAAGCGAACGCTTCTTTTTCTGAGGCGCCTCTGCGGCCTGCGTCGCCGGAGCGTGGCTCGCCGGTGCGGGTGCCGCCTCTGCTGCCGGCGCGGCGTGGCTTGCGGCCGGCGCCTCGCCGGATGAGGCCGGAGCAGGCATATGCGATACAGGCTCCGCGCCGGCAAAGGCCAGAGCTTCGCGGCGTTCCTGCCGGAACAGATGCACCATGTATCCGCAGAGAACCGCGAGCAAACCCAGCGGAATCCACGTCGACGTCATATCGATAGGCAACACAACAACCCCCCTGCCACTAACCCCCGCGGCTTGGTGACCGCTTTTGTGCCATTCTGGCAAGCCTTGGCCCGGCTGGCAAAAGGGAATTGCAGTCCGGGCCTCTCCGCCGCGCCGGAACGGCTTGCTACCCTACCCCCACAGGTCTAGAAAGCGGGCCCACACAGGGGTTTACGCCCCTCGGCAAGCCGGCGGCCGGATTTTGGCGCTTTGCCGCCGGAATTTGCGCAATCCGGCCGTATCACTCCGAGGATGACCAGCCTCATGCCAGATGCCGCGCGTTCCCGGCAATTCCTCGTTCCCCTGATTGTCGCCTGCGCGCTCTTCATGGAGAACTTGGATTCGACGGTCGTTTCGACCTCCCTGCCCGCCATCGCGCGCTCTTTCGGCGAAAATCCGCTTCGCCTCAACCTCGCCATCACCTCCTATCTTCTGGCGCTTGGCATCTTCATCCCGCTGTCCGGCTGGGCGGCCGACCGCTTCGGCGCCCGCACGGTCTTCGGTTCGGCGATCATCGTCTTCACCCTGGGCTCGATCGCCTGTTCGACGGTGAACAATCTCCCCGAATTCGTTCTTGCCCGCATTCTCCAGGGCGCGGGCGGCGCCATGATGGTGCCGGTCGGACGCCTCGTCATCCTGCGCACCATCCCCAAGCACGATCTGGTCAACGCGATGGCCTGGCTCACCGTGCCCGCGCTCTTGGGCCCCATGCTCGGACCACCCGTCGGCGGTTTCATCTCGACCTATGGAAGCTGGCGCTGGATCTTCCTGATCAACATTCCAATCGGCTTGCTCGGCCTCGCGCTCGCCTTCACCTTCATCGAAAACATCAAGGAAGAGCGCAAGGAACGCTTCGACAGCCTCGGCTTCGCCATCGTCAGCATCGGCCTTGCCGCCACCATGTTCGGCTTCGAGAATGTCGGTCGCGGCATTCTTCCCAACGTGGCGGTCGCCGCGCTTCTCGGCGGTGGTATTCTTTTCCTTCTGCTTTACTATCGCCACACCAGGGTAACCGCCGCGCCGATCATCGACATCAAGCTGCTGCGCGTGCCGACATTCCGCGCAAGCGTGCTCGGCGGCTTCATCTTCCGCATGGGCATTGGCGCGCTGCCTTTCCTCACGCCGATGATGCTGCAATTGGGCTTCGGCCTCACGCCCTTCGCCTCCGGCATGATCACCTTCGCCGGCGCCGCGGGCGCCATCACCATGAAGTTCACCGCCGGGCCGATCATCCGCCGCTTCGGCTACCGCAAGGTGCTGCTGTTCAACACCGGCATCTGCGCGCTCTTCATGGCCTGCTACGGCCTCTTCACGCCGACGACGCCGCACCTCGTCATCATACTGACCCTGCTCGTGGGAGGATTCTTCCGCTCGCTGCAATTCACCAGCATCAACACGCTGGCCTATTCCGACATCGACCTGCCGGTCATGAGCCGCGCGACCACGCTTTCGAGCGTCGCGCAGCAATTGTCATTGAGCTTCGGCGTCGGCGTCGGCGCGCTGGTGCTGCACCTGACGCTGGTGATGCACGACCGGGAACACCTGACGGCGGCGGACTTCGGTCCGGCCTATTACGCCATCGCCGTGCTCGGCCTGATGTCGCTTTTCTATTTCGTGCCGCTGAAAGCCAACGCGGGCGACGAGGTCAGCGGCCGCATCCGCCCCCTCGACGCCATCAACAAAGGGGCCGTCGAAGTGCCGCAAGTGGCCGACTGAGCGCGCTTCCCCGTTGTGCAAATCGCACCGAGGCGTTACCCAGAGAGCAACGGAAGGGTGGCCGAGTGGTTTAAGGCACCGGTCTTGAAAACCGGCGTACCCGCGAGGGTACCGTGGGTTCGAATCCCACCCCTTCCGCCAGCCTTTGGATCGTTGAGAAAGCCAACCTAACTTGGTTGGTTCATAAGACGTTCCTTATCTCATAGTGCCGGCGTTGTAGTCACGGATGCTTCGTTGGTTTAATTTTAAACTATGAGCTACAGCGTTTTCATTCATCGATCAGATTCGATTTACGACGACAGCCCAGCCGAACGATATCAGTTTCCCAAGCAATATTTGGCTCGGGCTGAACTGAGCATAGGCGATTGGATTGTCTACCTTGAGCCATCGAAGGTAGCTGGCACACGTGGCTACTTTGGGATCGCAAAAGTTCAGCAAATTATTCCCGATCCGAACGCTCCAGGAATGTTTCTGGCGCTAATCGAGCCGGGTTCCTACCTGGATTTTTCGCAAGCCGTACCTTTCAACGATGCGCACGGGCCGATCGAGCGCGGCCTACTGAATCAGATGGGGAGGCTCTCCGGGCGAGCGCAAGCTGCCGTGCGTCCCCTGTCTAATGAAGACTTTATGCGGATTGTCGAGTGCGGTCTTGCTGATGAGGAGTCGTTACTGCCGCGAACGGATACGCCGCAGCCGATTGCGGGTTTCGAAGAACCCCAAGCTCCCTTTATCTTCGAGCAGCCAAGGGATCGCGTCCAGCAATTGACGTCTCGTGCCTTTCGCGACCGCACTTTCCGCAAAATTGTCCTTCGTGCCTACGACGAACGCTGTGCGATTACCGGGCTGAAGCTTATTAACGGAGGTGGGAGAGCGGAGGTTGATGCTGCTCACATAAGGGCGGTTGAACACAATGGCCCTGACGTAGTGCAGAATGGCATTGCTTTGTCGGGTACAGCGCACTGGATGTTCGATCGAGGCCTTATAAGTCTGTCAGATGACCTCCAAATTCTCGTATCTCGGCAGGTCAACGATATGGACAGTATATATGCCTTCATCAATAAAAGTCGGTGTGCAACTCCACCGATCCGCCTCAGAGATCGACCGCATCCCCATTTTCTGAAATGGCACCGCGAGAATTGCTTCAAGAATTGAGCGCTTGTCTAACTGGCGGTTTGGGACGACTGTGACCATGCTACTCATTTCTTGTCCAGTTTGCCTCCGCCAGCCTTTGGCATTTTCGCGATTCATGTAGTCTAGGCTCAATAGATCTCCAGGGGCTGAGCGTGGACGACCATTTTCATCGCTTCAATTCAATGATCAAGGCCTGGGGCCGAAAGGATATCGACGGCGTCCTTGCGTTGATGACGGATGACATCGTCTGGCACTTCGCCGCCGCCATCGCGCCGCCGGTTGTGGGCAAGGCCAAGGTTCGCAAATTTCTCGAAGGCTTCGCGCCCCAGATCGCCGAATTGCGTTGGCGCATTTTCCATCACGCCGAGAGCGGCGACCGCCTCTTCTTCGAAGGCGTCGATGAATATATCGGCACCGACGGCAAGCGCATCGCGACGCCCTATGCGAGCGTTGTCGAATTCCGCGACGGCCTCATATGCGGCTGGCGCGACTATTTCGACGGCGGCCTGCTTGAGAAGCTGAAAGCGGGCGAGCCCCTTCCCCCTTATGTCGAGGCGTTGATCGCCCGTCCTTCCGAGAGTGCGTGAAAATGGAAATTGAAAACGCCGTCGCCCTTGTCACCGGCGGCAATCGCGGCATCGGCGAAGCCTTCGTGCGCGCCTTCCTGGCTGCCGGTGCGAGGAAGGTCTATGTCGGCGCGCGCGATCCGCAAGCAGCCGCGCATCTCGTTGCCGAAGCGCCGGAAAAGATCTTCGCGGTGAAACTGGACGTGACGAAGCCGGATGAAATTGCCGCTGCCGCCGCGCAATGCGGCGACGTGACGATCCTCGTCAACAATGCCGGCGCCTTCAATCACGACCGCCTGATCGCTTCTCCCGATCTGGCGCCGGTGCGCGACGAGATGGAGGTCAATTATTTCGGCATGGTCGGCATGTGCCGCGCCTTCGCACCCGTGCTGGCGAAGAATGGCGGCGGCGCCATCGCCAACGTCCTTTCCGCCGGCGGCATCGCGGCCTCGCCGGCGATGGGCGGCTACAGCCCGTCGAAATTCGCCGCCCGCGCCGCGACCGTCTGCATCCGCGCCGAGCTCGCCGACCAGGGCACGCAGGTAAATGCTTTGATCGTGGGCTCCGTCGATACCCGCATGGCGTCGCATGTTGCGGGCGCAAAAGAAAAGCCCGCCGACATAGCATCCGTCGGCCTCAACGCTATCCGCCGGAATGTCGACGAAACGGATACCGACCGCATGGCGATGGAAGTGCGCGCGGCGCTTGCCCGCGATCCAAAGGCGCTGGAACGGTCCATGGCGCGCATGCTGAAAGCGACGCAGATTTCGACGGGGCGCTGAAGCCTCAGGTGCCGATCTTGAAGGTGGCGCTGCCCTTGGCGACGAGTTCGCCGTCTTCGCGCCGCAGCTCGGCTTCCGCAAAGGCGATCGACTTGCCGCGATGGCGCACAAAGCCCTCGCCGATCAGCACTCCCTTGTCGGCCCGGCCGAGGAAACTCGTCTTGAGTTCCAGCGTCACCTGCGGCGTGCCGGGTACCTGATGCGTCAGCCTGACCGCATGGCCGCACAGCCCGTCGAGCATCGCCGCAAGGAAGCCGCCATAAATGCGCCCGCCCCGGTTGACGAAATTGTCGCCGGCGACGAAGGACGCGCGGATATATCCGCGCGCCGCATCCGTCTCCAGCACCTTCTTGCCGAGCGTCACCGCGGCTGGAGATTCCCATTCGGGATCCAGCCGCGGATCGTCGGCGTCATGCGTGTCGGTGGAATTCAATCGCCTCTCCTTTTCAGGAGAATGGCACCTTGAACGACTTTTTGTAAGCATCCTTGCAGTCGGCAAATTCCTGCGACATCAGGTCGAGGCCCTTTGCCTGGCACGATGCGCTGGCGCGGCTTTCCGCGACGCCCTTGTTGGTGCATTCCTTGAGATCGGGATCGAACAGGAAAATGCAAACCATCGGAATGTAGCGTTCCTTGCAGGGCAGCTCGCGAATGTACTTCTGCTGCTCCGGCGACCGCTTGTCCCACCACTCCTGCAACTTGCCGTCCGCCATGTGGCGGGTGTCGCTCTGCATGCAGTCCGGCGCCTTGTCGGCATAAGCCGCGCCGGGCAATGCCATCCACGCGACGAGCATCATGCCCAATGCGAAAAACGCCTGTACAAAACTTTTCATCACTCACTTTCCTCCCTTTGAAACGAAATACCCCTTACGTGGCCCGCCTGCTTCTTCGGCGCGTCAGCTCGTGACGCGCGGGAACGGCGGTTTGAACGTCTTTTTGAATTGCGCTTTGCAGTCCGCCAGCTCCTGCGACATCAGGTCGTAACCCTTTGCCTGACAGGCCGCTGTCGCCCGTTTTTCCGCGACGCCCTTGTTGGTGCAGTCGATGAGATCGGGCTCATAGAGAAAGATGCAGACCATGGGGATGTAACGCTCCTCGCAAGGCAATGCGAGAATGACCTTGTGCTCGGCTTCCGAGCGCCGGTCCCACCAGCCCTGAGCGCCTTCCCGGTTTTTGACTTCGGTCGACATCAGGCAATTGATGACGCCGACATCCGTCTTGTCCGCGGCGATCGCCGGCTTCGCGCCGAACCATCCAAGCAAGGCGAAGACAGCCGCCGCAGCGCAAACACTACGTGTCATGGCCGACATGTCGAACTACCTCCCCAAGTAGTAAGTACCCTTTACTACATTATCGCGTCAAAGCGCCGCGGGGAAGATGCGAAGTGCGGTTTTTGCGAAAATTTCGCAAAAAAGCCGGCCCCCACTGGAGGCCGGCTTTGTGGCTTTGCCTCTCCCGAGGCCTCAGGCGGCGGCGCTCGGCCGGGCCTTCATCCGCGCATGCCAGGCGACGATGTTCTTGTTCGCCGGATTGATCGGCTGGCCGACCGCGACCCCGAAATCGAGGAAGCAGAACAGGAGGATATCGGCAAGCGTCAGCCGGTTGCCGGCGATGAACTGCTTGCCTTCAAGCTGGCCGTCGAGCCATGTGATCTTGTCCTGCGCAATGGCCTTGAGGCCCGCCGCCGCTTCCGGCAGGCAGCGCATGCGGTCCTTGAACATCGGCAGGCCCTCGGCATAGCGGAAACCGCTGGTCAGCGGCTCGCAGATGTTGAGGTCGACGCGGCGCGTCCACATCCGGGTCTCCGCGCGCTCCTCCGGCGTCGCGCCGATAAGCGGCGTGGCCGGATTTTTCTCCTCGAGATATTCGCAAATGGCCGTGATCTCGGCGACTACGGAACCGTTGTCCAGTTCGAGCGCAGGCATCTGCCCGCTCGGATTGACGCTGAGATATGGCTCGCGCCGGTTGTCGCCCTTCATGATGTCGATTTCGACGAAGGGAATCGTGATGCCCTTTTCCTTCATGAACATCCGCACGACATGCGGATTGGGTCCGATGGAATTGTAGAGTTTCATGCCTATCTCCCTGTTGCGGTCTTTGCGCCGTTGCAAAATCCATAACCGAATGTCCGTCCCCGCGCCAGTGTCGCCGGTCGGCCAATCCGGCCCATATGCCGTTACATTGGCCCTTGTGCCGGGCGCGACGGCCCCCGACTATGCGCCGCGCATGGGAAAGAGGTGCGAGGCATGAACGAAGCGCGCGCAGGCGTCTTCTACGGATGGTATGTCGTCGCCGCGACGATGGCCGTGATGACGGTCGCCTCGGGCCTCGGCTTCTACAATCTGTCCGTCTACCTCAATGCCTTCGTCTCCCATGGCGGCTTCTCCGTTTCCGCGGCGTCGGGGGCGACGGCCTGCTTTTTCATTGCCTCCGGCATCGCAGGCCTCGCCGTCGGCGCGCTGATCGAGCGATTTGACGTGCGCTGGGTGCTGACGGCGGGCGCGCTCATTTGCAGTCTCGCCATGTTCGCCTCAGGGCATGTGAACGCGCTCTGGCAGCTCTATGGCTTCTACGTGCTCTTCGGCGTCGGCTATGCCTGCTGCGCGCTTATACCCGGCACGACGCTTGTGGCGCGCTGGTTCGCCCGCCGCCGCTCGCTGGCGCTTTCGGTCGCGTCCACCGGCTTGTCGCTCGGCGGCATTCTGCTGACGCCGCTCTCCGCCAGGCTCATTGCCCATTTGGGTTTTGCCGGCGCGGCGCCATGGTTCGCCCTCGTCTTCATGCTGGGCATCGTGCCCATCGCCTGGCTCGCCATTCGCCCGAGCCCCTATGCAATCGGCCTCGGCATGGACGGCGATCCGATCGACCTCGATGCAAGTGGTCAGCTCCGGCCTGCCGACGGCATCGACTACGCCGATGCGATCCGCAGCCGCTTCTTCATTCTGATGACGCTCGCCTTCATCTTCGCAATGATGGCGCAGGTCGGCGCCATCTCGCACCAGTTCAATCTCGTCGCCGGACGAAGCGGCAGCGAAAGCACGGCCGGCCTCGCCGTCGCGGTCATGGCGGGCGCGAGCATCGTCGGCCGCCTCGCGGGCGGCTGGGCGCTCGCCTACATCTCGTCGAGATATTTCGTTCTCGCCCTGAGCGTCGGTCAGGGTGCGGCGCTCATCCTCTTCGCCTTCGCGCAAGGAAAGGTGCTGCTCGTCGTGTCGGCGCTCTTTGGCTGCACCGTAGGAAACCTGCTGATGATGCAACCCCTGATGCTCGCCGAAGCCTTCGGCCTCAAGGCCTATGGCCGCGTCTTCTCCTTCAACCAGCTCTTCATGGTGACGGGCGTCGCCAGCGGACCCGCCGTCATGGGCCTGCTTTACGCGCGCGCCGGAAACTACGAGAACGCCTATCTCGTCATGGCGGGCGCATCGCTCCTCGCCTTCGGCCTCATCTGGGCGGCGGGCCCTGTCCGCGCCCTCATCGACGGAAGACAGAATGCATAACCGCAATTTCGGACCCGGCATCGTCCTCGACAATCCGGCCTTCATCCACGAGACGGCTCTCGTCTACGGCAAGGTCCATATCGGCGAGGGCGCGTCGCTCTGGCCCTATGTCGTCATCCGCAGCGAAATGCACGAAGTCCGCATTGGCCGCCGCACCAATATTCAGGATTTCGTCATGATCCATGTCGGCAACAACACGCCGACGATCATCGGCGATAATTGCTCGATCACGCATCACTGCACCATCCACGGCGCGTGGATCGGCGACAATTGCCTCGTCGGCATCAATTCGACGCTGATGGACGGCGCGCGCATCGGCCGGAACTCGATTGTCGCCGGCCATTCGATCGTGACCGAAGGCACCGAAATTCCCGAAAACTCGATCGTCGCCGGCGCGCCCGCCAAGGTCATACGCACCCGCGACTGCGGGTCGGCCAATGCGATGAACGCCGCCTTCTACTTCGAAAACGCCAAGGCCTATGCCCGGGGCGAGCACCGCATCGCCGAACGCGCCGAATTCGCCGAAGCCATGAAGGCCGAGTTGGCAAGGCTGACGGCCGAAGGGAATTAGGGTGCCTGGATTTTTCCCTTGTGGGCTTACGCGAAATGCTTAAGTAAGCGCCATACACCGCTTGCTGGGGACGTCCGGACATGAGCGCCGACGAGCAAGGCCGCCCCAAGGGCGGTCTTTTCTATGGCTGGTATATCGTCGCGACGGTCTTCGTCTCGCAGACGGTCTCCTGCGGCCTCATCTTCTATAACCTCTCTATCCTCCTGAAAGTCTTCGTCGCCCAAAGCGGCTTCTCCGTTTCCGCGACCTCGACGGCGACCGCTTCCTTCTTCATCGCGGGCGGCGTGGCGGGCCTCGGCGTCGGTTGGCTGATCGACCGCTACGATCCTCGGATCATCATCACCTTCGGCGCAATATGCGCGGCCTGCGCGCTGGCCTTTGCCGGTCATGTTCACGCGCTCTGGCAGCTCTACTTGTTCTATATCCTCTTCGGCATCGGCAATGCAGCCGTCGCCGTCATCCCCGGCATAACCATCGTCGCGCGCTGGTTCTCCCGCCAGCGCTCGCGCGCCATCGCCTATGCATCCACCGGCCTTTCCCTCGGCGGCATCATCTTCACGCCGATCTCGGTCACCTTGATCCAGAATCTTGGCCTCGAACACGCGGCCTACTGGTTCGCGCTCATTCTCATCCTCGGCACCGTGCCGATCTCGTGGATATTCCTGCGGCCCGATCCCGCGTCGATGGGCCTCGCGCCCGACGGCGACGCGCCGAAGCTCGATTCAGACGGCCGCATGCTGGCGCCGGACGGCGTGAGTTTCGAGGAGGCGATCCGCAGCCGCTTCTTCATCCTCTTCACAACGGCCTACGTGTTTTCGATGATGGCGCAGGTCGGCAGCCTCGCCCATCAGGTCCGCCTCGTTGCCACCCGCACCGGCGACGACCACATCGCCGCGCTTGCCGTCTCCGTCATGGCGGCCGCAAGCGTGACCGGCCGCCTCGTCGGCGGTTCCGTCCTCCACCGCATCTCGTCGAAGCGCTACCTGCAAGGCGTCTTCATTCTGCAAGCCGCGGCCTTCACGCTCTTTGCCTTCGCGGAAGGCGCCACGGCCTTGCTGATCGTTTCGGCGATGTTCGGCGCCACGGTCGGCAACATGCAGATGATGCAGCCCCTGATCGTCGCCGAGGCTTTCGGCCTCAAGGCCTATGCGCGCATTCTGTCCCTCGCCCAGATGATCACCACCTGCGCCAATGCGATCGGACCGGCGCTGATGGGCTTTCTTTACGAGCGCGCCGGAGGCTATGAAGTACCCTATCTCGCCATCGCCGCCTCCTCGCTGATCGGCATTACGGCGCTGACCGCCGCCGGCCCCGTTCGCGCCATGATCGACAAGCGGTAAATTCCGGCTAGACTGCGCTTTTCCCGCCCGCCATATCCCGGATTGAACGATGAAACTGCCGTCGCAATTCTACAAGCCGCTCGCCATTGGCGCGCCCGAGCCCTACCGCGAACTCCCGGTGGCGCTGGAGCGCATGATCCATTTCTTTCCCGGTCACAACGAAAAGCTGCGCGCCCGGCTCGGCGAGATCATCCCGCAGACCGACGTGCTGCTCGGCAATCTCGAAGACGCCATTCCCGCCGACGCCAAGGAAGCCGCGCGTAGGGGCGTCATCGAAGCCGCGAAGGCGCATGACTTCGGTCAGACCGGCTTCTGGACGCGCATCAATCCGCTGAACAGCCCCTGGATGCTCGACGACGTGACCGAGATCGTCGGTGAAGTCGGTAACAAGATCGACGTCATCATGCTGCCCAAGGTCGAAGGCGTGTGGGACATCCACTATCTCGACCAGCTTCTCGCCCAGCTTGAAGCGAAGCACGCGATCAAAAAGCCCATCCTCATCCACGCCATTCTTGAAACCGCTCAAGGCGTGAAGAACGTCGAGGAGATCGCCGCCGCCTCTCCGCGCATGCACGGCATGAGCCTCGGGCCTGCCGACCTCGCCGCCTCGCGCCGCATGAAGACCACCCGCGTCGGCGGCGGCCATCCGGGCTATGGCGTGCTCGAAGACCCCCGGGAAGACGGCGGCCCGCGTGCCTATGCGCAGCAGGATCTCTGGCACTACACCTTCGCCAAGATGGTGGATGCCTGTGTTGCCAACGACATCCGCCCCTTCTACGGGCCCTTCGGCGACATCAAGGATCTCGCCGCCTGCGAGCAGCAATTCCGCAACGCCTTCCTCATGGGATGCGTCGGCGCATGGACGCTCCACCCCGATCAGATCGCCGTCGCCAAGAAGGTCTTCAGCCCAGATCCCAAGGAAGTCCTCTTTGCCAAAAAGATTCTGGAAGCCATGCCTGACGGCACCGGCGTCGCCATGATCGACGGCAAGATGCAGGACGACGCGACATGGAAACAGGCCAAGGTCATAGTCGATCTGGCGAAGAAGGTTGCGGCCCGCGATCCCGAACTGGCTAAGGCTTACGGCTTCTGAGTTTCAAGACCCGGCGATTTGGAGAGCGGATATGGCGGACGTAAAGAGCGATACTTTCAGCAAGGTCCCCCAGGTGACGCTCGCCTTCTGGATCATCAAGATTCTCGCCACCACGCTGGGCGAAACCGGCGGCGACGCGCTCTCGATGACGCTTAATCTCGGTTATGCGATCAGCACGGTGATCTTCCTCGCCTTCTTCGCTGCCACCCTGACCGCGCAGATCGCCTCCAGGCGCTATCATCCGTTGTTCTATTGGGCGGTCGTCGTTGCGACCACGACTGTCGGTACGACGACATCCGACTACATCGACCGGACGCTGGGGCTCGGTTACGTGCTGTCTTCCGCAATGCTGCTCTGTGCGGTGGTTGTCATTCTTTTCGTCTGGCGCATGTCGACAGGCTCCATCGCCGTCGATCACATCACCACGCGGAAGAATGAGTTTTTCTACTGGATCACGATCCTCGTCTCGAACACGCTCGGGACGGCGCTCGGCGATTTCGTTGCGACCTCGACCGGCCTCGGCTTCGAAGGCGGCGCACTCGTCTTCTCCGCCCTGATCGCCCTCGTGGCAGCGGCCCATTTCTACACCCGGATTTCGACGAGCGTTCTCTTCTGGGCCGCTTATGTGCTGACGCGCCCCCTCGGCGCCACGCTCGGCGACACGCTCACCAAGCCTGTCGCCGATGGCGGCCTCGATCTCGGACGCATCGCCTCGTCGCTCGTGATCCTGGCTGTGATGACGGCGGGCATCGTCATCGTGTGGCGCGTCTGGGAATCCCGCCGCGTCGCGCCCGCCGCCGGAAACTAGCGCTGCTGCCTTAAGACAGCGTCGCCAGCGCTTCCGGCTTGAACGGCATCAGCGCGTCGAAACGGCCTTCGTGAACCTTGCGCGCCCAGGCCGGATCGACGAGGAGCGCACGTCCGACCGCCACGAGATCGAACTCGCCCGCATCGAGCCGTTCGAGCAGGTCGTCGATGCCGGTCGCCTCCGACGCCTCGCCCATGAAGGAGCCGATGAACTCGCCCGACAGGCTGACGCTGCCGACCGTGATCGACGGCTTGCCGGTGAGCTTCTTCGTCCAGCCTGCAAGGTTGAGCGACGAGCCCTCGAATTCCGGCTCCCAGAAGCGACGCTGCGAGCAATGGAAGCAATCGACGCCCGCCTCCGACAGAGGCTTGAGGAACTCGCCCAGCTGTTCCGGCGTATGCGCGAGCTTCACCGAGAAATCCTGCTGCTTCCACTGTGAGAAACGGAAGATGACCGGGTAGTCCTTGCCCGTCTCGCGCCTGATCGCTTCGACGATCCGCACCCCGAATTCGGTGCGCTTGCGCATGCTGCCGCCGAACTCGTCGTTGCGCTCGTTGAGCCCTTCCCAGAAGAACTGGTCGATGAGATAGCCATGTGCGCCATGCACTTCCACGCCGTCGAAGCCGATGGCCCGGGCGTCTGCCGCCGCCTGCCCGAAGGTGTCGATGACCTTCTGAATGTGCTGCGGGGTCATCGGTTCCGACATCCTGGTGCCGGGTTTGGCGAGGCCCGAGGGGCCTGCGCTTGCGAGTTCGGGATGCGGCGCCTTCGCCGGAACGCGCGCCATGCCGACGTGCCAGAGCTGCGGCATGATCTTGCCGCCGACGCTGTGCACCTCTTCCACCACGCGCTTCCAGCCCTTCAACGAGTCGCCATAGAAATTCGGCACATTCGGGTCCATCGTCGAAACGGGGTCGTTGACCGTCGTACCTTCGGTGATGATGAGCCCCGTCTCGTTCTCCGCGCGGCGGCGGTAATAGCCGGCCACGTTCTCGCCCGGAATGCCCGCTGGCGACTGCGAGCGCGTCATGGGCGCCATGACGATGCGATTCGGAATCTCGAGCCCATTGAGCGTGAAGGGTCGGAAAAGCGACTCGACGGAACGGCTCATTCTTATCTCCAACATAATGCCGTAGAACCTTGCAATTCCCGGCCAATTCAGGTTGAAGTCATAATGACCATTCGCAGCGGGAGCGCAATCTCGGCTCTCGCAAAATCGATGCAGAAAATTGAACAGGGGGACGCCGATGGGACCCAATCCGGTGCTTGAAAAGCTCGGCTTGAAGGAGAGCGACAGGGTCGCCATCCTGCATGTCGACGATGTCGGCATGTGCGGCGCGTCGCTGGATGCCTTCGCCGATCTCTGGTCGCGCCGCTCCGTCACCTGCGGATCGGTCATGGTCCCCTGCCCCTGGTTTCGAGCCACGGCCGCCTGGGCGCGCGAGCATCCCGACGCCGACCTCGGCGTCCATGCCACGCTGACAAGCGAATGGCCGGGCTATCGCTGGGGCCCAGTCTCGACGCGCGATCCCGCAAGCGGCCTTATGGACGGCGAGCTTTGTTTCCCGCGCACCTCCGCCGAAGTCGCCCGGGATGCGAACCCCGCCGCGGTCGGGAAAGAACTGGCGCTTCAGCTTTCGATGGCGCGCGAGTCGGGCATCCTGCCCACGCATCTCGATACGCATATGGGCTCCGTCATGGATGCCGGCATCTATGGCGCCTTCGTCCAGTCGGCGCTCGATGCGGGCGTGCCGCCCTTCGGTCTGCGCCTCGGCGAGGATCAATGGCGCAAGGGTGGATATGACGGCAAGACGGCCGCCATTCTGGCCGATACGGTCGAAAAGCTGGAGGCCAGCGGCGTCCCCATGCTCGACCGCATTTTCCAGCTTTCGCTTTCGATCGAGGACGACCGCGCGGCCCGCACGCGCGACATGGTGGACAAGATCGCGCCCGGCCAGATCGGCTATGTGGTCTTTCACCCGGCTCTCGACACGGCCGAACTCCGCGCCATCTGCCCCGACTGGCGCTCGCGCGTTTCCGACCACGAGCTTCTGGCGTCGGGAACGATTCGCCGGCACCTGGAGGACCAGGGCGTTAACCTGATCGGTTGCCGCGAACTTCGCGACCTGATGCCCGAAAAACATTGATGGGGCTGCCTCGGCCGGCAGGGCTTTCCGCCTCCCCGCGCCACCTGCTATTCTTGATACCGGCGTATGTGGAGAGTTGACGGCTAATGGAGATCAATCGGCAGGCGAAGTTTCAGATCGGTCAGATCGTTCGCCACAGGTTTTATCCCTTTCGGGGCGTGATATTCGACGTCGACCCGACCTTCAACAATACGGAGGAATGGTGGCAGTCGATCCCCGAGGAAGTGCGCCCGCGCAAGGATCAGCCCTATTACCACCTGCTTGCCGAAAATGCGGATACGGAATATGTCGCCTATGTCTCCGAGCAGAATCTGCTCGCGGATGAAAGCGGCGAGCCCGTTCGCCATCCGCAGGTGAAGGATCTGTTCGGCCCGATGCGCGACGGCGTGTATACAATCCGGCTCAAGAACGCCCACTGAGGCGTCCATCCACAAAGGGGAGTGCAGTCCCGTGCGGCGCGACAGGCGGCCATATTTCATCCGTCGGTTGCAGGACCGCTATGTTCGCTTCTACACGGATCGCTTTCTGCTTCCCGCCTTCGACGAAGTCGGTCCCGGTCTCGAAGTGACGAGCCCGCGCGACATCGAAGTCTTCGGCGGCAACGTTTCCATCGGCAAGCACGCGCATATCCATGCGGCGCGCGGCAACATGATCCGCTTTTCCACATGGGACAATGGCGAGCGGCAGGGTCGCATCACGCTTGGCGACTATGTTCTGGTGAGCCCCGGCTGCCACATCATTTCATCGGTCAGCATTTCGATCGGCAGCAACGCCATGCTGGCGAGCGGCTGCTACATCTCCGATTCAGATTGGCACGACACTTATGACCGGACGCGCGAGCTGAACAAATTCGCGCCCGTCGTCATCGGTGAAAATGCCTGGCTCGGTGTCCGCACCATTGTCGGCAAGGGCGTGACGATCGGCGAAAACAGCATCATCGGCGCGGGCTCCGTCGTCACCCGCTCCATCCCGCCGAACTGCATCGCGGCCGGAAACCCCGCCCGCGTCGTCCGCGAACTCGATCCCGCGCGGCCGATGCGCAAGCGCGAGGAGCTGTTCCTCGAGCCCGAGCGCATGGCGCGCGAGATGGATAACCTGATGCGCTTCATCCTGCGCGAGAACACCGTCCTCGGCTGGCTCCGCAGCGTTTTCGCGCCGACGAAACTGGACTAGGCGCGTTTCGCCTCAGGGCGCCTTGGCCGGCTTCGGAAGCGAAGCGATGGCCTTGTCGAACCCGTCTAGCTTGACCGGGATTTTTGCGTCGCCCCGCCCGATCAGGCGGAAGATGACATTCGCAACCTTGCCGGTCTTCAGCGCCTTGACCTGCTCGGCGGTCAGGATGATGTCCGCCTGGCATCCGGCTTTCCCGCAAAATACGAAGGGCGCGCCGAATTTCACCTTGTCGTCGATATTGATGCCGATGCCCGGCGGCAGCAGCGTGCCGAGCGGCGTGATGGCGAATGCGCCGAGCTCGCCCGGCTTCTTGGGAAGATAGCCGACGCCGATATAGAGAATCCGTTCCTCGGCCTCGGTAACGCGGACGTCGACGAAGGCGAAGCAATCCTTGTCTTTCGGATTCTTCGGATTGACCTCGCACCTTGTGCTCCACGTCCCGAAATTCTTGATGATCGGCGGCGGGGCCTTCTCGGCCGGTGCGGCCGCCGTCGGCGCGGGCGCTGCCGGGGTCGCGGGATCGGCGCGGGTCGTGGCGACCAGCAGCGGGACGGCAAGCGAGACGGCCAGGGCGCCGAGCGCCAGGCGACGGAAGAGCATGGTATGAAATCCTTTCTTGGGCGTACGGCCCGCCGGACGAACCGCGGCCGGATTATAGCGATATTCTTCCGGGCTTGAGCAGCCACATTCCGGCATGGATGGAAGTAATCTTAACCGTCTAGACTTGGATCATGCCGGCCGCGCCGAATTATGGCGGGCGGCGGAAAGGCGGATGATTGTTCTTAAGGTTCTTCCTGTGTCTGGGCTTCGCGGCGGTCTGCCTAGACGGACTGTCGGCGCCCTCCATGGCCGAGCCGCGCCATGCGATCGCCATGCATGGCGAACCGCTCTACCCTCCCGGCTTCGATCATTTCGCCTACGTGAACCCGAAGGCGCCCAAGGGCGGCGTGGTTCGCTACGCCGCCACGGGCACCTTCGACAGCCTCAACCCCTTCATCGTCCGGGGAACGCCCGCGGTCGGCCTGCGCGAACATGTCTTCGAGAGTTTGATGGCGCGGAGCTACGACGAGCCCTTCAGCCTTTACGGCCTTTTGGCCGAAACGATTGAAACGCCGCCCGACCGAAGCTGGGTCGCCTTCCGCCTTCGCCCCGAAGCGCGTTTTTCGGACGGCACGCCGGTCACGATCGACGATGTGGTCTATTCGCTGGAGACGCTGCGCGACAAGGGCCGTCCCAACTACAAATCCTACTTCTCGAAAGTGACCCGCATCGAGCGGCCCGACGCGCTGACGGTCAAATTCCTCATCGCCCCGGAACCCGGAGCGAGCGGTACCGACCGGGAGCTTCCGCTGATCCTCGGCCTCATGCCGATCATTCCGAAGCACGTCTATGCGAAACGGCAATTCGACCGGTCGAGCCTCGAAACACCCATCGGCAGCGGCCCCTACACCGTGGAGTCGATCAAGCCCGGCGCACGCATCGTCTATCGGCTCAATCAGCAATATTGGGGCCGCAATCTCGCCGTGAACCGGGGCCAGAACAACTTCGCGCAGCTCCTCTACGACTACTACCGCGACTCCAATGCCTCCTTCGAGGCCTTCAAGACGGGTCTCTACGATGCGCGTCCCGAAAGCGATCCCGGCCGCTGGACGAGCGAGTTCAACTTCCCCGCCGTGCGCGACGGACGCGTCCGCAAGGTCGCATTCCGGACATCGCTTCCCTCCGGCATGCTCGGCCTCGTCTTCAACACGCGACGTCCCGTCTTCGCCGACCGTCAGGTCCGCATTGCGCTGACATACCTCTTCGACTTCGACTGGGTGAACCGCACTCTCTATCACGGCGTCTACGCGCGCACGCAAAGCTACTTCGACAATTCCGAACTTTCCTCTCATGGCCGTCCGGCCAGCGCCGCCGAGCGGGCGCTCCTCGCGCCCTTCCCCGGCGCGGTCACTCCCGAAATCATGGCGCACGGATATGACGCGCCTGTCGGCGATCCCGCCGGACAAAACCGCACCGGCCGCCTCAAGGCGCTCGAACTGCTGCGCAAGGCGGGATACGAAATCCGCGCCGGCCGCCTCGTCAACGTCAAGACCGGGCAGCCTCTCGCCTTCGAGATATTGGTCGCAACGCCCTCCGACGAACGCCTCGCGCTGACCTATGCCAGCATGGTCCGCCGCGCGGTCATCGACGCGCTTGTGCGCAAAGTCGATCCGAGCCAGTATCAGGGCCGCCTCGACGCCTTCGACTACGACATGATCTTCTTCCAATGGCTGGGGTCTTTATCGCCGGGCAACGAGCAGAGCTTCCGTTGGGGCTCGCAGGCGGCGGACGAAACCGGCTCCTACAACTACATGGGCGCGAAGGAAACGGCCATCGACGCGATGATTTCCGCGCTGCTCGCCGCCCGCTCCCGCGAGAGTTTCGTTGCCGCCGTCCGCGCCCTCGACCGCGTTCTGCTCTCCGGCAACTATGTCATTCCGCTTTTCTACTCGCCCGACCAGTGGGTCGCTTTGTGGTCGAAGGTCAAATATCCTGAGCGCGCGTCGCTCTATGGCTACCGCAGCGACACGTGGTGGACAGACGAAAAATAAAAGGGAGTTATCCGCGTGAGTCTTCCGAATGGATGGCGTGAGCGCCTGAAACTGCCGCTCGTCGCCGCGCCGATGTTTCTGATCTCCGGACCCGACCTTGTCATCGCGCCCTGCCGCGAAGGCGTCATTGGCACCTTCCCGACGCCGAATGCCCGCACCGTCGAGGTGCTGGACGAATGGCTCGACCGGATCACGACATCGCTCACCGAAGACCACGCGCCCTGGGCGGCGAACCTCGTCGTTCATCGCTCGAACAGCCGCCTCGCCGAAGACCTCGCCCTCGTCGAAAAATATCGCGCGCCCCTCGTCATCACCGCGCTCGGCAGCCCGCGCGACATCGTCGAGCGCGTGCATAATTATGGCGGCCTCGTTTTCGCCGATGTGAATTCCGTCGCCTTCGCGCGCAAGGCCGTGGCGGCGGGCGTGGACGGCCTCGTCCTCGTTGCGGCGGGCGCCGGCGGCCATACCGGCCAGATGACGGGCTTTTCATTCGTTCCCGCGATACGCGAGTTTTTCGACGGCCCCGTCATACTTGGCGGCGGCATCACAAATGGCGCCGGCATCCGCGCGGCGGAAGTTCTCGGCGCGGATCTCGCCTATATGGGAACGCGCTTCATCGCCTGCGCCGAAAGTCAGGCGAGCGACGCATACCGTGAAATGCTGATCGGCTCGACGGTGGAAGATCTCGTGCTGACGCGCGCCATCACCGGCGTCGCCGCCAATTGGCTGAAGCCCAGCATCGCGCGCGCGGGCCTCGACCTTGCTTCGCTCGAAGCCAATCCCGAAATCGACTTCACCGATCCGCAAGGCGGCGCGCGCCGCTGGGCGCAGGTCTGGTCCGCCGGCCACGGCGTCGGCGCCATAGACCGCGTCGAGCCCGCATCGGATTTGATCGGCCGCCTCAAATCGGAATACGAAGCCGCGAGGCGCCGTGCATGATCCTCGCGCCGCCGGATCAGATCGACGTCTATACGGCGCAAGGCTGGTGGGGCACCGATACGCTCGATGATCTTTTTCGCCGTAACGCCAAGGCGACGCCCGGCCGTCTCGCCGTCGCCGACCCACCGAACCGTTCTGACATAACGGGCGGCAAGCCGCGCCGCCTCACCTATTCGGAACTTTCGCACGAAGTCGAATGCTTCGCCTCGATGCTGCTCGATCGCGGGCTCGCCAAGGACGATGTGATCCTCGTCCAGCTTGCGAATACGGTCGAACTGGTCGTGACATATCTCGCGGCCTGGCGGCTTGGAATCGTCGTCTCGCCGGTGCCCGTGCAATGGCGGGCGCATGAATTGGGTGACATACTTTCTTTCGTCGGCGCCAAGGCGGTCGTCACCGCGCGCAATATTCGCGGGCATGATCACGCCGGAATGTTTGCATCGCTGAAGCCGCGCCCGTCCGCACTGCGCCATATCGTCGTGATCGACGAGGAGCGGCTGCCGCAGACCTCGACCGTCCGCATAGCTGCGCATCGAAAATCCCATCCTGTCGATGCAAACGAAGCGGCGACGATCTGCTGGACATCCGGCACCGAAGCGCGGCCGAAAGGCGTACCTCGCAGCCACAATCACTGGCTGATGGCGGGTGTAGCCTGCGGCGACGCCGCAGATATCCAGCCGGGCGACGTGATCATGACGCCCTTCCCGCTCGTCAACATGGCGGCCATCGGCGGCACTTTCATGCCTTGGCTGATGTGCGGCGGCACGCTGATCCTGCACCATCCCTTCGACCTGCCGGTTTTCCTCCGCCAGCTTGTCGAGGAGAAGGTTGCCTATACCGTGGCTCCGCCGGCCATCCTGACCATGCTGCTCAAGGAAGAGGAGCTTCTGGCGCGCCTCGATCTCTCGGCGCTGAAATGCGTCGGCTCAGGCTCCGCCGCGCTTTCACCCTGGATGGTGAAGACATGGCAGGAGAAATATGGCCTGCCCATCGTCAATATCTTCGGGTCCAACGAGGGCACCTGCCTTATCGGCGGTGCGGCCGATGTGCCCGATCCGGAAGACCGCGCGCTCTATTTCCCCCGCTTCGGCGTTACGGGACTTGAATGGCCGGCGCGCATAGCGGACTGGATCGACACCAAACTCGTGGACATTCAGACCGGCGAGACGATTATGGAAGCCGGCAGACCCGGCGAGCTGCTTCTGCGCGGTCCGACGCTCTTCGCCGGATACTTCCGCGCCGGCGATGGCGGAGGCCCGGTCGATGCGATAGATGCCGATGGCTTCTTCCACACGGGGGACGTTTTCGAAATTGCGGGCCCCGGGAACCGCTATTATCGTTTTGTCGAACGCGCCAAGGACATCATCATCCGCGGCGGCATGAATATCTCGCCGGGCGAGATCGACGGCCTTCTTGCGGGCCATCCGAAACTTGCAGACGCCGCCGCAATCGGCGTCGCCGACGCCGTCATGGGCGAACGCATCTGCGCCGTTGTCGTCCCGAAGCCGGGCGAAACCGTCACGCTCGAAGAATTACGCGCGTTTCTCGTCTCAAGCGAAGTGGCGAGCTACAAACTTCCTGAACGAATGGAGATCGTCGAAGCCCTGCCGCGAAATCCGGTCGGAAAAGTTCTGCGTAGGGCCTTGCGCGAAGCGCTCCGAGTATCAACATAAAGACTTCTACGGGAATTCAAGTGCAGCAAATCGCATCCGCCACGCGGATCGCGGTGCATGTCGGCTATTGCCCGGAGGAATCTTATGCATTCAAAAACACCCTTGTGGCATGTGGCTGGACTTGCCGCATTCGCAGCGCTTACCGCCCAATCCGTGCACGCGGCGGGCTTTGCGGTACACGAACAATCGACGTCCGAGCAAGGCGATGCCTATGCCGGTGTGGCGGCAGGCGGCGAGGATGTGTCCTCCGCCTACTTCAACCCGGCGGCTCTGGCGCTCTTTCCCGGCAAGAACGTCGCCGGAGGCTTCTCTGTCATAACCGGCAATGTCAGCTTCTCCCCTCAAAGCGCATCGACAGCTTTCGCCACGCCGATCACGGGCGGCGACGGCGGCAATCTCATCAAGACGGGTTACGTGCCGGCTCTCGCAGGCTCCTGGCAGCTCGACCCTGAATGGTTCATCGGGCTTTCTATCAACGCGCCCTATGGATTTGAAACCGAAGCGGACAGTGGCTGGATCGGGCGCTATCACGCGCTCGGCTCCCGGCTCCGTTCCGTCGAGATAAGCCCCATGGTGGCCTGGAAACCCGTGGATTGGGTTTCCTTCGGCGCCGGCTTTCGCGCCATGTACATCGACGCCCGGCTTTCAAGCGCCATCGACATTGGCACCGCGAGCGGCGGCCTGTTCACGCCTGGCGATCCGGCCAATGACAGTCTCGTTTCCGTCAAGGGCTCCGATTGGGCCTATGGGTTCACCCTTGGCACCCTGCTGACGCCCCTGCCCGGTTTTCGCGTCGGCATCGGCTATCGCTCGAAAATGGATGTGAACCTCAAGGGCGATGCCGACTTCACGCTCAGCCCTGCGGGCCAAGCGCTGTCGGCGCTGTCCGGCCAGCTCGTCGATACAGGCGCAAGCGCGGCGATAACCCTGCCGCAAATGATCACCTTCGGCGTCGAGAAAGACATTGGCTCTCAATGGACAGTCGGCGCGGAAGCGGATTGGACCCAATGGAGCAAGTTCAAGACACTGACCATCCAATTCGACAATCCGTTGCAGGCGGCCGATGTCACGAACGAAAACTGGCGCGATAGCTGGTTTCTGTCGCTCGGCGCAACCTATCGGCCTGACGACAGATGGATATTGCGGACGGGCGTCGCCTATGACGAAGGCATCGACAGTTCCAGCAGCTACCGCACGCCGCGCATTCCAGACTCGGATCGTTACTGGGCCTCGCTCGGCGCCGGCTACAAGTTGACCCCCAGCGCGACGATCAATGCGGGCTATACGCATATTTTCGCGCCGAACAGCACCATCTCGCAATCGGTCTCGGACCCCAACAATCAGTTGCGCGGCAACCTGTCGGGCACGGTCGACGCTTCGGCCGACGTCATCAACGTGGGCTTCTCGACGACATTCTGACGCCGGCGTTTGATCAGTCGGCGGCCTGAAAGAATTTCAGCTTCGCTTCCTTGATCGCCTTGGTCTTGGCGGTCCAGGCCTTGATCGCGGCCTCGGCGCGGGAGCCTTCCTCGGCCATGATCTCGTCGTGCTTCTCGTCCTTCAGCGTGATCTCGCAGGCAAGCCCGTTCGGATCGAAGAAATAGACGGAATGGCAGAAGTGATGGTTGATCGGCCCGAACACCGGCACCTTCGCTTCGCCAAGCCGTTTGATGAAGGCGTCGAGCTCGTCCTTCGTCTCAACCTCGAAGGCGAAGTGATAATCCTTGATCCCGTCTTTCATCTGGAAGACGTCGTCGGAGGCGCTGGTCGGCTCGTCGAAGAAAGCGATGAAATTGCCGTCGCCCATCTCGAAAAAGAGATGCATGAACGGACGATCCTGTCCGCCCGGATCGCGGTCGAAGGCGAGCGCGGCCGAAGGCTTCAGCCCGAGAAGATCGACATAGAACTTCTTCGTCTCCTCCGCATCGCGGCAACGATAGGCGATGTGGTGGAAGCCCTTGATTTTCGGCGCCGCGGTCTTCGCATCGTTGATGTGAGCGACCGTGCCAAGCATTTCATTGCTCATACCATCTCCTCCCAGAGTTGAATGGCTTTCCTCAAGGCTACGCCCCTGCCCGAGTTTTGGCTAGACCCCAGTCCAGCGGGAATCTAGCGCGGATCGCGGGCGAAAATGGCCTCGAGGCTCGTCATGTTCATGCCGTGCTTGACGTAGTTGTAGGGCGTCACATTGACGGATTTGACGATGGCTCGCTGGATTTCCGTGCCGACGCTTCCGTCCGCACGCGGCACCATGTCGAAGTCGATGACATTGATGCAGGCCGGGTCCTGTTCGAAGGCCTGCACGGCCTTGAGGCCGCTTCCCTTGGCGCCCAGCGTTGCCCAGCCGAGGATCAGTCGGTTGATGCCTTCATGCGCGGCGATCAGCATGGTGTGCCAGCCGGGCTCGGCCAGTAGCCGCTTCACGCTGGCCACGGCCCGCCTCTCGGCATCGGCAAACACCTCCCCGCCTTGCAGCATGGTCGCACCGGGATCGGCCGCCGCCTCGAAGTGGAATGTCATCTGCGCGGCAAGTTCCGCCCGGCTCATCGGCGTCGTGAAATGCCCGCCGTGAATCTCGACAAGGTCGCCCTCGACTTCGAGCGCGGGCGCGGCACCCGCAGGCTGCTCGGCAAGCACGCGCTCCGCCGTCTGCCGCGTGCGCGGTACGCCCGAGCAGATCGCCCGATCGAAGCGCACATGTGCGAGCGCGAGACCCGCCGCCGTCGCCTGCGTCTGTCCAAGCGGCGTCAGCGGCACCACTTTCGTGTCGCCGCCCGCCGCCTGGATTTCCTTGCCGAAGTAATCGACATGGCCGTGACGCATCAGATAGATGCGCCGCCGTCCCGTCGTGCCCGGAAGTACGCTCAAATCGCTTCCGCCTTTTTCAGCCCGTCAATCTCGCCGTCCGAAAAGCCCCAGCCCTTCAGCACATTGAGCGTGTCCGCGCCCACCTGCGGCGCGGGGCCGTCGATCTTCGAGACGGTGCGCGAGAAACGCGGCGCGATGTTCGGCTGCGCCACGCCGTCGATCTCGACGATGGTTTCGCGCGCCTTGTTGTGGGGATGGTCCTTGGCTTCCTTGATCGACAGCACGGGCGCAAAGCAGATGTCCGTGCCTTCCATGATCGCGCACCACTCGTCGCGCGTCTTGGTCTTGAAGACGCCTTCGATCTTCTTCTTCATCTCCGGCCACTTCGCGCCGTCCATCTGGTGATCCCAGATCTCTTCCTTGAGGCCCGCCTTCTCGCGCAGGATGGCGTAGAACTGCGGCTCGATGGAACCGATGGAAATCCACTTGCCGTCCTTTGTCTCATAGGTGTCGTAGAAGTGCGCGCCGCCATCTAGAAGATTGGTGCCGTGCTCTTCCTTCCACATGCCGGAGGCCGAGAAGCCGTAGAACATCGCCATCAGCGAGGTCGCGCCGTCGGTCATGGCCGCGTCCACAACCTGGCCCTTGCCGGACCTGTTCGCCTCGACCAGCGCCGCGAGCATGCCCATCGCGAGATAGAGCGCGCCGCCGCCGAAATCTCCGACGAGGTTGAGCGGCGGAACCGGCTTTTCGCCCGGACGGCCGATCGCATGAAGCGCGCCCGTCAGCGAGATGTAGTTGATGTCGTGTCCGGCGGCGAGCGCCAGCGGCCCCGTCTGACCCCAGCCGGTCATGCGGCCATAGACGAGTCTCGGATTGCGCTTCAGGCAGACATCCGGCCCGAGGCCCAGCCGCTCCATCACGCCGGGGCGGAAACCCTCCTGTAGAATGTCGGCCTTCTCGATCAGCTTCAGGCAGGTCTCGACAGCTTCCGGCTTCTTCAGGTCGAGCGCGATCGACTGCTTGCCGCGGCTGGAGATTTCATACTTCGAACCGCCGCGCGCGCCCTTGCGGTCGATGCGAACGACTTCCGCGCCCATGTCGGCGAGAAGCATGCCGCAGAAAGGCCCCGGTCCGATGCCTGCGAATTCCACGACCTTGACGCCGTTCAGCGGCCCGCTACCCATGTCTCGCTCCCTTGATTTGTCAGTTGTTGCCGTCCGTTTTAGCCGCTCGCGCGCGAGGCGTAAACGGTGCCGCGCATGACGTAGGGGCGGCTTGGACGGCTCCCCTTGCCTCCTGCAAGCCCGAACCTTACAAACGGAGCCATGTCGCTCCTGACGCCAAAAATCGCCCGCGGTTACACCGGCGAGCTGCCGCCTCCGCGCTTCAATCTTGCGCGCTATTGCCTTGCCGCGAGCGCCGCCGCGACGCCGGACAAGGTCGCCTTGATCGTCGTGTCGGATGCCGGTGCGTCGCTCGACGCCGCCGAGCGCTGGACCTATGCGAGCCTCGACGATGCCGTCCGCCGCATCGCCGCCGGCCTTCTTGCCGAAGGCTTCAAGCCCGGCGAGCGGCTGATGATCCGCATGCCCAATACGAGCGACTATGCGCTCCTCTTCTTCGGCGCCATCGCGGCCGGCCTCGTGCCGCTGCCTTCCTCGTCGCAGCTCACCGAAGGCGAAGCCGAGTTCCTGCTTTCCGATTCCGCCGCCTCCGCCATCGCCATCGAAGGCGGCATGACGATCGACGCCCACGGCGTCCGCATCATCGACGAGACGGTAATCGCGCGGCTGAAATCTCACGCGCCGCTCGCCGACTATGCCGACACCAACGCCAACGATCCGGCCTTCCTCGTCTATACCTCGGGCACCAGCGGCCGCCCCAAGGGCGTGCTACATGCGCAGCGCAGCGCCTGGGGCCGCCGCCCCATGTATCGGGGCTGGTACGGCATCTCCCCCGCCGACACCGTGCTCCATGCGGGCGCCTTCAACTGGACCTACACGCTCGGCGTCGGCCTCACCGACCCCTGGGCGAACGGCGCGACGACCGTTCTCTACAACGGCGAGAAAGACGTGCAGGTCTGGCCGAAACTTCTTGAACGCACCCGCGCGACGCTATTCGCCGCCGTGCCGACGCTCTATCGCCAGATCCTGAAATATTGCGACCTCTCCGCGCATGACCTTTCAGCCCTGCGCCACGGCCTCACTGCCGGCGAAGCGCTTTCGCCCGCGCTGCTCGATCATTGGCGCGAGGCGACGGGCAAGAACCTCTACGAAGCGCTCGGCATGTCCGAATGCTCGACCTATATCTCGACCGGTCCCGGCATGGACATTCGTGCAGGCAGTCCCGGCAGGCCGCAGCCGGGCCGCTGCGTTGCAGCCCTGCCGCTCGACGGCGGCACGGAGCCGCTTCCGCCCGGCGAAACGGGTTTGCTCGCCGTCCATCGCAGCGATCCGGGCCTCATGCTCGGATATTGGCGTCGCCCCGACGAGGAACAAGACGTCTATCGCGGCGAATGGTTCATCGGCGGCGATCTCGCCTCCTTCGACGCCGACGGCTACATGTGGTTTCAGGGCCGCGCCGACGACGTGATGAACGCGATGGGCTATCGCGTCTCACCGCAGGAAGTTGAAGCGGCGCTAAGCGCCCATCCCGACATTGCCGAAGTCGCGGTGACGGAAGTGCATGTGCGCGAGGATGTCAGCATCATCGCGGCCTTCGTCGTTCCGAAGGAAGGCCACGCGCGCGATGCGCAATCGATCATGGCTTTCGCCGAGGCGCACCTAGCCGCCTACAAGCGCCCGCGCGAAATCATTTTCATGGACAGTCTTCCGCGTACCGCCAACGACAAGGTCACGCGGCGCAAACTCGCTCAGCGATAAGCGGTGGGCTCCACGGTCGTGGTCGTCATCGCGGCGGGTTCGAGCCGCTGCCTGCCATGCATCGCGTCATAGGCCTGGTTTGCCGCGGCGCTGACTTCCTGCACCTGCTCGAGACGCATCCAAAGCGCCGAGAACGCTGTCGCCGGTGTGGTTTGCACCGCCCAGACGCAGATCAGAAAGCCCGCCACGGCGCCGATTGCAAAATTCGTCATGTCACACCCGCAGAAGTGCGAAACGCCCCACTTCACTCATTGTGTGATACAGCGGTTTCACTTGGCAAGTGACTGTTTTGTCGAGAAGAATCGACTGTGCCGAATCGGCACGTAATCGGCCGGCATTCTCCGGAAATCAGAGCGACTGGCCGTCATCCGCCGTGAAAAGCGAGCCCGTGATGAAGCGCGCATGATCGGATGCGAGCAGCAGCAGCGTGCCGTCGAGGTCGGATTCAACGCCGAGCCGCCGGCGCGGGAAACTCTTGATCTGCTTCTGGCCGCCTTCGGTGTGGAACCAGTCCGAGTTCAGTTCCGTTTCGATGAAGCCCGGGCACATCGCATTGACGTTGATGTTCTTGCGCGCCCATTCCTTCGCCAGCGACTTCGTCATCATCGCAATCGCCGCCTTGGTCATGCAGTAGATGGTGAGGCCGGGAAGCTGCGTGAAAGCGCCGATGGAGGCGATGTTGATGATGCGCCCGCCCTCGCCGCGCGCCAGCATCCGCTTGCCCACCGCCTGCGCCATGAAGAAGGCGCCGCGCACATTCGTATCGAACATGGTGTCGTAGCCTTCGGGCGTCACTTCATGCGCCATCGCCTCGACATTCATGCCCGCATTGTTGACAAGAATGTTCACCGGCCCGAGGCCCGTCTCGGCGCTTTCGACGCAAGCCTCGATGCTCCTGGCGTCGGTCACGTCGAGCGCGATCGGCAGCGCGCGTCCGCCCAAAGCCTCGATTTCGGCCTTCAGCGTTTCCAGCCGGTCCACCCGCCGTCCGGTTATCGCAACGGAAGCGCCCGCTTTCGCCAGCACCAGCGCGAAACGCCGTCCAAGCCCGCTTGTCGCCCCCGTCACCAGCGCGGTCTTGCCCGTCAGGTCAAAGTAGGAGATCGCATTCATTCTAAACTCGATTTTCGATGCGGCGGTATCAAGGGTTGGAACGTACCGAGGATCAAATGACTCCAGCGGTGAGAAGGGCGCGGACGGTGAGGTCGA
>JARLIS010000020.1 GCA_031291615.1 Parvibaculum sp.
ACGCCGGCCGCCCCGGACGCGATGGCCGCGCCCGCAGCCGACGCCGTGAAGAAGGACGCGACCACGACGGCCGCCCCCGCCGCCGACGCCGCGAAAACGGAAGCGACCGCGCCGGCCAAGGAAGAGACCAAGGCCGTGACGAAACATCACAAGCACCACAAGAAGCACAAGGCGGAAACCAAGAAAGACGAGTCCGGCGTGAAGACCGACGCCGCCCCGGCGACTGAAGCGCCCGCCGCGCCCGCGACCGAAACGCCGGCCCAGTAAGCCGCACCTGTAGAGAACTTCTCCCGTCGCGCCGGCCTCCGAAAGGAGCGCCGGCGCGATGCCGTTGGCGCCGCCCCCGAGCGTGGCGCTAGACTGGCCGGACAGGCGCGAAGCGCAAAGGGGCACCGCAGAATGATTGTCATCACCGGAAGAATGAAAATCCCGGACGCCAACCGGACGGCCTTCCTTGAAATCGGCGCCCGTCAGGTGCGCCTCTCCCTCGAGGAAGCGGGATGCGTCTCCTATGCGCTTTACGAGGACGCGCTCGTGCCGGGATATTTTTTCTTCTACGAGGAATGGAAGGATCGCGAGGCCGTCGATTTTCATTTCAAGCAGCCTTACTGCCTCGAATTCGTGAAGAGCCTGCGGCCGCTCACCGAGGGCGAGGCGGACATGAAAATCAGGACGATCGCCGAAAAGAAGCCGGGCGCCTGAACGCCCGCCGCGCGAACGGGCTGCCTTCAGGAAAAATTAATTCTGCCCGGCCTTCCTCCGTTCACCAACGGTTCAGCTTCGCCGGTCTAGGCTCTCAATACACCGACAAGCGGTGGACGACCCCCGGCGGAGCCCCGGCAAGCGCTTGTAACGCCCCGGCCTATCTTGCGCCCCTGAAGTTCGAACTATCCGACCCGGCCCGCGTCCCTCCTCGAGGCGCGGGCGGGTCTTCTCCCTCCGAAAATCATTCCGGGTTGTGACAGACGGCCTCGATATTGTGGCCGTCGAGATCGAACACGAAAGCCCCGTAGTAATTCGGATGGTAATGCGGCCGAACGCCCGGCCCGCCATTGTCGCGCCCGCCCGCCGCCATCGCCGCCTTGTAAAAGGCATCGACTACCGCGCGGCTGTCGGCCCGGAAACAGACATGGAGCTTGGGCGAAGGCTTGCCCGCGCCGTCGATCCAGAAATCGGGCTTGGGCGCGACGCCGAAACCGCCGACGCTGATTCCGCCCGTATGCCCCTTCGGCACCTCGAAAATGAACGTATAGCCGAGCGGCGCCAGGGCCTTCGTATAGAAGGCTTTGGATTTCTCGTAGTCGGTGACGCTGAGACCGATGTGATCGAGCATGATCGTCTCCCTGATTTGCCTAACCCTTCCGCGAGATGCAGCATAAGCTTGGGCTTCGTGAGCGGACAATATGGAGGCGTCTCATGTCGATCGCGCGCTGGGCTTTCATTCTCGCCTCGGCGGGGCTTCTCTCCGCCTGCTTCGTCTCGAAAGGCGATCTGATCGCCCCAAAGGACGCCGACTATCCGATCGCATCCGGCACAACGCTCACCGTCTGGAAACTCGACGAGGCGGGCCGTCGCAAAAACGAAACGCCGGGCCATGCGGTCGTCACGCGCGATGGCGCAAACTACGTCTATACCGAGACGGGCGAAAAGCCGGTCACGGGCCTGATGAAATCTGCCGGAGGCGACGACTTCATCGTCCTCTTCCACGACCAGGATCATCCGGGCCAGTCGGTCTACGGCCTTGTGCGGAGATCCGGCGACAACTGGCTAAGCTACGGCGTCACCTGCCCCGACTTTGCAAAACTCGCCAAGGCACATGGCAAATCGCTCGCCGACTTTCACACAAGCGACGACGGCGGCAACTGCGCTTTCATGAACTATGACGACCTTAAGACGGCGATGCTGTTCCTGCGCGCAAATGGCAAACCGGATACGGAATACGCCGCCGGGAAGTAGGGGCCGTTCCAACGTCGCCGGAAACAGAAAGGCCGCCCCGAGGGACGGCCTTTCCAGTTTCAGTGCGGCGAAACTCAGCTGTCGCGCTCGACTATCAAGCCCTTGATTTCGGCAATGGCCTTCGCCGGGTTGAGCCCCTTGGGGCAGGCCTTGGCGCAATTCATGATCGTGTGGCAGCGATAGAGCTTGAACGGATCTTCGAGATCGTCGAGCCGTTCGTCCTTCGCCTCGTCGCGGCTGTCGGCGAGCCAGCGATAGGACTGGAGAAGCGCGGCGGGCCCGAGATACTTGTCGTCGTTCCACCAATAGGACGGGCAGGACGTCGAACAGCAGGCGCAAAGAATGCACTCATAAAGCCCGTCGAGCTTCTCGCGCTGCTCGTGGCTCTGCTTCCATTCCTTCTCGGGCTCCGGCGTCGTCGTCTTGAGCCAGGGCTGCACATAGGCGTGCTGGGCATAGAAATTCGTCAGGTCCGGCACGAGATCCTTCACAACCGGCATATGCGGCAGCGGATTGATCTGCACGTCCTTGCCTTCGCATTCGGCGATGCCATGCGTGCAGGCCAGCGTGTTCTTGCCGTCGATGTTCATCGCACAGGAACCGCAAATGCCTTCGCGGCAGGAACGGCGGAAGGTCAGCGTCTGGTCGATCTCGTTCTTGATCTTGATCAGCGCGTCGAGAACCATCGGCCCGCATTTGTCGAGATCGACTTCATAGGTGTCGATGCGCGGATTCTGATCGTCGTCCGGCGACCAGCGATAGATGCGGAAGCTGCGCACGCGCGTCGCGCCTTCGGCCTTGTAGGTCTGGCCTTCGGTGACCCTGGAATTCTTCGGCAGTCTCAACTGAACCATGATCGAACCTCTCGCGCGTCAGTAAACGCGCGCCTTTGGCTTGATGTACTCGATTTCGTTCGACATCGTGTAGGTGTGCACCGGGCGGTAATCGAGCTTCGGCTTGCCCGTATTCCCGTCGACCCAGCACAGCGTGTGCTTCATCCAGTTTTCGTCGTCGCGGTTCGGGAAGTCTTCCCGCGCATGCGCGCCGCGGCTTTCCTGGCGGTTGACCGCGCCCTCGACGGTCGCAATCGCCTGCACGATCAGATTGTCGAATTCCAGCGTCTCGATGAGATCGGAGTTCCAGACGAGCGAACGGTCGCTGACGCGGATGTCCGGAATGCCCGAGAACACTTCGGCAATGCGCTTCTGGCCCGATTGCAGCGTCTCGCCGGTGCGGAAGACGGCGACGTCTTCCTGCATGACGCGCTGCATGCGGCCGCGAAGCTCCGCCGTCCGCGTGCCGCCCTTGGCGTTGCGGAAACGGTCGAGGCGCGCAACGGCGTTGTCGCCCGCGCCCTTCGGCAATTCGGGCTTCTTCGCATCGGGCTTCAGCAGCTCGGCGGCGCGGATGCCGGCGGCGCGTCCGAAGACGACGAGGTCGATGAGCGAATTGGAGCCGAGGCGATTGGCGCCGTGAACCGAGACGCAGGCCGCCTCGCCGATGGCCATCAGGCCCGGCACAACCGTGTCCGGATTGCCGTCCTTCAATGTCAGCACTTCGCCGTGATAATTGGTTGGGATGCCGCCCATGTTGTAGTGCACCGTCGGCAGCACCGGGATCGGCTCCTTGGTCACGTCGACGCCGGCGAAAATCCGCGCCGATTCCGAAATGCCGGGCAGGCGCTCGGCAAGAATCTTCGGATCGAGATGATCGAGATGCAGGAAGATGTGATCCTTGAGCGGGCCGACGCCGCGGCCTTCGCGGATTTCGATGGTCATGGCGCGGGAAACGACGTCGCGCGAGGCGAGGTCCTTCGCCGACGGCGCATAGCGCTCCATGAAGCGCTCGCCCGATGAATTGACGAGATAGCCGCCCTCGCCGCGCGAGCCCTCGGTGATGAGGCAGCCCGAGCCGTAAATGCCGGTCGGGTGGAACTGCACGAACTCCATGTCCTGAAGCGGCAGGCCCGCGCGCAGCACCATCGCATTGCCGTCGCCCGTGCAGGTATGCGCGGACGTTGCCGAGAAATAGGCGCGGCCATAGCCGCCGGTCGCGAGGATCACGAGCGAGGCGCGGAAGCGGTGGATTTCGCCGGTCGCCATGTCGATGGCGACGACGCCCTGCGCCGAGCCGTCTTCGCCCATGATGAGGTCGATGGCGAAATACTCGATGTAGAATTCGGCCTTGTGGCGAACCGACTGGCCGTAAAGCGTGTGGAGCATCGCGTGCCCCGTGCGGTCGGCGGCAGCACAGGTGCGCTGCGCGATGCCTTCGCCGAAATTGGTCGTCATGCCGCCGAAGGGACGCTGATAGATGCGCCCGTCTTCCGTGCGGCTGAAGGGCACGCCGAAATGTTCAAGCTCGTAGACGGCGGCCGGCGCATGGCGGCAGAGATACTCGATGGCGTCCTGATCGCCGAGCCAGTCGGAACCCTTGACCGTGTCGTACATGTGCCAGCGCCAGTCGTCCGGGCCCATATTGCCGAGCGAGGCGGCGACGCCGCCCTGGGCCGCAACGGTATGGCTGCGCGTTGGAAACACCTTGGTGATGTTCGCGGTCTTGAGCCCCTTCTCGACGCAGCCGAGCGTCGCGCGAAGCCCGGCGCCGCCGGCGCCCACAACCACCACGTCGAAAGTGTGATCTACGAATTTATATGTCGCCGTCATGGGCACTCTCTCGAGACGAAATCAGAAACCGATGGCGATCTTCGCCACCGCATAGAGGCAGCCGAGACCGACCGCGATGGCGAAAGCGTAGTTGGCAAGCAATGTCAGATGCCGCAGGAAGGCATTCGGCACGTAGTCGTCGATGATCTCCATCATGCCGATGCGCATATGGACGACACCCGCGCCGACGAGCAGCACCAAAAATATGGCGACGAGCGGATTGCCGAGATAGTGACGCGCCGTTTCATAATCCGTGCCCGAAAGCGCGACGATAACGGCGACGAGGATGAGCGCGAGAGGAACGAGCGCCAGCGCGGTCGCGCGCTGACGGCGGAATGCGCGCGTCGCCGATTTGACGGGCTTCGAGGGGCGGACGAAATTGCCGGAGGCGGCCATCAGAGCACTCCCTTCAATTCATAGGCGAGCACCCAGGTGACGATGGTGAGAACGACGCCGACGATCACCGCGCCCCAGCTCATCACATCGGCGCTCTTGAGGTCGAAGGCGCGGATATTGTCCCAGACGAGATAGCGCAGCCCGCTCACCATGTGGTTGAGAAGCGCCCAGGTGTAGCCGAAGAGCACGAGCTTGCCGAACCACGATCCGGCCACCGTCTGGAACAGCGCATAGGCGTCCGGGCCCATCGCCACCGACAGCAGCCACCAGGCCAGCAGCAGCGTGCCGAAATAGAGAGCGCCGCCCGTGATGCGATGGATGATCGACATCGCCATCGTGATCGTGAAGCGATAAATCTGAAGATGCGGCGAGAGGGGCCGAGCGGCCTGTCGCGTATTTGCCATCGCGAATTTCCCCGATTGGGTCGGCGGTAGGGTATGGCCTGTTGTTTATCCCGCGTCGCGGGTGAAGGCAAATGCCAGTTTTCTGCGGCTTTTTGAGATTTGCGAGCGATTCGCAGAAATCGGCCGCATCGCGCCGCAACCTTGCGTCAAGCGCGGCCGGATCAGCGCCGCGGCATCAACACCCAATAGTCGAGATCGAGAATGACGCCCTCGGCATAGCCCTTGGCGAGCGGGCCCGGAAACTCGGCGCAAGGCAGGTTCTTCGTCGCTATGGTACGGATGCGCAGCGCGCCGAGATCAGTCCTGCCGTCGAGTTCCGCCTTGTCGAGCACTTCCGACCAGGCAAAGACCGTGTCGCCCGCAAAGCAGGGCGTGACATGCCGCCCGCCATTGATCGCGGCGACAAGCACCGCATTGCCGAGCCCGTTGAAGGAAAGCGCCCTGGCAAGCGAAATGACATGCCCGCCATAGATGAGCCTGCGGCCGAAACGCCCCTGCCCCTCGGTGAACTGGTTGAAATGCACCTTGGCCGTGTTCTGGTAGAGTCGCGTCGCCATCATGTGCTCGGCTTCCTCGATGGTCGAGCCGTCCACATGGTCGATCTTCTCGCCCGGCGCATAATCGTCCCAGAGATGCGGGCTGCCTGAGGCTTCGAGATCGAAACCCTTGAAATGCGTCGCCGCCGGTGCGACGAGGTGCTTGGCGTCGACCGCCTCGGCTAGCGCCGGCACGTCGGTGACGGGCGCCGGATGCGCCTTGTCGCGCTTCCTCACCATCACCCAGCGCACATAGTCGATGACGATCTCGTCCTTCTGGTTGCGGCCCGTCGAGCGCACATAGACGACGCCCGTCGCGCCGTCCGAGTTTTCCTTGAGGCCGATCACCTTCGAAATGGCGCTCAGCGTGTCGCCCGGAAAGACGGGCTTCAGGAACCGGCAATCCGCATAGCCGAGATTGGCGACCGCATTGAGCGATATGTCGGGCACCGTCTTGCCGAAGACGATGTGAAAGGCGAGCAGGTCGTCGATGGGCGATTGCCTGTAGCCCGCCGCCCGCGCCACTTCGTCGGAGGATTGCAGGCTGAAGCGCGATCCGAACAGCGCCTGATAAAGCGCCCTGTCGCCCTCGGTGAGCGTGCGCGGCGTCGCATGGCGGAGCACCTGCCCGACCTTGAAGTCCTCGAAGAAATTTCCGGGATTTGTCTTAGTCATGCCTGCGCCTCCAGCTCGGCGATGGCGTCGGCAATCGCGACGGTGCGCTTGGCGATTTCGGCGTGCAGGATTTCAACCATGCGCCCATCGACCTTCAGCACGCCCTTGCCCTTGTTCTCCGGCAATTCGAAAGCCTCGATGGTCTTGCGCGCGAAGGCGACCGTCTCGGGGTCGGGCGAGAAGATCGTGTTGCAGGGCAGAACCTGGCTCGGATGAATGAGCGTCTTGCCGTCGAAGCCCATGTCGCGGCCCTGCTCGCAAACGGAAGCAAAGCCCGCCTCGTTTTTGATGTCGTTGTAAACGCCGTCGAGAATGACGAGGCCATAGGCGCGGGCCGCGATCACCGACAGGCCGAGCGACGCAAGCATCGGCACGCGGTCGGGCGTATGTGCGGCGCGAAGTTCCTTGGCAATGTCGTTGGTGCCCATGACCCAGAGCGTCATGCGCGTGCCCTGGCGCTTGGCCGCGATCGACTGGATGTTGAGAATGGCGAGCGGCGTTTCGATCATGCACCAGAGCTGCAACGTCGGGGAGGCACCCGCCGCCGTCAGCGCCGCATCGGCGCGGGCGACGTCTTCGGCCGAATTGATTTTCGGAACGAGAATCGCGTCGGGCTTCGCCGCCACCGCCGCCTTGATGTCCTCCGTGCCCCAGGGCGTATCGAGCCCGTTCACGCGAATGGCGATCTCGCGCTTGCCATAACCGCCGGCCTTGACCGCGGCGACGACCTGGGCGCGCGCCTCGTCCTTCGCGTCAGGCGCCACCGCGTCCTCGAGATCGAGAATGAGTGCGTCAGCGGGAATCTCTCTCGCCTTTTCCATCGCGCGGGCGTTCGAGCCCGGCATATAAAGCACGCTGCGGCGCGGACGGGCGGTGAGATCGGCCATTTTCATTGTCTCCGGCGTAAAGTTCTCGCGACTGCGAAAGCGGACACTATAAATGTTGGACCGGACTGTGAAGCAGTTTCGGGGCGGGGCGCGCGGGGGCCTACGAGGAGCAGGAATGGCGACGATCCTTTCCATCTCGAGCCAGGTTGTCTATGGCGCGGTCGGCAACACGGCCGCCGCCTTCGCCATGGAGCGTCTCGGCCATGAAGTCTGGGAGGTGCCGACCGTCCTCCTCGCCCATCATCCTGGCTACGGCAAATATAGCGGCGGCCCTCTCGAAGCCGAGCTGATCGAAAGCCTCGTCGCGGCGCTGGAAGAACAGGGCTGGCTGAAACGCTGCGACGCCGTGATCTCCGGCTATCTCGCCGAAGCCGGTCAGGCCGATGCCATCGCCAATGCCGTCGAGCGCGTGAAGGCGGCAAACCCCGCCGCCCTTTATCTCTGCGATCCGATCATGGGCGACGAGCCCGGCGGCGCCTATGTCGCACCGGGCGTCGAGGAGGCCGTGAAGGAACTGAGCCGCCTCGCCGACATTCTGACGCCGAACTGGTTCGAATTCGGCCGTCTCGCTGGCGCGCAGCCCACAGACGCGCGCGAGGCGCTGGCGCTCGCAAAGACGCTCGGGCCGAAAATCGTCACCGTCACCTCCGCGCCCGCGCCCGAAGGCCGCATCGCCTGCCTCGCCACCGACGGCAAGAAGGGCTACCGCACCGAAACTCTCGCCCACGCGCCCGCAAACGGCGCGTCCATGCCGAAGGGCACGGGCGATGTCTTCTCGGCGATCCTGCTTGCACGGCTCCTGACCGGAAACGACCTGCCGCTGGCGCTCGCCCGCGCGACCGGCTCGACCGCCGCCCTCGTCAAATCGAGCGTCGAGGCGGGCCGCTCCGAACTCGCGCTTGCCCGCGATCAGGGCCTGATCTGGGACCCGGGGCTCTTGCCGTCGATTCAGGTGTTTTGAAGCGCAGCGGCCTCGCCCTTCGAGACGCGGCTTCGCCGCTCCTCAGGGTGAGGTTCCATGCTGAAGCAAATCCTCATCCTGAGGAGGCGCGGAACGCGCCGTCTCGAAGGATCGAGGCCAAGGCGCGAAACTAGGCCGCCTTCTTCAAATACCGCGCACCGAGAATCTCGGCGATCTGCACGGCGTTGAGCGCCGCGCCCTTCCTGAGATTGTCGGAGACGACCCACATGGCGATGCCGTTGTCGACGGTCGGGTCGGAGCGGATGCGGCTGATATAGGTGGCGAAATCGCCGACGCATTCGAGCGGCGTCACATAGCCGCCGTCTTCGCGCTTGTCGACGACGAGACAGCCTGGCGCCTCGCGCAGAATCTCGCGCGCCTCCTCGTCCGAAATCGGATTCTCGAACTCGATATTGATCGCTTCCGAATGGCCGATGAAGACGGGCACGCGCACGCAGGTCGCCGTCACCTTGATCTTCGGATCGAGAATCTTCTTCGTCTCGACCACCATCTTCCATTCTTCCTTCGTATAGCCATCTTCCATGAAGACATCGATATGGGGGATGACGTTGAAGGCGATCTGCTTGGTGAACTTGTGCTTCTCCACCGCATCGTTGACGAAGATCGCGCGCGTCTGCGTGAAAAGCTCGTCCATGCCTTCCTTGCCCGCGCCGCTTGTCGACTGATAGGTCGAGACGACGACGCGCTTGATCTTCGCGACGTCATGCAGCGGCTTCAGCGCGACGACCATCTGCGCCGTCGAGCAATTGGGATTGGCGATGATCATCTTCTTCGTATAGCCGCCGATCGCCGCCGCATTGACTTCCGGCACCACGAGCGGCACGTCCGGGTCCATGCGGAACTTCGAGGAATTGTCGATGACGACGCAGCCCGCCGCGCCGATGCGCCCCGACCATTCCGCCGCCACGCTCGATCCCGCCGACATGAGGCAGATATCCGTGCCGTGGAAGTCGTAATTCTCGAGCGCCTTCACCTTCAGCGTCTTGTCGCCATAGGAGACTTCCGTGCCCTGGCTCCGCCGCGAGGCGAGCGCGACCACTTCATCCGCCGGAAACTCGCGCTCGGCGAGAATGTTCAGCATCTCGCGGCCCACATTGCCCGTGGCTCCGACGACGGCGACTTTGTAACCCATGGTCTCGTCTCCTAATGCACCCTCACCCTCCCACGCCTTCGGCGCGGGTCCCCCCCTCTCCCGCTAGCGGGAGAGGGGCGAGTGAGCCTTTATCTTAAGCCCTCTCCCTCCGGGAGAGGGTTGGGTGAGGGGCTTTCCTCACTTATCCGTTCAGCCGGTCGAGTTCCTTCAGGATCGCATCGCCCATCTGGGTGGTGCCGACCTTGGTCATGCCGGCCTGCATGATGTCGCCGGTGCGGAGCCCGTTCGCAAGCACCGCATCGACCGCCTTTTCGAGAAGGTCGGCGCAGGCGCCGCGGTCGAAGGTGTAGCGAAGCGCCATCGCGAAAGAGAGGATCGAGGCGATTGGATTGGCCGCGCCCGTGCCCGCAATGTCGGGCGCCGAGCCATGCACCGGCTCATACATCGCATGCGCCTTGCCGTTCTTGTCCTTCGCGCCGAGCGAGGCCGAAGGCAACATGCCGAGCGAACCCGTCAGCATCGAGGCAATGTCGGAGAGCACGTCGCCGAAAAGATTGTCGGTGACGATGACGTCGAACTGCTTGGGGTTGCGCACAAGCTGCATAGCGCAATTGTCGGCGAGCATGTTCTCGAGCTTCACGTCGGAAAACTTTTCCTTGTGGAGCTTCGCCACTTCCTCGAACCAGAGCACGCCCGTCTTCATCACATTGCGCTTCTCGACCGACATGACGCGGCCCGAACGCTTGCGGGCGAGATCGAAGGCGACTTCCGCGATGCGGCGGATTTCATGCGTCGTATAGACCTGCGTGTCGACGCCGCGCCGCTCGCCGTTACCGAGATCGGTGATCTCCTTCGGCTCGCCGAAATAAACGCCGCCCGTGAGTTCGCGCACGATCATGATGTCGAGGCCTTCGACGATCTCGCGCTTGAGCGACGAAGCGTCGGCAAGCGCCGCAAAGCAGAGCGCGGGCCGCAGATTGGCGAAGAGTTCGAGATCCTTGCGGAGCCGCAACAGGCCCGCTTCCGGACGGCCTTCATATGGCACGTTGTCCCACTTCGGCCCGCCGACCGCGCCGAGGAACACGGCATCCGCCGCCTTGGCCTTCGCGACCGTCGCATCCGTCACCGCGACGCCATGGGCGTCATAGCAGCAGCCGCCGACAAGCTCGCGCTCGATCACGGTTTCGAACTTCCGGTTCTTTCCGTACCAGGCAATGACGCGCTCGACTTCGCCCATCACTTCCGGGCCGATGCCGTCGCCGGCGACAATCAGGATTTTCTTGGTCATGTCTTTCTCGCTCGCTTCATCCTTCGAGACGGGCGCTCCGCGCCCGCCTCAGGATGAGGTCAGTATAAAAATTACCTCATGCTGAGGAGCGTGCCGAAGGCGCGCGTCTCGAAGCATGGCCGCATTCAGAGCCAGGGCTGTTCGGCCTTGTGGCGGGTTTCGTAGGTCGAAATCTTCGCATCCTTCTTCAGCGTGAGACCCACGCCGTCGAGACCTTCGATCAGGCAATGCTTGCGGAAGGGATCGATGTCGAAGGTGATGACGCCGCCATCCGGCCCGCGGATTTCCTGTGCCGAGAGATCGACGGTGACGACCGCATTCGCGCCGCGGTTCGCATCGTCCATCAGCTTGTCGACATCCGCCTGCGGCAGCACGATCGGCAGGATGCCGTTCTGGAAGCAGTTATTGTAGAAGATGTCGGCGAAGCTCGGCGCGATCACGCAACGGATGCCGAAGTCGAGCAGCGCCCAGGGCGCGTGCTCGCGCGACGAGCCGCAGCCGAAATTGTCGCCCGTCACCAGAATCTGCGCATGGCGATAGGCGGGCTTGTTCAGCACGAAATCGGGCTTCTCATTGCCCTTCTCGTCGAAGCGCATCTCGTCGAAAAGGTTCTTGCCGAGCCCGGTGCGCTTGATCGTCTTCAGGAACTGCTTCGGGATGATCATGTCGGTATCGACATTGATCATGTCGAGCGGCGCCGCGACGCCGGTGAGCTTGTCAAACTTGTCCATGCGTCGCTCTCCTTACTTCATCTCTCTGACATCGACGAAATGCCCGGCAATCGCCGCCGCCGCCGCCATGGCGGGCGAGACGAGATGCGTGCGGCCGCCGCGGCCCTGACGGCCTTCGAAATTGCGGTTCGAGGTCGAGGCGCAGCGCTCGCCCGGCGCAAGCTTGTCGGCATTCATCGCAAGGCACATCGAGCAGCCCGGCTCGCGCCACTCGAAACCTGCTTCGACGAAAATCTTGTCGAGGCCTTCGGCTTCCGCCTGCTCTTTCACGAGGCCCGAACCCGGCACGACCATCGCATTGACGGTGGAGGCAACCTTGCGACCTTTGGCGACGGCGGCCGCCGCGCGCAGATCCTCAATGCGGCCATTAGTGCAGGAGCCGATGAAGACGCGGTCGATCTTGACGTCGGTGATCGGCGTGCCCGGCTTCAGGTCCATATAGGCGAGCGAGCGCTCGAGCGCGTGGCGCTTGCCCTCGTCGGCCATCGCCGCCGGATCGGGAATGCGGTCGGTGATGCGGATGACGTTTTCCGGGCTCGTGCCCCAGGTGATCATCGGCGGCAGATTGGCGATATCGACCGTGACTTCCGTGTCGAAATGCGCGCCCTCGTCCGACGGCAACGTCATCCAGTAGGCGACCGCCTTCTCCCAGTTCTCGCCCTTGGGCGCCATGGGGCGGCCCTTGAAATAGGCGACCGTCTTTTCGTCCGGCGCAACCATGCCGGCGCGCGCGCCCGCTTCGATCGTCATGTTGCAGACGGTCATGCGGCCTTCCATCGAAAGGTCGCGGATCGCCTCGCCCGCATATTCGATCACATAGCCCGTGCCGCCCGCCGTGCCGATATGGCCGATGATGGCGAGCGCAATGTCCTTCGCGGTGAAACCGGCGGGCGCCTTGCCGGTGACGTTGATGCGCATGTTCTTGGCCTTGGCCTGGATCAGCGTCTGCGTCGCCAGCACATGCTCGACTTCCGACGTGCCGATGCCATGCGCAAGCGCGCCGAAAGCGCCATGCGTCGAGGTGTGGCTGTCGCCGCAGACGATGGTGGTGCCCGGCAGCGTGAAGCCCTGTTCCGGCCCGACGATGTGAACGATGCCCTGCCGCTTGTCGCTCATTTCGAGATACTGGATGCCGAATTCCTTCGCATTGTCCTCGAGCGTCTGCACCTGGATGCGGCTCTCCTCGTCGGCAATGCCTTTCGAGCGGTCGGTCGTCGGCACATTGTGGTCGGCGACGGCGAGCGTCTTTTCCGGCGCGCGCACGCCACGCTTCGACATGCGCAAGCCTTCGAAGGCCTGCGGGCTCGTCACTTCATGCACGAGATGCCGGTCGATATAGAGGAGGCCGGTGCCGTCCTCCTGCATATCGACGAGATGGGCGTCCCAGATTTTGTCGTACATGGTACGGGGTGCCATTTTCTTCTCTCCTTTTTCGCGCCGCCCGGCTCAGGCGAGGGGCTGCGAAGTTCTCAATACGAATTTGCGATCGGCGCCCAAAACGGAAAAAGCGGGCACGGGGCTCGCGCCCTGCCCGCTTCTTGCGTCACGTCCGAACTCGCGGACGAGTTAGGCGGCGCCGTTCTCTTGCGAGCGGGCTTTGTTGTCCTGCTTCTCGATAATTCGGGCGGACTTGCCGCGACGGCCGCGCAGATAATAGAGCTTCGCGCGACGGACGCGGCCCTTGCGCATGACCTTGATCGAGTCGACGAGCGGGCTGTAGAGCGGGAACACGCGTTCCACGCCTTCGCCGTAGGAGATCTTGCGGACCGTGAAGTTCTCGTTGATGCCGCCGCCGGAACGCGCGATGCAGACGCCTTCATAGGCCTGCAAACGCGAGCGCTCGCCTTCGACGACCTTCACACTGACGATCAGCGTGTCGCCGGGCGCGAAATCGGGGATCGCCTTCGTGGCGGTCAGCGCCCCTATCTGGTCCTGCTCAAGCTGCTCGATGATGTTCATGTCTTTAAAACCTCGGGTATGGCGGCGTCCGGCGAGCCCTGTTTCGAGCCCTTTGGGAAAAACCCTGCCGGAAGGGCGCTTCACTAACACACTTCAATCGGACTTGCGACCATCTTTCTGAAATTTCTCCCAGAGATCTGGCCTTCTTTCCCGCGTAAGCCTTTCCGCCTCCTCCCTGCGCCACCGGGCGACCCGCGCATGGTCGCCGGAGGTTAATACTTCAGGGATTTCGCGGCCTTCAAAGACCTGCGGCCTCGTATAATGCGGGTATTCGAGAAGCCCGCTTTCGAAACTTTCCTCTTCGCCCGACGCCGCGGCGCCCATGACGCCCGGCAGCAGCCGGACGACCGCGTCGAGAAGCGCCAGCGCCGCCGGTTCCCCGCCCGAAAGGACGAAATCGCCGAGGCTGACCTCTTCCATGGCCCGGGCCTCGATCACCCGCTCGTCGAGCCCCTCGAAACGCCCGCAAAGCAGCGTGACGCCGGGGCCTTCCGCCAGCGCCCTGACCCGCGCCTGGGTGAGCCTCTTGCCCCGAGGACTCAAGTAAATCAATGGCTTGGCTGCCGAATGCATCGCATCGACCGCCGCTGCCACCACGTCCGCCCGCATCACCATGCCAGGCCCGCCGCCCGACGGCGTGCCATCGACCGTCCGGTGCCTGTCCGTGGCGAAATCCCGGATGTCGACCGCATCGAGCTTCCAGACGCCGGAGGCGAGCGCCCGCCCGGCAAGCGAAAGCCCGAGAGGCCCCGGAAACATCTCCGGGAAGAGCGTCAGCACCGTCGCGGCCCAGGCGTCATTCATCGTCCGCCTCCTCGAAAAGTCCCGCCGGCGGATCAATGACGATCCGCCCGGCTTCGGGCTCGACGGAAGGCACATTCGCCGCCGTGAAGGGTAGGAAAACGGTCTGCCCGCCTTCGGGCCGGGCGATCTCCAGCAGATCGCCCGCGCCGAAATTCTCGACGCCGACGACCTGGCCGTAAGCCTTGCCGTCCGCCCCGACCGCCGCAAGGCCGATGAGGTCGGCGTGGTACCAGCCTTCCTCCTCGTCCACCTCGGGCAGCTTATCGCGGGCGACGTAAAGCTCCGTCCCCCTGAGCGCGTCGGCCGCATCGCGGTCGCTCACGCCTTCGAGCCGGCAGATCACGGCCTCCTTCGCCATACCCATGGCGTCGATGCGAAAGCGGCGCTTGCCGTCCTTCGTCTCGACCGGCCCATAGGCGGCGACCGCATCGGGCTCGCCCGTGAAGGGCTTCACCTTGACGAAACCGCGCACACCATGCGCGCCAATGACGACGCCGAGACAGACTCGTTTTTGCGCGCCGGCGGACATGGCGAATGCGGCCTGCGGCTTAGGCCTCGGCCGGCGCTTCGGCGGCGGCAGCAGCCGCTTCGGCCGCAGCGGCCAGACGCTCCTGCGCCTTCGCCTTCGGCTTTGCCTTTTCCGGATTGTTCGACGCGGTGCGCTTCATCAGGCCCGCATTGTCGAGGAAGCGCGCGACGCGATCGGTCGGCAGCGCGCCGACCGACAGCCAATGCTTGGCGCGGTCGGTATCGAGCGTCAGACGATCCTTGTGGTCCTTCGGCAGCAGCGGATTGAACGTGCCGATCTTCTCGACGAAGCGGCCGTCGCGCGGGCTGCGCGTGTCGGCGACGACGATGCGGTAATAGGGACGCTTCTTGGCGCCGCCGCGGGCGAGCCTGATCTTGAGAGACATTTCTTCTTCCTCTTCAGTGAAACAATGAAACCGTTGAACCTGTGAAACTCATTTCTTCTTGCCGCCGGGGAGGCCGGGCAATCCGGGAAGGCCCGGAAGGCCGCGTCCCGGAAGACCGGGAAGCCCGGGCAATCCGCTCCCCAAACCCTTTGACGGCAGCATGTCTTTCAGCGCCTCGGGGTTGCTGGCGATTTCGGGCGGAAGCTCCGGCATGCCGCCGCCACCGCCGAAGAGCTTGCCGAGCAGGCCGCCGCCCTTCTGCTTGGCCATCGTCTTCATCATGTCGGCCATCTGGCGATGGAGCTTGAGGAGACGGTTGATCTCCTGTACTTCCGTGCCCGAGCCCGCCGCCACGCGGCGCTTGCGGCTCGCATTGAGGAGCGCCGGATTGCGCCGCTCGGCCTTGGTCATCGACGAGATGATCGCCGCCTGACGCTTGACCACGCTGTCGTCCATATGCGCATTCGCCGCCTGCGCCTGCGCTTTGGCGACACCCGGCAGCATGCCGAGTACGCCCTTCATGCCGCCCATACGCTTCATCTGCGCGAGCTGTTCGGCCATGTCGTCGAGATCGAACTGGCCCTTGCGCATCTTGGCCGCGATCTTGTTCGCCTTGTCGGCGTCGATCGTCTCGGCGGCCTTCTCGACGAGGCTGACGACGTCGCCCATGCCGAGAATGCGGCCCGCCACGCGGTCGGCGCGGAAATCTTCGAGCTGGTCGAGCTTTTCGCCCGTGCCGAGCAGCTTGATCGGAACGCCGGTGACCGAGCGCATGGAAAGCGCCGCACCGCCGCGCCCGTCGCCATCCGTCCGTGTGAGGACGATGCCGGTGACGCCGATCCGCTCCTTGAACTGCGCCGCGACATTGACCGCGTCCTGGCCCGTAAGGCTGTCGGCGACGAGAAGCGTCTCATGCGGATTGGCGACGTCGCGGACCTCCGCGACCTCCTGCATCAACGCTTCGTCGATGTGGATGCGGCCGGCCGTGTCGAGCATCACGATGTCGTAGCCGCCGAGCCGCGCCGCCTCGATGGCGCGCCGCGCGATCTGCACCGGCTGCTGGCCGGCGATGATGGGGAGCGTCGCCACGCCCGTCTGCTCGCCGAGAATCTTGAGCTGCTCCTGCGCGGCGGGCCTGCGCGTATCGAGCGAGGCCATCAGCACGCGGCGCTTGTCGCGCGCCTCGAAGCGCTTGGCGAGCTTCGCTGTCGTGGTCGTTTTGCCCGAGCCCTGAAGACCCACCATCATGATCGCGACGGGCGGTGCGGCCTGAAGCGAAATGGAGGTGTCCTCCGCGCCGCCCAGCATCTCGACAAGCTCGTCATGGACGATCTTGATGACCTGCTGGCCGGGCGTCACCGATTTCAGAACATCGGCGCCGACCGCCCTGGCGCTCACCTTGTCGATGAAGCTCTTAACGACCGGCAGCGCCACATCCGCTTCGAGAAGCGCCCGGCGCACTTCGCGCATGGCTTCGTCGACATCCTTCTCGGAGAGCGAGCCGCGCCCCCTGAGCTTGGAAAAGACGTCGCCGAAACGGCCTGTCAGGTTCTCGAACATGGGCTGCCCAGGTTCCATTCCACAAAGCAAAAACGCACCCGCGAGCGAATATCGCCGGCGGATGTTGACCCGGGCTCAATGCCTCGGGCGGATCGGGGCACGTCATTTGTCCCGAAAAACTGGCCGGAAACTAGGCGCGGGGGCCCAACCTGTCAAGCAAGCGGCGTCAGCCCTGCTGCCTCGCCTTTTGCAGCCTGAAGCGGTTTTCCGCCGCCACGCCGCGCCTCTGCCGCGTCTCGAGGGACTTCATCGCCGCGAGCCCGCCCTCGTCCTGACCCTTGTATTGGCCGGCAAGCGGACCGACGGCCTCAAGCGGCCTTGGCCTCGCGCGGAGCCGCGCTTCCGCCGGATTGAGGTGGGTGTCCTTATATGTTTCCATAATAAACCTCCCTGGCTCCCAGCCTTCTCCTCTCTCAAAGCTGGCGCTCGGGAAGGGAAATTCAACAGACGCCGGACCGAAAACCTAACCCAGCTCCCCCTTCAGCAATTCGAGCGCCGCCTTGGCGAAAAGCCGCATATTCGCCACCCGGTCGTCGATACTCGTCCTGACCGTGATCGCCTTTTCGGACGGGCCGGCCAGCGCGATGCAGGCCGTTCCCGCCGGATCGCCATACCGGCTCCCGGTCGGGCCGCTCGCGCCGATTTCCGCCAGCGCCCAGGTCGAGCCGAATTGCGTCCGGACCGTATGGCCAAGCAGCGTGACGAAGGCCTCGCTCAAGGGTTTCTGCGCCTTTGCCTCGATGATCACCTCGGCGGGAAGGTCGATCAGCACCTCGCGCGCCTTCTTCGTATAGACGACCGCGCCGCCCAGAAAATAGGCCGAAGCGCCCGGCACCGCGAGCAGCGCCGCCGAAACGAGCCCGCCGGTCGAGGATTCCGAAACGGCGATGGTATCGCCCCGCGCCTTGAGCCGGGCGCCGATCTCTGCGGCGAGAGGAAGAAGCTCCTGCATGTCCCACATTTTCCTTCTGATGCAAGCGGGCGACAGTAGCCTTCCGCCCTGCGCTCCACAAATGCTCCCTGCCGCCAAGCCACTGGCAATTCGAGGGGAAAAGCGCCATATAACCGACCATCATGATGAGCGCGGGCGTGCATTTCCGGAAGATGAACGGGCTCGGCAACGACTTCGTCGTGCTGGACCTGAGGAACCGCGCCCTGCCGCTCGGCGAGGCGACGGTGCGCGCCATCGCCGACCGCGAAACCGGCATCGGCTGCGATCAGTTCATCACCATTGAAAAGCCCCGTCATGGCGGCGACGCCTTCATGGGCATCCGCAATCAGGATGGCGGCATCGTCGAGTCCTGCGGCAACGCCGCGCGCTGCATCGGCGAGCTCATGCTCGAGGAAACCGGCAAGGACGCCGTCGTCATCGAGACGCTGGCCGGCCCGACCGTTGCGACCCGCGCGCCGGGCGGCCTCATCACCGTCGACATGGGCGAGCCGCGCCTGAAGTGGAACGAAATCCCGCTCTCGGAAGAATTCCGCGATACCCGTGCGATCGAGCTTGAGGTCGGACCGCTCGGCGCGCCGATCATGCACTCGCCCGCCGTCGTCAACATGGGCAATCCCCATGCGATCTTCTTCGTGAAGGACGTGGACGCGATCGACCTCGGCCGCATCGGCCCGATGCTCGAACATCATCCGCTCTTTCCCGAGCGCGCCAATATTTCGGTCGCGCAGGTGCTGACGCCGAACCACATCAAGCTGAAGGTCTGGGAACGCGGCGCCGGCCTCACCAAGGCCTGCGGCACGGCCGCCTGCGCAACGGCGGTGGCCGCCGTGCGCAAGCGCCTCACCGACCGCATGATGACGATCTCGCTGCCCGGCGGCGACCTGCTGCTCGAATGGCGCGAGGCGAACAATCACGTCTACATGACCGGCCCCACCGAACTCGACTTTGAGGGCGAGCTGCCGCCGCGCCTCCTCTCCGGTGCGATGGCATGACGAAGCCGCTCGAAATCGTCACCTTCGGCTGCCGCCTCAACACCTACGAGTCCGAGGTGATGAAGTCGCATGCCGAGGAAGCGGGCCTTGAAGGCGCCATCGTCTTCAACACCTGCGCGGTGACGGGCGAGGCCGTGCGTCAGGCGCGACAGGCGATCCGCAAGGCGCGGCGCGAAAACCCCGAAGCGCGCATCATCGTCACCGGCTGTGCGGCGCAGGTGAACCCGGGCGAATTCGCCGAAATGCCCGAAGTCGATCTCGTCCTCGGCAATGCCGAAAAGATGAAGGCCGAAAGCTGGCAGCCCGCGCTTGCGCTCCATACGAACGAACGCATCCGCGTCAACGACATCATGTCGGTGAAGGAAACGGCCGGCCACCTCGTGCAGGGCTTCGAGGGCCGCGCCCGCGCCTTCGTGCAGGTGCAGAACGGCTGCGACCATCGCTGCACCTTCTGCATCATCCCTTATGGACGCGGGCCTTCGCGCAGCGTGCCCGCGGGCGAGGTCGTGACGCAGGTTCGCCAGCTCGTCGAAAACGGCTACCGCGAAGTCGTGCTGACCGGCGTCGACATCACCTCTTATGGCAGCGACCTGCCCGGCAGCCCGAGCCTCGGCAATCTCGCCGCCCGCATCCTGAAGCTCGTGCCCGAGCTTCAGCGCCTGCGCATCTCCTCCATCGACTCCATCGAAGCAGACGACGCGCTGATGCGCCTCATCGCCGACGAAGAGCGCCTGATGCCGCATCTCCACCTTTCGCTCCAGTCGGGCGACAACATGATCCTGAAGCGCATGAAGCGCCGCCATGCGCGCGAGGATTCCATCCGCTTCTGCGAGGAAGCGCGCAGGCTTCGCCCCGACATCGTTTTCGGCGCCGACTTCATCGCCGGCTTCCCGACCGAAACCGACGAGATGTTCGAGAATACCATGCGCCTCGTCGACGAATGCGGCCTCACCTGGCTCCATGTCTTCCCCTTCTCTCCGCGCCCCGGCACGCCCGCCGCGCGCATGCCCCAGCTCGACCGCCATCTCGTCAAGACACGCGCCGAACGCCTGCGGGCGAAGGGCGCGGCCCGCCTCGCGCTCCATCTTGATGCGGGGCTTGGGCTCACCCTGCCCGTGCTGATGGAAAGCGAAACGCTTGGCCGCACGCATCAGTTCACGCCGGTAAGGCTCGCCGGCACGTCGCTTCGCGCGGGCGACATCCTGCCCCTGCGCCTCGCGGCCCATGACGGCCAGTCTTTCGAAGGCCGCCGGCCGGGCGCTGAAGCCGCATGAGCGAGACCGACACGCCGATATCGGCCGAGGCCGAGCAGCAGAAAAAGCGTTCCCTCTTTCAGCGCATGAAGGAAGGGCTCGCCCGCTCGACCCGCACCATCTCGGACGGCATCACCGGCATCTTCACCAAGAAGAAGCTCGACCGCGCGACGCTCGATGAACTTGAGGAATTGCTGATCTCCGCCGATCTCGGCGTCGAAACCGCCGCCGCCGTCGCGGAAGCCGTCGGCCGCGACCGCTACGACAAGGAAGTGAGCGCGGAAGACATCCGCTCGATCGTCGCCGGTGAAATCGCCGCCGTGCTCAAGCCCGTCGCAAAACTCTTCGTCATCGACGCCTCGAGAAAGCCCTTCGTCGTCCTCATGGTCGGCGTCAACGGCGCCGGCAAGACGACGACGGCGGCGAAAATCGCCGCGCGCGCGCAGGCCGAAGGCAAATCCGTGATGCTGGCCGCAGGCGACACCTTCCGCGCCGCCGCCGTCGAACAATTGAAGGTCTGGGGCGCGCGCCTCAACGTCCCCGTCGTCTCGACCAAGGTCGGCGGCGATGCGGCGGGCCTTGCCTATGAAGCGCTCGCTCGCGCGAAGGAGGAAAAGACCGACCTCCTTTTGATCGACACCGCCGGCCGCCTCCAGAACAAGACCGACCTGATGGCCGAACTTGAAAAGATCGTCCGCGTCATCCGCAAGCTCGACCCCGAAGCGCCCCATGCGACGCTTCTCATTCTCGATGCGACGACCGGACAGAACGCGCTCAACCAGGTCGATATTTTCGGCAAGATGGCGGGCGTCACCGGCCTCGTGATGACGAAGCTCGATGGCACCGCGCGCGGCGGCATTCTCGTCGCCATCGCCAAACGCTTCGGCCTGCCCGTGCATCTGATCGGCGTCGGCGAAGGCATCGACGATCTTCAACCCTTCGAAGCGGACGCTTTCGCCCGCGCGATCACCGGAGCGAATTGAGCAGGATGAGCACCAGCGACAAGAAATCCGCGGAAGCGCCGCAAGGCCTGCGCATGCTCCTTGAGCTCGGGCCGCTCGTCGTCTTCTTCCTGCTGAACGCGAAGGCGAATGCGCTTTTCGGCGGGCCCTACGACCAGAACATCTTCTGCGCGACCGGCGGCTTCATGATCGCGACCGCAGCCTCGCTTGCCTTCTCCTATCTGAAATTCCGCAAGATCCCGACCATGCCGCTTGTCACCGGCGTCTTTGTCATGGTCTTCGGCACGCTGACGCTGGTGCTCCACAACGACACCTTCATCAAGCTGAAGCCGACGCTGGTGAATTCGCTCTTCGCCGTGGTTCTGCTCGGCGCAGCCTTCACCGGACGCCCCTTGCTCAAACGCCTTTTCGACGGCGCGCTCGACCTCACCGACGAGGGCTGGATGATCCTGACCCGGCGCTGGGGCTTTTTCTTCATCCTGCTCGCGGTGCTGAACGAAGTGATCTGGCGCAATTTCTCGACCGAATTCTGGGCGGGCTTCAAGCTCTTCGGCATCCTCCCGCTCACCGTCGCCTTCGCAATGGCGCAGGTGCCGGTGTTCAAGAAGCACGCCGCGCCGCAGGAAACGACAGGCGCCGATCAGGCCTCGTGATGAATGTCGCGGTCCTTCGTCTCCGGCAGGAACAGCATGCCGATGACGAAGCAGGCCGCCGCGATGATGATCGGATACCAGAGCCCGTCATACATGCTGCCCGTCGCCGCAATGACCGCGAAGGCCACCGGCGGCATGAAGCCACCGAACCAGCCATTGCCGATGTGATAGGGCAGCGACAGTGACGAATAGCGGATGCGCGTCGGGAAAAGCTCGACCAGCATCGCCGCAATCGGCCCATAGGTCAGCGCTGCATAGATGACGAGCAGGCCGACAAGCAGCACCACCATCGCCTTGTTGATTTCCGCATCCTTCGCCTTGGCCGGATAGCCCGCCGAGGCGAGCGCCGAAGTGAGCGCGGCATCGAAGGCTTCCGCCTTCTCCTTCGCATCGGGCGCCTTGGCGTCATAGGAGGGCACGATGACGCCGCCGACATGGATCTGCGCCTCCGCCTCGCTCGCCGCCTCGTTCGCATAAGGAACGCCGCGCTTGACGAGCGCGCTCTTGGCGACGTCGCAGGGCGAGGTGAAAGCCGAGGTGCCGACCGGGTTGAACTGGAGCGAGCAGGTCGCGGGGTCCGCCGTCACCGTGACGGGCGATGCCGCTTGCGCGCGCTCGAGCGCGGGATTGGCGTAATGCGTGATCGCCTGAAAGATCGGCATATAGGTGAGCGCGGCAAGGAGACAGCCCGCCATAATGAGCGGCTTGCGGCCGACCTTGTCGGATAGCGCGCCGAAAATGACGAAAAAGGGCGTACCGATGGCAAGCCCGCCCGCCACGAGCAGCGTCGCCGTCTGCGGATCGACCTTGAGCACCTGCGACAGGAAAATGAGCACATAGAACTGGCCGGTGTACCAGACGACCGCCTCGCCCATGGTGAGGCCGAGCAGCGCCAGCAGCACGATCTTGAGATTGGCCCATCGCGTGAAGGAATCCCTGAGCGGCGATTTGGAGCCTCGGCCCTCGGCCTGCATCTTCTTGAAGGCGGGGGATTCGTCGAGCCTGAGACGGATCCAGACCGAAACGCCGAGCAGCACCGCCGAAAGCAGGAAGGGCAGACGCCAGCCCCAATCGTTGAACGCCTCGGGCGTCATGAAGGAGCGGCAGCCCATGACGACGACGAGCGACAGAAAGAGCCCAGCGGTCGCCACCATCTGGATCCATGAGGTGAAGGCCCCGCGCTTGCCGCGCGGCGCGTGCTCGGCGACATAGGTGGCCGCGCCGCCATATTCCCCGCCGACCGCCAGCCCCTGCAACATGCGCAAGGCGACAAGCGCGATGGGCGCTAGAATGCCCGCCGTCGCATAGGTCGGCAGCAGGCCGACCATGAAGGTCGCAAAGCCCATGATCAGGATGGTGACGAGGAAGGTGTATTTCCGCCCGACAAGATCGCCGAGCCGCCCGAAAACCAGCGCGCCGAAGGGGCGGACGGCAAAACCCGCCGCAAAGGCCATGAGCGCGAAGATGAAGGCGGCCGTCTCGTTGACGCCGGCGAAGAATTGCTTGGAGAAGATCGCCGCCAGCGCGCCATAGACGAAGAAGTCGTACCACTCGAACATGGTCCCGAGCGAGGAGGCGAAGATCACCTTCCGTTCTTCCGCCGTCATGCCGCGCGCCTTCGCGCCTACCGCGATGTCTTCCGCCACGATTGCCCCCCGAAATCACGATGCGGGGCAAATCATGCCGCGAACGGAAGAAGCGCGCCAGCCCGCCGCGCCGCCGGAATTAGGGTGCGCTGCGCGGCAGGGCGTTGCCGTTCTCGCCTTCGGGATTGGAGAAGGGCGCGATCACGCCTTGGTCGATGACGGAGCGGAACTGCGTCAACGCCCAATGAACGCTGGGAAAGGCAAGCTCGGTCCAGGGAATTTCGTCCCAGCCGAACAGCCTCACCTCGAGGCTTTCCGGACCGGCCGAAAATTGGGGTGAATCGAGCTCGGCGCGATACATGATCTGCACCTGGCCGATGCGCGGAATATTGTAGACCGCAAGGAGGTCGCGAATGCGTATGTCGGCATTCGCCTCCTCCCGCGCCTCGCGCCGGGCGCCGTCCGCCGTCGTCTCGCCATGCTCCATGAAGCCCGCCGGCAGCGTCCAGAAGCCCCGTCGCGGTTCGATGGCCCGGCGGCACATCAGAAACCGGCCGTCATGCGTGACCACCGACCCCACAACGATTCTAGGGTTGTCGTAATAAATAAAGCCGCAATGGTCGCAAATGTCGCGGGCAAGGCTGTCCCCGACTGGGACGCGGTGGCGGAACTTTAGCTCATGCTCGGACCCCGGCTCCCGATGCTTCATCGCGCCGCGCACGGCCGGCGCAGGACTTTCTGGAGAATTTGAACTATCCGGCTTATTCGGCATTCTATACTCTCGTTTCTCCGTCTACGGAATTACGGACCGCCATTGCCGCGTGAACATGGTGAAACCTGTGTTATACGGAAAATAACACAGCCGGATAATTGATCCGGGGCCGGATTGCGCATTCGCCGTTTTTCGTCGTTACACACCTCTTGCAATCGGCACAAAGCAGGGTGCATATGATAATAACGTGGCGCGCAAGCTTGAGCCAACGATCATGCCGGCAAACATTCCAAGACGCGCCGGTGAGCTCGTTCAAGGAATGGACCGCGATACAGCGAAACGCCCGCATCCTAATTCCGCACCAAACTAAATCTGTATCAATCTGGAGGTTATGAAACTATGGCAGGCAGAAAGTCGTCGGGGGGTTACGATCTCGAGAGTTCCCTGAGCCATCTGCTGCGGCGCGCCCAGCAATTCGCCTACGACCAATTCGTGCAGAAGATGGGCGACGGAGCGATCACGCCCCGTCAGTTCATCGTTCTGTTCGCGGTCAATGAGGAAGAAGGCCTGAGCCAGACCGATCTCGTCAACCGCACGGGCATCGACCGCTCGACGCTGGCCGACATGATCAGCCGCATGATCAAGAACGGCCTGCTGGCTCGCAAGCGCACCGCCGAAGACGCCCGCGCCAACGCCGTGCGTCTGACCGCGACCGGCCGCCGCGCACTGACCGGCACGATGCCTCGCGCAATCGCCGCCGAAAAGGCGCTGCTCGAACTGCTTCCGAAGTCGATGCAGAACGAATTGCTGCGTGGCCTCAGCCATCTGGCGACCGCCATCGGTTCGGCCAAGGAAGCCGAGAAGCCGGCTCGCGGCCGTGGCGCCGCAGCGGCGCGCAAGCGCCCCGCTGCAAAGCGCACAACGACGCGCCGGAAGGCTTCCTGAGCTTTTCGGAGATATGAATGCCTGCCGGCGCTCAACCGCCCGTCTGGGCGGCCTTGAGCGCCGGCAGTATTTCCTGGTCGATAACCTGAGGTGTGAGCGGGCCTACATGCTTGTAGGCGATGCGGCCCTTGCCATCGACGATATAGGTTTCAGGCACTCCGTAAACGCCCCAGTCGATTGAGACGCGGCCCGACTGATCGGCGCCGATGCGCTGGAACGGATTGCCGAGTTCGGCAAAAAACCTTCGCGCCGCCTCCGCGCTGTCCTTGTAGTCGATCGCATAAAGCGGCGCCTTGGTCAGCCCCTTCAATTCCATCAGCACCGGATGTTCCTCGCGGCAGGGCACGCACCATGACGCGAAGACATTGACGATGACGGGCCCGCCGCCGCCGAAATCGGCATTGCCGAGGCCCGGCCTGTCGAGCCCCTCGACCGGCGGCAGCGAAAATGTCGGCACATAGCGCCCGATCAACGCCGAAGGCACGCGCGAAGGATCGCCATGAAAAATGGCGACGAGAAACAACCCCGCAATGACGAGGAATATCCCGGCCGGAATGAGCGCGGTGAGCCTCATTGGCCGGCGCCCGTCCGTGCCGGCGCACGCTTGCGCGCGCCCTCGCCTTCAAGCGCGGCGAGCAGGCGGCGCTGTTCTCTGAGATCGCGCAGGCTTTGCACGACAAGAACAGCCATCACGATGGCGACGATGCCGTAAGCCGGCCATATGAAACCCGCATAGCCGCCCATCTCGAAAAACGATGCCATGCTCAACCCTCCGCCCTGGCGAGGCGAAGCGCGCGCACGCGGCGGCGCAGAATCTCGGCGCGCATGCGCACGAGAAGCAGCGTGACGAAAAAGAAAGTGAAGCCGAGCGCCATAATGAGAAGCGGCATCAGCATGGAGGTGGCGATCGTCGGCCCGTCGATGCGGAAGACGCTGGCCGGCTGGTGCAGCGTGTTCCACCAGACGACCGAGTAGTGAATGATCGGCACGTTGATCGAGCCGACGAGTGCGAGCACGGCGGCGGCACGCGCGGCGCGCGCCGGTTCCTCGATGGTCGCCCAGAGCGCGATATAGCCCAGATAGAGAAAGAGCAGGATCAGCATCGAGGTGAGCCGCGCATCCCAGACCCACCATGTGCCCCACATCGGCCGTCCCCAGAGCGAGCCGGTGACGAGAGCGAGGAAGCAGAAGGCGGCGCCGACGGGCGCGGCCGACTTCGCGCACACATCGGCGAGCGGATGGCGGAAGACGAGCGCCACAAGAGAAGCGCCCGCCATGACCATGTAGCCGAACATGCCGAGCCAGGCCGAGGGCACATGGATGTACATGATGCGCACCGTCTCGCCCTGCTGATAGTCGGCGGGGGAATCGAAAAGCGCGAGATAGACCCCGGCAGCGATCAGCGCCGCCGTGACGAGGCCGAGCGGCAGCACAAGCCTCTCCGTCAGCGCCATGAAACGGGCGGGATTGGCGAGCGCGTGAAAGCGCTGTGTGGCTGTGAGGTCGGACATGCCCGTCATTTAGCGGCGCTCCCCTTCACAGGGCAAGGTATGTAACGGGTCATTTTGCCGCGTCCCTATCTGAGATTGGCCCTGAGCGCCGCCGCCGCCGCGACCGGGCCGAGAACGAGGCTCGCAAGCGTCACCGCGCCGAGAAGCATCAGCCCCTGATGGCCCGCCCCCGGCATGGCTTCCGCGCCGCCCGCCGCCACGACGCCGAAAATCAGCACCGGCACGTAAAAGGGCAGAACCAGCAGCGACACGAGCAGCCCGCCCCGCCGGATGCTCACCGTGAGCGCCGCCCCGATCGCGCCCATGAAGCTCAGGGCGGGCGTGCCGACCAGCATGGCGAGGATGAGCGGCGGAAATGCGTGCCCGTCGAGGTTGAGCAGCAATCCCAGAAGCGGCGAGACAACGACAAGCGGCAGGCCCGTCGTCAGCCAATGGGCGATGGCCTTGGCCGCCGCGACGAGTTCGAGCGGCAGCTTGCCCATGGTCAGAAGATCAAGCGTGCCATCCTCGTAATCGGCCTGAAACAGCCGGTCGAGCGTCAGCAGCGCCGAGAGAAGCAGCGCCACCCACAAAATGCCCGTGGCGATGGCGGCAAGCAGGTTGAGGTTCGGCCCGACGCCGAGCGGCACCACCGTAACGACGATGAGGAAGAACAGCACGGCCATGCCGCCCCCGCCGCCGACGCGGATGGCGAGCGCAATGTCGCGCTTGAGCAGAGCGAGAAAAGCGCGCGTCATGCCGCGTCGACCCTTCTGCGGATCGACGAAAGATCGAGCGACGCGGTGCGGGCGAGTCCCAGCGTCTGATGCGTCGCCGCGACGACGATGCCGCCGCGCGCGAGATGGTCTTCCATCAACGCAACGAGACGGGAAAGGCTCGCTGCATCGAGCGCGACCGTCGGCTCGTCGAGAAGCCACAAGGGACGCGGCGCTGCAAGCAGCCGCGACAGCGCAAGCCGCCGCCGCTGCCCCGCCGAGAGATAGGCGACCGGCAGATCGGCCAGCGCCGCAAGGTCGAAGGCCTCGAGCGCCGCCTCCACATCGGCCTCGCCGTCGAAAAACGCCGCCCAGAAATTCGCCGTCTCGCCGACGCTCATCGACGGCTTCAGCGCATCGAGATGGCCGATGTAATGCGCCTGCTCGGCAAGCGTCGCTTCCTTGTCGCCGCCTTCAAGCGCGAGGTCGCCGCCCGCAATCTCGACAAGCCCGGCGATCTGGCGCAACAGGCTCGACTTGCCCGTGCCATTGGGCCCCGTGACGACAAGCGCCTCGCCGCTTGCGACCGCGAATGAAAGCCCCTCGAAAACGACCCGCCCGCCGCGAATGCAGGCGAGCCCGTCGGCAACGAGACGGAGCGGCGCATCAAATCTCATCGAAGCGCCCGCCCCGGCCCTTGCCCGCGGCAAAGCGCGCCGCCCCTTTGACGGTTTCGCCCGAGGCCAGCACCTTGCGGCCATGCTCGAACTCATTGGCGAGCGCCGCCCCATAAGCGAGATCCCATTGCTCATAGGCCGACATCCGGTCGTGGCGGAGGCAGAGCTGGGGGAAGCGCGCGATTTCGGCGGCGAGCTTCTCGGCCTCCGCCCGCGCCGCGCCCTTCGGGACCACGCGATTGGCAAGCCCCATCTGAAGCGCCTCCTCCGCGCCGACGGGCCGGCCTGTTAGAATGAGGTCCATGGCGCGCGAATGCCCGATCAGGCGCGGCAGGCGCACCGTGCCGCCATCGATGAGCGGCACGCCCCAGCGGCGGCAGAAGACGCCCATGACCGCATCCGCCTCGACGACGCGCATGTCGCACCAGAGCGCAAGCTCGAGCCCGCCCGCGACCGCATAGCCGGCAATCGCCCCGATGACCGGCTTTGAAAGCACCATGCGCGACGGCCCCATGGGGCCGTCCGCCGCAAGACGGTCGAAATCGAGCCCGGTCGCGGGCGGCACGGTGAGATTGCCGCGCCGCGCGCCTTCAGGCCCCTGGGCCACGGCCTTCAGATCGGCGCCCGCGCAGAAGCTGCCGTGATCGCCCGCGAAAACGGCAACCAGCGCTTCCTCGTCGCGCTCGAAGGCGAGAAAGGCCTCCGCCAGCAGGGCCGCCGTCGGCCGGTCGACCGCATTGCGGACATCGGGCCTGCTCAATATGACCGTCGTGACCGGCCCGTTTTTCTCGACGCGCACCGCGCTCATGCCGGTCGCCTCCCCTTCTCGTTCCACGGCGCATTATCGCCTGCATCGGCCTCGCCGAACCATAGCCTTGGCGCGGGAAAGACATTATAGTCGCGCGCGTCAAGCATACAGGCCCATCGGCGCGAATGACGGCGCCGAAGAGGCTGTCGCGGCGAAGGTTTTTTCGCGCCCGACGGCCTCAAGCAGGACCCCCCTCCCGCCATCGACCGGCGGGATCCGCAGCATCGAGGAACCATTCATGGCGAAGAAGGCAAAGGCGAAGGCGAAGAAGCCCGCCGCGAAAAAACCCGTGGCAAAAAAGGCCGGCAAGAAGCCCGCCGCCGCAAAGACGAAGAAGGCGCCCGCCAAGGCGAAGGCCGCGCCCGCGAAGAAGTCGAAGCCCGCCGCAAAGAAGGCCAAGGCGAAGAAGCCGGCAGCCAAAAAGGCCGCGCCGAAAAAGGCAGCGCCTAAGAAGACAGCACCGAAGAAAGCCGCTGCAAAGAAAGCGGCCCCAAAGAAAGCCGCCGCGAAAAAGACCGCGCCGAAAAAGCCGGCGGCCAGGAAGGCCGTGGCAAAGAAGGCCGCGCCCGCACGCAAGCCTGCGGCAAAGAAGCCGGCCGCGAAACCTGCCGCAAAGAAAGCCGCTCCGAAGAAGCCTGCCGCGAAGAAGGCCGCGCCGAAAAAGTCGGCAAGCGCCGGCAACAGCTTCGGCGCGAAGCAGACGCTGAAGGTCGGCTCGAAGACCTATACCTATTACAGCCTGAAGAACGCCGAGAAGAACGGCCTCGACGGCATCTCGCGGCTCCCTTTTTCGCTGAAGGTGCTGCTTGAGAACCTGCTGCGCTTCGAGGACGGCCGCACCGTCTCGGCCGACGACATCCGCGCGGTCAAGAGCTGGCTGAAGGCGCGCACGTCGGACCGCGAGATCGCCTATCGCCCGGCCCGCGTGCTGATGCAGGACTTCACCGGCGTTCCCGCCGTGGTCGACCTTGCCGCCATGCGCGACGCGGTGAAGACGCTGGGCGGCGATCCGAAGCGCATCAACCCGCTCGTGCCCGTCGACCTCGTCATCGACCATTCGGTCATGGTCGACAAGTTCGGCACGCCGCAGGCTTTCCACCAGAACACCGAAATCGAATATCAGCGCAACCGCGAACGCTATGAGTTCCTGCGTTGGGGCTCCAAGGCCTTCGACAATTTCCGCGTCGTGCCGCCGGGAACGGGCATCTGCCACCAGGTGAACCACGAATATCTCGCCCAGACCGTCTGGACGAACTCCGAAGGCA
>JARLIS010000021.1 GCA_031291615.1 Parvibaculum sp.
CCGCCCGACGCCGCCACCGGAACGATCATGATCCCGCCGGGTTTGAGCTGCTGGACGAGCTTCTGGGGCACGGCAGGCGCGGCCGCGGTTACGATGATTCGGTCGAACGGTGCCTGCTCGGTCCACCCCTCGGCCCCATCGCCTGCCTTCGCCGTAATGTTGTGAAGCCCCAGCGCCTCGAAGCGCTTCACGGCATCCTTCAGCAATGTGCGGTAGCGCTCGATTGTGTAGACGCGGCGGCAGAGCTTCGACAGCACGGCGGCCTGATAGCCGGACCCCGTGCCGACTTCGAGCACCTTCATCCGGTCGGTCACCTGAAGCTGCTCGGTCATGTAGGCGACGACGAAGGGCTGGCTGATCGTCTGGCCGCATTCGATGGGCAGCGCGTGGTCTTCATAGGCCTGCTTGCGGAACGAAGCGTTGATGAAGGTTTCGCGGGGAATGCGCTCGATGGCCGACAGCACGCGCTTGTCGCGAATGCCCTGCCTGCGCAGCGTCATGACAAGCTCGATCTTGGCTTGTGCAATCTCGTTGAGCGGTTCGTCCTCTGGGGTTTCGTCGCTCATCGGCGCGCTCACGACTTTCCGAGCGCCGCGACGAGTGCCGCGCGCGTGCGCCCATGCGTCAGGTTCATGTGGAGCGGGCTCACCGAGATATAGCCGTCATAGATGGCGCGCAGATCGGTGCCCTTGGGCGGATTGCTCGGAATGCGCTCGAAGCCGAGCCAGTAATAGGGATTGTTGCGCGCGTCGATGCGCTCCTCGACGCGGACGAGCGACTGGTCGCGCTTGCCCTGCACCGTCACTTCGACGCCCTTGACGGCGGTGTGAACCACATCCGGAAAATTGATGTTGATGAGCACGTCGGTCGGCCAGCCGGCGGCGACGAGCTTTTTGATGATGCCCGGCGCGAAATGCTCTCCCGTCGCCCATTTCACCTGGCTGCCGCCGCCGAAGCCGAAGGCCTGGCTGAGCGCGATCGAGGGAACGCCGAGTTGCGTCCCTTCCATCGCCGCAGCGATGGTGCCTGAATAGGTCACGTCGTCGGCGATGTTCTGGCCGCGATTGATGCCCGACAGCACAAGGTCCGGCGCGCGATCCTTCATGATGTGGCGTATGCCCATCAGCACGCAATCGGTCGGCGTGCCGCGCACGGCGAATTTGCGGGCATTGAGCTGGCGGAGGCGGATCGGGTTCGCCAGCGAGAGCGAATGCCCCGCGCCGCTATGTTCTTCCTCCGGCGCGACGATCCACACGTCTTTTGAAATCTTGTTGGCAATGCGGATCAGCGAGGCGATACCCGGCGCATGAATGCCGTCGTCATTGGTGACGAGAATGCGCAGGTCGCCTTTAGGTTTCGCCTTAGCCATTCGAAATGGCGTCCAGTCCGCCCATATATTTCTTCAGCGCGTCGGGAATGGCGATGGAGCCGTCCGCCTGCTGGTAATTTTCAAGAATGGCGACGAGCGTGCGGCCGACCGCAAGGCCAGATCCGTTGAGCGTATGGACGAAACGCGTGTTCTTCGAGCCGTCCGGCTTGTAGCGCGCCTGCATGCGCCGCGCCTGGAAATCGCCGCAGACCGAGCAGGACGAGATTTCGCGGAAGGCGTTCTGTCCCGGCAGCCAGACCTCGATGTCGTAGGTCTTGCGCGCCGAGAAGCCCATGTCGCCCGTGCAAAGCGTGATGACGCGGTAATGAAGATCGAGCGCCTTCAGCACGCCCTCGGCGCAGGCGAGCATCCGCTCATGCTCTTCGGTCGACTGTTCCGGCGTCGTGATCGAGACGAGCTCGACCTTGGAAAACTGATGCAGCCGGATCATGCCGCGCGTGTCGCGGCCTGCCGATCCTGCCTCGGCGCGGAAACAAGGCGTATAGGCCGTCATCCGCTTCGGAAGTTCGTCCTCGGAAAGGATGCTCTCGCGCACAAGATTGGTGAGCGACACTTCGGCGGTCGGGATCAGCCAATAGCGGTCCTGATCGCCGCGAGCCTGGCCCGGGAAAACGGCAAACTGATCGTCGGCAAATTTCGGCAATTGCGCCGTGCCGAACATGGTCTGGTCCTTGACCAGCAGCGGCGGCGAGACTTCCTCATAGCCGAACTCGCCGGTGTGGAGATCGAGCATGAAGCTCGCAATCGCCCTTTCAAGCCGGGCAAGCTGGCCCTTCAGCACCACGAAACGCGCGCCGGAGAGCTTTGCCGCCGTCTCGAAATCCATGAGGTCGAGTGCTTCGCCAAGGTCGAAATGCTCTTTCGGCGCAAAGTTCATGGCGCGCGGGGCCCCATGCCGATGCCGCTCGACATTGCCCGTCTCGTCCGTTCCGACCGGCACGTCGTCAAAGGGAATGTTCGGGATCGCGGCGAGCTCGGTTTCAAGCTCGGCATTGATCCGGCGTTCGTCTTCTTCGCCCTGCTGGATCGCGCCCTTGAGATGGGCGACCTCGTCCATCAGCTTCTGGGCAAGCGCCTCGTCCTTCTTGCCCTTGGCCGCGCCGATCTGCTTCGAGGCTTCGTTGCGCTTCTTCTGCATCTCTTCCAGCGCGACGATGACCTTGCGCCGCCGCTCGTCTATCTCGATGAGCCGCGCCGACTGGGGCGCGATCCCGCGCTTGGCGAGCCTCTTGTCGAAGGTCGCCGGGTCGTCGCGGATGATCTTGATGTCATGCATGGGAGAGTCGCGGGAACAGGGGTTTAAGCGCGGCCCCTGTATACGCGGAAGGGTCGGAAGCGTCCAGACAAGCGCCTTACGCCCCGCCCGCTGCCTCCGCCTTGTCCCCCGCCTCGGCCTTGGCCCGCGCCTCCTCGGCGCGCCGCTTCTGCCGCTCGACCAGCACGACCGCGAAGATCGACAGCTCGTAGAGCATGACGGTCGGAATGCCGAGGCTGATCTGGCTGAGGAGGTCCGGCGGCGTCAGCACCGCGGCCACCGCAAAGGCGATGACGATGGCATAGCGCCGCCCCTTGCGAAGCATGTCCGCATTGACGATGCCGATACGCGCCAGCAGCGTCAGGATGACCGGAAGCTGGAAGCAGATGCCGAAAGCGAGAATGAGGCTCATGATGAAGCCGAGATACTCGCTGACGCGCGGCAGAAGCTCGATCGAGGCCTTGCCGTCGCCGCCCGCCTGCTGCATCGAGGTGAAATAGTGGAGCGCGAGCGGCATGATGCCGAAATAGACCAGCGCCGCGCCGATCAGGAACAGCACGGGCGTCGCCAGCAGGTAAGGCAGGAAGGCCTTCCGCTCGTTCTTGTAGAGGCCGGGCGCGACGAACATGTAGATCTGCCCGGCGATGATCGGGAAGGCCAGAAAGAGCGCGCCGAACATGGCGAGCTTCATTTCGGTGAAAAAATACTCCTGCGGCGCCGTATAGATGAGCTTCGTCGCGGAGCCTGCGACGCTCTCATAGGGCCTGAGCAGGATGTTGAAAATCTGCTTCGAGAAGGTGAAGCAGACGCCGAAGGCGATCATCACCGCGACCATCGACTTGATGAGCCGGGACCGCAGTTCAATCAGATGGTCGAGCAGCGGGGCGCGCGAGGCCTCGAGGTCTTCTTCCTCGCTCATGCCGGTCCCGCCTCATGCTTGTCGGAAGCGGGCGCGGGCTCGCTCGCGATAACCGGCGCGGGGCCCGCCTCGCTCGGCAGCGCCTCATTGGGCCTGACCTCGGGCATGGGCGTTCCGACGTCGGCCAGCGGCCGCATGGTGGTCTGTTCCCGCAGGCTCGCCATTTCGCGGCGCAACTCGTCCAGCTCGCTCTCGCGGGCGAGGTCCTCAAAGGAGTTCTGGAACTCGCGCGCCATGGCCCGCATCCGGCCCGCATAGCGGCCAGCCGTCCGCATCACCCTCGGCAGGTCTTTCGGCCCCACGAAGATGATGGCAAGCACCGCTACAAGCAGCAGTTCGGACCAACCGATGTCGAACATGAATTTGCCTCAGGCTCCAGGCCTTCGAGGGCGCGGCGGAGGAAACCTCAGCCGTTCGCCGTGGTCTTGTCCTTGGCCTTGGCGGCTTCCTCGTTCGTGCTGCCCTCGATGATCCGGGGCTCCGGTCGAGCGACGGGCTCGTCGTCATCCGCGAGCCCCTTCTTGAAGCTCTTGATGCCCTTGGCGACATCGCCCATCAGGTCCGAGACCTTGCCACGGCCGAACAGCAGCACGACGACGGCGATGACGACGAGGATATGTACCCAGCTCAAACCCATCACGATCTCCATAGTGACAGCGCCCCACCTTGGTGGCGGGCGCCCAGTCCCAATCTCAGGCTTTCCGGCAACTTAGCACCGCTGCCCCGCATATGGGCAGCATGTTCGGACTTTTCGACCCTGAACCGCCGCGGGTAGATTGCCCCGCCCCGCTGATTCTGATTAACAAATCCTTGTAATGCCTTCCAGCAACGTCTGAATTCACTCTGGTCTCAGAGATGACTTCAACTGCGTCTTATCCAGCGTTTTCCTCGCCGTCGCCCTGCGCGAGATGTTCGTCGAGCGCTTCGCCATATTCCTCGTCGTCGAACTCGCCATCGCCTTCGCCGCCGACGTCGCTCGGTGCGGGAACCTCGAAGCCCGGAGGCAGGCGCCCGTCGAGCATGCCGGCCGCCTTGAGCTCGTCGAGCCCCGGCAGATCGCCGATATTCTCCAGGCCGAAATGCAGCAGGAACCCTTCGGTCGTGCCGTAGGTCACCGGGCGGCCCGGGGTCCGCTTGCGGCCGCGCAGCCGCACCCAGCCCGTTTCCATCAGCACGTCGATCGTGCCCTTGGAGACGGTGACGCCTCTGATCTCTTCGATCTCGGCCCGCGTCACCGGCTGGTGATAGGCGATGATCGCCAGCGTCTCCATCGCCGCGCGCGACAGCTTGCGCTGCTCGACCGCCGAACGCTCCATCAGGAACGACAGGTCTTCCGCCGTTCGCAGCATCCACTTATTCGCGACGCGGACGAGGTTTACGCCGCGCTTCTCATAAAACTTCTGAAGATCCTCGATGAGCGCGCCCACATCCGCGCCGGCCGGAAGCCGGGCCGCAATACTGTCGATGTCGAGCGGTTCGGCAGCGGCGAAGAGCAGCGCCTCCGTCATGCGCATGAGCTGGGCATGATCGGTCGCATTCGCCGGAAAGCTGACGACCGTGCCGCCGGCCTCTTCGGGGGCCGCCTCTTCCGGCGCGGCGTCTTCGTCCGCGACCTCGTCGGAAACAGCCTCTTCGGACTCGACTTCTTCGGAAACGGCTTCGTCGACGCTCCCTTCGGGAACGTCGATCTCATCCGGCTCGGTCGAATCTGTCATCGCTTCTTCAATCATTCTACTTCAGTCACTCTTCCGGCTTCAGGTCTTCCGGTTTCTTGCGCCGCATGAAAAGCGGCTGATAAGCGCCCGTCTGGCGAAGCTCGACCTCGCCGTCCTTGGCAAGCACGAGCGCCGCGCTGAACGTACTGGCCAGCGCCGAGCGGCGCATTTCGCCCGACATATACTCGACAGGCAGATAGGCGTCGATGCGTCCCCAGTCGAACATCATGCCGAGCATCTGTTCGAGCCGCTTGCGGGCGACTTCGATGGCGAGGATCGGCAGACGCTTCGGCTCCCAATGCGTCTCATGCCCCTTGAGCCTCTGGTCCGAATAGGCCTTCAGAAGTTCGTAGAGCGTGCCCTGATATTCGCTTGTCTTGACGACGCGAACGCCTTCCGGCGCGCCGCGGCGGAACACATGCAGCCCGAGCTGCTTCCGCGCAAAAATGCCCCGCGCCGCATTGCGCATGCTTTCGAGACGCTGAAGCTGGAAGGCGAGCCGCGCCGCCATTTCCGCACCGCTCGGGCCTTCTTCAACGTCCGGCGGCGGCAACAGCAGCCGCGACTTGAGGTAGGCGAGCCAGGCCGCCATGACCAGATAGTCGGCGGCAAGATCGAGCTCCATCCGGTGCGCGCGGTTGATGAAGTCGAGATATTGCTCGGCGAGCTTCAGGATCGAGATGCGGGTAAGGTCGACCTTCTGGTTGCGCGCCAGCGTCAGCAGCACGTCCAGCGGCCCTTCGAAACCGTCGAGATCGACGATCAGGAATGCGCCGTCATCGGAAGTCGGCAGGCCGCGCGGCGGCCCCTCCTCGAAAGGATCCGTCCCCGGTGTCCCGGTCTCCGCCTCGCCTTGATGGGGCGTCGCGCTCATGCCCGCCTGTCCGGTTGATCTCAAAAGGGATACGGCCGCCTCGCGCCCCGTCAGAAAACTGACACGCCGCCGTATCGGCCCTTATACCCCGGGGCCGCGATGCCAGGATACCCTGTTTCTCGGTTATCCCCAGGAAGCGCCAAGCAACGCCTTGAAGCGCGCGATGCCCGCTGATTCGTCAAAGGGTTCCGGCGGCGCGAGCCTCGCCAGCGCCGCCGCCGAGCGCCGCAGCGCCTCGCCGGCCAGCACCGGCACTTCGCCGGCCACGGCCTGCATTTCGTCCATTTTGCCGTTGCAGTGAAGCGCCAGGTCGCAGCCCGCCTTGAGGCTGGCGCGGGTCCGCTCGGCCAGCGTTCCGTCCAGAGCCTGCATCGACACATCGTCCGACATCAACAGACCATCAAAGCCGATGACGCCGCGAATGATGTTCTCGATGACGGTCGGCGAGGTCGTCGCGGGCGCGGCCGCGTCGATCGCCGTGTAGACGACATGCGCCGTCATGGCGAGCGGCATGTCGGCCAGCGCCTTGAAGGGCGCAAAATCGGTTCGCGCCAGCGTCGCCGCATCCGTGTCGACGACAGGCAGGCTCAGATGGCTGTCGACGCCCGCGCGCCCGTGCCCGGGAATATGCTTGATGATCGGCAGCACGCCGCCGCCGAGCAGTCCTTGCGCCGCCGCACGGCCAAGCGCGATGACGGGTTCCGGCGTCTCGCCATAGGCGCGGTCGCCGATCACGTCATGGGCACTCGGAACCGGCACGTCGAGCACCGGCAGGCAATCGACATAGATGCCGAGGGCATGGAGCTCGGAGGCGATCAGCCGCCCGCCGATCCGCGCCGCCTCGATGCCGAGTTCCGGCGAACGCGCATAGAGCTCGCCATAGCGCCGCCCTGCCGGATAGGCGCGCCAATGCGGCGGCTTCAGCCGCGCCACACGCCCGCCTTCCTGATCGATCAGCACCGGAACGACGCGGCCCGCCACGCTGCAAAGCTCGTCCGTCAGGCGCTTCACCTGCTCGGGCGTCGAGACATTGCGCGCAAAGAGAATGAAGCCCCAGGGCTCGGCCTCGCGGAAGAAGCGGCGCTCGGCTTCCGTCAGCGCCAAGCCTTCGCAGCCATAGATTGCCGCGCGCACGGGCATTACTTCGGCCTGACCATGCAGCCCTGCCCCTGCGCCTTCAGCGTGGCGCAAAGCGCTTCGGCCTTCGCCTTGTCGAGATAGCCAGCCCGAAGCCGGTAATAGATGCCCTTCGGCCCGAGATCGGCCTTCTGGATGTCGGCGCTGAGGCCGGCAAGCGCGGGGAATTTCTTTTGCAGCTTCCGGAATTCAGCCCGAGCAGCGGGTTCGTCGCGGAAAGCCGCAAGCTGCCCGACATAACCGCCAGACGAAGATGTTGCGGCGGGCTTCTGCGCTGCAGGGGCTGCCGGCATGGCGGCCTGAGGCGCGGTCGAGACCGGCGGCACGGGCGCCGCCTGAACAGGCGCCATTTCGCTCATCTGCGTTTGTGGCTGGGAGGCCGTTGCGGGCACGTTCGGGGAAAGCTGCTGCGGCGCGGCCGTCGCGGCGGGCGGCGCGGCCTGCTGCGCAACGGGCGGCGTGTTCTTCTGCACCGGCAAAGGTTCCTCGGCCGATGGCAGCAGGTGTTCGCCATCGCCGGTCGTCGGCTTGCTGTCGCCCGAAATGCGGTCGTAGACGGTGCGGTCCTGATGCGGAATATCCATGCCGCCCGGATTGACCGGCGCGACCTTGGCGGGCGTGGAGTCGGCGCGGATCACCGGCGGATTGCCCTGCGCGCCCTGCTTCAGACCCTGCTTGTAGGCGAGAAAAACGACGCCTGCGAAAACCACCAGCAGCGCGACGATGGCAAGGAAGACCACGGGGCGGCGGCCGCCCTCTTCGTCCTCGTCGGTCGCGTCATAGGTGTAATAGTCGTCGTCTTCAGGCTCATAGCCGAAGCCGGGTTCTTCCCGTCTCCCGTCCGACATCAGCGCATCTCCTCCGCCGGTTCCACGCCGAGAATCTCAAGGCCCGCGGCGATCACGTAAGCCGCGGCCCGAATCAGCGCGAGCCTTGCAAGCGTAACATTCCTGTCCTCGGCGATGATAAAGCGCAATCCGGGTTCGTCCTTGCCCTTGTTCCAGAGCCCGTGGAAGGCGGAAGCAAGGTCGTAGAGATAGAAGGCGATCCGGTGCGGCTCATGCGCGAGCGCCGCCTGCTCCACGGAGCGGGTGAAGGCGCCCATCAGCTTGATGAGCCCAAGTTCCGCTTCGTCCTTGAGCAGGGAGAGGTCGGCCCCTGCCAGCGCCCCGTCCGAAAGATCGGCGACACCCGCCTCCTTCGCATTGCGCAGCACGGAATGAATGCGCGCATGGGCGTATTGTACATAGAAGACCGGATTGTCCCGCGACTGCTCCATCACCTTGGCGAAGTCGAAATCGAGCGGCGCGTCGTTCTTGCGCGTCAGCATCATGAAACGCGTGACGCCCTTGCCAACTTCATCGACCACATCGCGCAGCGTGATGAAATCGCCGGCGCGCTTCGACATCTTGAAGGGCTCGCCGTTGCGGAACAGGCGGACGAGCTGGCAGACCTTGACGTCGATCTCGGCCTTGCCGTCCGTCACGGCGGCGACAGCCGCCTTCACGCGCTTGATGTAGCCCGAATGGTCCGCGCCCCATACGTCGATCAGCGTCCGGTAGCCGCGATTGTACTTGTCGAGATGATAGGCGATGTCCGGCGCGAAATAGGTCCAGCTTCCGTCGGACTTCTTCAGCGCCCGGTCGGTGTCGTCGCCGAACTGCGTCGAACGGAAAAGCGTCTGCGGCCGCGCTTCCCAATCGTCCGACTGCTCGCCCTTGGGAGCCTCGAGAACGCCCGTATAGATGAGCCCCTTGTCTTCAAGGAGTTTCAGCGTTTTCTCGACCGCGCCCGACTTGTGGAGCGCGCGCTCGGAATAGAACACTTCATGCGTGATGCCGAGGACCGAGAGGTCGCCGCGAATAAGCTCCATCATCGCGTCGATGGCCGTATCGCGCACGATCGGCAGCCATTGCGCCTCGTCCATCTGCGCGAGAGCCGGCCCATGCTCCGCCTTCAGCGCCTGGCCGACCGGCTTCAGATAGTCGCCGGGGTAAAGGCCTTCGGGAATGGTGATCGTCTCGCCAAGCGCCTCGCGGTAGCGCAGGAACGCGCTCCGGGCGAGCACCTCGATCTGGCCGCCCGCATCGTTGATGTAATATTCGCGGCAAACGCGGTAGCCGACCTTTTCAAGGAGGTTCGCCAGCGCATCGCCGAATACCGCGCCGCGCACATGACCGACATGCATGGGGCCGGTCGGGTTCGCAGACACATATTCGACGTTGACCGCCTCGCCCGCTCCGAGATCGCTCGATCCGGCGCCGACGCCCGCCCGCAGGATTTCGGGAATGCCCGCGCGCCAAATGTCGTCGTTGAGACGGAGATTGATGAAGCCCGGTCCGGCAATCGCCACCTCGGTGACGGAAGGCTCGGCCTTGAGTTTAGCTGCGAGCTTCTCCGCAAGTGCGCGCGGGTTCAGCCCGGCAGGTTTCGCCAGCACCATCGCCGCATTGGTCGAAAGATCCCCATGGCTCGGATCGCGCGGCGGCTCGACCGCGACGCGGGACGTATCGAGCCCGGCCGGCAAGGCGCCTTCCGCCGCGAGGCTCGCCAACGCCGCCTCGACCCGTTCCTCAAAATGCCGAAAAATATTCATTGATTCCGCCGCTTAACCCGTTCGGCGCGCACTCTATAGCCGCAGGCGGCGGCTTTCCAGTCGCGGTTTCAGCTCCTTGGATCGGCCAGATCGAAGAGCCTGTTATGCTCATCCACGGCGAAACGGTCGGTCATGCCGGCGATATAGTCGCAGACGCGCCGGGCCGTCTTCATGCCGCCCGCCCCGTCGCAGCCCAACTGCCATTCGGGCGGCAGCAGGTCGGGCTCCTTGTGGAGGAGGCCGAACAGGTCCCGCACGATCCGCTTGGCCTTGCTCATCGAGCGGTTAACCCGGTAGTGGCGATACATGCGCGCGAACAGAAACGCCTTCAGCGTGGCGTTATGCGCGCTCATTTCCGCCGAGAAGCTGACGATGGGCGCCTTGAGCGCCCTGACATCGGCCGCCGTTTCCGGCCGGGCCGCAGCGATGCGGCGCTTCGTCTCCGCGATCACGTCGCCGATCATGCTGCCGATCAGGTGCCTGATCGATTCATGAATGACGCGCGTGATTTCGAGCCCCGGATATTTGTCGGCCACGGCGCGGAAAGCGTCGCCCACATGCGGCAAGGCCATCAGATCGTCGATGCTGAAAAGCCCGGCGCGAAGCCCGTCCTCGATATCGTGATTGTTGTAGGCGATGTCGTCGGAGTGCGCCGCCACCTGCGCCTCGGGCCCGGCAAAGGTTCCGAGTTCTAGATCCTGCGTTTCGGCATATTCGATGAGCGCGCGCGGCAGGTCTGCCATCCGTGTGCCGGCCGTCAGCACGGGTCCGTTATGCTTGACGAGCCCTTCCAGCGTTTCCCAGGTCAGGTTCAGCCCGTCGAACTCGGCATAGCGGTGCTCGAGCTTGGTGACGATGCGGAGCGTCTGCGCATTGTGGTCAAAGCCGCCGAAGCCGTTCATGGCGGCGTCGAGCGCGTCCTCGCCCGCATGGCCGAAGGGCGTGTGGCCGAGGTCGTGCGCGAGCGCCAGCGTCTCGGCCAGGTCTTCGTCGAGCCCCAGCACCCTGCTGATCGAACGGGCGATCTGGGCGACCTCCAGCGAATGGGTGAGCCGCGTCCGGTAATTGTCGCCCTCGTGATAGACGAAGACCTGGGTCTTGTATTTGAGCCGCCGGAAGGCCCCGGAATGGATGATCCGGTCCCGGTCGCGCTGAAAGGCGGTCCGGGTGGCGCTGTCGGCCTCCTTGTGGAGCCGCCCCCGCGAGGCCTCGGCCTTGGTCGCATAGGGCGCGGTCGCCGCCGGATTGATAAGGGACAAGGGAAACCTCTGTTTGAAATCAGGCGGTTGAATGCCTAACTATCTGCTATACTTAGTACTGTTCCAAAGTGAAAGCCGCCCATGTCCGAAACTTTGACCGAAATCCGCCCCGGCACGGGCAAACCCATCACGATCACCGATCGTGCGGCAAGCCGTGTGGCCGAAATCCTGAAAGCCGAAGGCAAAGGCGTGAGCCTGCGCGTCTCGGTGTCGGGCGGCGGCTGCTCGGGCTTCCAGTATGGCTTCACGCTCGATGACGCCCGCGCCACGGACGACCTCGTGCTCGAAAAAGCGGGCGCGACCGTGCTGATCGACGCCATGTCGGTTATGTATCTGGAAGGCTCGGAAATCGACTATGTGGACGACCTGATCGGCTCGTCCTTCAAGATTCAGAATCCGAATGCAACAGCCTCCTGCGGCTGCGGCACTTCGTTTTCGGTCTGATCTGAAAGCTTACGGCCGGAGGAGATCGACGACCGATCCGTAGGTGTAAAAGAAATACCCGCCAAGCGACGCCACGGGCGACAGCAAGAGCAGAAGCGTCGCGGCCCTGTCCTTGATCATGATGCCGAGAATCGACGCCACGAGCCCGATGGCCGGCACCCAGATGCCCAGAATCGCAACCACCCAGTAATGCGCGAAGCTCTCGGGCGTACTGATGACCATGCTCTGCACGGCGAGCATGCCTTGCACCAGGGCCGTAAAGCCGCCCAGCACACCGATAATGCACAGGAAGCAACGCTGCGACATGTTCGCCTGAAAACGGCGGTCGCTTGAAGCCTGTTTTGCGCGTCCCCGCACCGCGGCCGGTGTAACCATCTGCTGCTCCCTCCCCAGAGGCACAAACGGAAAATGTAAAACAATGCTGACCTGTGTCGGGGCCCGCGTCAATTCCCTTTGCGCCATGGAGTTAACGGGGCGACATTTGCAACTCCGACACGAATCGGCAGGTAGCAAGTGAAAATCGCCTCGTTCAACGTCAATTCGCTGAAAGCGCGCCTCGGCAATCTCAAGGATTGGCTGAAGGAGGCCGAGCCCGACGTCGTCTGCCTTCAGGAAACGAAATGCACCGACGACACGTTTCCGCGCGGCGAGATAGAAGACCTCGGCTACAACCTCGCGATCCACGGGCAGAAAACCTATAACGGCGTCGCCATCCTTTCTAAGCACCGCATCGAGGATGTGACGACGGGCCTGCCCGAAGGCGACGGCGACGATCACGCCCGTTACATCGAAGCGGTGATACCGGCCGGCAAGACCGTCCTGCGCGTGGCCTCGATCTATCTGCCGAACGGCAATCCCGTCGACACCGACAAGTTCACCTACAAGCTCGCCTGGATGGATCGCCTCGCCCGCCATGCAAAGAACCTCCTCGCCTATGAGGAGCCTCTAGTGCTGGCCGGCGACTACAACGTCATCCCGATGCCCGAAGACGTGCACGACCCGAAAGCCTGGGAAGGCGATGCGCTGTTTCGTCCCGAAAGCCGGGCGAGATTTCGCACGCTCATAAACCTTGGCTTCACCGATGCCTTCAGGGCCTGCCACACTGAGCCGCATCGCTATACGTTCTGGGACTATCAGGCAGGCGCGTGGCAGAAGGACAAGGGCATCCGCATCGACCACCTGCTGCTGTCGCCGCAGGCCGCCGACCGACTGAAAGCCTGCGACATCGACAAGGACGTGCGCGACCGAGAAAAACCGTCCGACCACGTACCGATCTGGGCAGAGCTGGAATTCTGAAGGAGGGAGTGATGATCGCTACCGGCGGATGTCTTTGCGGCGGTGTGCGCTATGAGTTCGACAGCGCACCGCGCAGTTTGGCCTATTGCCATTGCACCATGTGCCGCAAGGCGACTGGCGGCGTCCTCGTTCCGTGGATCACCCTGCCGGTGCCGGCCTTCCGCATCGTCAAAGGAAATCTGCGCCATTACAAATCTTCCGATCCCGCAACGCGCGGCTTCTGTCCGGACTGCGGCACGCAAATTACCTTCTGGCACGAGGCGCGCCCCGACGATCTCGACGTAACGATCGGGAGCCTCGACAATCCGGACGCGTTTCCGCCTACACGACAGATATTCGCCGCCTCTCGGCCGAAATTTCTGAAAGGCTTCGACCCCGATCTGCCGTCGAAGGACGCCTACTAACCTTTAAAAGCCGCTCCAAGCGGCATGACGCGCGTGCCTGGCCGCAAATGCCGGTAGGGCAACCTGGCAAGATCGGCGATGTTCGGGCCGGGGCTTTCGACCACCAGAACTTCGCGCGCGAGCGGCCCGAAATCGGCGCGGAAATGTACCGAGCTTTTGACGACAAGCGTGGCAAGCCGCGCCGGGTCGATGCCGATATGTTTCAGCATTTCCTGATCCGCGCATTGGGCCTTGCGCGAGGCGACGACCACTTCGACGCCGCCGGAGCGAAGCCGCGCCGTGGTGCCGAGCGACATGCGCGAGCCGCCATAGAATGGCCCCGTCGCCAGAAACTCGCCGTCGGTTATCCGCACCACTTCGAATTCACCGTCGATGGGCTCCTCATCCGCGCCGCCCGTCTTCGCGCCGAGCTTCAGCTTTACCCGCGCGCCCACTCCCGCCGCGGCCGCCTGGGCCGCCGACTCCGGATCGAAAAGAACGCCGAGCGCCGCGCGCTCCGCCTTCTGCGCCAGCAACTCGCGCAACACGCCGACCGTGTCGCCATTGCCGCCCGCGCCGGGATTGTCCTGCGTATCGGCGAGAATGATGGGCCCGCCATTCGCCGCCGAATTGGCGACGGCATAGGCGACCGCCTCCCGCGCCGACCAGAGCTTTTCGCGGAACCGGCTTTCGCTCGCCAGCACATCGGCGGCAATCCTGTCGGCCGCTTCCGCCGCCGCCGCCTCGCTATCCGCATAGGCGATGATGGACGGGCTGCAATCCTTGACGTCGGCGGGGGGAAAGCCGGTCGCGAAGGAAATCGAGCTTACCCGCCCGTTTCCAAGCACCGCGCCGTCGAGCTTCTGGAGGTCTCCGTAAATATGCGCGGCCGGCTCCGTCAGCGTGCATTGCGACGTGAGCGGGATCAGATAGCCGATCTTCCGAAGCGCCTTCGACTGGCGCGGCAGCCCCGCGAAGATCGCATCGAGATGCGCCGCTGCCCGCGCGCCCGTCTCGGCCATGTCGACATGGGGATATGTGCGATAGGCGATCAGCGCATCCGAATGCGCCACCATTTCCGCCGTCACATTCGCATGAAGATCGAGGCTCACGACGACCGGTATCTTCGGCCCGACGGCGGCGCGCACACGGCGCAGCAGCTCGCCCTCTCCATCCTCGAAATGCTCGGTCACCATCGCGCCGTGAAGATCGAGATAGACCGCATCCAAATCGCCGGCGCCGATGAGATCGTCGATAAGCATGGCGGAGATGCGTTCGAATGCGTCTTCAGTGACATGCGCCGAAGGCGTCGCCGAACACCAGACGAGCGGCACGAGAGTATGCCCCTTCGCCCTTGCCGCCTCGATGAAACCGGCCACAGGAATGTTCATGCCCGTGAAGGCGTCGAGAAGCGCCGCACCCCGCTGCAATGCCGGCCATGAATCCGCCTGCGCAAAGGCGGCGAAGTCCGCTTTTGAAGGCGCGAAAGTGTTCGTTTCGTGCTGAAATCCGCCAACCGCTATGCGCATGATTGATGAGCTCTAATTCCAGATTGGCGACCGCACGAAACAAGAGGCGCCGGACAAAACCGGGGAGAACGACGATGATAAAGATAACCTATTGCCTGACGCGCAAACAGGGCATGAGCCGCGCGGAGTTCCAGGATTACTGGTTCAACACGCATGCGCCGCTTGTCGCCCGCCACCGCGAAGTCCTGCGCATTGCCCGTTACGTGCAGTTGCATACCGGCGCCTTCGAGGCGACGGACGCCATCCGCATGAGCCGCATCGGCGGCAGAATTGAAGACGCGCCCGCGATCTATGACGGCGTCGCGCAACTCTGGTGGGCAACGCTTGAAGATCTGGCGGGCGGCACGCCGGAGGCCGCAGCGGCAGGCCGCGCGCTTCTCGAAGACGAAGCGAAATTCATCGACTTCTCAAAGTCCCCGCTCTGGTTCGGCGAGGAAAAGGTGATCTTCTAGCCCGCGCCATGCGCGGCGATCCATGCATCCGCCGCCTTGCGGGCCTCGTCGGTTTCTCCGGGCTTCATCCAGCCTGAATACTTGTCCATCGCCTTGTTGACGAGCGAGCCCTCATACATCGGATCGGCATAGCGATTGGCAAGGTCGAGGAACGACCATCCGACGATCCGGTCCTTGTTGACGCCGTCGCCTTCGAAATGGATGCGAGCCAACTCAAGCAGGGCGGGCACATAGTGCTTTTCGCCTGACAGGATCAGCCAGCGCAGGCCCTCGGACCGCCCGACGGGCACGCCGAGCCCGCGGCGGTACATGTCGGCAAGGCGATATTGCCCCTCCGGGGAGCCGGCAATGGCCGCCTTCTCCAGCAGCTCGATTGCCTTTTCATAATCGCGCTTGAGTCCGATTTCCTTGTTGCCGTCACGGTAGAGGAGCCCCGCCTTGACCATGGCGTCCATCTGCCCGAGCGCCGCCGCCTTCTTATAATAGCGGAAGGCCTCGCTCTCCGACTTCGTGACGCCTTTGCCCTGCTCGTAAAGCTGACCCAGCAGATAGGCCGCAATGGCATGTCCGCCCTCGGCAGCCTTGTCCCAGTCGGCCACGGCGGTTGTCGCATCTCCCGCCTTGTAGGCGGCGACGCCTGCCTCGAAGGCGGCATTGGCCTCGGCGGTCGGCGCGGCGAAGACCTCGCCCGACATGGTGAGCGTCAGGCCCAGCGCGGCGGCAAGGGCGGCAAGGCGTCGAAAGGCGGTCATATCTCGCTCCGGTAATGGGGGCCGCGCATTTTCGCAGAACGCCGCCAAACTTCCAGCCATTGACCATATAGGGATGCAGGGGCCAACATCTCCCCCAATCCGGCCATTTACCAACAACAAAACCGGTTTCAGGGAGAAAATGCCATGAAGGCTGCCGTTCTGCGCCAGACAAAGACCCCGCTCGTCATCGAGAATGTCCAGATCAACAAGCCCGGCCCCCACGAAGTGCTGATCCGCACAGCCGCCGCCGGCGTCTGCCATTCGGATCTCCACTTCGTCGAGGGCTCGTACCCCTACCCGCTGCCTGCCGTCCTCGGCCATGAATCGGCCGGCATCGTCGAGCAGGTCGGCTCCGAGGTTCACACGGTAAAGCCGGGCGACCATGTCATCACCTGCCTCTCGGCCTTTTGCGGCCATTGCGAGCATTGCCTGACCGGCCATATGTCGCGCTGTGTCAGCCCAGAGACGAAGCGCCAGGCGGGCGAGGAACCGCGCCTTGCGAAAGACGCGGGGCCGATGAACCAGTTTCTCAACCTCTCGTCCTTCGCCGAATACATGCTGATCCACGAACATGCCTGCGTTGCGATCCGCAAGGACATGCCGCTCGATCGCGCGGCGCTCATCGGCTGCTCGGTGACGACGGGCGTGGGCGCCGTCATCCAGACCTCGGATGTGCGTGCGGGCGAAACGGTCGCGGTCATCGGCTGCGGCGGCGTCGGCCTTGCGGCCATCAACGGCGCGGCGATTGCGGGCGCGGGCCGCATCATCGCCATCGACATGCAGGGCTCGAAGCTCAACCTCGCCAAGGAGTTCGGCGCGACCGACGTGGTGAACCCGAAGGACGGTGACCCGGTGAAGCAGGTCATGGACATGACGAATGGGGGCGTCCATCACTCCTTCGAAGCCATCGGCATGAAGCAGACCGCCGAACAATCCTTCAAGATGCTGGCGCGCGGCGGCACGGCCAACATCATCGGCATGATTCCGGTCGGCGTGAACATCGAGCTGCACGGCGCCGACTTCCTCGGCGAAAAGCGCATCCAGGGCTCGCTGATGGGCTCCAACCGCTTCCCCGTCGACATGCCGCGCCTCGTCGACTTCTACATGGCCGGCAAGCTCAAGCTCGACCAGATGATCTCGCGCCGCCTGAAACTCGAACAGGTCAACGAAGCCTTCGACGAATTGAAGCGCGGCGAACTGGCGCGATCAGTCATCGTCTTCGACGCCTGAGACATTTTCGTCATTGCAAGCGTAGCGAAGCAATCCAGTTAGCGGCACACACTCGACTGGATTGCTTCGCCGCTACCGCTCCTCGCAATGGACCGGGTGCCCTAACCCGCCCCTTCCAGCATCTTCAACGCGACCGTCAACTTCGCCAGCGCGGCCTCGGCATCCGTCTTGCGCTCGCGCTGTTCCTCGACCACCTGCTCGGGGGCGGAAGAAATGAACTTCTCGTTGCCGAGTTTCGCGTCGATCTTGCCGATCTCGCCTTCGAGCTTGGCGACTTCCTTCTTGAGGCGCGCCGTTTCCGCCTTGAGGTCGATGACGTCGGCAATCGGCAGAAGCACCGTCGCCTCGTCGAGCACCATCTGAAGCGCGCCCGCAGGCACCGTTTCCGATGTTTCGGCGGATGACAGCCGCGCGAGACGGACGATCAGATCCTGGTGGCGCTCAAGACGAGCGAGATTTTCCGCGCTCGCGCCCTTGATGAGCAGCGGAATCTTCGCGCCCGCAGGCACGTTCATCTCGGCGCGCACGGAGCGCACTTCGGAGATGAGCCGGATCACCCAGTCCATCTCCGCATCTGCTGCCGCGTCGCCGAGGCCGGAGGGCTTGGGCCATTCGGTGAGGATGAGCAGGTTCTCCCGCGCCGGTCCCGCCGTCGTCGCCCAAAGCTCTTCCGTCATGAAGGGCATGAAGGGATGGAGGATCAGCAATATCTGGTCGAGCACATAGGCAGCCGTCGCCCGCGTCTCTGCCTTGGCCGCCTCGTCCGTGCCGAGGAGGAGCGGCTTGATGAACTCGAGATACCAGTCGCAGAAGACGTTCCAGACGAAGCGATAGATCGCGCCCGCCGCCTCGTTGAAGCGATAGCCCTCGATTTCCTCTGTCACTTTTGCAGCCGTTCGCGCGACTTCCGCGACGATCCATTTATTGACCGTCTGGTTGAGCTTCGCCGGATCGTAACCGGCGGCGCGCGCGCATTCGTTCATCTCGCAGAAGCGCGCGGCATTCCAGAGCTTGGTGCCGAAATTGCGATAGCCCTCGACGCGGTTCGTTGCGAGCTTGATGTCGCGGCCCTGCGCCGCCATGGCGGCCAGCGTGAAGCGCAGCGCATCCGCGCCATATTCGTCGATGAGCTTCAGGGGGTCGATCACGTTCCCCTTGGTCTTCGACATTTTCTGGCCCTTCTCGTCGCGGACCAGCGCATGAATATAGACGTCGCGGAACGGCACTTCGTTCATGAAGTGCAGCCCCATCATCATCATGCGGGCGACCCAGAAGAAGATGATGTCGAAACCGGTGACGAGCACATCCGTCTTGTAATAGCGCTTGAGTTCCGGCGTCTCGTCGGGCCAGCCGAGAGTCGAGAACGGCCACAGTGCCGACGAGAACCACGTATCGAGCACGTCCTCGTCGCGCTTCAGTGCAACCTTGCGGCCGTAATGTTTCTCGGCAGCGGCATGCGCTTCCTCCTCGCTATGAGCGACGAAGATTTCGCCGTCCTCGGCATACCAGGCCGGAATGCGGTGTCCCCACCAGAGCTGACGCGAGATGCACCAGGGCTGGATGTTGCGCATCCATTCGAAATAGGTCTTCTCCCAGTTCTTCGGGACGAAGGTCGTCTGCCCGCGCTCGACAGCCTCGATGGCGGGCTTGGCGAGCGTCGCAGCGTCCACATACCACTGGTCAGTGAGAAACGGCTCGATGACGACGAGCTTCGACTTCTCGTCATAGGGAACCATGATCTTGCGGTCTTCGATCCGGTCGAGAAGACCCAACGCCTCGATGTCGGCGACAACCTTCTTGCGCGCATCGAAACGGTCGAGCCCGCGATAGGCCGCTGGCGCTTCGTCGTTGATGCGCCCGTCGACCGTCAGGATATTGATCTGCGGCAGCCCGTGCCGCTTGCCGACCTCGAAGTCGTTGAAGTCATGCGCGGGCGTGATCTTAACAGCACCCGAACCCTGCGTCGGGTCTGCATGCTCGTCGAAGACGATGGGGATGCGCCGCCCGACCAGCGGCAGTTCGACGAAGGCGCCCTTGAGGTGCTTGTAGCGCTCGTCTTCCGCATTCACCGCGACGGCGGTGTCGCCCAGCATGGTCTCGGGCCGCGTCGTCGCGACGATGATATAGGGCCGGTCCTCCCACGCGGTCGGCTTACCCTCCTCGTCGAACTCGCTCGGATAGCGAACCGTCTTGCCGTCGGCCAGCGGATAGCGGAAATGCCAGAAGTGTCCCTTGACCTCGATGTTCTCGACTTCGAGATCGGAGACCGCGGTTTGCAGCTTCGGATCCCAGTTGACGAGCCGCTTATCGCGATAGATGAGACCCTGCCGGTGCAGTTCCACGAAGACCTTGAGAACGGCCTTCGACAATCCTTCGTCCAGCGTGAAGCGTTCGCGGCTCCAGTCGCAGGACGCGCCCAGCCGTCGAAGCTGGCCGATGATCGTGCCGCCGCTCTCGCCCTTCCACTTCCAGATGCGCTCGACGAAGGCGTCGCGCCCCATGTCGCGGCGGCGGATATTGCCCTCCGCTTCAAGCTGGCGCTCGACGATGAGCTGCGTCGCAATGCCGGCATGGTCGAGGCCCGGCTGCCAGAGCACGTCCTTGCCGCGCATCCGCTCGAAGCGGATCAGAATGTCCTGCAACGTGTTGTTGAGCGCATGGCCCATATGCAGGCTGCCGGTGACATTGGGCGGCGGGATGACGATGCAATAGGGCTTGGCGCCAGCTGCGACGCGCTTCGGATCGCCGCCCTTGAAGGCCCCGCTCTCTTCCCACTGGCGGTAGAGGCGTTCTTCGACGTCTTGCGGCTGAAAATTCTTGTCGAGCATGGGGCTGCATCCGAAAGCTCAATCCGCATCGAAACGGCGGACCGAGAAAATCTATTGGAATCTTGCTGTCTTACAGCACGGGGCGGCCCCCCATATCAAGCCGTCAGGCGAACGCCGAAAGCGGCGGGCCCTTGGGGGAACCGCCGCGACCGTCCAGCAATGGGCTAAGTCTCAGCGGCCGCGCCGCGCTACGCGCTCGATCTCTTCGGCTACAAGCCGCTCGACGAGCGAGGGCAGGTTCTGGTCGAGCCACTGCTTCAGCAAGGGCTTCAGCATGTCGGCAACCAGGTCTTCGAGCGTTTTGCCCGTGCCGCCGGCCGATGTCATCATCGAGCTGGCAAGCGCGCCGAAAGCAGCCGAGGCGGCCGTGGCGGCGTCGCCCGAAAGCAGGCCCGAAGTCTGGGCCGCCGGCTGGGGCTGATAGGCGGGACGGGAGGGTGCGCTCATGGCAGGCTCCTCAAAGGCGATGTCTTCCTCGGGCTCGGCATATTCCGGCTCGGGTTCATGTTCGGGCTCATAATGGGCGGCCTGATGGACAGGCGCCTCGGGAGCCGCCGGCTCCTCGTAATGCGCCGGTTCCGGCTCCGGTTCATGCTCGTGCACATGCTCCGGTTCGGGAAGCGGCTGGGTCAGCTCCAGCACTTCCTCGTCCTCGAAAAGCACGTCCTCTTCGGACTCCTCGGCCGGCGTGTGGGCGTCGGCATAGACCTCCTCGTGATGCACGGGCGGCGCCTCTTCGGCGACGTCCTTGCCCCCGCTGTCCTCGGAGATGATCCGGCGGATGGAGGCGAGAATTTCCTCCATTGTCGGTTCTTGTGCCGGGCTCTGGTTGCTCATGCCTTAAATCCCACAGATCGCGTTCTTCAATATCCCTAGCAGACAAAAGCTTAGGAGATGTTGACTGCAAAAGCCAACTTTCACCCTGCCTTATAATCCGCCGAATATATGAAACCGCCCGCGCCTATTCGTCCTCGAACGTGCCCCAGCCGAGCCACTTGTCCTCGACGGCGTTATAGTTCTCTTCAGGATCGTAATACTTTACCGGAAGATTAAGCTGGCGCGCCGTCAGCTGGCCCGTCGCCGCGAGAAGATTGAACTCGGCCACGGCCTCGTCGCGCTCGGCGCTGACCAGCGCCACGCGCGCATTCAGCAGTTCCTGCTCGGCGTTCAACACATCCAGTGTCGTCTGCGAGCCGACTTCCGCTTCCTGCCGCACGCCTTCGAGAGCGATTTCGTTGGCCTTCACCTGCTCCTTGCTGGAAACGATGTTCGCCTGAGCCGAACGCAGGCCCTCCCAGGCGTTGCGGACAGCCTCGTCCACCACCCGCTGCGTCGAGGCGATTTGCATCAGCGCCTGGCTGTGCTGTTCCTTGGCCTGCCGGACGCGCGAATATTCCGCTCCGCCTTGATAGAGCGGAATGGTCAGAACGCCCATCACGGCCGTCTGCGACGTATGATCGATGGGCGTCGAGGTACCCGACGGGTCGCGTCCATAGAGGTATTGAGCCTGAATATCGAAGCTCGGCAGCACCACGCCCTTTGCCGCTGCAACGGCCGCAGCGCTGGAGGCTTCGGCGTTACGCGCGGCCTGAAGGTCGGGATTGCCGCGTTCGGCAAGGCTGCGCGCATCGTCCTCGCTGGCAGGCAGGCCGGCAGCGGCCTTGGGCCGCTCGAGCGTACCCGGCGCATGGCCGATCACTTTTTCATAGTCGGCTCGGCTCGCGGTCAACTGCGCCTCGGCCTGCTGGAGGCTGGTGCGCGCGCCGCTGAGGCGGGCTTCTGATTGGGCCACATCCGTACGCGTGAGCTCGCCGACGCGGAACCGGTCCTTCGTCGCTTCAAGCTGACGCTTCAGAACCTCGACGTTGTTCTTGTTGAGGTCGACAACGCCCGTGTCCCGGATCACGTCCATATAGGCCGCGATCGCCGAAAGTAGCGTGTTCTGCTCGGCGCTGACCAGGCTTGCGCGTCCCGCCTTCACCGCATACTCGGCCTGCTTGGTCGAATTGTACGTCCGACCGCCCGCAAAAATATTCTGGTTGAGGGTCACGGAACCGCTGAGCGGATGCGTGGTCGATTTGATGGTAGCGGGGGGCGTGGTCGATGTCGTGGATTTGGAGCCGTTATAGCCGTAGGAGCCCTGCGCGGTCACGGTCGGGCGATAGCCTGACAGCGCCTGAGGCACCTGCTCGTCGGTGGCGCGCAATTGGGCGCGCTGGCCTTGCAGGTCGGGATTGCTCTGATAGGCCGCCGACAAGGCGTCGGTCAGGCTCTCCGCGAATACCGGCGTGGCGAACATGGCCGCCGCGAGGACGGTAACGCTCGCGGCGCCGAGCGTACGCAGCCGCACCGACGTCCCGGGAATGGGTCGCTTCATCTTAATTCTCTCCGCTGAACGCGGCCTCGCCCCTCAACGCTTCCGCGACGTGTGTTTACCGGCAATATCTGTAGGCAAGTTACATATAGGAACGCGCTTGTCCAAGTCCCAGCTGATCGCAAAAGCGATAGTGGCAAATTGCGATTATATCATTCAAAAGACAAAGCTTTCGGCGACTTCAAAACCGGGCAGCGGATGCACGTTGGCATCGAAAACCACCCGGCTGCTGACGACGCCGTTCGCCTTGACGAAAACATGGGCATGACCGACGGGTCTGCCGCCGATCACCGCGACGAGGCGGCCACCTTCCGCAAGCTGATCGAAAAGCTTCGTCGGTCCTTCAGGAAGGGAGCCGTTGACGAAAATCACGTCATAGGCCCCCTGCTTCGCGTACCCCTCTCCCAGCGCACCAGTGACGACGCTGACATTGGCGGCCCCAACCTGTGCGAGGGCGGCCGACGCGGCCCGGGCAAGATCGCCATCCGCTTCGAGCGCGACGACGGAAGCGGCAAGCGCCGCCAGCACGGCAGACGAATAGCCTGTCGCACAGCCCACATCGAGAACCCGGTCCACAGCCGTCACCTCGGCCGCCTGACACAGCTTCGCAAAGACCCGGGGCTGAAGCAGATAACGGCCCCGGCTCACCTGCACTTCTTCGTCCATATAGGCGATGCCGCGCGCGGCCTCCGGCACGAAAACTTCCCGGGGAACGCGGTTCATCGCGGCGATCACGCCGGCATCGGTGACGCCGTTACAGCGCACCTGGTTCTCGACCATGTTGATACGGGCGGCGGCGAAGTCGGGCATGGTTCTATCCGGCGGCTTGGAACAGGGGAGAATCGGGGCTCGGCAGCCCCGGCGAGGCGCGACCGCCTCGCCGCGTTTATAGAGCGCGAACCGGCCAAACTCAATTCGTTCGGACGGTTGCGGGCCCCTCTTAACCGGGCGGCAATCGGCGCTGGGTAAAACTGGCGCTGTTGATTGCTGATTGTGCGGCGTGGGGGGAGTTGCTATACCCCGGCCGTCTTGGATGGCCACGTGGCGGAGTGGTTACGCGCCGGACTGCAAATCCGTTTACCCCGGTTCGATTCCGGGCGTGGCCTCCAGACAAATCACCATATTGCCCGGAAACCGTCGAAACGCGCGCCGACTCACGCCGGAAAGCCGTCGACGGGTTCCCCGCGCCCTTCCCCCGCCCGTGAACGGCGGCGCAGCGACAGGACATGCGTTCCGGCGGCGCGCTGGCGTTCGGTGGCGAGAATCATCCCCCAGGCCATGCCGAACAGCAGGAACAGGTGACGCCAGTTATCGACGTCGATGATGAACGCCTCGGCCAGGTGCCCGACGAGACAGGCATAGACGACGATCAGATATTCCCGGCCCGGCGCATCGACGAAGGTCGCACCCCAGCTTCGCCGCAACGTCATGAAGACGAAACCGAGAAACGACAGACCCGACAAAAACCCGCCCGCAACCAGAATGCTGAGATAGACGTTATGCGTGTCGAGCTTGTTGATGATGCCCCATTGCGAGGGTCCGATGCCGAGCGGCCGCGACAACACCATCTCGATGGCGCGCTTCTGGCTCTCGAAACGGCCCTCCTGGCCGACGTCATAATCCTGAACCAGCGCTGCACGCTCCGTGAAGAGCCGCTGCACCTTCGGAGTTGAAAGCGCCACGCCGACAATGCCGATGACCAGCAGCCCCATCAACGCCGAGAAAACGATCAGCCTGAACGACTGCTGCGCCGAGCGCGAAGTGGCAAGCGTGAGCCACACGAAAATGCCGCTCGACAGGAGAAAGCTGCCCCATGCGCCGCGCGAGAAGCTGAGCAGAATGCCGAGCACCAGAATGCCGATAAGCGGCAGAAGCAGAAACGCCCTTGCGCTCTCGCCCGTACTGAGCCGCAGGCAGAGATAGATGGTGGGTGCGATCAGATAGGGGCCGAACACGTTCGGGTCGTTGAACGTTCCGATGGCCCGGCCGAAATCGAGAAAGCTTTCCGATCCGGGCAACACCCCGAAATATCCGCCGATGCCGAGAGAGGCCGCGACCAATGCGCCGGCTGTATAGGCGTTGAAAATGAGCCGCAGCCGGCGCTCGGGCGCCTCATAGACATAGGCCGCGAAGAAGATCATGGCGCAGACGAGATAGGTCGCCGCCTCCATGAAGCCCTGAAGCTTTTCGACATAGACCGCGGTCATGCCGCCGATCCCGTATCCTGCAAGGACGAAGCCCCACATGGAAGCCGGCCAGACGATGCCGCGCGGCAGCTTCAATCCGAAAAGGAAATAGAGCCCCATGGCTCCGATGAGCAGGAGATCGTAAGGCACAGGCTTGTTCTGCCCCGGATCGCTCCTCTGATAGAAGAGCGCCACGACGATCAGGAACATGCAGATGTCGCCCATGCGCACAGCCCAGCTCGTGCGGGCAACCGCCATCGTCGCTCTTTGCTGTGGCTGATCGGGAAACCATCCATCCATCGCGCTCGCCCTCAGAACGCGTTTTCGCCGCGCAGCATCGCTATGGGCGTGCGCAGGATGATATAAAGATCGAGCAGCAGCGACCAGTTCTCGATGTAGTAGAGATCGTGTTCGGTGCGCCGCAGGATTTTCTCGCGCGTGTCCGTTTCACCGCGCCAGCCATTGACCTGCGCCCAGCCGGTGATGCCGGGCTTCACACGGTGGCGCGCGAAATAACCGTCAACCACGTCGCCATAAAGTTCGTCGCCCGCTTTGGCGAGAATCGCATGCGGCCGCGGGCCGACAATCGACATGTCTCCCTTGAGGACCGTGATGAACTGGGGCAACTCGTCGAGACTGGAGCGGCGCAGAAAATGCCCGACGCGCGTCACCCGGTCGTCATTCGACGTGACGAGCCTTGCCGCATTGGCGTCGGTTGCCTCATGACGAAGCGTGCGGAACTTGTAGACCTCGACAAGCTCGTTGTTGAACCCGTATCGCCGTTGTTTGAAAAACACCGGTCCCTTGCTGTCCAGCTTGATTGCGGCAGCGATGATGAGCAGCAGCGGCGAAAGCAGAAGCAGAAAGAAGGCGGCGAGAACGCGATCCTCGACAAGCTTCAGCACATAGTCCCAATCGGACAGCGGCTTGTCGTAAAGGTTGAAGAACGGCACGTTGCCGACATAGGAATAGGTGCCCGCCGTCATGCGCAGCGGCGCATCGAGCGCCGACAGGCGAATATCGACCGGCAAAACCCACACCTTGCGCATCATTTCGAGCACGCGCCGCTCGGCCGTCAACGGCAACGACATGATGAGAAGGTCGATGCGGTTCGAACGCGCGAACCGCACCAGTTCGTCCACCGTGCCGAGCTTCGGATAGCCCGCGATTTCTTCCGGCACGCGCGTGTCGCCGCGATCGTCGAAGACGCCGCAAATCTTGATGTCGGAGGCGGACGACGCCATCAGCGCTTCAATCAGCCGCCTGCCCCTATCGCCGCCGCCGACAATCACGACGCGGCGTTCGAGCCTCCCCGTCTTCATCCAGTGGCGGATCAGCACGGAAAAGACACCGCGCATGACTAGGATCGAGGCAAGCCCGGAGAAATACCAGCCGACGAACCAGACGCGCGAAAGATCGTCTGCGACTTTCAGGAAAAATCCCGCCAATACGAGGGTCACAAAAACGCCGCTCCACGCCATGCCGGCATGGCCGATCTGAAGCATCGTCCGTTGCAGCACGGGAATGCGATAGAGGCCGCCTAGCTGGAAGCAGAGAATGGTCAGCACCGCGCCCGAGACAATGGTCGGGTAGTAGATGAATTTCAGCGAAGGCGCTTCGGCGCCCAGGTAAGCATGGAAAAGCAGCAACCCCGTCAACGCCGCAAGCGCCGCATCGGCGATGCGCACCGAGCCTTGCAGGACGGCGGGGGAAATCATCGGAACGATGCTGGCCCGCCGCTCGGTCGAGGGCGTCGCCCCGTCGGTCTGGCTACCTTCGCGGCGCGCAGAACGACCGCTCGCCGCACCGGCGGCCGCGTCTGTCGGCGCGGCATGATAGCCGCCGAGCGGGCTCCCGCTTTCGCTCATGACGGCACACCTTCATGAAACCGGGCCACCGCCCCCCTCGGTCCGGCATGTGCGGCCCTCGAAGCCTTCTTGTCGAGAAGCGCCCGGTAGAAACCACCTACGCCATCGACCATGCGCCAGGTCGAAAATTCGGCGCGCACACGCGCCTTGAGCCGCGCCGTCTGCCCGGCAACGTCGCCCCTGCAATCGATCATGCGGCAGAGCGCGTCTGCGAGAGCGGCGGGATCGCCCGGCGCGATCAGCGCATCGGCATCGGCGCCGAAAATTTCCGCCATGCCGCCGACCCGCGTGGCGATCAGCGGCCTGCCCGCCGCGATCGCTTCGAGCGCGATATAAGGCAACGACTCGTGATGGGAAGGCATGACCACGGCCCGGCCCAGCGCAAAGGCCTTTCGCGCAGGCATCGCACCCATGAACTCGATACGAACATCGGATGGCGCGTGACCGGCCATTTCCTCGAATGTCGCGCGCTCCGCGCCGGCGCCGACAATTCGTAGATGCATCCTGCGGCCGGCAAGCGATGCCGCATCGATCAGCGTGCCGACACCCTTCAACTTGCGCAGCTCGCCGACGAACACGAAATCCGCCGCATCGCGCTCCGTCTCGACGGCAGCAAATTCCTCATCGCCCACGCCGTTGTGGATAACCGTTGAAGCTGCTTCAGGCTCGCCGATCTTGTCGATGAACGTGCGAAGACCGAAATCCGACTCGAATATGAAGCCGTCGGTGCGCGCGCGCATCAGCCGCTCGATGCCGAAAAATGCGACGCCCTGCGCCGTGCCGCGGCCGAAATGCAGCGTACCGCCATGCGGCGTGTAGACGCGCACGCCACCCGCAAATCGCGGCAGCATCCGGGCGTAAAAGCCGCCCTTCGCGCCATGTCCATGAATGACGTCGGCGCGAATGGCCCTCGCCCGCGCCGTCATCCGCGCCATATTGAGAAGGTCGCCAAATCCCGGCATCCGGTTCATCGGGATGACGTGAACACCAAGCTCGCATTGCGCGGCGAGGTCGCGAAGCCGCGCCTGCGAAACCGGATCGCCCGGTACTTCGCCGCAAACGACCGCGACCTTATGTCCCGCGAGACGCTGTCCCGTCGCCAGATCGCAGACATGCCGGAAAAGCCCGCCTACGGGCGCGCGAAGAACGTGCAATATGCGCAGCGGCTGAAACGCAGCCGCTCCCGAACCGTCACCCATCAGAAGTACCGTTCCTTCACCAGGATCGTATCGCCGGGCCTGACTGGCGAGCCCGTATCCACATCCATTTCGACCAGCCTGTCGCCACGCTTTCGCGTGATGTGGACGGTGTCCTGATCGGCTCGATAGGAGAAGCCGCCGGCAATCGCCACCGCGCTCTGCACCGTCATGCCGTTGACGAAGGGATACTGACCCGCCTTCTGCACTTCGCCGAGAATGAAAAAGGGACGGAACTCCGTCACCTGAACGCTGACATTGGGATTGCGCAGCAAGGTCTTTCCCAGCGCATCCGCGATGGAGGCCTGAAGCTCATTGGTGCTGAGGCCCCGCGCGGCCACAGGCGGAATAAGCGGAATGGCGATATTGCCGCCGCCGTCGACGGTGAATTCGCCGCTGAGATCTGTCTGTCCGAAAACCGTGACGCGCAGCTTGTCGCCGCTGTCGAGCTGATAGGGTTCATTGGCTTGCGTCAGCGGTCGCTCGGCAACCGGCGCACTCCCGGCACACCCGGTCAGCCCCGCAAAACCGAGGCACAACACCAGCAACGCGACGGCACGGCGAGCCATGAATCTCTCGTCCTCAGTAATGTCCTGCGTGAATCCGAAGTTAGTCGCCAATCGGTTAATTAATCGCAACCAATTGAGGCCCCGAAGGCCGCAACTGGCGGCGGCCCTTCGCATTTCCGCGAATTGTCTCACGCGTCTTAAGGCTTCCGTTACCAAAACGCCGTTTACTGCTGGGCAGGACTGAATCCCGCAAATCCGGCGGGCGGAGCGCATGAACAACATCCAGAGCACGCCAGTCGTGACCTTCGGCGATCGCCGCCAGGCTGCCCCCAACATAGAGGGCGCGGGCGACATTTCGCCGTGGGACCTCCTTCGCGGCGTTTGGGCGCGCAAGGAACTCGTCGGCGCCACCTTCGCCGGCTTCATGGTCCTGGCTTTCCTCTGGCTCGCCACCGTCACGCCCACCTATACGGTCGAGACGCGCGTGCTGATTTCTCCCCGCACCGGAGAGATCTCGACCTTCGACGCAACCAATTCGCCGACGCCTGCCGACCCCGAGACCATGCAGAGCGAAATTCAGGTTCTGACGTCGCGCGCCCTCGTCGCCGAGCTGATCGCGGACCTCCACCTCGAACACAATCCGGAATTCAACGCGGCCCTCCGACCGGGCTTCATCGCCCGCCTGACCGGCCTCGCCCCCTCGACCGATACGGACGCCATCATCGACCGCGTGCTGGGGCGCCTGAACGTCTATCAAAAGGGCACGTCGCGGGTCATTGCCATAGAGTTCACCTCGGCCAATGCGAGGACGGCCGCTCTCGTCGCCAACCGGCTGGCGGAACTTTATATCGGCCGCCAGATCGCGCAGAAGAACGCCATCAATCAGCAGGCGACCAAGTGGCTCGCCCAGCAGATCGAGGATTTGCGCACCAAGGTCCAGTCGTCGGAAGCCGCGGTCGAAGCCTATCGGGCACAATCCGGCCTTTTCCTGACCAACGGCTCGACGGTGCCGCAGCAGCAGCTCACCGATCTGAACTCGCAGCTTTCGGCGGCACAGGCCGACCGCGCCGAAACGGAAGCCAAGCTCGCGAATGCCCGCGCGCTCATCGCGGAAGGCAATTCTGTCAATTCCGCCGCCGCCGTTCTCCAGTCGCCCCTGATCCAGAACCTGCGCCAGCAGGAAGTCGCGCTTCGCGCCCAGATCGCGCAGATGTCGGAGACCTATCTCCCGACGCATCCGAAAATGGTCGAGTCACAGGCAAACCTCAACGATCTCGACCGCCAGATCGAAAAGGAAGTCGGCAAGATCATTCAGGGCCTCGAAAACGACGCCCGCGTCGCCTCCGCCCGCGTCGCCTCGCTGAAGGCGAGCCTGACACAGCTTCAATCCCGCATGGGCGCGCTCAATCAGGATGAAGTGCAGCTCCGCGCGCTCGAGCGCGATGCGGCCACCAACCGCTCGCTCCTCGAATCCTTCCTGAAGCGCTACGAGGAAGCCAATGCCCGCGCCGAGGCCGACGCCCGCACGGCCAACGCCTCCATCGTTTCCCGCGCGCAGGAATTGACCGATCCGACCTTCCCGAAGACCGGCTCCGTAATGACGCTGGCCGTCGTCGCCGGTCTTTTCATTTCGCTGATCGTCAGCTTCTTCGTGGAAGTCTTCGCCAGCGGCTTCCGCACTGCCGAGCAGGTGGAGCGCGTGACCGGCATGCCCTTCCTCGGCCTCGTGCCTGAGCTCGATGGCCGCGCCGCCTCGGCCGGCCCGGCAAATGACGTGATGCGCGAACCGCTCGGCCTCTACGCCGAAGCCGTGCGCGGGCTGCAAGGCAGCGTCATGCTCGCCCGCGTCGGCAATCGTCGCGCGCGCACCGTGCTCGTCACGTCTGCGCACAAGGACGAAGGCAAGACCTCGACGGCCGCAAGCCTCGCCCGCGTGCTCGCTATGGGCGGCTACCGCACCGTTCTCGTCGACGCCGACATGCGCTCGCCTTCCGTGCATCTGTCGCTCGGCATGCCGCCGCAGGCGGGCCTTGCCGAATTGCTGACGGGCCGGGCGAGTTTCGCCCACGTCATCCGTCAAGATTTCGGCAGCTACGCCCATGTCATTCAGGCAGGCGGCGCCCTGCCCAATCCGACCGCCGCGCTTGCCTCCTCGCAGATGCAATGGGTGCTCCAGGCGCTCGACAACACCTACGACTACGTCATCATCGACTCGCCCGCCGCCATGGCCGCCGCCGATGCGCAGGTGCTTTCCAAGATGGCGGATGTGACGGTGCTCGTCGTGCGCTGGTCGAATACGAGCCGCAAGGTCGTCGCCCGCGTGCTGAAGACGCTGTCCGCCGCCAGCGGCCGCCGCGTCGGCATTCTGCTGACGCGCGTCAACCTGCGCCGCTATCGCCGCTATACGGACACGGCGATCGAGGAATATCCCTCGCGCCCCGTTCGCGTCGCCTGAGCTACTCCGCCAAAGCCTCGCTGTCGTCGAGAAGCCCGGTATCGAGCCCGTCGATGCTTCGCAAGTTCTTTTCGCGCCGATAGGCGTCGAGCTTTTCAGCACCCTGCGCCTCGGCCCAGCGCGTCAGCGACGGCCGCTCTTCCTTATACTCGTAGAGCGGAACGCCATAGCCGCAGGATGTCTGCACCAAGTCGATGTCGAGCAGCACCATGTGCCGGGCGCCGGCCGGTTCGACGCCGCCGAAATGGCTTTCCAGCAATTTTGCATAAGCCGCGCCGCCGCGTCGCAGCACCCGACCTTGCCCATAGAGGCGCAGGATCATCGGCGCACCTTCGAAGGCGCAGAACATGATGGTCAGCCGCCCGTCGGACCGAAGATGCGCCGCTGCTTCGTTGCCGCTGCCGGTATGGTCGAGATAGACGACGCTGCGCTCGTCGATGACGCGCAATCCGTCGAGCCCCTTAGGCGAAAGATTCACGCGCGAGCCAGCCGTCGCGGTCGCCGTGAAGAAAATATGCTGCCGTTCGATGAAGTCTCGGTGAGCGGGCTCGATATGCGCGAACTGTTTGGCCATGAGAGCAATACCTCTGCAAAGGTCCGCTTCTTATAGCCGACGCCCCGGCAGCGCCGCAACGCCGCCTCAGCTGATCGCGGCCGCCTTCCGCCCGAAGACCAGTGCCACAGCCTTCCGCCGGTCGCCGACGAGCTTCTTTACCGCGTCATAGATGGGCCGGGCGATGTCATATGCCGCGACCTTGACGGCATCGAGCGCCGGATGCGTGCCGGCGCTCGCCTGCGGAAACCCGAACTTGCGCAAAGCCGCATTGACATAGGAGAGCTTCACCATCTTCAGCGAATGGTCGGTGTGCCAGGTAATCGAGAATGACACCGACACCTCCGGCCCGTTCTGCACCCAATGCGGATCGAACAGCGGCACGAAGATGGAGTCGCCCGGTGCGAGATGCTGCTGAACGCCGACCTCCTCAAATTCCTCGCGATAAGGCAGGTTCCGGTGCTTGCCCGGATAAAGCTCCAGTTTTTCTTCCGAGACGATGTTGCGGTCCTTGTGATCGAAAAGACTCATGCGTTTCGTCCCACGCACCTGAAGCAGGAAATTATATTCCGGGTCCATGTGCAGCGGCGTCACGTTATTCGGCGACGTGACGAAGATGAACGCCTGGCGCTTCTTCGCGCCGCCCATCGTGCCGCGCGTCTGCTCGGCCACCTGATCGAGGCAGGCATCGAGCAGCGCCTTGTATTCCGGATCGCTCTCGACATTCTTGATCACCATCCAGGACTTGCAGTCCTCGATACGACGCACCGTCTCTTCGGCGCTGAGGCCGTTGGAAGGCGTCAGCGACGGATCCTGATTTGGTTGAACCGGGCCGTTGAATTCAACCTGATCGGCAGGGAGCGAGGCCGCGAGACGCGCCAGGCGGTCCAGCTTGAACAGCGGATGATCCTTCAGGCGATGCTTGAGGCGAAACGTCCGGACGGGCATCTCCGCGCCGACCGAGCCTTCTTCGACTTCAATCAATCTAGTCACGTTCAACCTCCTTGCGCAGGCGATGATAGATGGAGCGCGCAAGAACCCAGGCGCGCTCGACAAGGCGCGTTGCGCGCGCCGAATAGGAAACGATAAACGGGCTCCACTTATGCGCCGTAGCGGCATTCACTTCGCGCATGGCGCGGCGTTCGGCCCAGATGTGGTCGATCATCGGATGGTTCGGAATCGCGCAGCTATCCACCCATTGAATGCGCGGGTCGTCGTGGAACGCGCCGATAACCTTCATCATCAACAGCGCACCGGGCGAAAAGCGCGCATAGGCTTCGTCATAGGCGATCTTGAAGCTGTAGGCGCCGCTCCCCGCGACGAAGCTCGCAAGCATTGCAATCGGTTTGCCGTCGAGAACGATCTCGGCTGCATGGAACCTGTTCGCCGCCCGCGCGTCGCGGCACATGGTCTCGAAAAATTCGCGCTCATTCGGCCGTTCGGCCAGCGCCGTGCCGCGCTTGCCCTTCCAGCCGCTCCGCTCCAGCCAGAAAAACCGAGCAAGCCAGGAGTCGAGATCGCCGCCGTCATGCGCCTCGAAACGCAATTCGCCCGTTTCGGCAAGCCTGTTCCACTGCCGGTTATATTCCTTGCGCTTCTTCTTGCGCATATGCGCGGCGAGATAGGCCTCGCCATCGAGGTCTGCTTTGAGGAAAGCCCGCTCATGCCGCCCTGTCTCGACGAATGGCAAACAGCGATCGGCCAGCACGTCCGCAAGCGCCGGTCCGAAAGCGCCCTCGGCCTCGAACAACGGGAAACGAACCATCGTCGCGCCTGACTGATCGGCAAAGGCAAGGAAGCGTCGGATCGCCGCCCGCTCATGCCCCATGCGTACCAGGGGCGTCGCAATGAAGCTGTGGATATGCGTCCAGATCGACCAGACCTTGATCGGCAGACCGAGATAGCCGCGCCGCTGCTGATAGGGAAACATCCCAAGCAATATGCGCGTACCGTCGCCTGAAGGCTCGCTCCAGACCAGCGCAACATTCACAGGCCCACCCGCCTGAAGATGTTCCATCGCCGATGCAAGCGCCGATGACCCGAACAACGGATTGCTGTCCACAGCCGAAGCGGCCAGCGCATCGATGGCGGCCGTAAAGGGCGTCACCGCGTCCGCGCTTTCGAGCACCAGCACATCCGAATTGGGCGGGCTGTCGAGAAGGTACTGCGCTCCGTGGCTCAAGACCGAGACCGAAAGGGCGACCGACGGCATCGGCGCCGGCCTGCGTGACCAGCTCAGAAAATGCGGATGGCGCTGAAGGTCAGTCATGCCCGGTACTCACTTGAACGCAAAAACGAAGGCCGTGATGCCGAGACGACGGCGCACGGCGATGAACAGCCACAGGCTCGCGCAAATGAGCGAAATCGCCGTCGAGGCGGCGGCCCCCATCAGCCCGAAGCGAGGTATCAATACGAGGTTGAGCAGGATGTTGAGCAAGGCGGCCGCGCCATAGGCGAGCGCCGTCACATTCTGGTGGCCTGTCATGTTGAGCAGATACTCGATCGGGCCGGTCGAAGCCCGCGCAAGAAAGCCGAGCATCAGCACCGCAAGCAGCGGATAGCCCTTCTCGAAATCGGCGCCGAAAAGTCCGAGCGCGAAATGCCCGAAGATCAGGATGAAAACGACCGCCGCAAGCGTCGGCCAGAAAATCCATTGGACGATGTCATGGACGAAAGCCTGCAATCCCGCCTTGTCGCCCCTTGCATGAAGCTCGGCAAATTTCGGCACCGCAAGCGCCGCCACGGCGAAATAGATGAAGACGATGAGATTGACGATCCGCGTCGCGGCGAAATAAATGCCGACGTGATCGGGATCGACGTAAGCGCCGAGCAGCACGATATCGGTGTTGAGCAGCACAAGGTAAAGCCCCTCGGCCAGCACCAGCGGCATCGAAGCCATGATCCAGTGCCGCGTATGGCGGATGGGTTTCGCGGCGGGCACTGTCTTCGCAATCCGCCGCGAGAGCATCAGCCTTTGCCCGGCAAGAGTGACAAGCGTCGCCCCCAGTGCGCCGATGACGGCGGCAAGTCCGGTGAGTTCTCCCACCGAGAAATAGATGATCCCGCCGACCAGAACGATGCCGAGCGGCCGCACGATATAGGCCGGCAGATAGGCAAGGTTCACCCAGCCGAAGGCCCGCGCCGTGCCTTCCAGCGTGTCGGTGAGCGCAAAGGCGGGAACGCAGATGAGCGCCACGGCGAGCGGCGCAAGATAATAGGGCGCAACCTCATGCCGGAAGAGCATCAGCGCGACGAGGCCCGCCGCCATGGCGGTCAGCCCGAAAGCCAGCACCACGCGCCAGGAATCTTCCAGTATGCCGGCGAGCCGCCGCCACTTCTTGTTGACGTGATAGTCGGGCACGAAACGAAGCGTCGACGTGCCGAAGCCCATCGGCGCGAGAATGCCGAGGATGATGACCCACACCCAGACATAAGCGAAAATGCCATACTGGAATGCGCCCATCCAGCGCGCCAGAAGCACCTGACTGAGAAGCGTGATCGCCGCGCCTGCGATGCGAATGCCCATCACCATCGCCGCCCCGCGCACCACTTGCGCGAGATGGCCGTCCGCAAGGCGCGCAGCCAATGGCCCGGCGATCCGGCGAAGCGGTTGGGGAAGCGCCCAGGCGTCCATTAACCTTGTATCCCTCAAGCCCGGGCGAGAACGGCTCCCGGAAGCGTGCCCGCGGCGGCGCGCAGGCGGGTGAATGTCTCCCAAAGTACCGGCGTCTGCTTGATGAACCGTTTAACCCGGCGATAAGCCATGGCCGGAAGAAGGGCGAGAAGACCGCGAACGGTCGTGGCTTCGACATGGTCGTAGAGCCGGATTTCGACCTCGCACCAGTCTTCCTTGTAGCTCTCATCGCCGATGGTGAAGTCGAATTCCGTGTGACCGGTTTCCATCGCGTGGCGCATCAGCTCCATCAGCTGGACCATGCCCGGGCCCCGCTTCGAGAATTCCTCGTTCTCGGCATAGCTCGCCAGCACGTAATGATAGCGTCCGCCGAAGCTGATCCCCCAATTCGCCGCCGCCACCTTGCCGCCGACATCGAGGCGGGCGACGTGAATGAAGCCCTTCGTTGCGTCGCTGGTCGCAAGTTCCATGTAGAAGTCGCGCACGCCAGGCTGGGTGAAAGGATTGGCAACGCCCATGCGCGCGAAAGTCGCACTCTTTTGCGCGATCAGCGCATCGACGGTCTCGGCGATCTCGGCCTTGTCCTGCGGCGTCGTCAGCACGACATCGCCGAACTCCTCCAGCTTGCGGCGCTTCTGACGGTCGCGCTTCTTGCTGCCGGAAGAACGCTTCTCATTGTAATAGGCATCCCATGTCGGCTTCAGACGCGTCATATGCGCGAAGGACGCATGTTCGGTGAGGTTACCGAGCTGCATGAAAGGGTTGGCCTGTTCGCCGAGCTTTTCCGGCAGGCGGTTCAACTCGACGATGTCATGCTCCGGCAGCACTTCGCGGATCTGCGCCCAGAGCCCCTTGAACTGCCCATGCATCACCCGGCGTGAAAACGCCTTGGAGATAAGCGGCGCCTGATAGTCGCTAAGCCGGCCGCCGAGCCAAACCAGCCGCGTGCCGAGCAGACCGCGCTTCAGACCTAGCGGCAGGATGAACAGGGCGCCCTTCTCATTCGCATCCCAGCCCGCGACGATGCAGGGCTCGATGCCTTCGCCTGCGCCGATATTGCGGAACCAGCTCGAAAGCCAGGCGTAAGTCTGGAAAGCCGTGCAGTCGCCCGACTGCTCCAGCGCCATCCAGACACCTTGAAGCGACTCGAATTCTTCATGAACCGAAAGCAGAACGTCCGGCGTCGACCCCCAGGGGCCCGCAATCAGCCGGCCTTCGGCTTCCGCGGCTGCAGGGGCACGAAAGTTAACGGGAGCGGACTTCGCTTCGGTCTTCTTGGGCAGCAGCTTCACGGGGGGCCTCACGATGCTGGTGGATCAGGCTGGAACGTTTTTTGTGTCGTTTTGGCCTGGAGGCGCGCCGTGTTTAGAAACTATTTCTCAATTCCAGACGCGCATCCTTGCCTTGCCAACCTGATTGCAATCCGTGTGCTAGTTCTCGAAAGCCGCTTCAGACATGAACGTTAATTCCGGGCGCTCGCTGGTCGCCTCCAGACCGTCTCTCACGAGAAATGCCCTGCTCGCGCTTCATGCCAGCCGGATGCACCGCCTCGCGCCCGCTTCAATGGCAGGCGTAGGTGCGATTTTCATGCTTCACCGCGTGCGCGAAGCAGGCGCGGAGACCTTCGCGCCCAATCGCCTTCTCGACGTGACGCCGGAATTTCTGGAAGCGACCATTGCTCGGGTGCGCGAACTCGGCCTTGTCTGCATCAGCCTCGACGAAGCTGTCCGCCGGCTTGAGGAAAAAGACTTCTCGCAGCGCTTCGCCGTTTTCACCCTGGACGACGGCTACAAGGACAATCTGACGGTCGCGGCGCCTCTTTTCGAGCGTCTGGGCGTCCCCTTCACGGTCTATCTCGCCACGGGCCTGCCCGACGGCACCGCCGAACTCTGGTGGGTGGCGCTGGAGCGCATCATCGCCAAGGCGCAGCGGCTCCGTGTCCGCTTCCCGTCAGGTCAGGAAAAATTCGACACCTCCACCGCGGCCGGAAAATGGGCCTGCTGGAACCGCGTCTATTGGCGACTGCGTTCGCTCGGCGAAGATGCGATGCGCACCGAGGTCGCGCGTCTCGCCGCCGAACAGCGCGTCGACATTGCCGCCATCACGCGTGAACTCGCATTGAGCTGGGACGAGCTGCGTCTTCTCGCCGCCAACCCCTTTGCGAGCATCGAAGCGCACACCGCCGATCACTTCTCGCTCGCCCGCATTCCGGAATGTCGCGCGCGGCGCGAGATCGAGCACGGCCTCACCCGCCATGAAGCGGAGCTCGGCCGCCGCCCCGCACATTTCTCTTATCCCTATGGGGACGCTGCCTCGGCCGGCCAGCGCGAATTCGCCATCGCTCGCGACTTCGGCTTCCGCTCGGCGACGACGACGCGCAAAGGCCTCATTCAGGCGGACCATGCCGCTCATCTGATGCAGCTCCCGCGCCTCTCGCTCAATGGCAATTATCAGGATGTCCGCGTAGTCGAGGTGCTGCTGAGCGGCCTGCCCTTCGCGCTGGCCCGCCCCCTTGTCGCGGGCATCGCCTAGCGCCCTTCGCTTCCTTTGCGAGACTGGCGCCGACCCCATCAGACCTCTGCCTGGCGGCGCTTGCGCCGGATAGCGTGCGAATCAACCGAGAGCACAGCAACCCCGAGCGGCACCATCCAGAAGCCGAGAACAGGCAAAAACCCGAGCACGCCGCCCCCGACCAGCAATGTTCCGGTCACTTTTCGCCCCAGCGGGGACCCGGGAACCTTGAACCGCCTGCTACCAAGCCTGATCGATGCCATCCCATCTCCTGTCATGACAATGAGATGGGCCTCGGTCGCCCCGGGCGCAAGATTTGGGCTGGCACCCGTGTAGCGACTTTGCTATATGCAGCCACACCTTGCCGGTCACACCGGCAAGCATTCCCCGGTAGCTCAGTGGTAGAGCAATCGGCTGTTAACCGATCGGTCGCTGGTTCGAGTCCGGCCCGGGGAGCCAGTTTCAGGGCCCGGCTTCCATGAAGCCGGGCCTTTTTATTGTCCGGCTGGCGCTTTGCGCTATCCGTGTTGGGCGACGACCGCCAGAAACGCCTCGCCATAGCGCGCGATCTTGGCACCGCCGACCCCCGGAATATCGGTCATCTCATCAAGCGCCGAAGGCTTCCGCCGCGCCATCTCGCGCAGGCTCGTATCGTGGAGAATGACGAAAGGCGGCACGCCCTGCTCGCGCGCGAGCCTGAGCCTCTCCGACCGCAGGGCTTGAAACAGGGCCTCGTCTTCCGGCGATGCCGAAATTTCGATGTCGCCGCCCTTCGCCTGACGCCGCCTGCCAGTGGGAGCGAGATCGCGGCGGAACTCGACGGGCTCCTGCCCCTGAAGGATGGGCCGCGCCTTTTCCTCGAGTTTCAGCGCCCCGAAGGCGGCATGATCCGCCGCAATGATCCCGCGCGCCGCGAGCTGCCGGAAAACGGACTGCCAGCCTTTGACGTCGATATCCTTGCCGACGCCGAATGTCGGCAAGCCGTCATGGCCGAAACGCTCGACCTTCTCGGTCTTGTTCCCGCGCAACACGTCGATCACATGCCCGGCGCCGAACCGCTGCCCCGTTCGGTATATCGCCGACAGCGCCTTTCGCGCCGCTTCCGTCCCATCCCAGGTTTCCGATGGCGACAGGCAGGTATCGCAATTCCCACACCCGCCCGCGTGATGCTCGCCGAAATGCGCCAGCAATGTCTGGCGGCGGCATGCCGTCGTCTCGCAGACGCCGAGCAGCGCATCGAGCTTCGCCCGCTCGACCTGCTTTACATCTTCGGGTGAGGCCGCCTCGTCGATCATCCGCCGTCTGAGCGTCAGATCGCCCATGCCATAGGCCATCCAGGCGTCGGAAGGCAGCCCGTCGCGCCCGGCCCGTCCGGTCTCCTGATAATAGGCCTCGATGCTCGAAGGCAGGTCGAGATGCGCCACGAAGCGCACATCCGGCTTGTCGATGCCCATGCCGAAAGCGATGGTGGCGACGAGCACGGGGCCCTCATCTTTCAGAAAGGCGTCCTGATTGGCGTCGCGCACCGATCGGTCGAGCCCGGCGTGATAGGGCAGCGCCTTGATGCCCTGCGCCGTCAGCCACTCGGCAGTCTCCTCGACCTTCTTGCGGCTGAGGCAATAGACGATCCCGCTCGCATCCTTGTGCGCGCGCAGAAACTCCTTGAGCTGCGTCTTCGCATTGTCCTTGCGCACGATCGTGTAGCGGATGTTGGGCCTGTCGAAGCTCGCGGAGAAGACCCGCGCATCGTCAAGCTGCAAGCGGTGAATGAGGTCGTCGCGCGTCTGCGGATCGGCGGTCGCCGTCAGGGCGAGGCGCGGCACGCCCGGAAAGCGCTCCTTCAGCATCGCCAGTTGCAGATATTCCGGCCTGAAATCATGCCCCCATTGGCTGATGCAATGCGCCTCGTCTATGGCGAATAGCGCTGGCTGCAAGCGCGACAGCAGCCCCATGAAGCCGTCGCTGACCAATCGTTCCGGCGTCACATAGAGAAGATCGAGGCGACCGGCCGCAAGCTCGATCCTGATGGCCTGCGCCTCCTCGGGCGTCAGCGTCGAATTGAGCGCCGCCGCGCGGACGCCCGACTGCCTGAGCGCCTCGACCTGATCCCGCATCAGCGCGATGAGCGGCGACACGACAATGCCGACCCCTTCCCGGCACAAGGCGGGTATCTGATAGCAGAGCGACTTGCCCGCACCGGTCGGCAGCAGCACCACCGCATCGCCGCCATCGACGACGTGGCGAATAATGTCTCCCTGCTGCCCGCGGAACGACGGCAGGCCGAACACATCCTTCAGCACCCCTTCGGGGTGAACCATCGTCTCTCTCTTCAGTTCCATGAATTCAGGCATTGGGCGACTCAAGGGGCGGGTTGGAGGAAACTAGCACCTGCCATCGCCGAAAGAACCCCTGACGACTGAACCGGTGCCTTCACGCCCGCGTATCCATCCCCATGAAGTCGATATGTTTTTGCCGTTCCAGCCGCTATAGTCAGGCGGCTGACGTAGAGGGGCTTTCTCATGACCCAGATCACCGTTGACGGCATACGCGGCACCGATGCCGCGTCCGACATTGTCGATGTGACGCCGGCGAATATTTCGTCCATCGCCGGCATTCCACGCCTCGCGCGCCTTGCCTTCCGGGCGCTCCTCCAGTTGAGACGAGGGAGTCTCCTTGTCGTCCTGCCGGACGGGCGTCGACTGCGCTTCCAGGGCCGCGAGCCCGGCGAGAGCGCGATCATGGAAATCCGCGACTACGCCCTCGCCCGCCGCTTTTTCGCCGGCGGCGATCTCGGCGCGGCGGAAGCCTTCCTCGAAGGCATGTGGGACAGCCCCAATATCACCGCCTTTCTGGAGCTCTTCGCCCGCAACAAGGAAGCGTTGCAGGAAAAACTTCGGGGCCTTGGCGTCGTCCGCTTCGGCGCGAGGCTCTGGCATTTCGCGCGCCGCAATTCCAGACGCGGCTCGAAGCGCAACATTGAATTCCATTACGACCTCGGCAACGGCTTCTATCGCCGCTGGCTCGACCGCACGATGACCTATTCCTCGGCCCGCTTCTCCCATCCGGGACAGGACCTCTCCGACGCCCAGATCAACAAATATCGCTCGCTCGCCGAGCGCATCGGCCTCAAGCCCGAGCATCATCTGCTCGAAATCGGCTCCGGCTGGGGCGGCTTTGCCGAATACGCGGCAAGCGAGATCGGCTGCCGCGTCACCGGCATCACCATCAGCAAGGAGCAGCTCGCCTTCGCCCGCGAGCGCATGGCCGCCAAGGGCCTCTCCGACAAGGTGGACATCCGCTATCAGGATTACCGCGACGTGACGGAGAAGTTCGACCGCATCGCCTCCATCGAAATGTTCGAGGCGGTCGGCGAGGAATATTGGCCGGCCTACTTCAAGAAGATCCGCGAATGCCTGAAGCCGGGCGGCATCGCCGGTCTCCAGATCATCACCATCGCCGACTACGCCTTCCCCGCCTATCGCAAGGGCGCCGACTTCATCCAGCGCTACATCTTCCCGGGCGGCATGCTGCCCTCGCCCTCTGCATTGAAGGAACAGGTTGCCCGCGCGGGCCTCACATGGGCCGGCAATCTTGATTTCGGCCTGGACTATGCCGAGACGTTGAAGCAATGGCGCCATCGCTTTCGCGCCGCCTGGCCGGAAATCCAGCACATGGGATTCGACGAACGTTTCCGCCGCATGTGGGAATATTATCTGGCCTATTGCGAAGCGGGCTTCCGCGCCGGCCAGATCGACGTGACTCAACTCACGATTACAAGAAACTAGAGTCTGGCCTGCAACCGCCCCTCAATATCAAGGCGTTGTTGATCTGCGAGAGGCGCGCCGTGAATGGACCTCAGCGAGGCAACGAAGAGGCCGGACATTGCGGCGACAAAGACGACGCTCGGCAACCCCTCCCAGGTCACCCAGGCGCCCGCGGCGGCGAGAAGTTTCGCGTCGCCCTGCCCCATGCCGTCGCGACCGCGGAACCGGCGATAGATGAGCGCAACCAGCATGACGAAAAGACAGCCCGCCGCTACGCCCAACAGGTGATCGACGAGATTCGGGCGGTCAAGTAGATAGGCCACAACGAGGCCCGCTGCCGCAAGCGGCAAGGTGAGGGCGTCGGGCAGCAGAAAATGACGCCAGTCGATGAAGGCAAGAGCCAGCAAGGTTCAGCCGAGCAGGCAGGTCGCGAGCAAGGCGCCATCCGATGTGACGGCGGCAGCCCAAAGGGCCACGGCGAGGGCCGCAAGTTCGATCAAGCGATAGAAGATGCCGATCCTGGCGGCGCAGTGCCGGCATCGGCCGCGAAGGGCGAGCCAGCTCAGCAGAGGGAAGAGGTCGAGTGGCCTGAGTTGGGTTTCGCAATGGGGACAGACGGAGCGGGTGAAGATAACCCGCTCACCGCCCGGCAAACGGACGACCAGCACCCCGAGGAAACTCCCGATGAAGGGCGCAACGATGACGGGAAGCAACCAAAGGAGCCCGGGGAAGTCAGTTGTGGCCATCAAGAATGAATAAGCGCCAAGCACTTGAGCGCAATCCAAAAAGACACTCCTGCAGCAAACAGGCACCGGATCGCAACGACAAGCCTGACCACAACGGGATCATCAATCGCCTTGTAACCACTTCCAAATATAAACTTAACCAAATTTGATGCCGCCGTAGTAGTTGCCGTAAGCAACGTTGGACTTCCGAGCAGCACCCATTCTGCATTATGATTTTTTCTTAGACGAGAACTCAAAGCATACACGGCATATAGAATGCAAAATGGCGTAAGCACAAAGGACGTTGCCGTCGTGACGTACAGTATTTTGACCATATCAATCTCCGCAATCGTGGCGGTCCGAAATTCGAGCGGTAGAAATTGACAAACCACTACGCTTTTCTAGCACGATCACAGCTGATCACTTCAAATAAGTCGCTGCCCCCGAAGTATCGTTGGGCGCAACCCATGAGTAGACTTGCGAGGAGATGCCCTCGACCTTGCGCACTGCACTTATCAACAAAGTGCTGTCCCTCTCGAGGTCGACTTCACCATTCAGATAGCCGCCAAGTTCAAGGCCGCCCCGACTCTCATTGGTCAGATTTGGATCATAGTTAGCACCGAAGTTCCCGGAAATTGGATTCGTGACTTGCCCACTTTTTTTACGCTCCGCTAGGACCCAATTGCTACCTACTGGTCCTAAAGAGCCATTGATATTGACTGTCGCACTACTCGTCGCATGTCCACTCGGCCCAATGGCGAAGGTACCGCCGAGGCTTGCATCTAAGCCGACTCCGCCACCGAGACTGAAAGATGTTCCTGCCACGTCCCGATCACTGTCGTAGTACACACCCAACGAACCATTAATGCCGATTCCGATGTAGGTGGCCGCATTCAGTGATATGACGTATTTCATTGGATCAATCAGATTAATCGGATCATTCCCGACATATGTGTAGAGATTATCTCCCCCGTCATACCCAATCGGATCGTTCTGCATGAACCGTCCGAGGGATGCGGAGTAATACCGGGCGCGGTAGTAATAGAGCCCAGTCTCGGGATCGAGGCGCGGCCGGTGAAGCGGTTGGGGTTGCGGGTGAGGCTCGCGCTCTCGCCATAGACTCCGTACCCGTCCTTCTCGACGACCGCGCCGTGTTGTCCGTCACCGCGACGACCGAGCCCAGCGCATCTTGATGCGTATAGCAACGCGCGGATGAGGAACCCGAGACGTCGATGCGAACGATCGGCTCGTCGATGCCGGGGCCATAGACGTAGCGGCGCATCAGCGTCGCGCCGGTGCCGTCATATTCGGCGATCTCGCGGTCGCCGTCGGAAAGATAGGTCGTGGACGTGTTGAGCGTGCCCGTCGAGACTTTCGAGACACGCCGGCCGAGCGGGTCGTTCGGGTCCGGCTTCGATGGCCCAAAGGCAGGCTCCGCCCGGGGTTGGCCTCTGTCGCTCGGCTGCTAGACTGTTTTCTCACGACAGTCTGGAATCACATCATGGATGCCCGCCTCACACCCACGCCCCACACGCTCGCCGATGTGGACATTCGCTCCCGCGAAACACTCGGTCAGGGCTGGGGCAGGCTCGAGCGCTTCACGCTCCGGCACAGGCGCTTCGACGGAACATGGTCGGAGGTCATCCAGCGCGACCTCTACACCATCGCCGAAGTCGGCATGGTGCTTCCCTACGACCCGAAGCTCGACGCCGTTGTCCTGATCGAGCAGTTCCGCACCTGCGGCCTCTTTTGGGGCGAGGCGACATGGCTCTTTGAAGCGGTCGCGGGCATCGTCGATCCCGGCGAAACACCACCCGAAGTCGCCCGCCGCGAGGCGATGGAAGAGGCAGGCTGCACCATTGACGCGCCCATACCCATAGCCACCGTCTATTCCTCGCCCGGTGGCTATGGCGAACGCACCTATATGTTCGCAGCCCGCACCGATCTGTCGGCCATCGGAGGCACACATGGTCTTGCCGAAGAACACGAGGATATTCGCGCTGTCGTCGTGCCGCTGGTCGAGGCCTATCTCGCCTGCCTGGACGGCCGCGTTCGCGAAGCCAAGACTATTCTTATGATTCAGTGGCTTATGCTCAACAAATCAAAACTGACATGAAGGCCTGACTTAACGCTCTGCGCCTTGAACCGGCCGGCCGCCCTCCGTATGTTGCGGTTAAGGTCCCACCCGCGACTCAGACGGACAAAATGGACATCAGAAACGGACTTGTGGATGCGATCGGCAACACGCCGATGATCCGCCTGAAGCGCGCTTCCGAGGAAACGGGCTGCGAAATTCTCGGCAAGGCCGAGTTCCTGAACCCCGGCCAGTCGGTGAAGGATCGCGCCGCGCTCTACATCATCAAGGATGCGGTGGCGAAGGGTCAGCTCCGCCCCGGCGGAACCATCGTCGAAGGCACGGCCGGCAACACGGGCATTGGCCTCGCGCTTGTCGGCAATGCGCTCGGTTTCCGAAGCGTCATCGTGATCCCTGAAACGCAATCGCAGGAAAAGAAGGACATGCTCCGGCTCTGCGGCGCGGAGCTGATCGAGGTTCCGGCCGTCCCCTACAAGGACCCGATGAACTACGTCAAATATTCAGGCCGCCTCGCGGAAGAGCTCGCCACCAAGGAAAAGAACGGCGCGATCTGGGCGAACCAGTTCGACAATGTGGCGAACCGTCAGGCCCATATCGAAACGACGGGCCCCGAAATCTGGACCCAGACCGACGGCAAGGTCGATGGCTTCACCTGCGCCGTCGGCACGGGCGGAACGCTCGCCGGCATCGGCATGGCTCTGAAAGCCCGCAACAGAAACATCCGCATTGCGCTCGCGGACCCCATGGGCGCCGCGCTCTACAATTTCTACAAGCATGGCGAGTTGAAAGCCGAAGGCACTTCGATCACCGAAGGCATCGGACAGGGCCGCATCACGGCGAACCTCGAAGATGCGCCCATCGACGAGGCCTACCAGATACCGGACGAGGAGGCATTGCCCATAGTCTTCAACCTGCTGAAGGAAGAGGGCCTCTGCCTCGGCGGTTCCTCGGGCATCAATGTTGCGGGCGCCATTCGCCTCGCCCGCGATCTCGGCCCCGGACATACGATCGTCACGATCCTTTGCGATTACGGTACGCGCTATCAAAGCAAATTGTTCAATCCAGCTTTCCTGCGCGAGAAAAATCTGCCCGCGCCGGATTGGCTCTGACGACAGTAAAGGACGACCCGTATGCCGGCGCCCGAGAGCCCGCTTGTGAGTACCGAATGGCTCGCCGCCCATCTCGACGCACCGGACGTGCGCATTGTCGACGCCTCCTGGTATCTGCCGCAGGCGCAGCGCGACCCGCGCGCCGAATATGAGCAGGGCCACATCCCCGGCGCACTTTTCTTCGACATAGACGAGATTTCCGACACGTCGAGCCCTTATCCGCACATGCTGCCCTCGCCGGAGAAATTTTCATCCCGCGTCCGCGCGCTGGGCCTGGGCGACGGCGTCCGCATTGTCGTCTATGACGGCGCCGGTATTTTTTCCGCGCCGCGAGTCTGGTGGACGTTTCGCGTCATGGGCCACACCGACGTCGTCGTGCTCGACGGCGGCCTGAAGAAATGGAAAGCCGAAGGCCGGCCGTTGACGGACGCGAAGCCGCGCCCCGGCAGCCGTCACTTCACCGCCCAACGCAACGCGCTTCTTGTACGAGACCGCGAGGCCATTCTCGGCAATCTCGACACCTGCGAGGAGCAGGTCATCGATGCGCGCTCCGGCCGCCGTTTCCGCGCCGAGGAGGCAGAACCCCGGCCGGGCCTCAAAGGCGGTCATATTCCGGGCAGCCGCAATCTCCCTTCGGCCAATCTGGTCAATGCCGACGGCACGCTGAAATCGCCGCCTGAGCTTGTCCGCCTCTTCGACGACGCCGGCATCGACATTCGCAAGCCCGTCATCGCCACCTGCGGCTCGGGCGTCAGCGCCTGCATTCTGGCGCTCGGCCTCGCGGCGCTCGGCAACGACATGACCTCCGTATATGATGGCTCCTGGGCCGAATGGGGCGCCGTCGAGGGACTTCCGATCGAAGTCTGAGCAGCCGAGAAAAGCACGGGATGGGCAAGGTTCACCAAACGGTCGTGACCCATCTAGAAATGCGGACACAGCCGCGCCTCGCGCCTGCTCCGAAGCCTTCCGGCCGCTATGCGCTCATTCGCGCCGAACAGCCGCCGCTCCATTTCTATCGCTATCTCTACGACACCATCGGCAGACACTACGCCTGGGTAAGCCGCCGCAAGCTGACCGACGCCGAACTCGCCGCCATCATTCACGATGTCGAAGTCGAGATTTACGTGCTCTGGCTCAACGGCTCTCCGGTCGGCTTCGCCGAGCTGGACTTCCGCAACATGCCCGACGCAGACCTCTGCTTCCTCGGCGTGATGCCGGAATATATCGGCCAGGGTCTCGGCCGCTTCCTGCTGAACGAAGCGATTTCACTTGCCTGGTCGCGGGGGCCCGACCGCCTCGTCGTCCAGACATGCACGCTCGACCATCCAAATGCGCTGCGCCTTTACCAGCGCCACGGTTTCACGCCTTTCGCGCAGACCGAAGCCATATTCGAGGAATAAAACCAGAAACCGCGAACGACAGGGAGAAACAGAAATTGGCCAAAACATCGCGAAAGAAAATCGCCAAACCGAAGAAAAAGCCGGAAGGAAAGCCCTCCCGCGCCGAAGCGGAACTTGCCGTTCGCACGCTTCTCCGTTGGGCGGGCGAGAACCCGGATCGCGAAGGCCTGGTCGACACGCCCGCGCGCGTCGTGCGCTCCTATGCCGAACTTTTTTCAGGCTATGATGTCGATCCGCGCGCCTATCTGCAGCGCGTATTCGAGGAAGTCGGCGGCTATGACGAACTGATCGTGCTGAGAAATATCCGCGTCGTCAGCTTCTGCGAGCACCACATGCTGCCGGTGACGGGCTATGCCCATGTCGGTTACCTGCCGTCGAAGCGCGTCGTCGGCATCTCCAAGCTCGCCCGCGTCGTCCACGGTTTCGGCCGCCGTTTCCAGATTCAGGAAAAACTCACCGCCGATATCGCCAAAGCCATTGATGAAATTCTGAAGCCCCGCGGCGTCGGCGTCGTCATCCAGGCCGAACATTCCTGCATGACGCTGCGCGGCGTCAATTCACCCGAAGCAAGCTTGAGCACCAGTCACCTCATCGGCGCCGTCCGCACCGACCCGAAAACACGACAGGAATTCCTGCGCCTGACGGCGGATACGCATCATCACTAGCCCCTTCGCTTGCGGCGTGAGCACATATGGCGGAGAGAATTACTCCGCCGCACTCTCGACGCGCGACTTCGCGAAGAACTGATTTTCCGGTCGCGGAAGGCCGAGGTTTTCACGCAATGTCCGCCCCTCATATTCGCGACGGAAAAGCCCGCGCCGCTGTAATTCGGGAATGACCTTGTCTACGAAATCATCGAGACCCGCCGGCAGGAACGGGAACATGATGTTGAAGCCGTCGCTGGCTTCCGTCATCAGCCATTCCTCCATCTGATCGGCGATGGTCTTGGGCGTTCCGACGAAGGCAAGCCCCGCAAAGCCGCCAAGCCTTTGCGCGAGCTGTCGTACGGTCAACCCGTCGCGTTGCGCGAGCGCAATCGCCCGCTCCCGCCCGCTCTTGCTCGCATTGCTCTCGGGAATTTCCGGCAACGGTCCGTCGGGATCGAACTTCGAGGCATCCGTCCCGAGCGCAATCGAAAGCGACGCAATCGCGCTGTCGTAGTGAACGAGGCTGTCGAGATGCGCGCGCTTCGCCTTCGCCTCCTCGACCGTTTCTCCGACAACGACGAAGGCGCCCGGAAGAATTTTCATGTGGTCGCGATTGCGCCCGATCTTGTCCATCCGCCCTTTGACATCGGCATAAAAGCGCCGGCCGTCTTCCAGCGAGCCACCGCCGCTGAACACGGCCTCCGCCGTCTCCGCCGCGATCTGCCGCCCCGCTTCCGAAGCGCCCGCTTGCACAATGACCGGCCAGCCCTGAATCGGCCGCCCGACATTCAGCGGCCCGCGCACCTGGAACTCCGGCCCCTTGTGGTTCAGCACATGCATCTTTGCCGGATCGAAATAGATGCCGTTCTCGACATCACGGATGAACGCGTCGTCCGCCCATGAGTCCCACAACCCGGTCACGACATCGTAGAACTCGCGCGCCCGCTTGTAGCGCTCGCCATGTTCCAGATGCTCCTCGCGGCTGAAATTCAGCGCCTCGGTCGGATTGGCCGAGGTGACGAGGTTCCACCCCGCCCGCCCGTTGCTGATGTGGTCGAGCGAGGCGAATTTCCGCGCGACATGATAGGGCTCGTTATAGGTTGTCGAAGCCGTGGCGATGAGCCCGATATGCTCCGTCGCCTCGGCCAGCGCCGGCAAAAGCGTCAACGGATCGAATGAGGCCACCGTCGCGCTTCGCTTCAGCGCGTCGATGGGCATGTTCAGGACGGCCAGATGATCCGCCATGAAGAAAGCGTCGAACTTTCCGTGTTCGAGCTTCTGGATGAAGCGCTTGATATGGCCGTAGTTGAAATTGGCGTCGGCATAGGCGCCGGGATAACGCCAGGCAGCGGTGTGAATGCTGATCGGCCGCATGAACGCGCCCAGCCGCAACTGCTTTGAACTCATGATGACCCCGATCCCGTGTCGGCCCGAACGCAAATGTCGTTGGCGCCATTTGCATCGCCCATACTTTCGATGTGTTGACCGACGGCTACGCTTTCAAGCCCCGTCGGCCAGTCTCATTTCACGCCATCGCCGCGGTAAATCCCTTGTGTCAAAGAGCCAGAAAGCCGATCGACGCGGCCAGCATCACGACCGTCGCCAGCCATCCTAGAACCAGCAACGGCATGGGTAGAGTAAGCCGTCCCATGACGCGCGGGTTCATTGCCATCACCATGATGAGAGCCATCAACGGCGCGGCCAGCACCCCGTTCAACACCGCACTCCAATAAAGCGCCTTGATCGGGTCTATCGAAGTGAAATTGAGCGCGATGCCGCCAAGCGTCGCCGCCGCCACCACGCCATAAAACGCCTTCGCCTCGCGCAAATTGCGGTCGAGCCCCTCGGGCCAGCGGAATATTTCAGCAACCGCATAGGCGGCCGATCCCGCCAGCACCGGCACCGCCAGCATGCCCGTGCCGATGATGCCGATCGCGAAGACAGCGAATGTGAAAACGCCCGCGATTGGCCGCAACGCCTCGGCCGCCTGCGCCGAAGTCTGGATATCGGTGACGCCATGCGCGTTGAGCGTCGCCGCCGTCGCGAAGATGATGAAGACGGAAACGATATTCGAAAAGATCATTCCGACGACTGTATCAAGACGAATACGCCGAAGCTCTGGGCCTGCGGCGCGCGAATTATTGTTCAGGGGCCTCAGATGACGGCGGTGCAATTCCTCAACTTCCTGTCCCGCCTGCCAGAAGAAGAGGTAGGGGCTGATCGTGGTTCCAAGGACCGCAACAATGGCCATCGCATTCTGCCCGTCGAAGGAAAACCGTGGCACGAATGTCTGGTAGAGCGCCGATCCCCAGGGCACATCGGCCGTAAAAACGACGGCGACATAGGCAAAGAGCGAAAGCGTCGCCCATTTGAGGATCTTCGCATAGTTCCGATAGCTGATGAAAATCTCGGCGCCGATGCATAAGAGGCCGAACACCACCGCATAGAGCCTGATCGGCCCGCCGATCAACAGGCCGAGCGCGGCCCCCATTGCGCCAAGATCGGCCGCGAGATTTGCGACATTTGCAACGAGCAGCAAGATGACGGCGCCGCGCAGCAGCCAGGGCGAATAATGCCTTCTCAGATTTTGCGAGATGCCATGCCCCGTCACGCTGCCGATGCGCGCGGACACTGCCTGAATGGCAATCATCAAGGGCATGCTTAAGAGCATCACCCAGGTAAGGCTATATCCGAACTGCGCCCCTACCTGGCTGTAAGTGGCGATGCCGCTTGGATCGTCATCCGCGGCACCCGTTACAAGCCCGGGCCCGAGCTGCTTCAGAATGTTCATCGAAGCAGGGCGCTCTCCCTCCTTCGTCCCCGGCAAGCCAGCCATTCGACAACCCCGCCAAACCACAGAGAATTTCATTATTCGCCGTAACGGGCGGCAGCCCGCCAGACGGCGTCAGCAAAGACTACCCTCTCAGAATCTGCGCAAGAAACGTTTTCGTCCGTTCGTTTTTCGGCGCCCCCCCAAACCCCTCCCCCGCCGCCGCCTCGACGATCTCTCCCACATCCAAGAAAACCAATCC
>JARLIS010000022.1 GCA_031291615.1 Parvibaculum sp.
TCCACCACGTCGCGTAAGTCGAGAACTTGTAGCCGCGGCGATACTCGAACTTATCGACCGCCTTCATCAGGCCGATATTGCCTTCCTGAATGAGGTCGAGGAACTGGAGGCCGCGATTGGTGTATTTCTTGGCGATGGAGATGACGAGGCGCAGGTTCGCCTCCACCATTTCCTTCTTGGCGATGCGGGCTTCGCGCTCGCCCTTCTGCACCGTCGAGACGATGCGGCGATATTCGGAAATGTCGAGGCCGGTTTCGGAGGCGAGGTTCTGGATCGCGCCGCGAATTTCCTTCACCTGATCGCGCGCGTCGCGCGTAAACGACGTCCAGCCCTTGCCTTTGAGACGGCTGACGCGGCGGATCCAGTTCGGATCGAGCTCTTCGCCGTAATATTGCTTCAGAAACTCTTCGCGCGGAATGCCGTGGCTCTCGGCGAAGCGCAGCAAGCGGCCTTCAAGGCCCATCAGGCGCTTGTTGATCGCGTAAAGCTGCTCGACAAGGCTCTCGATGCGGTTGTTGTTGAGTGAGAGGCTCTTCACTTCTTCGATGAGGTCGGAAGTGAGCTTCTGATATTTCTTGTCGGACGCGCCGCCGAATTCCTCGCCCTTCAGCGCGAGCTCGACCTTGGAGTCCTGCAGCTTGCGGAGCTTCTTGTAGTCGTTGGCGATGCGGTCGAAGCTTTCGAGAACCTTCGGCTTCAGTTCCGCTTCCATCGCGGCGAGCGACATGGAGTTCTCGCTGTCCTCGCCGTCGTCGTCGACCTCTTCCTCTTCCGGCTCGATGCGCGGCGGCGCCTCGCCGTTGAGCGCGGCCTGGGAATGGTCGATCTTCTTCGCGTCGGGGCCGGCATAGGTGGCGTCGAGATCGATGATGTCGCGAAGGAGGATCTTTCCCTCGTTCAGCTCGTCGCGCCAGATGATGATGGCCTGGAATGTCAGCGGGCTTTCGCAGAGGCCCGCGATCATGGTCTCGCGGCCGGCCTCGATGCGCTTGGCGATGGCGATTTCGCCTTCACGCGACAGAAGCTCGACCGAGCCCATTTCGCGCAGATACATGCGCACCGGATCGTCGGTGCGGTCGAGCGCGGTGGTCGTTGTCGTGGTGGTGGCGACGGCCTTGCCGGTGACGGGCTCGTCCTCGTCGGCCTCCGCGGATTCGGCCTCGGCATCGGCTTCCGCCGGCGCGCCGTCTCCCGCCTCTTCCGCCTCGTCGTTCTCGACGACGTTGATGCCCATTTCGGACAGCATCGCCAGCGTGTCTTCGATCTGCTCGGAAGAGAACTCCTCCGACGGCAGAACCTTGTTCAACTCGTCATAGGTGACGAAGCCGCGCGCCTTGGCGGCCTTGATCATCTTCTTGACGGCGGCATCCGACATGTCGAGAAGCGGGCCGTCCTGCGCCGTCGCCGGTTCTGCTTCCGGGGCTTCCGTCTGTTCTGCCGCTTTGGTCGCCATCAATCTCTCCGCCTGAAACTCTTGCGAGGAACCGCAATGGGCCGCCCCGTCTTAAAATTGAATTCTCTGCGCCTTGTCGTTCCGACGAAGCGCCGAATAGACGATGCCGCGCGAGCTGCCGGCTTGCCGGTCGCGCCCCACGCGCCTCACCTCATCTCGCCTTTGCCGGAACTTCCGCGAACGTCCCCGAAACGCCCGCCTCGTCTTAGCCCCTCAAGAACCCGATGCCCGTCCGGGCGCGTCTTTCTCCAGTCCGTCTGTCTCCGGTCGCTCGAGCTGCGCGTGAATTGCCCGCAGCCGCGCCCAGTTTACTTCGTTCATGTCCTCGGCGAGCGCCCGCTCGGCCGCCTTGAGTTCGGCCTCGAGCGTAATCGTCCGCCGGTGCCGCTCCACGATATGCAGGAAGCCGGTTTCGGCTTCTTCCCGCGACGCATCCGGACGGGCGAAACGGTCGCTTCTCGACGCCGCCCCGCCTTCCAGCCGCTGTGCTATATCCGCCAAATCCCTAGAGACCAAATGGTTCCTCAGCGCGTCCCTGTCAAGAGGCGCATGGAGGGCGGCTATATCTATGATTTCATTGCGTAATCTGTCAAGGGCCGCCGGCCTGATTTCAACCCGCGAAAACTCCTCGCAGTAATCCTCCAGAAGTTCCGGGTGGTTAAGCATGATGAGGAGCATCAGCTCCTCCATGTTCCGGCCCCGGGCGCCGTCGTCCCGGACAAGAGCCGACCGGCGAAGCTCCGGCGTCACCGGCGTCGGCCTCGGATCGCGCTGAAAGCCCCCTCGCCCGCCCGTCCAGACCCGCTTCTGGAAGCCGCCGCGCTGCTCCTGCCGGTAGCTTGCCCGCCCCTGCTTCGGTCCGAAGAGGCGCTGGATGCGTCCCCTGAGGTCTTGCGCGTAATGCGCCCGGACCTTGGCGTCGGCGATCTGCCCGATCACCTCCTCGATCCGCGCTTCGAGCGCGGCGCGGCGCTCCGGCGTGTCCCAGGTCCCGGCCGACACTTCTTTCTCCCAGACCATTTCGGCCAGCGGCCGGGCGGCGTCGAGCACGGCGCGCATGGCCTCGCCCCCTTCCTCGCGGACGAGATCGTCGGGGTCCTTTCCCTCGGGCAGCAGGGCAAAGCGGAGCGAATGGCCGGGCTTCAAGAGCGGCAGCACGCGCTCGACCGCGCGGAAGGCGGCGCGCAGCCCCGCCTTGTCGCCGTCGAAACAAAGGATGGGCTCGGGCGCCATGCGCCAGAGAAGGCCGATCTGATCCTCGGTGAGCGCGGTCCCGAGCGGCGCAACCGCATTGGCGATGCCGCCCTGCGCCATGCCGATGACGTCCATATAGCCCTCGACGGCGACGACCGTGCCTGCGTCATAGGCAGGCTTGCGCGCGCGATGGAGATTGTAGAGGCCGCGCCCCTTGTGAAAGAGCGGCGTCTCGGGCGAGTTCAGATACTTCGCCTTCTGCTCGGCATCGAGGGCACGCCCGCCAAAGGCAATCGTGCGGCCGCGCGCATCGGCGATCGGAAACATCAGCCTGTTGCGGAAACGGTCATAGGGCTCTGGAATATCGGTGCCCGAAATGATGAGGCCGGCTTCCGCCATCTGCTCGACGGCGACGCCCTTTGCCTTCAGATGCTTCAGCAACTGCACGCGGTCGCCGCGATCAGAACCCGGCGCATAGCCGAGACCGAAAGCCTCGACGGTCTCATGCTTCAATCCGCGCCGTTCGAGATAGGCGCGCGCTTCCGCGCCCGCCCCCGACTGCAACTTCTGGCGGAAGAACTCCGCCGCCATCTCCATCACATCGACAAGGGAAGCCGCTTCCTTCTCGCGCTCGATATTGCGCGGGTCGCGCTGCGGCATTTCCAGGCCCGCTTCGCCCGCGAGACGCTCCACCGCTTCGAGGAAGGAAAGGTTCTCGGTTTTTTCGAGGAACTTGATGACGTCGCCATGCTCGCCCGACGAGAAGCAATGCCAGAACTGCTTGTCGTCATTGACGGTGAACGATGGCGACTTCTCGTTCGTGAAGGGCGAAAGCCCCACAAACTCGCGCCCTCGCCGGATGAGCTTCACCTTCCGCCCAACGACCTCCGAGACGCGGATACGCGCCTTCAACTCGTCGAGAAAGGACTTCGGGAAACTCATCGGCGCCGGGGCCCGCAATCAGGATTGAAGAGCTATTGTCGCATTTCGATCCCCGGATGGCGAGTGCCGCGCCTGTGGATAACCCGCCGCCCCGCCTAAAGCAGGGCCTGCCAGACGCGCGAATAGAGCTCTTCGATCTTGTCCGACAGCGGCCGCTCGTCCCAGACCTTGGGGTCGACGGGCTTCGCCGCCGCCTGGTCCACCCGGAACATCTCCTCAAGCTCTCCCGCCGAACTCGCGCCCAGCACGACCGCATCGACCTCATCGTTGAAGAGGACGCTGCGTTGGTCGAAATTCGACGAGCCGATGACGAGCCAGACGCCGTCGATCACCGCCGTCTTGGAATGCAGCACCTGGTTCTGAACCTCGTAAATCTTGACGCCCGCCTCCATGAGGTCTTCGTAATGCGAGCGGCCGACATTGAGCGCAAGTTCGGAATCGCTCTGCGACGGCAGCAGCAGCCGCACATCGACGCCGCTGCGGGCGGCCTCTTCCAGGCTCTCCTTCTCGTCATGCGTCGGCACGAAATAGGCGGCGCTGAGCCAGATGCTTTTCTCGGCGCTGCGAATGGCGGAAAGCAGCGTCACGTAATAGCGCGGTATCTCGTTTGCAGGCGTGCTGCCGATGACGCGGACAAGCTCGGTGCCGGAAGCCTTCTGCGCGGGAAAGAAATGCGCATCGTCGAGCGGCGGGCCTTTCTGTTCCTGCCAATGCTGCATGAAAAGCTTCTGCAATTGCGCAACCGCCGGCCCCTGGATTTCGAGATCGGTGTCGCGCCAATGCTGCGGCAACGACCCTGCGGGCTCCGAGGCGCGGCCGGGCGAACGGCTCTGATAGGACTTGCTGAGATTGACGCCGCCGACAATGGCCGTCGTTCCGTCCACGATCAATATCTTGCGATGATCGCGGTCGTTGATCGAATAGGCGGCCTTGGAATCGAGCGGGTTCAGCGGATTGAATTCGACGATCTTCACGCCGGCTTTTTTCAGCCTGTCGAAAAAGGCGGGTGGCGTTTCGCCCGACCCGTAGCTGTCATAGATCACATTGACCGCGACGCCCTGCGCACGCTTCTCGACCAGCAGGTCGCCGAGATGCGCGCCGTCGCTCTCTATGTCCTCGAAGGTGAAATATTCGAGATTGACGTGATCGCGCGCGCCGCGGATCGCCTTGAAGATCGCCCAGAATGTCGTCTCGCCGTCATGGAGGAGATGGGTCGTGTTGCCGGCGACGAGCGGACTTTCCGCCACCGCCTGCTCGATCAGGAGATGGCGTTGCAGAATGTCGGCATCGCCGCTGCCGTCATGCAACCGGGCAAGAACGGCCTTTGTCTGCTTGACGCTCAGCGGCCCCCGCGCGCCGACGATTTCGGGCCGCGCATGCGGATCGACGTGCTGGTCGAGCATGCCGTCGAACGATCGGACCTCGGCGCAGGATGCCAGAAGAAGTGTGAGCAAACCTGCGGCCAGACATTTAAGCACGCGCAAGGCTTCCACCTCCGCGGCGCCGCCAAATGTGGAGCGCCGCCCATCTCATGATGATCGGTATCTTCCGTAGGCGGCTTGTGTGGCGAATCTAAGGCCCGGGCGCGATCAGCCCAGCAAACCCTTGGCAATCGCGCCGACCTGGCCGAAATCCATCTGGCCCGCATAGCGCTTTTTGAGTTCGCCCATGACGCGGCCCATATCCTTCACGCTCGAAGCGCCGATCTCCTTCATCACCGCTTCAACGGCGGCCCTGGTCTCGGCTTCCGACATCTGCTTCGGCATGAAGCTCTCGATGACGGCGATTTCGGCGCGCTCCGAAGCCGCAAGCTCAGGCCGCCCACCCTTTTCATAAAGATCGGCGGATTCGCGGCGCTGCTTCACCATCTTGGCGAACAGATCCATGAGCTCGGCGTCGCTCACACCGTCGTTACGGCCATCGGTGCGGGAGGCGATGTCGCGATCCTTGATCGAAGACTGCATGAGACGAAGCGCCGAAAGCCGCGACTTGTCGCCTGCCTTCATGGCTTCCTTCACCGCTTCCGTGATGCTCGCACGCAGGGTCTGGCTCATCAATCGGTCTCCCTTGACTGAAGGCGCACAAGCTAAAGGAGCGCGCGCCGGGACGCAAATTTGTCGCGCATCGTCGGGCATGTTCTAACGCCTTGTTTTCAATGGAACAATTTGATCGTGGCGCGGCTTGACGCCGGGAGACGCTTCCCCTAGTGTCCGCGAAATTTGACGGGAAACTGAGTCTGCCAGGCGGGACGCCATCGTCCCGGTGTGGAATGGCGGGCGCTCCCTCCCCTGGAGTACAAGCATGAAGGTGTCGACGAAAGCCGCCACGGAACAGCGCGCGCCCACGAAGCCGCGGAGTTCCGGGGAGTTTTCGGCATGAGCGAAAGCGGCAAAGCCACAGCCGTTCTGGTGCTGAAAGACGGCACGGTCATCGAAGGTCTAGGCCTCGGCGCGACCGGCGAAGCGGTCGGCGAGGTGTGTTTCAACACCTCGATCACCGGCTATCAGGAAATCCTGACCGACCCCTCCTATGCCGGCCAGATCATCACCTTCACCTTCCCCCATGTGGGCAATGTCGGCGTCAACGACGAAGACATCGAGACATCGAACCTCGCCTCCTCCTCCGGCGTGCGCGGCTGCATCCTGCGCAGCGACATCACCAATCCGTCGAACTGGCGCGCCGCCAAGCATTTCGACCGCTGGCTCCGCGCCCGCGGCATCATCGGCCTTGCCGGCATCGACACGCGCGCCCTGACGCGGCTCATCCGCGACAAGGGCATGCCGGACGGCATCATCGCCCATCACCCGGACGGCAAGTTCGACATTCCCGCGCTTCTCGAAAAGGCCCGCGCCTTTCCGGGCCTCGTCGGCCTCGATCTCGCCAAGGAAGTCACCTGCGGCCAGTCCTACGGCTGGGACGAAACGAACTGGGTCTGGGGTCAGGGCTACGGCAAGAGCACGGGCGGCAAGTACAAGGTCGTCGCCGTCGACTACGGCATCAAGCGCAACATCCTGCGCTGCCTGACAAGCGTCGGCTGCGACGTGACGGTCGTTCCGGCCGAAACGAAAGCCGAAGACATTCTGGCGATGAACCCCGACGGCGTGTTCCTGTCGAACGGTCCGGGCGATCCGGCGGCGACCGGCGTCTATGCCGTGCCCGAAATCAAAAAGCTTGTTGCGAGCGGCAAGCCCGTCTTCGGCATCTGCCTCGGCCACCAGATGCTCGCCATCGCGCTCGGCGCGAAAACCGAAAAGATGCATCAGGGCCATCACGGCGCGAACCATCCGGTGAAGGACTATACGACCGACAAGGTCGAGATCACCTCGATGAACCACGGCTTCACCGTCGCGCGCGAGTCGCTGCCCGCCGAAGTCGAGGAAACGCATGTGTCGCTCTTCGACGGCACGAATTGCGGCATCCGCCTCAAGGGCAAGCCCGTCTTCTCCGTGCAGTACCACCCGGAAGCATCCCCCGGCCCGCAGGACTCCCACTACCTCTTCGAGCGCTTCGTGAAGATGATCGAGGAGGGGAAGAAGTGATGGCGGGCGAATTCAAATCCCCTCCCCCCTTGAGGGGGAGGGTCAGGGAGGGGGGTACCTCTTCATGCCAAATGAGCGCGCACGCGCACTTCGCCGCAATCAGACCGACGCGGAAAAGAAACTCTGGTCGGTCCTCAGGCGCGACCAGCTCGGGCACAGCTTCCGTCGACAGCACCCAATGGGTCCGTACATCGTCGACTTCATCTGCTTGCAGGCTAGACTTGTCATCGAAGCAGATGGTGGCCAGCACAGCGACGATCGCGCCGAACACGATGCAAAGCGCACGGCATGGCTCGAAGCTCGCGGCTACAAGGTTCTTCGCTTCTGGAACAGCGACATTCTTCAAAACATCGAAGGTGTCACTGAAGTCATCCGCATATCGCTTGAAGAGTCTCGATAGCGTACCCCCCACCCAACCCTCCCCCTCAAGGGGGGAGGGCTTCAAGGCGAAGCCACAAGCTGTCGTCGGTATTCAGTAGCCATGCCCAAACGCACAGACATCAAAAGCATCCTCATCATCGGCGCGGGTCCGATCATCATCGGTCAGGCTTGCGAGTTCGATTATTCGGGGACGCAGGCCTGCAAGGCGCTGAAGGCCGAGGGCTACCGGATCATTCTCGTCAATTCCAATCCGGCGACGATCATGACCGATCCCGATCTCGCCGACGCGACCTATATCGAGCCGATCACGCCGGAGATTGTCGCCAAGATCATCGAGAAGGAGCGCCCCGACGCGCTGCTCCCGACGATGGGCGGGCAGACGGCGCTCAACACCGCGCTCGCGCTCGACGACATGGGCGTGCTGAAGAAATTCAACGTCGAGATGATCGGCGCGAAACGCGACGCCATCGCCAAGGCCGAAGATAGGCAGCTTTTCCGTGACGCCATGGACAAGATCGGGCTCGAAAGCCCGCGCTCCAAGGCCGCGCATAACATGGAAGAAGCGCTGGCGGGCCTCGAATTCGTCGGCCTGCCCGCCATCATCCGCCCCTCCTTCACCATGGGCGGCACGGGCGGCGGCATCGCCTATAACCGTCAGGAATTCACCGAGATCGTGGAGCGCGGCCTCGACGCCTCGCCGACGACCGAAGTGCTGATCGAGGAATCGGTGCTCGGCTGGAAGGAATATGAGATGGAGGTCGTCCGCGACAAGGCGGACAACTGCATCATCATCTGCTCCATCGAGAATATCGATCCGATGGGTGTGCATACGGGCGACTCGATCACCGTCGCCCCTGCCCTCACGCTCACCGATAAAGAATACCAGATCATGCGCAACGCGAGCATCGCGGTGCTGCGCGAGATCGGCGTCGAGACGGGCGGCTCCAACGTGCAGTTCGCCGTCAATCCGAAGGACGGCCGCCTCGTCGTCATCGAAATGAACCCGCGCGTCTCGCGCTCCTCCGCGCTTGCCTCGAAAGCGACGGGCTTCCCGATTGCGAAAGTGGCGGCGCGCCTCGCCGTCGGCTACACGCTCGACGAATTGCAGAACGACATCACCAAGGTGACGCCGGCGAGCTTCGAACCGACCATCGATTATGTCGTGACGAAGATCCCGCGCTTTGCCTTCGAGAAATTCCCCGGCGCCGAGCCCCTTCTCGGCACCGCGATGAAGTCGGTCGGCGAAGCCATGGCCATCGGCCGCACCTTCCAGGAGTCGCTCCAGAAGGCGCTGCGCTCGATGGAAACGGGCCTCACCGGCCTCAACGAGGTGAAGGTTCCCCATCTCGGCGAAGGCGACGACAAGAACGCGATCCGCGCCGCGCTCGGCCGCCCGACGCCGGACCGCATCCTTGTCATCGCCCAGGCGCTGCGCCTCGGCGTCAGCCACGAGGAAATCCACGCGGCCTGTGCCTACGATCCCTGGTTCATCGAACAGCTTCAGATGATCGTCGATGCGGAAACAGCCGTACGCGAAAACGGCCTGCCGAAAGACAGGACGGAACTCCGCCGCCTGAAGGCGATGGGCTTTTCCGACGCCCGCCTCGCGCAGCTGACCGGCAGCGCAGAAGAAGACGTGCGCAAGGAACGCCGCGCCCAGGGCGTGCGCCCGGTCTACAAGCGCATCGATACCTGCGCGGCCGAATTCGCCAGCCTCACGCCTTATATGTATTCGACCTATGAGACCAACTTCGCGGGCAAGGCCGATTGCGAAAGCGTTCCGTCCAACCGCAAGAAAGCAATCATCCTTGGCGGCGGGCCGAACCGCATCGGCCAGGGCATCGAGTTCGACTATTGCTGCTGCCACGCCGCTTTCGCCCTGGCCGAAATCGGCGTCGAAAGCATCATGGTCAACTGCAACCCGGAAACGGTTTCGACCGACTACGACACTTCCGACCGCCTCTACTTCGAACCGCTGACGGCGGAAGACGTGCTGGAGCTGATCGACGTCGAGACGCGCAACGGCACGCTGGCCGGCGTCATCGTGCAGTTCGGCGGCCAGACGCCGCTGAAACTCGCCGACGAGCTGGAGCGCGCCGGCGTGCCGATCCTCGGCACTTCGCCCGACATGATCGACCTCGCCGAAGACCGCGACCGCTTCAAGGACCTGCTCGACAAGTTGCAGCTTCGCCAGCCGCCGAACGGCATCGCGCGCTCCGACGCGCAGGCCAAGGAAATCGCCGAGCGCATCGGCTATCCGGTCGTCATCCGCCCGTCCTACGTGCTGGGCGGCCGCGCCATGGAAATCGTCCGCGATGCGGGCCATCTCGAGCGCTACATCACCGAAGCCGTCACCGTGTCGGGCAAGAGCCCGGTGCTGATCGACCTCTATCTCCGCGACGCCATCGAAGTCGATGTCGATGCACTGTGCGACGGCAAGGACGTCTTCGTCTGCGGCA